>JAFLTY010000017.1 GCA_022509065.1 Muribaculaceae bacterium
ATTGGTTAATTGGTTTGAAGCGGCGCGATGGGAATCGTGCCGCTTCGGCGTTGATTATGATACGTATCTCCGAGTGCAAAGCTCCCTGCTTTGTCATAGCGGTCGGCCGCTTGCGTCCGACACTGCCAAACACGACAAGAGGCGCGAAAACCATCCGCGCCTCCCTGTCATATAAGAGCTATCTTCTTACTTTACAACCATTTTGGTTACGGTGCTACCCTGACGGGCAATGACTACGCTACCGGCCGCGGGGCTGTCTACGCGTACGCCCTGCAGATTAAAGTATTCCGTTGCACCGGTCGTCGTATCGGCCTCTATGCTTTCAACTCCCGACTCAAATCCGGGTTCTGCCAGCAGATAGGTGGCCAAGCCGCCGTTACACTTATACAGCGACAGATAGCATGCCTGCTTGCCGTTGGCATCGGTAACAACATCGGGGCAAATACCCATCATGCGTGAACCTGTGTCGGTCAAGGTTCCCAGACCGCCTTTCGGAAGATCCCACGCCAGTTGCATGCCTTCGAAAGCCATATCGGGCCCCAGTTCGACAACGCGTACCTGTGTGCCTACGCCCTTGTCGTAATCGGTGTTGGTGTACACCATGAAGTTCTTGCCGGCGAACGAGAACTCATTTACGCCGTTCGAGTTGGTCTGCGGACGAAGCTCGCTGGGTACGTTCACGAACGAATCAAGCATACCGCCTTCGATGTTATACAAGGTGGGATATGACACGAAAGCATCGATATAATACAATTCACCCGAGCTGTCCTCGTCTCGTACTATACGCACCATAGGAGCGCCGTCCCATGATATCAGGTCGGCCGGATATGTCTCGCCCATCGTAGACCAGCAATAGCCTTCCATGTGGCCGCTCCAGTCTTCCGAGTTTTGATCACGTTCAAAACCCACAACATAAGTGTTGTCACCCGAAGCAACAGGCGACATGATAACGGTGCCTGCCTGAGCGCCGGTGACATCGCCGACAACGTCGAAATAGTCATGACGGCCAACAGCATCCATTTCATCTTCAGGCAGATAAAGTTCAGCCACAAGTTCGGTGTCACCGCTCACAACGTCTTTCACGTGATACAGGCGGAAAGGCGTAGTCTCGCTGTTGCCTATAAGGCCCATAATCCATATATTACCGTAGTCGTCAACACCTATTTGGTTGGCGCACAACAGGCCTTTAAGAGGTTCGCCGTTAACTGTCAGCTGGACGCGACCTTCCACCACGCCGGTATTGCGGTCTACTACTATAAGGTGACCAAAGTCATTGTTTTCGTCACCATCCGACATCGTGCGCGATTCGGCTATGTATAGCTTCCCGTCGCGAACAACCATCGAGCGTGTCTTATTGTTGAATTCGGCCATGGGAGTGGCTAAAAATTCATCCTGCGAATATGCGCGGCTGATATTGTAAAGATTGGTGCAGGTCAGTCCGTCATACGACCCGTAACTCACATTCTCGACCGCGGCGAACATCGGCAATGTCAACAACGCCATCCCGGTCATGATAATTTGTTTCTTCATAAATGTTTGGTCTTTGATTCTGGTTATTATTTCTTGACAAATTTCGCACTTGATGCATTGTTCACTGTCACGATATATACACCGGGAGTCAACGCGCTGATATCGGCGCTGTCGCTGTCCGAAGTGGCTACAAGGACACCGGCCATGTTATACACGCGCAAGGTGTTGACGTCAATGCCGCTGACACTGACGGTGTTGTGGTCGGCATACACATTGAACGCGGCCTCGCTGTCGGCTACTGTAATGTCGCGTACCTCGTTAAGACGGTCCTTAAGGGTGTACTTGGCGATACCGTTTGAAGGGCAGTACTGATACAGTGTATACTGTCCGTCGCTAACCTTCTCGGCGACGAGCCAGTTAAAGGTCGAGTAGTTACCGCCTGTCTCGTAACCAAGGGTGCCGATGGGCTGAACGTTGGCCACCACTTTGTTTTCGCTAAGATTACGCACGGTGAAACCTCCTTTGTAGTTCGCTCCAGAGTTGTGAACTAATATGGTGTTACCCATCATCTTGAAGTAAGCGCCGCCGCCTGTCGAGTTGCGAGCCGGCTGTTCGGTCGATGGGCGAGTGGTGCTAAGGTCGTTGTTGATGCCGCCGTTGTAGAAATACATTCCGACAGTACGCACCTGATATATCCAGTTTTCTGTGTCATCGTTGACGGGTATGACATATCCTGCTGTCGAACCTGCTATTGCCAGGTCTACATATCCTTTGCTGGCGGTGACAGCTCCGTTGGTGACGGTGATGATATTCACCGATGTCTGGCCGTTCGGGTACAGATAAATGTGACCCGTGCCGTTAAGAAGGTCGCCACCGGCGTTGATAAAGTTGGTCTGGCCGTCATAAACGACATCGGCATCAAAGGCAACTGCCTCCTGATAGTTGTCGGGAGTGGCGCCGGCTGCATACACCAGGAACGAGTGTGTGTTGCCGGTCTGTTTGTCGTTACGTATCACTATATTGCCGGCATCGTCGCGCGCGCAACCCCAGCCTGCTCCGCCGGGTATCGAACCAAGGTAACCGCTCTCGTTGAAGATGTGCAGTTTCTTTTCGTCGCAGTTGTTGATATAGAAATAACCGTTCACCGCCGTTCCCTGCTGGGCGTTAGTGCCGTCTATATGGCCGGGATGGTTGTCGGTGGTGTTCGAGTATATCCAGTCGCGGGTCAGTTCAAGGTCCACTTCGCGCACTTCGTCGTTCTCGCCTGCAACAAAGAGGCGTACCGACGCCAGGCCGGCGTTCTGGGTAAACAGGTGCACGTACATGTTGCCGTCAGCACCGTCAGACATGGCTGTCGCGGTATAGCCGGGTGCTACTGACTGCGATCCGGGTTCTGCGCCACCTACTCCGGGATGTACCCAGTCGGTAACCTCTGTCACTGTGCCGATGCCGTCTGTGGCATCATATACCTTTGCGGTATAACCTGTGCCGTCGCCTGCTGTGTCGGGTAACACGCTGTAAACTTTCGATGCACGGCGATGAAACGAGATGCCTTCGGCGTCATCTTCTATGACCCCGGCCGGAAAACCGCCGTTCTCCTCCAGTGTGGCGCGGTCTCCCCATATAAAGGTATATTCTACGGGTGCCATGCTGGCGCTGTTCACTATGAAGCAGTCGCGCGAGGTCGGAGTTACCGTCATCGTGTAATCTGTTCCCCAGCTGCCCGACAGGTCATAACCTTTGCCGGTCAGTGTGCCTTTTTCGAAGTGGAAACCGGCCGGACGTGAGGTGTTGCCGGCGGTGCTCCATGTGCTGACATATACTTTCAGGTCATTGTAACGTCCCGAAACGGCTATGTGTTTGCCTGCTAACGAGTTGTTCCAGTTGCCAAGGTCGGCGGCTGTGTTCGTGCTGAAAAACTCTTCGGCATTACTCCCGGCGTTATCCCATTTGTAAAGGCGAAAGGTGCCGGTCTCTACTGCTCCTTCAACACCCATATGAGTGACAGCGGTGCAGTTCGATGCTATAAGGACTCCGTCGGCGGTCATGGCGATGTCTCCAAGGTTCTCGACGCCGGCTGTGTTATAGCTGCCGGTAACTTTGCCGGTAAAAGGGTCGATACGGTCAATAGTGGGGTTGGCGCCGGCAGCGTCAAAACTGAGCACAACCCATTCGCCACCGTCAAATAGCACTTTCGTAACTGTGCGTCCCTCAAGGTTCGAGGGTGACGATGCTTCGTTGACAACCTCTGTCTCGTAACGGCTGCTGACTGCTCCGTCACTGTTGGGATAGTCTACTGTGTTGGGGGGAAAGGTAGCACTCGGATCAAGTTCCGGAAGAGACTTCGGATCGAGGTAGTCGGTGGTGATGAAGTCACAACCCCAGTTGCCGTACTGCTTGTAGCCGTCGTTGGTGTTGGTCGTCCACATATTGACTTTCAGTCCTTTGTCATGATACTTGGTAACTGTCGACTTGTCGAAATAACCGGCTTCGATGTCCGCGTCTATCTCCCAGTCTACACACCAGTCAAAATGGTTCGCCCAGTACTGGCCGGTAAGGAACTGAAGCTCGATGTCTGGATAGTTCGTACGTATGTACTCCAGACAAGGCTTCATCGAGGTCAGTATGATACATTTGTCACGGAAACCGTTGTCTTCGATAAACTTTATCAGCAAAGGTATGTTCGAACAGTCGTTACTGTTGATACCGGTCGCCCACTTGAGCTCTATCAGGGGGCGTACTCCGTATTCCTTGCACACGTCAAGATACTCCTGTCCCGAACACAGACGCCCTTCGTAGGTAACTCCGCTGCGGGTCTGTCGGAAAGGATGCGATTGCAACTCTTCAAGGGTGCTGTTAGCTATCGATGCGCTCGATCCGTCTGAACTCAACCGGCTGATGTCATCGTCATGCGAACATACAAACTGTTTGTCCTTCGTAACCTTAAAATCGGTCTCAAGGTAATCATAACCCATCTTGGCACCGTTGGTGAACGACTCTACAGAGTTCTCTACCCCGTAAAGACTGCCGCGGTGTCCTACTAAGATTGGGCGATCCGCTAATGCAGCCAAACTCGTGGCTATGCACACTAACAAAGTAAAAGTTTTCTTCATAAGGTATAAATTTAGGTTGATTAAGGTATATCCTATATAAAACGGTTTCATGGTAATGACGCACCGCTCGTGCGTCCGCACTAACCTTACTTACCACACAAAGATAATAATATTTCTCCAAATCCCCAAAATCAAAACCAACGGCAGCAAACCAACGGCAGCAAAGCCCTATTCAAACCTACGGCAGCGAAGCTGCCTGCTTTGTCTTAGCGGTCGGTCGCTTGCGGCCGACACTTCCTCCCTGTTTTTTTTATTTTTTTGCATTTTTATTTGCGTATTTCAAATATTATTCTTAACTTTGCAGCAATTTTAAAACCAATTAATTGTATTTATAACCTTTTTATCTTATATTTAATTATTTATGAAAAAACCGGATCCCAAACTTCAAGCCGCCCTTGGCCACAACCTTTGTTATAATGACAAGCTCGACGCCTTCTGCCCTATCGGTAGCGCTCATTATGTCGCTCCCGAAGTTCTCGCTCTTCTAAAGTCTCTCCCCGGCGACAAAATACTCGCCGACGACTCCGACGGCTTAGTAACCGTCGACATGAACACAGGCGAAAAAATCCGCATCGACTCGTCACACGCCTCTGCTGCCGTCGCTGTGTCCGACCGCACAATCGTGGCTATGTCGCCGGACGGTCATATAACACTCGATTGCGACGATAACGGCGATGTCATTCCCGGCTCGGGCGGTCAGCCCGAATGGCCCGCCATAAGCATGACGGCCGAACAAATGTCGCCTCTTTTTCTCACCATTCCTCAGTACGCTCTCAGCCGTAACTATAACAACGGCGAAACAGCATCCGACCGCGACTGGGAAGGGCTTCTCTATCATGTCAACGACGCGTACAGCCGTTTGCAGGCCGATGCTGCCGAACAAGGCGTCTTCTTTCAGCCTCTGATGGCTCGCGCCGTCGTGACCGATACTGACGGCACACTGCTTTACCGCACTCCCGAAATACTCATCATGCCGCCGCAGGGATTGCCTCTTGATCGTAAAATTTCTCTCAGAATGCAAGTGCGCAATTCCACCGAAGAAACCGTCTATGAGATACCTTCATTTCGTATAAGGCTCAAAATCGACCCCATGGCATCGGAGGTGTGGGTCAGGCGAGCCGCCCGGCTCTATGTCGAGGTATCACCTTGCTTCCACTCGTGGGTGACGGAAAGCGACGGGCTGATGGGTGTTGCCTCGGTAGCCACAACAAACCGATACGACATGGCAATGGTGGTGTCTCTTCCGGGCAACGCTTTCGCGTTGTCGCTCAAGAGCGAAGGCCACAACATATCTCTTATCAACAAAACACTTGCTTGTCTCGATAAACGCCCGATACGTATTGGCATGGTATCCAATCCCTTCGAACATGGTGTCTCGGTTCTCGTCGACTCATACGCCATGCCGTCGCTTCGCGTCCAGCACAACACGCTCGTTCAGGCTTTCGCCGGTACTCTCACCCCGGCGCCGGACAGTGAGGTAGTCCTCAACTCGCTCAACGCTCCACACACTTTCACCGCAAAGTCTGCCGCGGCTTCACCTTCAGCGGCGACTTTCGCAAACATAACGGCTCTGTTGTTCCCCGGCTATTCTCCGGCCGATTATATGGCGGAAGGCGACGATGATGCACCGGGATGGTGTGCCGTCACAAGGGTGATGTTCTCCGATGGCTCGTCCAGTTGCCGCCTCACTAACGGCTCCGGACCTGTGCCGGTGAGCCTCAACGCTCTCATCGTCTATCCTCATCCCGACGCCACAAGCATCCAGCTCGACGTCTTTCCGGCGCGTGCCCCGGACTCAGCTAAGCACTGGACGGTATGGCTGTCGCCCGACTCTTCCGGATTACGCGCCATTAGTTTGGCCGACGATCTCGCTCCCAGACCGCCGTCGTCCTCCGTGTCTTACGACCCGTCATCCCTCCTGCCTACAAGAGCCAGGGCGCGGCCGTTCTCGGGTATGGTGGCGGTAGCCGACGCAAAACACCCTTCGGTAATCACTACATGCACCAACCTGGGTGACAAAATCACGGCCATCACGCCGGCGGGTGCAGCTTCGGCGGCGTGGGACTATGGCCGAACGCGTTTCTACGCCTTTACACGGAACGAGGCGCACCTGGTCAACGTGGCCGCCGGTCTCGACAAGGTCACTTCGGGGCGTATGGCATCGGTCGGCGCCGTTGCTCGGTCAGCTATCGCCGTCACTCCGTCAGGACGCACTTGCTTCGCCGGCCAAAACGGCTTTATATATCGCATAGACGCGGCTAAGGTCGATGTCTTAACCAACCTGTCTGACGAGGTCGACACCCTGGCTTACGATGTCACATCGCATTCGTTGATGGCAGCAAACTCCGACGGAAGCTGGCCTGTATATCATCTTGACCCGGCATCCGGCAACGTACTCTTCACCTCGTCGTCTTTCACGCCATTCGACACCATCGTGGAGTCGGGCTCTCATCTGGCTGTCAACACGCAAGACGGCATCCTCGACATTGCCGTCGCTCACCGCCACATACCCCCGGACGGCATTCCCGTAAGTATGTCATTCCGCTATGCCGACTCTTCGTCGACACGTCCTTTCCGGCTGGCTTCAGTGGGATGGAACATAAGCTCGTCGTCTTTCGACGGGTCGATGACTGTCAACCGCGCTTTCCTCGGCACAAGGATGGCTCCGATATCTTCTTATTCCGTCTGCGGTCGTATCGCCGCACCTATCGTCATGCCTATGGCGGCAAGACCGGCGTCTGCCGTCTCTCTCGAGATTGAAGCTAATGTGTCTCCTGACACTCTTATCGCCAAACCAACACTTAGCTCTTAAATATTTCCATCCATGCTTATCCAACAGTCTGATATATCGGCCGTTATTGCCGAGAATAACCGCCGTAAGGAGCGTCTTGCACGACTGGCCGCTTACAACACCGACACTTCAGGACCAATTGATGTGGAACGCATCAAACACGACTTCGAATATTGGGCGGCACGCGCTGTCGTGATTCGTGACAAACGCTCGGGAAAGAACATTCCTTTCGTTCTCAACCGAGCCCAGAGGCACGTCCTCGAACAAATGGAGCAAATGCGTGTCAACGGCTTGCCCGTACGTATCATCATTCTGAAAGCGCGTCAGTGGGGTGCATCGACTCTCGTATTGGCCTACATGGCTTGGCTGCAGCTCGTCCTGTACGAGAACTGGCACTCTGTAATATGCGCCCACGTCAAGGACTCAGCCCGAAACATACGGGCGATGTACTCGACTTTGCTCGACAACTATCCCACGCAGCTTACCGAGGACGGCAAAAAAATGCAGTTCAAGCCTTTCGAAGGTGCCCAGAACGTCCGCTTCATCAAGGGGCCGGACTGCCGTGTGGCTATCACTTCGGCCGAGTGTCAGGATGCCATACGCGGAGCAGACATCGCTATGGCTCATCTGTCGGAAGTTGCTTACTGGAAAGCATCGCAGTCTCACGACCCCGAGGATACATTACGGGCTATCGCGAGTTCGGTGTCGCTCGAACCGGGAACAGTGGTCGTCATCGAGTCGACGGCCAACGGTGTGGGTAATTTCTTCCACACCGAATGGCTGCGCGCCGAAAAGGGGCTCAGCGACAAAAAGGCGATTTTCATACCGTGGTACATGAACGACCTTTACGCTCTCCCGGTTGTCAATGCCGAGGAATTCTGGAAGTCATTGTCATCCTACGAACTCGACCTATGGCACAGGGAGGGATGCTCTCTCGAACAAATCAACTGGTACAGGCACAAGGCACAGGAGTATCCAAAGGCAGAACTCATGCATGCCGAGTTCCCCACTACACCGGCCGAGGCTTTCGTTTGCTCCGACTCCAACGTTTTCGCAAACGACCATATCGAAGAGTTGCGTGCACAATGTATGCTGTCCCGTAAGGGCGAACTGGCGGCCGACCGTTTCGTCGAGACTCCCAACGGATGTCTGTCTATGTGGCGCGAGCCCGCCCCGGGAAAACAATACGTGGCGGTGGTCGACGTGGGTGGAAGGAGCCGCAACGCCGATTGGTCGGTGATAGCTGTCATGAGTGCGGATACACGTCCCGAAGTTGTGGCGCAATGGAGAGGGCATATCGATCATGACCTACTGGCCGACAAGGCAATAAAGATAGCAAGGCGTTATAACGACGCGTTACTCGTCATCGAAAGCAACAGTCTCGAGACTGCCGACGAGTCGTCGGTGTCGGCGTCGGTTCTCGAATGGGTGTATAACACCTATCCTTACACCTATGTGCGTCCGCGCGACTTCAAAGGGGTCAGACCCTCGCCCGGTATAGGCTTCCATGCCAACCGGCACTCAAAAACCATAGCCCTCGACTTGCTAATAGCCGCAGTCCGCGACAACACCTATATCGAAAGGGACGCTATGGCATGCGACGAACTCGCAACATACTGCCGCCAGCCAAACGGCAGCTATGCCGCCAGACGCGGTTTCCATGACGACATCCTCATGACACGCGCTATCGCCCTATACGTCATGAACGACCTTTCTATAGGCCCATACGCGGCTCCGGAATCGAACGAGCCCTTCCCTCCCGTCCCACCAACCTGGTAACCCTAAGTTTTACCATAGCTGTCTCCTCCTTGCATTCCACATTCATGACGGTGAGCACTCATCGGCGGCACGGCCGTATTCCTTTTTTTGTTGACTACGAAAATTTTTCATAACTTTGTATATTAATTACTTTTAACGGCCAATCAACCCACATGAAAAATCTCTTCACCCTCATAAAAGTTGCTTTAGCTTCAGCTCTCGTCTGCTGCTTCGCAACCGGTGCCAACGCCTCTGAGAAAGCCCTCCCTCAAATGAGGATAACATACACAGGCGCTCTCAACAATAGCGACTATATCCCCGGCACGCTTCTTCTCACAGCCGTCGATGGGACGGAGTGGAATATTCCCAACGCATTGTTCCGCACACGCGGTGCGACAGCTCTGAATTATTCGATGAAACCGTCGCTCAACATGAAGCTGCGTGACGAACTCGACGAAGAACTCGACACCGAACTGCTCGGTCTTCGTAAAGCCTCCTCGTTCATTCTCGATGCCATGGCCATCGATCGCATCAACATGCGTAACCGCGTCGCTTTCGATATCTGGAACTCGTTCTCACGTCTGCCTTACGAAACAGATTTCGGAAGTCGCAACGGTACAGTCGGTGCCTTTGTCGAAATGTACATCAACGGCGAGTATAAAGGCATATACTGTCTAACAGACAAGATAAACCGCAAACTCCTCGACCTCAAGAAACCCGAAGTCGACGACAACGGCAACGTCACCATACGCGGAGCTCTCTACAAACATGGTACCAACGACGAGGGTTGTGACCAGAACACTCCGGGGTTCTATAACGACTATATCGACTACACCGCAAAATGGCACGATGCCTGGGAGCTTCACGAACCCGAGGATTATGCCTCTCCCGAAGCATGGGCGCCCCTCACCGAGCTGTACGAAAACAGCAATTATAGTAACTACGAATATGTCAAGGAGCATTTCTGGCTCGAAAACCTCGCCGATTACACCATACATGTCATGGCTCTCGCCATCGTTGACAACTGGGGTAACAAGAACAAATACTTCTCGGTTCAGAACATGACCAAGAACGGTGACAAGCGCCGATTTGTCGTCACTCCGTGGGATCTCGACACTTCGCTGGGTGGCGAATATGACGGCAGTAAATATGACGGTAATTACACAACCTGGGCAGTTAGCGACGTTGCCAAAAACGCGCCTCTGCCGTTCGGCGCTTGCTTGGCTCAACAGGAGTTCAAAAACCTGCTCCGCCAACGGTGGATTGAGGGGAGCCTCGGTGCTTTCGCTGTCGACTCTGTCAAGCAACGTCTCTTCGACAACTGCCGGCTCTTTATCGAGAGTGGCGCTTGGCAACGCACAATTGATTATTGGAACACACAAAAATATTCCGAGAAGTATGTCGACGACCTCGAAAAAGAAGTCAGCCTCATAGCACAGTGGTACGAAAATCGATTCAAGAAGATGGACGAGTATTTCGGCATCACTGACGAAGAGCGTGCCGGTTTTGCCGACGTCAATATCATCGTCACCGATAACGACATCACCCGACCTCGAGATATTTATAACATGCAAGGTGTCCTAATCCGTCGCAACGCTTCGGACGACACCATCGATAATCTGCCTCCTGGTCTCTACATCATCGCTGGCCAAAAGACTCTCATCAAATAACAGTTTAGCACCTTTCAAAAACGCACTTTCGTGGTGCGTCCTCCCTGAACCTTTATGAAGATTCCGTGCCCGGGATTTGTCACCTCAACACCCTGAAGGTTGAAATACCGCACGCTGTCATGTTGTGTGTCGGGTAAAACGACCTGAACGTCCGACGACACGAAACGGGGGTTTTGCCAACGCTTCAGCAAAACAATGTCGCGATATGTCTGCATGGCGGCTCCCGGAATATCGTCCTCTATGGTGAATCTCAAAAACAGCGACAGGGGGGACAACGTGAAGCTGCCGTCGGAGTTGCGCGTGACAGTAAAAGCCCTTTGTCCTTGATCCCATGTGTTGCCGGTACCTCCGAACAGTCGGGCGGTGTTTATGGTGCGCGTGTCCGTCGGTTTATCTATTTCCCATAGTGTGCCGTTGGTGCTGTCCATGTCGATAATGAATGTGTCGCCCATAACATATCCTTTGTTACGCAATGTGTTTAGATACATGTCGTTCTGCGTATATCCGTCGAACGTCCATATCTGGTTATACCGGTTGATTGTGAACGTAAGGGTATAATCCTCCGTGACCGAGTCGTCTTCGCTAAAACCGTCAACGGGATAACATGTCTGCGTGACTTTGAAGGTATATGTCCCGGCAAACGAGTTATCGTCGGGAGCGTCGGCATCTTCAGTGACGGGAACCGCGGTCACATCACTGAACGAGGCAACGACGGTGGCAGGTTGGTTTGACGTCGGGTTATATGTCGAGTAGTCGACAACGGTGAAGTCTGGAATGGCTATTGTTCCGTCATCGTTGACTGTCCATGAAGGGAACGTCGTATTGGCCACCCCCATACCCAACCACTGTCCTTGATTGGAGGCCAATCCCAGATAGGTATAGTCACCCACGCGACCGAAACGCAGCGTGTTGGCTTTGAGAGAAATACACCTTGTCGCGGGGTCGTATGACAGGCTTAAGGCCGAACTGTCGAAAAAACCGTTCAGGACGGGTTGCTCTTCGCTGCCCGTTATAGTGAAGATAAAGCTGGCCGGGAGCAACTCTTCATACATGTCATCCACCACGTTGCGCGAGGCCGTAAAAGAGTACGTCCCCATTATGCCGGCATCGGAGCTGTCGGCCATAATAACAGGCGCCGACATCACGAACGCCAGCAACGGCAGCAAAGCGGATATTATATCTCGAAGTCGTTTCATATCGCTATCGTCGAACGCTTTAGCTTTAAAGTTCCACCTGTCTAATGAAGCCTTTATCTTTCAAGCTGATATGCAAAAGTAATAAAATTAACGGACATCTACAAAATCACCCCGTGTAATGAAATGGTAATCTAAATTATTTAGTCTTAAAATTTTTTTATTAGTAATCAAAAAAGTTTTATAACTTTGTAAATCATACTTAATCACCCTAAAAAGTTTCAGTTTTAAACTGTCTGTCCTTAATTATCCCCTATGGGTAAATAAATAATATTAAGTCCACCCGGTTATAATACTTTGTTAAAAACAATATGTGCAAGATACTAAGAATGAATAGATTGTGTTTGGCTGCCATGGCGTTGGCGCCTTTGTTTGGTTTCGGTCAGCGTATCATGCTTGACAGCAACCTGCTTGACAAAGCGGAGTTGCGTGTGAGCGACGGGGTTGTCAGCGACGCGGGTTTGTTGCGCGACTATGACTGCAACACAGTGACTCGTCTGTATAAAGGCGATAACGATCCGAGCGTCGAAGCCATTTTTAAGGATGCGGTGGCAATGAGGGGCATTAACTTGGTGGCCGGCGGCGACTTAGGGTTGGCTCCGTCAAAGCTCACTGTGTATGGTCGTAACACTGACGACGAGTCTTGGACGCAGATAGGAAGACAGTTGTCCGCATCGTTCCCGTATCCTTACACAAACACCCTTGTACGCACCGCTAACACAAAGAGTTACAGTCAGTACAAGGTGAGCTTCGCACTGTCCTCCGGAGCTCAGTGTGTCGAATTGAACGAGATACAGTTTCTTGGACTGAGCTCTGAGCCTCAAAGACTTACAGTCGATGGCAACGGCCGTTTCCTCACCTCCGACGGTGATGTTCACTACGGCGGGTACGGCGACGCAGTGAGTGTCACCAAACAGCGCGTTGACAACGGCGTTATGGATGAGGAGGCGTGGCAGGCATGGATAGAGTACGACTTTGACGTACCGACGTCAGTGACCTCATACTCACTGGGCGGTGATGCTTTCGCATCTCGTAAGAACAGACCCGCAGTATGGGAGCTATTGGGCTCAGACGACGGCATTAACTGGGTGAGTCTCGACTTGCGCGTCAACGAGCCGCAGGTTGAATGCGAGGATTACGCAACTCAATACGTTCCCGGCGTGTCAGGAGTCTACATTGACTTTAACGCCGTAGCCAACGACATATTATCAACGATAGACAAGAAGTTTTACCGTGATTATTATGACGGTAAGTATCTGATAGACACATGGAATAAGGATGAGACAAAGTGTAACACCGGTTATAATTACTGGTGGATGGCACATGCCATCGACGCCTATGTCGACGCTTACCGACGCTCTAATCTTCGTCAGCACGAGTTGCATGCGCGCGCCATCCGCACCGGTATGTACACCGCTTACGACCCGGGCAGACACGACCTGTGGAATTCATACTACGATGACATGGAGTGGATGTGTCTGGCATGTCTGAGAGCGTCAGAAACGTTCTCGATGGGTGCCTCTACATGGCTTGACGAGGCTCGGCAGCTATTCGATTGGATATGGGCCGGTTGGGATGAGACAACCGGCGGCATTTTGTGGAACAGCGAAAGCCAGAGGGGTGTCATTGACAGCAAGAACTCGTGTTCGAACGGTCCGGCGATGATAGCGGCGGCTCTGCTTTACCAAAAGACCGGCGAAGAGCACTACCTCGAAAAGGCAGTGAAGATTTTCGAGTTTATGAACGCGCACAATCTCTTCGATGACGGTTTTGTGAAGGACGGCCCGACGAACAACAACCGCGGGTGGACCTTTACCTACAATCAGGGGACATGGGTCGGCGGTTTGCTTGAGCTTTACCGCGTGACGGGCGACACGAAATATCGGGACATCGCCACAGAACTGATAGACAAGAGTATAGACAGCCGTTGGTACTCGCCATACGGTGTTATGGGCGAGTCCGGAAAGGGCGATGGCGGCCTTTTCAAAGGCATCTATGTGCGTTACATCACCGAATGGGTGTTGTCCGGACTGCTGGACGCCGACCGCCAGAGACGCTACGCCTCGTATCTTGTGGAGAACGCTCGGTCGCTCTGTCTGTCGGCATTGGTGCGTCCTGATATGACGGTTTTGGCGAACTGGCGCGACAGGGCTGAGGCTTCGTCCGACGAGTATTGCGCATCGGTGTTGCTGAGCGGCCTTTTCCTCGTCGAGAGTGTCAACCGTATGCAGGCAGCTGGCATACTGACGAATCGCTACGCCGTGGTTAACCCCGAGGTGCAAAGACCTTTCAGCCGCTACCGCCTTGTCACCAACCAGAATTTCGGTGGCGGTAACGTCGATTTCTGCTCATTCGATCTTTTCGGCGAAGAGGAAACGGGAGTTGATGATATTACCGACGACCCACGTCCCAGCCAATGCGACGATGCGTGGTACACGGTGACAGGAATGCGCGTGACAAAACCCTCCTCTCCCGGCTTTTACATCCACCAAGGACACAAAATATTGATACCCAACCAATAACACACAGTCAGCGGTTGGATATAGACTTTTCGGATTGGTGATAGACGTAAAAATGGGATGACTGTCTGCCGGTTAGCGGCTGTACGTTCCTGGGGTTTATTTACCGGTGAGGATTGTTCGGATGTCGTGGAGCTTGTTAAGAGCCTCCATGGGGGTGAGGTTGTTGATGTCGAGGTCGAGAATCTGGCGACGTATTTCGGCGATTACGGGGTCGTCGAGTTGGAAGAAACTGAGCTGTACGCCGGCGGGGTCGATAGGTGCCTGTTTTTGTGGGGATGTAACCGTCTGAGTGTCGGTGCCCCCGGACTCTTTTCGGCGAGTCGCCTCAAGTAGCTGCAGTATTTTGTCGGCTCGTTCGACAATAGAGCGCGGCATGCCGGCCAGGCGCGCCACATGTATACCGAAAGAGTGTTCGGAACCGCCTTTTTCGAGTCGGCGCAGAAACACCACTTTGCCATTAATCTCCCTGACCGAAACATGATAGTTTCGGACGCGCTTAAACTCTCCCTCCATCTCGTTCAGTTCGTGATAGTGAGTGGCAAAGAGTGTCTTGGGCTGTATGCCGGGGGTGTTGTGAATGTGTTCGACAATGGCACGGGCAATAGATATTCCGTCGTATGTCGAAGTGCCGCGTCCGAGTTCGTCGAAGAGTATGAGCGAGCGCTTGCTCATGTTGTTGACAATGGCGGCAGCCTCGTTCATCTCTACCATGAATGTCGACTCGCCGGACGATATATTATCGCTGGCTCCGACTCGTGTGAATATCTTGTCGACGATGCCTATACGGGCACTTTCAGCAGCGACAAAGGAGCCCATTTGCGCCATGATGACGTTGAGGGCTGTCTGACGTAAAAGAGCTGACTTACCGGACATATTGGGGCCGGTAATCATGAGTATCTGGTTGTCGTTGTTGTCAAGGTGAAGTGAGTTTGCGATGTAAGGTTCTCCCGCAGGGAGCCGGCGTTCAATGACCGGATGTCGAGCCTCGACAAAATCGAGATTGAGACTGTCATCGACGACGGGTCGCACATATTTGTTATCCGCGGCTGCGCGAGTCAGTGAAATAAGGCAGTCCAGACGCGCTATCACCGTGGCATCGGTCTTTATCTTTGCGACATACCGCGACAGGTCGGCTAAGATGTCGTTAAAGAGCGATTCCTCAAGCGAGGCAATCCGAGCTTCGGCTCCAAGTATTTTTTCTTCGTATTCCTTTAGCTCGGGGGTTATGTAACGTTCGGCGTTGGTAAGAGTCTGCCGGCGTATCCATTCCTGCGGCACTTTGTCGCGGTGCGTGTTTGTCACCTCTATATAGTAGCCGAAGACATTGTTAAATCCGATTTTGAGCGACGATATACCTGTTCGGTCAATCTCCCGTTGCTTAAGGTTTTCGAGATATTGTTTACCGGAGCCGGCTATAGACCGCAGTTCGTCGAGTTCGGCGTTCACACCGGCAGCGATGACACCGCCCGTTCCCACTTTCAACGGGGGCATGTCGACGATTTGGCGCGCTATGCGGTCGACAATCTCACGGCAGGGGTCAATATCGGCGGCTATAGCGGCGAGCACCTCGTTATCGGCGCCGATGAGTTCGGCTTTTATCGGATCGATGGCCTGAAGGGCGAAACGAATCTGTACCACGTCGCGCGGTGTGGCACGCAGTGTAGACACTTTCCCGACGAGTCGTCCCAGGTCGCCCATGCGTTCCATCTTTTCGCGAATGTTATCGCGGGCTTCGGGATGGCGGAAAAAATATTCGACCACATCCAGTCGGTTGTTGATGGCGTCGACACTTTTGAGGGGCATTACTACCCATTGACGCAACATACGGCTACCCATGGGAGTGACCGTTTTGTCTATTACATCGAGGAGACTCATGCCCTCGTCACTGAGCGCGTCAAGCAGTTCGAGATTACGAACGGTGAACCGGTCAAGACGGACATATTTGTCACGGTCGATAGGCGACAAAGTGTCTATATGGCCAATGTTGGTGTGATTGGTGATATCGAGATAATGCAGTATGGCACCCGAGGCTATGATTGCGTCGTTCATTCCCGCGAGGCCAAACCCCTTGAGGTTAGCGGTTCCGAAATGTCTCAACAGCCTTTCGCGTGCGCTGTCGGTGGTGAATACCCAGTCGTCGAGTTCGAAGGCAAGGTATTTAGCGGACAACATCTCTTCGAAACGACGCTTGGCGCCACGCAACATAAGCACCTCTTTAGGCGCGAACGACACCAATAGTTTGTCAATGTAGTCAATGTCGCCTTCGGCTGTAAGGAACTCTCCCGTCGATATGTCAAGGAAGGCTATTCCGAAGCGACCGCCTGCTCCGATATGTACCGAAGCGAGAAAGTTGTTCTGTTTGTTGTCGAGGACATTGTCGTTAAGCGAAACACCGGGAGTAACCAACTCGGTAATACCTCTTTTGACAAGTTTCTTAGTGGCTTTGGGGTCTTCGAGTTGTTCGCATATAGCCACCCTAAAGCCTGCGCGCACAAGTTTGGGCAGATAGGTGTCGAGAGCATGGTGCGGGAAACCGGCCAGCTCGACAAAAGCCGCCGAGCCGTTTGCACGTCGTGTAAGGGTAATTCCCAACACCTCGCTGGCACGTATGGCATCCTCGCTGAAAGTCTCGTAGAAATCACCCACGCGAAAGAGCAGCACGGCATCGGGATGTTTTTTTTTCATCTCCATGTACTGCTTCATCAAGGGTGTTTCGACTATCTTGGCCATAGGGGGAAGGATGGTTCAGGGGTGTGGGTTATTATTTTCGGACAGCTACCCGAAGTTTGGCTGAACGCGCTCGGGGATTGTTCTGCACTTCGTTATCGTCCGGTACAATCGGTTTGGAGGTAATGAGTTTAAAGGGAGAAGAAACATTGCCGAAAAAATCTTTTTCGACATCGCCTTCGAGGTTACCGGTACGGAAGAAGTTTTTCACCAGTCTGTCTTCAAGACTGTGATAAGTGATAACGGCAATACGCCCACCGGGTTTTAGAACGCACGCAGCTGCGACGAGAAGTTTCTTTAGTGCGTCGAGTTCGTTATTTACAGCGATGCGTAAAGCCTGATAGACACAAGCAAGGTCTTTTTTTTCGCGAGCCGGGTTCAGTCTGTCGCCCACCACTTGCCGCAGTTGTGCCGCTGTCGTTATAGCCTGTCCCTTGTCACGCGCTTTGACGATATCGACGGCTATTTGGCGACCGTTTTTCAGCTCGCCATAGTTACGGAAGATATCGGTGAGAGTATCCACATCGCTGTCAGCGATGAGCTGAGCGGCAGTCACCTCCATAGAGGGGTTCATACGCATGTCCAATGGCGAGTCGTCCCATCTGAATGAGAAACCGCGTTCAGGCGTATCGAAATGGTGGAATGACACACCCAAGTCGGCCAATATGCCGTCTACTGCCTCGACATCGTAATAGGCCATGAAGTTGGTCAGATATTTGAAGTTGGCATGCACGATGGTGAATCGCGGGTCAGCAAAAGCATTAGCCACGGCTTCGGCGTCCTGGTCGAAGGAGTACAGGTGACCGGATGGAGAAAGACGTTCAAGGATGGCACGGCTATGACCTCCGCCACCGAATGTGACATCGACATATATACCGTCGGGTTTTATGTCAAGTCCTTCGATAACCTGTGGCAAGAGAGCCGGTATGTGATAGGGCAACGGTGAGTTGTCGGTCATCGCGCTAAAATCATTTTAACGTTTTCCCTGTAGCGAGTTTCAGTAGAACGCCGGGAATATCGACGTTGTTATTGAGTGAGCTGAAGTTTTCGGCGCCATCGCCCACGGCAAATACCGGTACGGGATTTCCGGTATGGCTTGTTGTAGTGAAACCGTAACCGGCAGCGTCGTTAAACATCGAGAACACTGTGACGGCAAACTGGTTGAAGCTGGCGTAAAGCGTTTTTTCGTCAGAGCCTATTTTGTTCACCATGTTGTCAAATTCGTCATGCAGCCGGGTAGTCTGACCGTCAGTAAGGGGCACAATGCGCCAGAAACCGAAGTTGTCGGAAAGATATTTTTCCATTTCGGGCCATGACGGAGCGGAGGTATTATCGTTAAGCAATGCTTTGCAATAATCGCTGAACCGTTCCTTTGAAATTTTCTGATGGTCGATATAGTGTAAATTGGCGGCGTATTTCGTAGCGCCATTACCGACAGTGAGACCACCGGTATCATGGTCGGCGGTTATCACGATAAGAGTTTCGTCGGGATGCTGAAGGTAGAAGTTATAAGCGACTGCAATAGCTTGGTCAAAGTTTAGGACTTCTTTGGTAGCTGCTCCGCCGTCATTGGCGTGTAGAGCATGGTCGATGTTACCGCCTTCGACCATCATGAAGAAACGGTCGGGACTTACACGCACAAGATGCTCGAGAGCGGCTTGTGTAAGGTCGGGAAGCGCAATAGCGCCCACGATAGAATCGATGGTGTACGACAGGTCGTTATTGTTGGCATTATACCGGGGGTCACCCAAAACGACAACCTTGTCATAGCCGTTGATTGTCTTGAGACCATCGGTACCGTAAACCGTCTTATATCCGTTTGACTCGAACACTTCCATTACATCGGTAGGATTGCCTTGTTTGTCGGTAGTACCGCGCCATGCCGCTCCGGCGAGGAAATCGTAACCGCTATTGGCGGCCTGTATATCAATGTCATAAAACTGGCTACGCGCCGGGACATGAGCGTAAAAAGCGCCGGGAGTAGCGTCGTCGGGAGCCACTGTTGTGAGAACACCGACACCCCACCCTTCGTCTTTAAGATAGCGGGCCACCGATGTCACCGATACAGTGTCGGCATCCATACCGAGCATGCCGTTTTTCGTCTTATGACCGGTTGACAAGGCCGTACCAGCGGCCGCCGAATCAGTGACGGGAGTCGATGCTGACCATGTCTGGCAGAAAGAAGCGACGGGAAACGAAGTCATCACCATGGGTTGTTGCTCGGGATGCACGAGGCGCTTGTAATTAAGAGCCGACATAACGGGACCCATACCCATGCCGTCACCAATGAAGTAGAATATATATTTTGGAGATGCAGCCGAGGCAGACAGCAAAGATATGGCGGCTAAGGCCGATAGAAAAAGACGTTTCATAGTTTTTCGAAGGTTGTTGATAAAAAATATATTATGTGACAAAGATACATAATTTTTCCGGTAATAAAATCACACACGGTTGAGAGACGTAAAGAACGACCATACGGCGATAGCAGTAGAGACGGCCACGTTCAACGAGTGTTTGGTGCCGGCCTGGGGTATCTCGAGACAAATGTCCGCAGCGTCGACTACCCTCTGGTCGACCCCGTTGACCTCATTGCCCACGACAAGCGCGTAACGGGCACTCGCATCGGGATGGAAGTCATCGAGGCTTATCGAGTCGTGAACTTGTTCGAGACAGGTGATAATATATCCCCTTGCACGTAAATCGGCGATGGCCTCAAGGGTATTGTCATGGTGAGACCAATCAACGCTGTCTTCGGCGCCAAGCGCTGTTTTGTGGATTTCGGGAGCGGGAGGAGAGGCTGTAATGCCGCACAAGGCAATGTGTTCGACACAAAAAGCATCGGAGGTGCGGAATATTGAGCCGACGTTGTTAAGGGAGCGGATATTGTCGAGTATGACGGTGACGGGGAGTTTCTTTTTGGCTTTGAAAGAGTCCACCGTGTCGCGGTGCATGTCGACAATAGACTTTTTTGGATGGGGACGCTCTGACACCATGCTGTCGGGGAACCACCCCGGAGCGAGGAAAGCCATTGGATGCATGACGAAATGTCTTGCAGCCGCCCGCGGATGTGGCAATGTCAGCGCTGACGTGTTCATTCGAACTCCATCAATAGCAATGATGTCGATATCGACGATGCGGTCGCAGTAAGTGCCATCGGGATTGCGGTGCGGGCTGTCAGGAGCGATATGCTTCTCTATATCCTGTGTGACGTTGAGGACGCGAAGTGCGAACTCCTCGTCCCACGCTTCTATCACATTGTCGGAAGCAGTCTTCAGGTCTTTTTTCGCAGCGACGGGAATGACATCGAAGTCAATGGCCAAGCCGAGGTTGACAAACTCCGCGTCGGAGACATAGCCGACAGGCTGATTGTAGACCAAAGGAGCTCGCCTGATGAGTGTATCCGCAAACAAAGGGTGTTCGGCGAGCATACGGACGGCTTTTTCGATGTTGGCCGTCCTGTCGCCTTTGTTACTCCCTATGTTGAGATACACGCTCCTCATCAAGCAGCTTATGTCATACGACAAGTGTTGATATTCTATTCAACCGATACTCGAGTAGGGCAAAGTACGAGCCGTCGACCACAGTTGAATGTGATATCAGAGAGTGCGTTCGACTTCCACTTCCTCGAAGCCTTCGATTATGTCGCCGACTTTGAGGTCGTTATAGTTCTGAATCGAAATACCGCAGTCGTAACCTGAAGTTACCTCCTTGACATCGTCCTTGAAGCGTTTCAGGCTGCCGAGTTCACCGGTGTATCGTACGATACCGTCGCGGATTAGGCGCACTTTGCAGTTGCGTTTGATTTTGCCGTCACGCACCATACAGCCGGCGATTGTTCCGACTTTGGAAATATGGTATGTTTCGAGCACTTCGGCCGTACCGATGATTTCCTCCTTGATTTCGGGAGCGAGCATACCTGCCATAGCGTCCTTGACCTCCTCGATAGCCTGATAGATGACCGAGTAAAGGCGTATTTCGACACCTTCGCGTTCGGCCGCCTTGCGTGCAGCCAAACTTGGGCGTACCTGGAAGCCTATGATGACGGCATCGGAAGCAGCGGCAAGAGTGACGTCGCTTTCGCTGATTTCGCCGACTGCTTTATGGAGCACGTTGACCTGAATCTCCTCGGTGGACAGTTTGATGAGTGAGTCACTGAGAGCTTCGATTGAACCGTCCACGTCACCTTTAACGATGATGTTGAGTTCCTGGAAGTTGCCTATTGCTCGACGACGGGCGATATCGTCAAGGGTCAGAATCTTGGTTGTTCGCAGGCCTTGTTCGCGTTGCAGCTGTTCGCGCTTGTTGGCAATTTCGCGCGCCTCCTGTTCAGTATCCATGACATTGAACGTGTCGCCGGCAGTGGGAGCGCCGTTAAGACCGAGTATAAGAGCGGGAGTGGCGGGACCGGCCTCTTTGATGCGCTGGTTACGCTCGTTGAACATGGCCTTGATTTTGCCGTAATGGTTACCGGCAAGTATTATATCGCCAACACGCAGCGTTCCGTTCTGGACGAGTACGGTAGCCACATATCCGCGGCCTTTGTCAAGTGACGATTCGATGATAGAACCGGTAGCGTTGCGGTTGGGGTTAGCTCGCAACTCGAGCATTTCTGCCTCGAGAAGGACTTTCTCCATGAGTTCTTCTACACCCATGCCTTTTTTTGCAGAGATATCCTGGCTTTGGAACTTACCGCCCCAGTCTTCGACGAGGTAGTTCATAGCGGCCAGTTCCTCCTTGATTTTTTCGGGATTGGCGTGGGGCTTGTCTATCTTATTGATTGCAAACACTATGGGTACACCGGCAGCAGCTGCGTGGTTTATCGCTTCAACAGTCTGCGGCATGACGCTGTCGTCGGCTGCAACAATGATGATACAGAGGTCGGTAACCTTGGCACCGCGGGCACGCATGGCAGTAAAGGCCTCGTGACCGGGGGTATCGAGGAAGGTTATGTGTCGGCCGTCGGGCATTTTCACGTTGTAGGCACCGATGTGCTGTGTAATACCGCCGGCCTCACCGGCTATAACGTTGGCATTGCGTATATAGTCGAGGAGCGAAGTCTTACCGTGGTCGACGTGACCCATCACAGTGACGATTGGCGGACGGCTGACCAAATCTTCCTCGCGGTCTTCCTCCTGCTGGATGGCTTCGGCCACTTCACTGGACACGAACTGTGTCTTGTATCCGAATTCCTCGGCGACGATATTGATTGTTTCGGCATCGAGACGTTGGTTGATAGACACCATAACACCAATATTCATACACGTTGCGATGACCTGAGTGATGGGTACATCCATCATCAAAGCCAGGTCGTTGGCGGTAACGAATTCGGTGAGCTTAAGAATCTTGCTTTCGGCGCGAGCCTCCATAGCGGCTTCGCGCGCCGCTTCGGCGTTAGCCTCGCGTTTTTCGCGACGCCATTTCGCACCTTTTTTGATGTTGCGATCCTTGGCAGTGAGACGAGCCAAAGTCTCGCGCACCTGTTTCGAAACATCTTCGTCGCTGATTATCTGGACGGGAGTAGCCTCGTGTTTACCTCGTTTGTCGCCACGGCGTTTGTTTTCGTTGCGGCGCGAACCACCGGCGTCGGTCTGAGCCCCGGTTTTTTCGATATCAATTTTTTCCTTGCCACCGATGCGTTTGCGTTTTTTGCGGTCGCCGGCTGCGGGAGCGCCATCAGCGCCCTGACCACCACGTTCGCGGCGGCGTTCTTCCTTGGATTTCTTTTTGGGGCGCGTGGTCTGATTAATAGAGTTCAAATCAATCTTACCCACGATGTTTAGTGTTGGACCCTGTGGTGTCTGTACGGCGATAAAATCCTCGTCCTCCTTGTCGTCGGCGACAACTTCGGATGGCTTGGGTTGCTCAGCGTGGACTTGGGGTTTTTCTTTCTTGTCGTCGGCGACAGGCTGTTTGGGTTCTTCGACTTTTGCGGGCTTCTCTTGCTGAGTTTTTTCCGCCTTAGGTTCTTCGACTTTAGGTTCTTTAGCCTTAGGCTCGGGTTGTGCCGGCTCGGCTTTCTCGACTTTTTTTACTTCTGTGGTTTTGTCCGCTTCTTTCTTCACGTCGAGAGAGGGCACGGGTTCGTCTTTTTTCTTTTCGGGAGCGGGACGATGTGCGGGAGCCTCGGCTTTTGGAGCCGCGGGCTTCGCCTCGGGTTGTGATTTGACGGGTATTCCGTTCTTGTCCAGCTCTACCTTTCCGACAATTTTAGGGGTAGGTCTCGGAGCCGCTGTCTCGACGGTTTCGACAGGCTGAGCGGTCGTGGGGGTAGTTTTCGTTTCGACGGGCTTTTCTTCAGCTTTGGAGGCTTCGCGCGCCTTGACGCGTTCGGCTTCCAACTTGCGGCGGAGACTGCCGTCTTTGTCAAACTCACCGTACACGATATCGACTATATCGTCTTCCACGCGGGTGTTCGGACTGGCTTCCACCGATATGTGCCTTTTGTCAAGGAATTCGACCACTGTCGATACACTTATATTAAGGTCTTTGGCTAATTTGCTGATTTTGGTTTTTGCCATGCTTTATTTCGTGCTATGATTTCGTTAGAATTAAAGGAGAAAGAGAAAAAGTAAGATGAAAGAGTATTAAATACCGTTGCGCGTTTATTCTCAGTCTTCAAATTCGGCGCGTAGTATTTCAAGCACGTTGTCGACAGTCTCTTCTTCGAGGTCGGCCTTTTCGATAAGCATTTCGCGGGGAGCGTTAAGAACGTTCTTAGCAGTCATCAGGCCGATATTTTTAAGCGACTCGATAATCCATTCTTCGATTTCGTCTTTGAATTCGTCCAGATAGATGTCTTCTTCAACGACATTGTCGTCTTCGGTGTCACGGTAAACATCAATAAGATAACCTGTGAGCAACGAGGCCAGTTTGATGTTTAGGCCGTTTTTACCTATGGCAAGAGACACTTCTTCGGGACGGAGGAACACCTCGGCCTTTTTCTCGTCTTCGTCCAGACGAATGGAGGACACTTTGGCGGGGGAAAGAGCGCGTTGGATAAATAGCGAAGGATTGGTTGTGTAGTTAATGACGTCGATATTTTCGTTATGGAGTTCGCGAACGATGCCGCTTATACGGCTGCCACGTACGCCGACGCATGCCCCAACGGGGTCGATGCGTTCGTCATAGCTCTCGACGGCAATCTTAGCGCGTTCGCCGGGAATGCGGGCGACGGCGCGTATGCTTATCAGTCCATCCTGTATTTCGGGAACCTCGAGTTCGAAGAGACGGCGCAGGAAGTTGTCGCTGCGTCGCGACACGGTGATTTTGGGGTTGTTGTTTTTGTTGTCGACAGTCTCGACAACGGCGCGCACTGTCTCGCCCTTGCGGAAAAAGTCACCGGGGATGGCTTCGGTCTTAGGCAGCAGCAACTCGTTTTTGTCATCGTCAAGAAGCAATGTCTCGCGTGTCCATGTCTGATAGACTTCGCCTGAGACAAGTTCTCCTTCGAGGTCTTTGAATTTGTTGTAGATGGCTTCTTTCTGAAGATCCAGAATTTTTGACTGGAGTGTCTGACGCAGGTTAAGGATGGCGCGTCGGCCAAATTTCTCGAAGATGATTTCGCGAGTGTGATCCTCGCCAATCTCGGCCTCGGGGTCATTGTCAGCGCGAGCGTCGCTAAGCGAAATCTGCAGGTTTTCGTCTTCGACTTCACCGTCGGGAACTACCTCCAGGTTCTGGAATATCTGAACGTCGCCCTTGTCGGGGTTAAGGATGACGTCAATATTCTCGTCGGTTCCGAACATTTTTGCAAGCACGTTGCGGAACGACTCTTCGATGACATTTATCATCGTTGTTTTATCGATGTTTTTCAGTTCTTTGAATTCGGCGAACTGCTCGACCATGTTGGGAGTTGCTTCTTTTTTTGCCATGATGTATGATTTTTTTATATTTTTCAGAATTTAAGTTCGTATGCTATAGATTTGATATTGGCGATGGGGATAATCTCGGGGACATCGACGTTTTTGGGTCGTTTCTGTCCTTCTTCTTTAATTTTCTTAGTGATTGACACCGTGCAATCGGAGAAGTCGTCGGCGACGGCAATAAGCGTGCCATGGAGTTTTTTTCCATCGCGGGTGACCACTTCAACAGGGTTGCCTATGTTTTTGTCATACTGAGCCTTAACCTTAAACGGCGCTGTGATGCCGGCAGATCCGACTTCGAGTTCGTAATCCTCCACATCGCGGTCAAAGACTTCTTCGATGCGACGGGTAAGAGCCAGACAGCGGTCAATGTCCACTCCGGTACCTTTGGAGTCGACGGTGACGGTAATCTCGTTTGTGGGAGTAACTGTTATGTCGACCAAAAAAAGGTCGGTGCCTTTCAGCGCGTCAGTTACGGTGTCTGTAAGTAATTGCCTATCTATCATAGGATTGGTGTATGATTAGCGGTTGTACGTTGTTTGTTTCTCGGGCGGTGTAAAAAGGGAAAAGGTTAACATCGGTCTATACTCAATGAACCACCTTTATAAAACGGGAGGAAGCCGCTTGGCCTCCTCCGACGCTCGAAGTTCGTTGCAAAAATAATAATATTATCCTAACAAACAAAAAGTTAAAGGGATAAATCGACAGGCCGTCCTGTTTTATAACATTTTTTCACATTTGACGCGACACAATAATTTTCCCTATGTGTCAGGAAGACATGTTTTCATTAGGGTTTATTTAACCACTTTCTTTATAAAATTGCCTTTGTGTTTAACGATAATAATATCACCGCTATTTGGATTCTTAACGGGTTGCCCTAAAAGATTATATATCGTTGTCTTTGCCGAAGACTTCCCATGGGACAACATTGCCGTTAGAAGTGGCATACCTGATTTTGCCGTTATAGACAACAGTGTTGTTCTCTATCGGATTAGCAGACAAAGCGTTCCATTTAACCAATCCCTTAAAGTAATCCTGCGAAAAGGTTTGCCCAGATTTAATCTCATAAGCTTTTCGTTGGCCGTCCTTATATTGAATCAAATCGACCTCATTGCCTGTCGAGTCTCTCCAAAACGTCAAGTCGGGTTGCCATGCTCTGTTATACGCTCTTTTTATCACCTCGTTTATTACAAGGTTCTCAAAAAGCCCCCCTTTGAGGAAATGTGACTCCAGTTGTTCGGCTGAGTGGATATTTAGGAGCGAGCAGGCCAAACCGGTGTCATAGAAATAGAGTTTCGGGGTTTTTACCAATCTTTTATTGAAATTATTATAATCGGGAGTCAACCGATAACAGATATAACTTGCCTCTAAAACAGACAACCACTCGGTTGCTGTAGAAACAGCTATCCCACATTCGTTGGCAAGCGAGGACAGATTGAGCAACTGGCCTATCCTGCCGGCACAAAGTTTGAGGAACTTAATAAAGTTGACCAGACTGCCTATATTCTTTATCAATCGGACATCTCTTTCCAAATAAGTCTGAATATATGATTGATAATAGATTACTGGGTCAATATCTTTGTCATAGATTCTGGGATATCCACCGGTAAAAATCTCCTTTTCCACATCTTTCGGGAGGACATCGCCTTGAAACATTTCCTTATGCGAAAACGGCAGAAGCTTAAGTACCGCGGCTCTTCCGGCAAGAGACTGACTTACAGATTGCATTAACAAAAAATTATGCGACCCTGCCAGCATGTACATACCCTCTTTGTTTTGCGAGTCGACGTGCGTCTGAATATACGAAAAAAGTTCGGGGACTCTTTGCACTTCGTCTATAATGGTTCTATCAGGATATGTAGTCAGAAACCCCTTTGGGTCAGTCTGTGCGAATAAACGCTCTTCGGGGTTTTCCAAAGATACATATTCGTAATCACGAAAAGTTTCTTTAAGCAACGTGGATTTCCCTGACTGCCTCGGGCCGGTGAGTGTTATTACGGGAAATTTTGTCGCCAATTCGATTAACTTGGGTTGTAAATCTCTATGCAACATATTATGTGAAAATGGTTTTTAAGTAATAGTTTTGAAATTTGTCAATATCTATCAGCGCTTAAACAAAACACCTAATTTGCTTTTACACAGCGTTTTAGTAGGTCGGAGCTTCCATAAAGAGGGATGTTGCCGGGATTGTTTTTGCAAATTTACGATTAAAAAGTGAATTTGCAAAAACATAGAATAACCGGCTTTAAATTAGTATTTTGTGCTGTTGCACCAAGCGCTACCGACAAAGTAATCGTACACTTTATTTGTTTTTGTATGGTTTTGAGAAATTTTGTAAATTTGCGCATAATTATGACAAACGGTGTAGACATCTTTGAAGAAAGATGTCACATTGATTGTCTTGACGCATGATTATTAATAATATACAAAGGTTGCAATCTTTGTAAAACCATCTTAAAATGAATATCCTATATACCTGGCTGAAAGACTATATCGATTTTAATCTGACAGCCGATGAGCTCGGGGCAGCCCTTACGTCAATCGGACTTGAATGCGGAGGCATAGAACGTGTTGAATCGATACGCGGAGGACTACGCGGCCTTGTTGTGGGCAAAGTGCTTACGTGCGTAGAGCATCCGGACAGCGACCACCTGCATATAACCACCGTAGACCTTGGCGACAGCGTCGAGCAGATAGTTTGCGGCGCTCCCAACGTGGCAGCCGGCCAGACTGTCATAGTGGCTACCGTTGGCACCACGCTTTATGACGGCGACAACGAGTTCAAGATAAAGAAGTCGAAGATTCGCGGTGTCGAATCGATGGGGATGATATGCGCCGAGGACGAGATAGGCGTCGGCAAAAGCCACGACGGCATTATTGTAATCAACGAAGAGGTGAAACCGGGAACACCGGCGGCCGACTACTTCAAAATAAGCGATGATTATGTGCTTGAAGTCGACCTTACGCCCAACCGTATCGACGCTGCCAGCCATTATGGCGTTGCCCGTGACTTGGGCGCATGGATGGCCGTTCACACCGAAAACCCCGCCAAGGCACACCGTCCGTCGACATCCGCCTTTAAAATAGACAGACCGTCGGACAAATACGTCAAAGTGAAAGTCGATGACACCGAGGGCTGTATTCGTTATTCAGGACTGACTATCAAGGGTGTTAAAGTGCAGGAAAGTCCCGACTGGCTAAAGACACGCCTTACAGAGATAGGTTTGCGCCCCATAAACAACGTGGTGGACATCACAAACTACATACTGCACGGTTTGGGACAACCGTTACACTGTTTCGACTGCTCTAAAATCAAGGGCGACGAGGTTGTTGTGCGCACATGTCCCGCCGGCACAAAATTCGTGACCCTTGACGGCGTCGAGCGCAAGCTTGACAGCACAGACCTTATGATATGCAACGCCGAAGAGCCCATGTGTATAGCCGGCGTGTTCGGCGGTCTGGACAGCGGTGTGACCGAAACCACTACCGACGTGTTTATCGAAAGCGCCTGCTTCCATCCCACGCGAGTGCGCCGCACCGCGCGTCGTCACGGTCTCAGCACCGACTCGTCGTTCAGGTTTGAACGCGGCGTTGACCCCAACACGACTGTTGAAAACCTCAAACTGGCTGCTTTGATGATTAAAGAGATAGCAGGCGGCGAGATTGTGGGTGAAATCGTCGACATATATCCCGCCCCCGTAGAGCCCTTCGCCGTCGAACTGTCGACACATTACATGAACAACCTTATAGGGCAGGAGATTCCGACCCATACCGTCAACACCATACTCAAGGCGCTCGAAATTGAGACAGTAAGCCATCATGGTGACATTCGCGACCTTCGCGTGCCCACCTACCGTGTCGATGTACGGCGCCCCTGCGACGTTGTTGAAGACATTCTGCGCATCTATGGCTATAACAAAATAGAGGTGCCCGATGCCGTTCACTCCTCGCTGTCCTATAAGACAACCACCGACGCTGCCGACGACTTGCGACGCAAGATAGCCGAACAACTGACAGCCGCCGGTTTCCATGAGATACTCAACAACTCGCTGACAGCTGAACGCTACTACGCCGAGTCGCAGACATATCCCGCGTCACGATGCGTCAAACTGCTCAATCCGCTCAGCCAGGATCTTAACGTCATGCGTCAGACTCTGCTGTTCGGCGGTCTGGAGTCATTGTCTCATAATATCAACCGTCGCGCCGCTGACCTCTCCCTCTATGAATTCGGGAATGTCTATACCTTTAATGCCGAAGCCGGCGTCACCGACGAAAAACCCCTGGCAGCGTTTACCGAACACGCCTCGCTGGCATTATGGATGACTGGTAACACTCGTTCGGCCAACTGGAGCAGAGGAGCCGAAGCGGCAACCTTCTACGACCTGAAAGCCGTGACCCTCAACATACTTCACAGGCTGGGCATCAACGACAACATGGTTAGCTTCACGACCTCGGAAGATAACGATATGTTGAGTGCCGCTTTGACCGTAGCCACACGCAACGGCAAATATCTTGGTGTGATAGGCGTTGTCTCGAACAAGACGCTGACTGCCTTCGACATAAAACAACAAGTGTATTATGCCGAGTTTGACTGGGACGCACTGTGCGCTACCGCCTTTAAGACCAAGGTAACATTTGCCGAGCTGCCCAAGACGCAAGCCGTCAAACGCGACCTGGCTCTGTTGATAGACAAATCGGTGTCCTTCGCGCAAATCGAAGACATTGTGCGTCGGAGCGAACGTCGCATACTGCGCGACATAACATTGTTTGACGTTTACGAAGGTGACAAACTCCCCGATGGCAAGAAATCATACGCCGTCTCAATAACTTTGCAGGACTACGAAAAAACGCTTCAGGACAAATATATCGACCAGGTTATGAATAAAATCATCACCAACCTGCAAAAAGAACTCGGCGCCGAACTTAGATAGGCCGCTATATCATTAACGAACTAAAAACCAAAAATAACAATACACAATGGGAAGAGCATTTGAATATCGCAAAGCGCGTAAATTGAAACGCTGGGGTAACATGTCGCGCACATTTACCCGCATAGGTAAAGAAATCACCATAGCTGCCAAAGCAGGCGGCCCCGACCCGTCAACCAATCCGCGTCTCCGCGCCCTGCTTCAGAACGCGAAAGCCGCCAACATGCCCAAGGACACAGTAGAGCGCGCCATCAAGAAAGCCACCGACAAGGATGCCGGCGACTATAAGGAAATAACATACGAAGGATACGGGCCTCATGGCATAGCCATCTTTGTGGAAGCCGCTACCGACAACAACACCCGTACCGTGGCCAATGTACGCTCTTATTTCACAAAACACGGCGGCAGCCTGGGTACACAAGGTTCGCTCACTTTCCTTTTCGACCATAAATGCGTGTTCAAAATCGCACCCAAAGACGGTGTGTCGCTCGAGGACCTCGAACTTGAACTCATAGACTACGGCGTGGACGAACTCGACAACGACGACGAAGGCCACATCGTGCTTTACGGAGCGTTCGAAGAAAACAGCAACATTCAGAACTATCTTGAGGAAAATGGATTTGAAATCATCTCGTCCGAGTTCGAACGTATCCCCAACGACCTCAAGGATGTAACCCCCGAACAGCGCGAAAAAATAGAAAAACTTCTCGAAAAACTCGAAGAAGATGAAGACGTCCAGAACGTTTTCCACAACATGCGCGAAGACGACACCGAAGAATAACCCCCACACAATAGACTACAATCTTACAGGAAAGATGGCGTTCCCCGACACCATCTTTCCTGCTTTTATGCTTCACCCCTAAATGTCAAATGCATTATAGTCGGTAAACTGCATACGCATGATTTTGATGGGATCTTAGGCTGTTGAACTATAATTAAATGTTGGTCGTTCTTTTTCATTTTTTTGCTTATTTGAAATAATTACTTAATTTTGATGTGTCAAAAAGCTGATTATGCTTTTGTTTCGAAATTAATTATCTATAAAATAATGTTTAACAAAAATCTTTACGCTTATGAAAAAATTTACAACTTTATCCGCGCTACTTTTGATGGGTTCAGCCTACGCTTTGGCACAAAATCCGGAAGTGTATCTTCTCGGCCCTTTCAACAACTATGGCGAAGCCGAAGATCTTTCCGAATGGAAGCTCACCTATGAAGCAACCGAAGACGGTGAAGATTTCACTGTTTCAGGAACATTCAACATCCCGGAAAACGAGTTCTCTGTTTATTTCAAATTTGGAGATGAATATCTTATTCCCAACAGAAGAAGCGGAAATGCAGATATGACATATTCCATCGAGGAAGACGGTTACGGTTACGAAGGCTATAAAGTTATAGAAGAAATACCCGCTACAATGCAGTATTTTGTATGTGAAGACTGGGCAGGTGGCGAAATCGAAATCCTTATTGAATCCGACTATAAAACTGTCACTTTCACCGATCCGAGTTTTGTTCCCGAAGAAAAACCTTCTTATGCTGTAGTAATTGGCATGTTCAATGACTATGATGAAGAAAACGAAGATTATATTCTGGAAAACGAGGAAGATGGAATTTACTCAGGATGGATTGAAATCCCGGAAGGTGAATTCTCTTTCAACATTTATGTACCCTCTGAAGAAACCCTGTATGCTCCCGAAGAAGGCGAATCTGTAGAAATCAGCTTTGATAATAACGCCTATACTGCCTATACTGACACTTGGGGCGTGGCCTACAAAGAGATATATTGGGAATATCCCGAATGGCAAGGCGGTGACGTGAAAATCACTTTGAACACAGAAGAAGGCGAGATTTCGATTGTTGTCGATGGAACGACTTATGTAGCTAAAATTGAAAAGGGCAACAATGAAGACAAGAATATTTATAATCTTCAAGGCATAAAAGAAAATCCCAACAATCTTAACTCAGGACTCTATATCATCAACGGTCAAAAAGTTCTTATCCGCAAATAAGTTCGTAAACCTTATGAAATTACATTAAAAAAGCACGGGCAATGTCCCGTGCTTTTTTAGTTTAGTTGGGTTATCGCTATCTCACAATAACCTTACGAACATTATTCTTCACATTGACGATATAAACACCTGGGGCAATATCCAAAACCTCATGGTCGGATATCTTAAGAATGTTCTTCATTAATTTACCATCAATAGAGAAAACTTTGGCATTCAGACCGGCATATCCTTCTATTTCGATATAACCTTTACCGCCCTCAATTCTGCCATCCTCACCACTTATGCTTTCAACAGATGTAGTGGAAGTAATATCTATAGAACATACGATAAAAATCTTGTCTTTAGTTTTGAAAACAGGCTCTAAATATAGTTGAACCCAATATTGATTTAATAATTCTTGGGGTAACTCATATGTTAGAGTTGAAATTTTAGTATCGTCGGTTTGAGACTGTTCATACGAAGCCACAGTTATTAACTGTGAGTTTCCATATATTTCTCCCAATATGTTAAAATCAGTAGCGGCAGGACCTTCTACAATTTGTAAATTAATCTGAGCAGTTCCACAATCACGAGTGCTGAACCTTGGCATTCCTATAAGACCTTTATCTCGATTGGCTTGAGGTAAACAATAAAGCACTGTTTGCTTGTCACCTGCAAAATATTCATCTACTTGGTCTAACATAAAGGTATACCACTGAGCATTATAACTTTGACCGTTAAAGTTTGGATATACAAACCATGGGGCAGTCTGGAAAGTATATTCCTCATTTTCAAAATCCTCGGAATAAGGCAATGAATAGGGGGTACCCAGATAAGCCGAAACAGTTACCACCTCATCATTCGAACCGGCAGGGTTATAAGAAGCTATTCCAAAGGTATATTCGTCCATAGGAGCTCCTTCTTGGAGACGTATTGTGCAATGAGTGTCGGTAATACCATCTGATATCAATTGCCAGTGATAAGAGACAATATTTTGCACCTGGACATATACGGCATATCGTACATCTTCCGGGTTGATATAATCTCCCCTTTTGTCCGGAGTAGTTACCGCATCCCACGAAAGTTTAATCGACATCATATCTTCGGATTCCTCACTCTTTAAATTCTTAGGAGTCGCTGCAAGATTCTGACCGGTAAAGATGTTAGTTATTTCTGAAGGGCTATCAAGGCCGTCGGCTGTAACAGAGATACTTATTTCATTTCTTCCCTGAACCGTTTCTACAATAAAAGAGGACTCCTCTCCCGGTTTTCCGGATTGATCTATATAAACTTTTTCGCCGTTGACGAGAACATTTAATGTGAGTATCGTATTTTGATCTATTTGCAGTCCATTGAGTAACAATTCGGGATAAGCGAACTTAACGGTGGCTTTCAACTCTCCATTGGATCCGGGTATTACATCCAAAATTTTTGGAGCGGCCGGTGAATCTTCATTTATCTCTGCTTCATTAAGTCTAAAGGCTTTTGCCAACAAGCCCAGTTGATCACCGGGAGAAGTAGCATGTATACCAATATAATATGTACCTGGTGTTGATACCTTAAGTAATCCTTCTTTACGGGTCCACGGTGTTTCATATTGTGAGGCAGTGGGCGCAAATTCAGGAACGAGAACACCCATAATGGCCTCTGAACTGGGCGCGGACGCGTAAACTACTTCGAGATATTCGTCGGGATAGTTATTAGCCCTAATTGCTGCCTCAAGACTGAAGACATAGTATTTATCAGTATTACTTATCTCAATGGGAGGCAAGAAAATATAGTCATCAAAATAATCCTCATAATTATAAGTGTATAATGTTCCCAAAGCATTATGGTCTTTCCAGTAACTCCAGGTAATACCATCCGAATTTTTATCTTCTATCACCATTAGTTCGAATTCCTCCAACGTTGGTTCGAAATAAACAGGAACTTGATACGGTTTTCCTGCGAGTATCGAATTGGATGATCCTCCTTTGCCTTTCTTTCCATCAAATACGGCATAAACCGTAGCGCTGTATTTGGCAAGAGTGGCATCTTCAGGCAAATTTATTTTTAAAGAGGTAGATGAGGTGGAACCCATTAATTCATCGTTTACATACACTTCATAAATCACCTCATTAACATTCACATACCCTCCGTGGATTCCTTGATCGCCGACAGCTTTCCACGACACTTCGTTTTCAGTCATTTTTACGTCGGAAGGAACCAAAGGAGTATCATTGCCAAGCCACAATGTGCGATAACTTATACTACTGTTGTCTCCATTGTATGTTACAAAAATACCAAATTTGTGATATCCGGGAGTCGATAATGAAAATTCAATAGAAACATCGTTTCCTGAACGGCTTTCACCTGTGGTATAAATAACGTCGTCCAACAAAATAGTATAAGACATGGGTGAATCCTGAGGAATCGGAGTACCATCACCCATTTGCGACGGTAAAGTAAACACTATATCGCCTTGCAAGGAACCACCCTTAAAATTAATTGTGTTAAAAGACGGTCTTGCCGGAATATCCGGAATTATAGGAGATTCTGTTGTAAACAGGTATGTAAATTCTGTTCCGTCTGCATAATAATCCTCCAAAGCAAACTCGCCGTCAAGAGTGATTTTATACATTGCTGATGAATCGTCTGCATATTGTGCGTTCCAATAAAAAGCCTCTGACGACGGAACCCAAACCAGCCCTGCGAAATAAGTAGCGAAATTTTGCGCATCGGGCACATTGGTTATAACTGTCTGATTACCCTCCGTATCTATGGACACAAATTCCTGATTGGTGTTGACTCCATAAAATTTCTGATTGGAGGAGTTATAACACAAACTGTAGCAATAAGTTGTTTTATCATTGAGAACTTTTGTGGTATGAAGGTCGTAAGGATTTGCCACAGCCCAACAAATCTTTCCGTCATTGTCAAAATCGTACGCGAAACCGTAGATATTGCCATCATCCGGATTAAATGTAGGATTGATAAACATAATAGGGATTTCCAGACCCAGGTCGTCCCAATAAAGGAGTTCGCCGGAATCAAAATCGATAGAGTAGCTTACATATCCTGTCACTACATTATCAGAGCGCATTATCGCCACACCATTTACCTTACCTTCCTCATACCATCCCTCCGAAGCCTCTACCATGACATCTGACTCAAAAAATGGATCATACCACAACAATTGGAAATCATCCCCTTCAACTTTATATAAAGCTTGCGTATCATATTCCATGCTATAATACACATATCCGTAGATAGGAGTTTTTGATGATATCCGGGCTCCAACAGATTTTTTCCCTATCGCAAAGGTTTCCGGAGTTTTTCTGTCAAGTTTTGCAAGAGGAGTTGCAATACGATTTTTTGCTATTCTCAACTGTTTGTTTTCAGGCCTTTTTTTCACTGACACCGGATGTTTAATCAACAACGCTTTGCCTTCTTGTATCATTGCTCTCTCTTCATTGTGAGTGAGTTTCTGATTGGCATAACCGCTGAAAGCGCATAATGTCAAATATCCACAAAGTAATAATTTAATAATTTTGCTCATTTTATTGGATTTTTGTTCGGTTAATCTATATTCTCAACTAATATCTATTCTTTGGTCTAATTAAAACGGTTACTATGATAGCGAATAACCAACTATCCGACCCCAATACCAAATATTAATTGTCCGGGTTGAGGCAGAGGGAGAGGATGCGGTAGGCTGTTGAGGCGTTGTTCCGGATGGGTTGACCCGTCTGTATCGCATCAATAAAATATTGCATTTGCTCAGTGTAGGTTGTGTCAACGTTATTCTTGCCACGGTAGATCTCGTTACCGGAGTCGTCAGTAATGACGTTTTTGCGTAAATCGGCTGTCCATACTTCATCGGCAAAAACGATCTCAAGGGTACGTTTGGGCGTCGGGCGATAGTAATTGAGGACGATATTGGCTGTGAAGCCGGGATATTCGAGTATATAGTTGGCATAGTCATAAGCGTCTATGCCAAGTGACGATACGTTGCGAAACACGTGTCGGCTATGTTGTGGCATACCGAAAATGTGACAGACATAATCGACATCGTGTATCATGTCGATATGGACTCCGCCACCTCGTTTCGGGTCTGCGTTATACAGCGAACGATATTTGTCCCCGCCCCATCGCGCCAGATTGGAACCGCAATAGACATTTACCTCGTTGACACGCCGCTGAGGATTATCCGCAATATACCGTTGCAAAAATCTTATTGAGTCCAAGAACCGCAGGTTGCACCCCACATAGGAGGGAATACACGCGTGTTCGAGTCGTTGTAATGTGTCGGCATGTTCGAGGGTGTCAAACAACGGCTTCTCGATAAACAACGGTATGTGATAGTCAAGCAGCAGTTCTATAGCGTCGGCATGCATGCCAGTAGGATTGGATATAATGGCAAAATCGAAATCACGAACCCGAGAATCCGGTTCATAGATATTGGTAATGCCGGGCCATATCGCAGAGGGATTATTGGAGCGCAGAGCAAAAATCTCCACCCCGGGGTCGATATTCCGGAGCGCCTCTATGTGTTTTTTTGCGATGGCTCCCAGTCCAACGATAAGAACTTTCAAGGTGTATTATTATTTCGTGCGCGTTGGGTTGGCTTATTTTAATTCTTTGCCGTCTGAGAAAGCGTTGCCGACACGTTCGCCGACTATATTGTATCCGTGACGCAAAGGGTCGTACACTATAAGTTTCATTTTGGCCATGTCCGGCTTGCCGTCCTCGGCAAGATATTTTTCGTGACAAACTATATTTACAATCTCGGCTATGATGTAACAGCCCGTCTCGGATTCGTCTAATTTCTCAAGTATGCGACATTCCAGAGTCATAGGGAAATCAGTGAACACCGGCGCCTGTACGTTTTGAGCCTTTACTACAGACCATCCGGTACGGGCTATCTTGTCAGGTGTTTTTTTCGCACTGACTATACCGACATAGTCGGCTGCCACCATGGTGTCACGCGTGGCGAAAGTGACAGTGAAATCGCCGCAACGCTTAAGGTTTTCGGTGGTGGCGTGCGCTCCCATCGATATCATTATTTTGTTCATGTCCCACTGGCCTGCCCAGGCGGCGTTCATGGCGTTAGGGGTTCCGTCGGCACTGTAGGTTCCGATAATAATGACGGGTTGTGGAAGCATCCACGCGTTTGGTTTGAAGTCTTTCATCTCTTATGCCTATTAGTCTTTTGTTCCGTAAGCCAGGTCACCTGCATCTCCGAGCCCTGGCACTATGTATGAATGGGAGTTGATTTCGGGGTCAATGGCTCCTACCCACAGGGTGGTCTTGTCGGTGGGGAATGTCTTTGCTATATAATCGACGGCCGCTTGGGAGGCTATGACACTGGCTACATGGATGTGAGCGGGATTTCCTTTGGTCAACAGCGCGCGGTAGCTCAGCTCCATCGAGGCGCCGGTAGCCAGCATTGGGTCTGCCAGAACAAGCACTTTGTCGTCAAGACGAGGCGAAGCCAGATATTCGATGAGCACGTCGAAGTTTTCTTTCTCCTTATACTTCCTGTATGCAGATACGAAAGCGTTTTCAGCGTGGTCAAAAAAGTTAAGGAACCCTTGATGGAAAGGCACCCCCGCGCGGAATATGGTGGCGAGAACCACTTTCTCGTCGATTACAGGGCATTTCATGTCGGCAAGCGGAGTGGTTACTTCCTTGTCCCGGTATTTAAGGGTCTTGGATATCTCATAGGCCATAATCTCGCCCATGCGTTCAAGATTACGACGAAACCTCAAAGGGTCGTGCTGTACGGTGACATCGCGCATTTCGGAGAGATACTGCGAAACGAGCGAGTTCTGGTCGGCAAAGTTAATGATTTTCATATCGTAAGTTTAATATGGTTAATCGTGCGGATTCGAGGAGAAATTGTTATCGTCGTTCAGATGAGCATGGGGGCGATGCGTTGAAGCGCCAATATAAAGCGATCCACCTCGTCCCGAGTGTTATATACGGCGAACGATGCCCTTACTGTACCTTCGATACCGAGCGCCTCCATGAGTGGTTGGGCGCAATGGTGTCCGGTGCGGACGGCTATGCCCAGTTTGTCCAGCAACAACCCGGTGTCGTAGGGGTGGGCATCGCCGATGAGGAAGGATATTACGGCCGACTTGTGTGCGGCTTCCCCAAAGATACGAACACCGGGAACAGTTTCCTTCATCTGAGCGGTGGCATAGTCCAGAAGGGATTGTTCGTGCGAGGCTATTTTTTCCATTCCCGTCTGTTCTATCCATGACAACGCCGTATCGAAAGCCGCTATGGCAGTAAAATCGGGTGTTCCGGCCTCAAACTTGAACGGAAGGTCGGCGTATGTAGTACCGGTAGGAAGGCTGACATGTCCTATCATCTCTCCTCCCCCTTGATAGGGAGGCATGTCGCTAAGAAGCTTTTCGCGACCGTATAACACCCCTACCCCGGTGGGCCCATACATCTTGTGTGACGAAAAGACATAAAAGTCGGCGTCCAGGTCGCGCACATCGACACGTAGGTGAGGCGTGGCCTGAGCTCCGTCGACAAGAACGACGGCACCGTGACGGTGCGCTTCGGCAATAATCTCTTTAGCGGAATTGATAGTGCCCAACACATTCGATACGTGGGCGAAAGCCACTACACGAGTGCGATCGCTGAACAAACGCCCGTAGGCGTCCAAATCGAGGGTCGCCCCGTCAGCGTTGAGCGGCACCACTTTTATCACCAGGCCGTGACGTTGCGCGGCAAGTTGCCATGGGACGATGTTGGAATGGTGTTCCATGACGGTGATGATTATCTCGTCGCCGGGCGAAAGCAACGAACAGTACGACGACGCCACAAGGTTTATCGCCTCGGTAGTACCTCGAGTAAACACTATCTCGGAAGTTGACGCCGCGTTTATATACCGCGCGACGTGACGGCGGCCATCCTCGACAGCCGCTGTGGCCTCGCCTGCCAAGCAGTGTACTCCGCGATGTACGTTGGCATGGTGATCGTAATAGGCATCGACAAGCCGTTCGACAACTGCGCGCGGTGTCTGCGATGTGGCTGTGTTGTCAAGATACACCAGGTCGTGGCCGTATATCTTGCGGCTTAGTGCCGGAAACTGATTTCTTATGTTGTCGTCCATTGATTGTCTTCCTCTTTATGTTAACAACCGGTGCATGCGCCACATTGTTCGTCTGCGCCCGAAAGTCGTCGTTCAACAAGATGGCGGAGGCGGTCACGCAACTGTTCGGGATTCACCTTCTCCAAGACATCGGCCATAAAAGCGTTCATCAGCATTGAACGCGCCTCGGGCAGGTCAATGCCGCGCGACCTCATGTAGAAAAGCGCATTCTCGTCAAGTTGACCGGTGGCCGAACCATGACTGCACTTAACATCGTCGCAATATATCTCAAGTTGAGGCTGGCTGTGCATGACAGCATCAGCTCCCCCGATGATATTACGGTTGCTCTGATAGGCCGAGGTGCCTATCGCACCTTCAGCCACTCGTATAAGGCCGTGGAAAGCGCCTTTGGCGGCATCGTTGACCAGATATTTGAACGCCTGGTCGCTATGGCAGTGTTCGCTGTTGTGAAGCACCGTCGTACAGTTGTCGGCTATACGGTTACCGTCAAGAATAGCCATGCCGTTTAGGTCGACGCTCGCACCGGGACGGTTCAGATTTACCGTAAAGTCATTGCGCGTGCGCGATGGTTTCAACGAGCCGGCAAACACCGACAACCGGCTGTTGTCATTCTGCCGGGCAAATGTCATCACATGGCGCGACGTTCCGGCTGACGACTCCTCGAGTTCACACAGATTAAGACTGGAGTCGGTGTCAAGGTATATCTCGGTCACTCGCAACGATGCCGAGGGAGTGTCTTGTGACATATCATGGTCGCACACCATGAGGTCAAGATTAGCTCCGCGTTCAAGAACCACGAGGAGACGTCTGACTGCAAGCGCAGGCAACGCCGTTCCATCGGGTGCGGTCATATTGCGAAGTATATTTATGAGCTGAATAGGTTTGTCTACCTTAACCCCTGCCGAGACATGGACAAGGACACCGTCCTGTGCCAAAGCTGTGTTAAGTGCAAGAGCGGCGTTGTCATTTATATTGCCTGCCGCCTTGCCATAGTGACGGCGTATGACTTCTTCGTCCGCGGACGAGGCTTTAGAGAAAGCTGTCACTGTCACTCCCTCGGGCAACAACCGCACCAAACGGTCGGTGGGATGAAAAGTGTCGTTGACCGTCACTCCTATGAGGGATGACAAAGCGGGGACACCGCACCGGAAAAGAGACTGAGCCTCGGTGGTTATCGGCAACCTGTTGATATTCACCCCTAAATCGGGAGCAAACATAACATTCAGGTCGGCGTAATGGTTCTCGGCCTTATCAGTGTCACAAAGACTAAGGTTGCTGTTGGCCAGAAGTTCGGTGGCCGCTTCGTGCCGCACCCCCGCAATGGAGCGCGCCGTATGTTGAGCCACGACGGCACCATACTGGGCAAGCAAGACGCGGTATTGTGTTAACGCATCGGCACATCGCCCTTGAGCTGATTTTTTTGAAGCGTTAGTTTCCATCGACCTGCTCTTTTATCCAGTCGTACCCTTTTTCTTCGAGCTCCAACGCCAGTTCCGGGCCACCGGTGTGGACTATGCGTCCTTTGTACAGGATATGCACCACATCGGGTTTTATATAGTCAAGCAAACGTTGATAGTGGGTAATGACTATGGTAGCGTTTTTATCCGTTTTCAGTTTGTTGACGCCGCCGGCCACAATACGAAGCGCGTCGATATCAAGACCTGAGTCTGTCTCATCGAGGATGGCGAGACGTGGCTGAAGCACAGCCATCTGAAAAATCTCGTTGCGTTTTTTCTCGCCACCCGAGAATCCTTCGTTCACCGAACGCGAGGCAAGTTTGTTATCAAGTTCGACAAGAGCACGCTTCTGACGCATGAGCTTAAGGAAGTCGGAAGCGCTCATGGGTTCCTCGCCAAGATACTTACGTTTGGCATTGACTGCGGCGCGCATAAAATTGACCATGGACACCCCGGGAATCTCGACCGGATACTGGAAAGATAAAAAGAGCCCTTCGTGACTGCGGTCTTCAGGCGATAGCGACAGTAGTTCCTTGCCGTTGAACAAAGCCGAACCCCCGTTTACAGTAAACCGCGGGTCGCCGGCCAAAACTCCCGACAATGTACTTTTGCCCGAACCGTTGGGTCCCATGATGGCATGAACCTCGCCTTCGCGCACCGTTAGATTGATACCTTTCAATATCTCCTTGCCTTCTATGCCTGCGCGCAAGTCGTTTACTTGAAGCAATATATTGTTTTGTGACATTAAACTTTTAATTTTTTAGTTCTCAATTTTTCAGTTAACAAGGCGTTTATCGCACCATAGCAGTCACCCATGTGTCTTGGCTGAGAGCTTTTAACCCACCGAGCCTTCAAGAGTGATAGACAAGAGTTTCTGCGCTTCGACAGCAAACTCCATGGGAAGTTTGTTCATGACCTCCTTGGCATATCCGTTCACTATCAGACCGACGGCCTCTTCGGTAGGTATACCGCGTTGATTGCAGTAAAAAAGTTGTTCTTCGCTGATTTTTGACGTGGTGGCTTCATGCTCGACTATGGCCGAGTCGTTGCGTACATCGATATACGGGAAAGTATGCGCTCCGCAGTGCGACCCCAGCAACAACGAGTCGCATTGCGTATAGTTACGCACCCCGACAGCATTTCTGGCCACGCGTACCAGACCGCGGTATGCGTTTTGCGAATAACCGGCACTGATGCCTTTGGACACTATGGTCGAACGCGAATTTTTTCCGATATGTATCATCTTTGTTCCGGTGTCAGCCTGCTGCCGGTTGTTGGTAACTGCCACTGAGTAGAATTCGCCTACCGAACCTTCGCCTGACAGTATGCACGAAGGATATTTCCAGGTAATGGCCGAGCCGGTCTCCACCTGAGTCCACGAGAGTTTCGAATAATCTCCGCGGCACAGTCCGCGTTTGGTCACAAAGTTATATATGCCGCCGCGCCCTTCTTTATCGCCGGCATACCAGTTCTGCACGGTGGAGTATTTCACCTCGGCGTTGTCTTCCACAATGATTTCGACGATGGCGGCGTGCAGTTGGTTTTCGTCGCGCATCGGAGCTGTGCATCCTTCCAGATAACTGACATAAGCCTCGCTGTCGGCCACAATAAGTGTTCGCTCAAATTGGCCTGTTCCGGCAGCGTTGATGCGAAAATATGTTGACAGTTCCATGGGACAACGTACACCCTTTGGGATGTAGACGAACGAGCCGTCGCTGAATACCGCAGAATTGAGAGCTGCGTAGAAATTATCGGTGTAGGGCACTACCTTGCCGAGGTATTTCCGTACAAGGTCGGGATAATCCTTAACCGCCTCGGAAAACGAACAGAAAATGATACCCAACTCAGCCAGTTTTTCGCGATGGGTGGTTTTTACGGATACGGAATCCATTACGGCGTCGACCGCCATACCGGCAAGGGCTTTCTGCTCGTGGAGAGGTATGCCAAGCCGATTGAATGTGTCAATCAATTGCGGGTCTACCTCATCAATATTCTTAGGGGAGGTCTTCGATTTGGGAGCGGCGTAATAGCTTAGACTTTGAAAATCTATGTCGGGAATGTCGAGATGCGCCCACCGAGGCGGTGTCAGTGTCTGCCAGTAACGGAAGGCGTCAAGCCGGAAATTAAGCAGCCACTCGGGCTCGCCTTTTTTTGCCGATATAAGCCTTATGACATCCTCATTCAGGCCGATTGGAATGATTTCAGTGTCTATATCGCTGACAAAACCATATTTATAGTCGCCCGAGACACTTTCGTCAATTATGTTCCTGGCTGTATTAGGCTCCGCAGCGGGACAACCCTGATTTGGTGCTATATCTTCGTTATGTTCCATCAGTAAACTGACTGTTGCTACTGTTGATTCGCTAAGTACTGATTATTTTTAAAGAAACGACTTCACCGGTCAAAGAGTTCGAACAACGAGTTTTTTTGAACAGATACAGTATCGCCCGGAATGCTGTCTGCCGGGATAAAATCTTCGGCTCTTACCTCGCTGTCTTCCGCGTCGTTGCTATGCATTATGCTGTTGACCGACGCGTATATCTCGGCGGCCGTCTCGCTCCCCAATACTGCCGGAGCGAAGTTCACCACCTTTTCTTTAACCTCCGTATGGTCGGTACGCAACTTGGTTTTCGGAAAGATGGCTATCCACACGTTTAACAAAAGACTAAACACAAGGAAATACTCACAAGCGCAGAAAAGACTACCGCCAAGCTTGTCAATAAAACCAAGTTTAAGAATTCGTAAACTTCGAGAAATCGTTTTTCCTAAAAAGCGTCCGATTATGTAACACACCGTAAACACAAGCACATAAGCCATGGCGTTATCGAGCATCAGTGTGGTGGCACTCGCTTCGTCACCCGCAAAGTACCGGGCTAACTGACCGGCAAACAAATGACAGCAGATAATGCCCCCGATAACGCCGATAACCGACCCCAGCTGAGCCAGTACACCGCGGCGATACCCGTTGACAACGCCGGTAAGCGCAAGCACTATGCATACAATATCGAACCACATAATAACATTGTGAGACTGGTTGTTTCCAGCCCCACAAATGTACAAAAATTAATCCACACTTCACAATCCCCTTTTTCGAAAAAAACATTTCAACGTAGCGTCACCGGGTATGTCGGGGATTATAAGCTCGTATGTATGTATCCTGAAAAAAGGATGCATACATACAAACCAACTGTTTTTGTTAGTCCAGTGTGCGCGATACGGAGTTTTTCGTCACTTTGATTTTGAAGCCTTTGTAGTCGGGAGAAACCCTGCGTCCATTAATGTCATAAACCACAGCGTCCGCATCGTCGTCATCTTTAAGAATATCTCCCACGCCGTCTTCCGAGAAGAACTCACACCATTGAGGTGCCTCAGCATAAAGTCTGATGCTTTCCTGTGGGACGGTGAGTCGGCAGTTGGTTTTGTCAAAGTCGGCGAATGTCGTTTCGTCGGCAGTCGGAGGAACGGTTTGTGTCAGCTCTATCTCCTCGACACAATTCAACTGTGCCAACATGTAATTACCCACCGAATCAAGACCGCCGGTGAACGTTATTTTCTTCAAATCTTTCGCTCCTGTAAAGGGCGAGTAATAGTTTTTCGACACACCCATATTGGCATACGAGCCACTTCTATACGATATGTTGCGACCTACTGTGATGGATGTCAGGGGCATGCGAGAGAACATGCCGTCGTGTAAAGACACCCCACTCATCACATCGGAGTGAGTGTCTATATCGTTCGACATCGAATGGATCACCCACGAACCGTTGGGGTCGAAGTTATCGCCAAATTTCAACTCGTTATCTGAGTCGGCTATCGTAAGCGATGTTATGGCGGTATTGGCAAAGGCATCCCACCCTATTTTCTCGACAGCCGAACCTATGTACAATTCGCCGGTGATGTTCGCACAATCCTTGAATGCCTCGTCACCTATCTCCGTAAGAGATTCAGGCAGAATGAGCTCGTCGGTGAAATCACAACCTTTGAACGCTTTTTCCCCGATGGTCTGAAGGCTTGCGGGCAATTCGAGTTTGCCGGTCAGTTTTGAGCATGCCGCAAAGGCGTTCTTGCCTATCGTCAGCAAATGTTCGGGGAAAATAACATATTCCAAATCCAGCCCGTTAAACGCTTCATCGGCTATGGTTTCAATCTTGTTTCCTTCCTCAAACTCCAATCCGGTGACTGACCCGTCAGTGCTACTGAAAAGGGCGCGGTCTATCATCGAAACATTTTTGGCAAAGACCACCGGTCCGGCCATGGTAAAATCGAATCTGTTAAAATCGTTGGTCGAAATGTCTTTTGCGATGACCAGACGGGTCACAGTGACATCGCCAAGACAGGCGCTTTCTATTTTAGTCAGCGATTCTGGTATCGTCACCTCGGCCACTATTGAGGCATTGCCTCCGTAAATAGCCTGGCGCTCTAACGTTGTCAACGACGGTGGGAAGTTGAGCGACTCGAATGTGATGTTTCCACCCACAAAAGCTTTTTCTTTGATGATTTGCAGCGATGTCGCTCCGTCTATATTGAAGTGATAGGGAACCATGCCGTAAATAAAATGGCTGGGAATGGTTTTCACGGAGGGTCCGATTATTACCTCGGTTTGCGTATATGCGCTGCCGTCCGAACTATAATCATCAAATAAGGGGTTCGCCGGTTCGGGAACATCAAGGTATATCGATTTCAGGTTGTAACATCCGTGAAATACGTTAGTTCCCATTGTCTCCACATTGTTGCCCACGTAAGCCGATGTCAGACCGGTGCAATTGGCAAACGCTTCACCTCCAAGGATTTTTACAGATTCGGGAATGAGTACATCGCCGTTAATACCCGGGTTGTTTGCGAACACCCCGTGCTGGATGGTATGCAACGAACAGTCTTCGCTGAATGTCAACGATTTCAGCTGACAACTGTTGAAAAGTTGACTCGTAATAATTTCTGCATCCTTCCCGATTACAAGGTCAAAACCCGGTGCGGTAGTCGTTTCTCTTTCACTATTATATGAATAGTCGAAAATGGGCGAATGATAACTGGAGGTTGTTTTAATCTCCGGGGTTCGTGCATTCCAAACAACCTTCTCTAACGCCGAAGCCTTACAAAAAGCCTCATAGCCTACCCAAAGAACCGACGACGGCACGTATATTTCGGTAAAAGCGTTTCCGTAGAACGCATATCGTCCAATATAAGATACTGTTTCGGGTAAGTCCAGCACACCGGCTATAGCGTTGTTATTAAAGCAATTGTCACCGATATACTCGCATTTGCTGTCATCATCGAAATGAAGGTTCGTGATACCGATGCTTTCAAAAAGTCCGTCGCCTATACGGGTCAGGTTCGGGCCTATGAAGATATCGGTAGACTCGGCTTCCGACCCGCACTCATAAAACGGGTATTGGTTTTTGCCACGGCGTGTCGAATTTGTCTTCGCGAAAGCAAAATCGGAATTCAGAGTAAGACTCTCCACTCTCTTACAGTTAAGAAAAGCGTCAGGGCCTATGGAATCGAGCGTCGCCGGCAACACAACGCCGCTAAGTTTGTCGCACGCCGAAAAAGCTTTTTCACCAATCACCCTTACATTTTCGGGAACGGTAAGAACACCCGTTATTTTGGCTGAGGCAAAAGCGTTGGCGTCGATTTCCACCACCTTATAAGTCTGGTTGTTATGACTGACTGTGGAAGGAAGCGAGACTTCGGTATCCGCTTCAAGGGAATGTCCCGATATGGCCACGGTACCCTCGGTAGAACTGATTATTCGGTATGTTATGCCGTTTGTTTCAAATGTCGATTGAGCGCTTAGACACAACGGAAACAGCGAGAAGATGAGTAGAGATAGTTTTTTCATTTCCGGTTAAAATTGTTTAATAAGTAACTTCTGTACATAGTTTAGATTGCAAAGTTACAGAAAAAAAACAAGTTAGACAATATGTGATGAATAGACGGCACATTTCAAATCAAGGCTCCATCAGCACCATCAATAAATAGTTGTAACAGTGGGGTATGGTCTAATAGCTGCCTGAGCCTCGAAGCCCGGAACGTTCTCAACGGAGTTGTAGTTTAGGTTGTCAAAAGTTATCGCTTTAGCGCTTTCGACGGATTTGAAAGAAATGTCCATAATCTTGTGGGTTTTGCCACAAAATTATGGACAGAAATAAGTTTATGAAAAGACGTGAAATTCTATATATTCAAGTTGTTGATTTTATTGCAAATTTGAGTTACATGATTAAGTCCATAAAGATATTTATATGCGTCAACTCCGAGCCAAGAGAACAAGGTAAATATTTTGTTATAGATGAACTGGATGTATGTCGTGGATATAGTAGCAAAACCGGTAGGAAAGCAAATCGGCTCATGATGCGCTATTCTGTTCCGTAATGAATTTACATGATCTAACTCATTAAATATATATGTGTTATTATATTGTATTTGACGAGTAGAAGTAGGCTTATCGGGAAATACACTTAACAGGATTCTATTAGTCGCTCTAAACTGAGGACTTGAAAACATATATTTCCAAATGCCGAACTCCATTTTAGAAAGCAAATGAGTATGGGTATAGTTGTTTTGTCTAACTAATTTATCATAGGCAGACCTTATTATTCTTGCATGATCACGGCATTGAGAAATATCAAATATACCTCCAGGAAGAATTGCATCACGAAGCCAATCATTACCAAAATGTGATGTCATTACTTTGTCAATGGAATTGCGTAACGCAACTTCAAAAGCACCGACAACAGCAAACATTTCAAGAGATGCAGCAATATTATAACGGTATAAAAGAGTTGATTTAGCCTTATCGAGGTTACAAGCTATTAAATACCTATGCATTCTGTCAGGAGAAACTATGTTTTCTAAGTCGTTGAATTTCATTCACGAAATAAATTTTCCAAATTTTTGCAATAAAATTATTAAGAAATTTGTTTTAATAAAAGAAAAGCACTAATTTTGTGGTGTTGATCCCCGGTAGCCCCTGTATATCAAGCTATCGGGTTTTGTTTTGTATTGCAAAATTAAGAAATTTTGCTGAGAAA
>JAFLTY010000018.1 GCA_022509065.1 Muribaculaceae bacterium
CTCGAGACCTCCGGGTTATGAATCCGACGCTCTAACCAACTGAGCTATCCCGCCTTTTGCGAGTGCAAAGGTATGCAAGTTTTTCTTAATGACAAAATTTTTTTGCAAATATCTTTCCGTACCTTTTTTGGGAGTTTCCTCGGTGAAGGATAAAGATATGGGAGCAAAAAGAAAGATGTCAACGTGTAAGAACAATCCTGTTGCGTTCAGCAGTACGCCGCAGGTTAAGAATTGCGTAGCGCATACGTCCAAGCGCAGTATTTATGCTAACGCCTGTTTTTTCAGCAATTTCTTTGAAAGACAGGTTGTTGTAATATCGCATGACTAACACTTGACGCTGTTCAGCCGGAAGCGAACGGATGAGCGAACGGATATCATCGCGAATGGATTTGTCAATGATGACATCCTCTATGGTATCTTCAGACAGGTCACGTCGGTTCAGAACGTCATATTCGGTATCGTCTGTCGATACAGTTCCTTGTGATTTTTCCTGTCTGAAATGGTCAATGACTGCGTTATGAGCAATGCGCGAAATCCATGAAGCAAATTTGCCATCGGCGCTATAACGGCCTTGTTTAATGGTCATTATGGCTTTCACGAAAGTTTCCTGAAATATGTCGTTGGCTAAATCTTCATCTTTAACCATATTATATATATAGTTAAAGACTCTGTCTTTGTGTCTTTCGAGCACGATGTCAAACGCCTGATTGTTGCCGTTGGCAAATTCCGAGACCAACCTATCATCGGTTAGTTCTTTGAGTTTTTGCATCTTTATGTCTTGATTTTTAATTAATTTGAGTAAAAATCAGGCTATAGGCGTAAAAGGGTTTAAAGATTAATAAAAATATTGTTATTTAAAAACAGAGCATTATTTTTGTTCAGTCTCGCAAAATTACGTTTTTTTTTCTAAAGTGCCAAATTTTATTGTGCAGCAGTTAGAATTTGTGAAGATTTTTAACAATATTTATATACATTTTTGCCGATTTATACGTTACATTTCTTTTTATTCTTTTACTTTAACCTATTCCTAACTCATCATATAATGTTAACAACCATTAGTCTTGAAAGTTGCTTTGCACACTTCCGTATTGTCCATTTGTTTGTCTTTTGACAAATTAACCTGGAGGGTGAGGTGAAAGTTTCCCGGAAAATGCGTAATTTTGTGGTCAAACACTTTCGAGAGATGAAAAATATAAGAAATTTCTGCATAATAGCTCATATAGATCACGGCAAATCGACCCTTGCCGACAGGTTACTTGAATATACCGATACTATATCGGCAAAAGATATGGAGGCGCAAGTTCTTGATGACATGGAGCTTGAGAAAGAGCGAGGTATTACCATCAAAAGCCACGCCATACAGATGGATTATGAACTGGACGGCGAACACTATGTGTTGAATCTTATCGATACTCCCGGGCATGTGGATTTTTCTTATGAGGTAAGCCGATCAATCGCAGCTTGTGAAGGTGCCTTGTTAATAGTCGATGCGAGCCAAGGTATCCAGGCTCAGACAATTTCCAATCTATATATGGCTATCGACAATAATCTTGAGATAATTCCTGTAATAAATAAAATAGATCTAGAGTCGGCCAAACCTGAGGAAGTCGAAGACCAAATAGTCGATCTTTTGGGTTGTGACCCTGAAGAAATTATCCGAGCATCCGGCAAAACCGGCGCAGGAGTGCCTGAAATTCTGAAAGCGATAGTCAACCGCATACCTGCTCCTGTCGGTGACCCCCAAGCTCCATTGCAAGCATTGATTTTTGACTCTGTTTTCAATCCTTTCCGCGGAATCATAGCCTATTTTAAAATAGAGAACGGTACGATTCGCAAAAATGATTTCGTCAAATTTATGGCAACAGGTAAAGAATACCATGCTGACGAGATTGGTATTCTGAAACTTGACATGGTGCCACGCGAACAGTTGTCGGCCGGTAATGTGGGTTATATCATTTCGGGTATAAAATCGTCCAAAGAAGTAAAAGTTGGCGACACGATTACCCACGTGGAAAGACCTGCGACTGAACCTATTGATGGGTTTGAGGAAGTCAAACCAATGGTTTTTGCCGGCGTATATCCCATAGAGACCGAAGATTTTGAGAATCTGCGCACCTCGCTCGAAAAACTGCAACTTAACGATGCGTCTCTTACTTTCGTACCTGAGTCGTCAGCTGCGTTAGGTTTTGGTTTCCGTTGCGGTTTCCTGGGTCTGTTGCACATGGAAATAGTGCAGGAGCGACTCGGAAGAGAATTCGATATGGATGTCATTACCACCGTGCCAAACGTTTCCTATCGAGTTTATGACAAAAAGGGTAATATGACAGAGGTTCACAATCCCTCCGGACTGCCTGACATCACTCTTATCGACCATATTGAGGAACCCTATATCCGTGCCACCGTCATTACCGCATCCGATTATATTGGACCAATCATGACGCTTTGCCTTGGCAAACGCGGTGAGCTTGTCAAACAAGAGTACATTTCCGGAAACCGCATGGAGCTGACATTCGATATGCCGTTGGGTGAAATCGTAATCGATTTCTATGATAAACTGAAATCGATATCCAAGGGATATGCTTCGTTTGATTATCATATCCACGGATTTCGTGAGTCTAAACTGGTCAAACTCGATATATTACTTAACGGAGAAAGTGTGGACGCGCTTTCGACACTTACTCATGCTGACAACGCCATGACCTTTGGACGACGCATGTGTGAAAAACTTAAGGAGCTTATTCCTCGTCAACAGTTCGACATTGCCATTCAGGCTGCGATAGGCGCGAAGATAATTGCCCGCGAAACCATAAAGGCTGTTCGAAAGGATGTCACAGCCAAGTGTTACGGAGGCGATATTACTCGTAAGCGCAAATTGCTTGAGAAACAGAAAAAAGGCAAGAAACGAATGAAACAAATTGGCTCTGTAGAAGTACCGCAGAAGGCTTTTCTCGCAGTGCTTAAACTCGATTGACGTTAAGAGCAACTATGGTTGTCTTCCCCAACATAAAGATTAATCTCGGCTTGCAAGTGTTAAGAAAGCGAGATGACGGATATCATGACATTTCGACCGTAATGATAGGAGTGGATTGGACAGATGTCCTCGAAATAGTTCCTGCACTCGATGGAGTCGAGAAACTGGTGGTCAGCGGTTTGCCCGTGAACTGTCCCCCTGAAAAAAATCTTGTGATGAAAGCTGTTAATGCAGTGCGTGAAAGAGTGGTGAAACTTCCGGAGGTACATGTTTTTCTGCATAAGAATGTTCCTGACGGAGCCGGTTTGGGGGGAGGTTCGTCTGACGCTGCATTTACTATCCTGGCCTTGAATGAATTGTTTGATTTGGGACTGAACCGTCCTGAGATGGCAGATATTGCTACGCATATCGGAAGCGATTGTCCGTTCTTTATTTATAACATTCCGATGCTGGCAAGCGGACGTGGTGAGATACTCGAGCCCTTGCATGATTTAGGTTCTATATTGTCTAAGTTCAAGGTAGCAATAGTTAAGCCTGTTGACGTTTCGGTTTCGACTGCTGTGGCTTATGCCGGGGTAATTCCATCTGATAATCGCCAATCGATAGTAGAATGTCTCAAATACAAAACGACAGATTGGAGAAAGAATCTTGTTAACGATTTTGAAGAATCGGTGTTCAAGCATTGTCCGGAAACGGGAGTTATCAAAGATAAAATGTATGCTCTGGGTTGTGTATATGCTGCCATGTCCGGGTCCGGATCGGCTGTCTTTGGCATTTTCGAACCTGAAGCGCTGGAAAGAATAGAGTTTGAAAAAATCTTTCCCGGATGCGTGTGTCATACCGGCTCTTTCATTGTATAGTCGATAGCAGAAGGGATTTTGGGACACACGGTGAACTGAATTCTTAAATTTTTTGTTTTATTTTGGAGACCGGAAAGATAATGAAGGCTTTTTGGCAAGCTTTTTGCTGTAAATAAATTTAAAAATAGAACTGCTATGAGTAACAAAAATAGACATAGAAATTGGAATAACCCCAATAACAAAGACAATAGAGATCTTCATAGACAGGGCGATGCTGAAGATGTCGTGTTTGACGATTTGGAAGCAGCTTCCGAACCCGTAGAGGATCAGCCCATCGTAGACCTTGATGTTGACGTCCTTGAAAACGAACTCGAGGAAGATGCCGTAAATGCCAAAGACGAGACTGTTTTCCCGGAAGACAATATATCAAAAAAATTGGAAGAGACTCAGCAAGCACTCGAAAAAGAGAAAAAAGAATATCTTTTTCTGATGGCTGATTTCGATAACTTCCGCAAACGCGTAATGAAGGAAAAGGCCGACTTGATTAAAAATGCGGCCGAGAATGTCTTGAAAGGACTATTGCCTATAGTCGATGATTTTGAACGTGGGCTTGTGGCCACTAAAGAGACGACCGACGTACAAACAGTGCGCGAGGGTACCGAACTTATTTACAACAAGTTGGTGAAATTCCTTTCTGACAACGGAGTCAAGGCGATGGATACTGCCGATGCCGAATTTAATCCCGATATTCATGATGCAATAGCAAGCGTCCCTACAGGCGACGAGTCGAAAAAAGGGAAGATAATAGATACTACACAAAAGGGTTATACCCTAAATGATAAAGTAATACGCCACGCCAAAGTTGTCGTAGGCGAATAAACATAAACATCCACCCCATCAAAAACAATCAAATGGCCCAGACGAAAAGAGACTATTATGAAGTCCTCGGTGTGCCTAAAGATGCAACAGCCGATCAGATAAAAAAAGCGTATCGCAAACTGGCGATACAATACCATCCCGACCGTAACCCTGACGATAAAGTCGCCGAAGAGAAGTTTAAAGAGGCTGCCGAAGCTTATGACGTCCTCAGTAACGACGAAAAACGTCAGAAATACGATCAGTTCGGCCATAACATGGGTCCGCAAGGTTTCCCGGGAGGAGATGGTAGTTTCGGAGGCTTTTATTCCGGTGGTGGAATGTCCATGGAGGATATTTTCGCACAGTTCGGAGATATTTTTGGTGGAGGAGGTTTTTCAGGTGCAACCGGTGGCAGACGTCGTAGCGCAAGACGTGCTCCACAACGTAGAGGAAGCAACCTGAGAATACGAGTCAAACTCAATCTTGAAGATATAGCCAAGGGGGTCTCAAAGACATTGAAAATACCCACCTTTGTAAAATGCGATCATTGCAACGGTACGGGTGCTAAAGACGGAGTCGCCTTTGCAACATGTCCCACATGTCAAGGCTCCGGTAGCATAAATCAACCCCAGAACACAATTTTCGGCCCTGCATATGCCCAAGTCACTTGTCCGCAGTGCGAAGGCTCAGGTAAAGTTATTACAGAAAATTGCCAGTATTGTAGAGGAGAAGGGGTCGTTAAAAAAGAAGAAACAGTTTCGTTTAATATACCGGCAGGCGTCTCCGAAGGACAAGAATATACCGTTAAAGGAAAAGGAAACGCACCACGTCGTGGCGGTGTTAACGGAGACCTTATTGTCCTAATCGAAGAAATCAAACACCCAGAACTTATTAGAGACGGACAAAACATTATATATAACCTTATGCTTGATTTCCCGACTGCCGTGCTCGGCGGTACAGTCGAAGTACCAACTATAACAGGACGTGCCAGATTACCTATCGCACCCGGTACACAACCCGGGAAAGTGCTACGAATGAGAGGTAAAGGACTGCCTGAACCAAATTCGTCCGTCGTTGGAGATGAACTCATCAATGTAATGGTTTATGTACCAGAGAAACTTAATGACACAGAACGAGGTGCCATAGAAAGTTTGCGTCAGTCTCCTAACATAAAACCAAACGAAGCTGATCGCAACCGTATATTCTCTAAATTTAAACACATCTTCGGAGACGAATAACACATATATTATAATTAGCTATTAGACTGAAATATAATTAGACTGAGATAATAATCCCAGATAGAAGTTGACAATACACTAATCCGTCAGCTTCTATTTTTATAATTAACCCTACCTTTCAACCACGCTTAACGCATATACGAAGAAACTGGAGACCCTCTCCATTAGAATGCATAATAGCCAATATACCAATTCCATTTTTTTCGAAATTACCCTCGCCCTTCAACCCCTCAACCTTCTGTAGTATCATACACAGGTACATTAAGTACGGATGAGGTTTACTTTGTTTGGGAAGAGGTATCGGGTGCTTCGGCCGCTGTTAAGGGTCGTGCCAGCGATGTTAACCGCGCTCAGGCAACCGATGAGGATGGTACTCTCAAAGCTACTGTCTCCAAAGATAAATTTAAGGCCGGTGCAACATATAAAGTATCGGTCGAAGTGGATGGTGAAAATGTAGCCATTGGCGAAGGCAAAACAGAAACCGAAATCGTAGTAGTTGAACAACAAAAAGATCCTGAACCCGACTTTGAACCGTGCTATATGCTGATTTCAAGCGCAGATGATTTTACAACAGGTAAATATGTAATTGTAGCGGAAGTTAGTGGAACCTCTTATGCTATGCCAATTTCTACGTCTCAAAAAATAGATGGCAAAGAAATAACAGTCTCTCAAGATATAATTTCTACAGGTGATGCTACGGATTTAGTATGGGAAATTACAAAAACTAACGATAATTATACGATAAAAGGTACATCTTTATTAGGATGGTCAAGTAGTACCAATTTCTCAAGTTCTGGAACCACAACATGGAAAGTAAAATCAGTTAGTAATTCTATTTTTACTATCGCTAATACTAAAGACGATTCGCGAGCTATTTTATTCCAGGATGACACTAAAAAATTTGGCCCTTATTCGACTACAAATAATAGTGGATACACAGCTGTAAAGCTTTATAAATATACCGAAGACGGGAATGTAAGTGGTGGAACAGCTGACCAGGGACAAGGTGATAACAACCCTGGTACTGACACTCCCGGTCAAGGTGGTGACGACGCTCCTGGCGTGGAAGAACCCGAACAAGGGGGTGATATAACACAAGGGCAACCTAAAACTGTCATTTTCGATTTCGAAAATGAGACTTATGGATTGACACGTGATTCCGGTAACGGCTCAAACGATGCATTCCTACCTAAGGGTCATCAATTGACAAAAGAAGAAGTTGTACTTACATTTAACGGAGATGACGAGGCATGGCGCCTGTGGACTGATGGTCTACGCGAATATTATAAGAAAAATCCTACATTCACAGTTTCAGCTGGTGGTAAAGCTGTAACAGCAGTTTCATGGACGGTAGTTTCAGGTGCAACTTTCAAGCTTGAAGGAACAGATTCTGAGATCACTCAATGGGAAGGTAGTGAAACCTCTGTAACATTTGTTGGGACAGCCTCAGCAAATAAGGCAGTAAAAACCATTACTATAACCTATCTCGACTAACCACAATCTCAAATAAAAGACGATATCTTTGACAGGTCTGACTCCGGATGCTCAAATTCATTTTGAAACATCTGATAAAACAAATGCCTACCGTGCTGTTATCGCCGGTATACACCTGACACAAGATTAATATAAGAACAAAAGGGTTGTTAATCAATGAAGTTAAGCGCATAGCGCGCATTGATTAATGCCCTCATGAAAGCAAGAGGCTGTCTAACCGTAAAAGGTTAGGCAGTCTCTTGTTTTGTGTTTAGAAAGGCGTAAACATGACGCGAAGAGCAATTCGTGCGGAGGATGTTTCTGAAAACAGAGAGTAGGGTATGGCTATCGAACTTTTTTTGGTGGAGTGCGTTTTATATTTAAAACATATACTAATTCTTAAAAACACACGACTATGAACGATTTTGAAAAATTGATTCAGGAAGACAAACCGACATTGGTCGATTTCTTTGCAACATGGTGCGGACCGTGCAAGATGCAAGCGCCTATTCTTGAAGAGGTAAAAAAGAAAGTTGGCGACAAAGCCAATGTCATCAAGGTAGATATTGACAAGAACGAAGAACTGGCTCGCACATATCGTGTCCAATCGGTTCCCACTATCATATTGTTTAAAAACGGCGAACCCGTCTGGCGCGCCGTCGGTGTACAGTCCTCGGACGTTCTCGAAGCTAAGATTTATGACCATCAGTACACCAAAAGCGACGAGTATTGATAGAGTCTGATAATAAGTTATTAAGTTATTAACATCGTTTCTTTACAAAGGGATTTTTTCCCGATTTTGTGAAGGAGAATAAATATAAGAAGTCATGTCTAATACAAAAACACAGGAGGTTGAAAAAGCTTTATTGGAAGCGAAACCAACCTTAGTTGAATTTTATACTTCGGGCGAAACACACAGCGAGGAGACCCTCCCTGTCGTTGCCGAACTTAAAACAAAGGTCAGTGGCAAAGCCAACGTGATAACAGTTGACACAGCAACTAACGAAGAACTCGTAAAGAAATATCACATCCACAGCGTGCCCACATGGATAATCTTCTCTGACGGGCAAGAAGCGTGGCGAACCGGAGGCCGATTGCCATTAAAAGAACTTGAAGATATGGTGAACCGTTTTGTCTGATACAAAAACCGGACTACAAAGTAACCAACAGGGACTGCCTGACAATAAAGATGTCGAGCAGTCCCTGTTGGGTTTTATAAGAGCCGGATGTTAATCGGAGATGTCGTGAAGATCAAAGAAGTTAATAGCGTACGGTGTTAAATAGCTCACTAATTCGTAGGGATAAAAAGCTACCATTACGCTACCAAGCGAGTGCGGTCCCACCTCCATGGGCTGATAACAAAACACTATCTCGCCTTCGCTTGACAAAAAGAAATTGTCGTTGGCCGGAAGTTGAGTAATGTCAACCTCGTCTTTATACGCAGGCATGGTGGACGCTTGCTCGGCGATTAGTTTCGGAAGTTCGGATAAACCGTTTTCAGTAAATAGGTCGCTGAGAGAGAGTATTTTGTTGTCGGTCAGCGAATAGTTGATATAGTCCAAGGTCTCCAAACCGTTTGCTGCACCGGGGTAATAAGTCGATGTGCCAATGCAATAAACCAACAGCTGAGGCGTGAAATTGACAATAGTGCCGTTGACAATCTGAAAGCCTTCAGCCATCAATGGCGAGAGCTGTACTTCTTTGACTGGTAATTCCGTCTCAGTAACCACTGGCGACACCCAAGACTCGACAGCCTCGTTAACCGATTTGCCTTTGATGTCTAAAGCGCGCGAAAGAATAGAGTCAACCAACATGTCAGCCTGACGGCCATACAAAGTAACGGGCATGATAAGCGCCAAAGAATCGCAAACAGTGATGTCGGTCTGCGCTCCTAAGTTATGACCGCTATCGGTCATTTCATAGACCTTTGATTTTGTGTAAGTCTCGAATACTGTGAGACGTTGCTCGTTGTCATTCGAAGCGCAGCCGCAGTTGAAACTCATAATAGCGAGGCAAAGGCCTGCGGAAAGGATGTGTGTTTTGTTTTTCATTTTTGTTATTATTTTCTGTCGGGAATAGCAAGAAGAGCTTGACGCATTATGTCGGAGCGAACGCTTAACGAAGCAAAAGCATCATTGTCACGCGTGGGATTGACACGATTGGTCAAAATGACGACAATAAGATCATTCTCCGGATCTACCCAAAATACCGTACCTGTAAAACCGGTGTGGCCATATACCGAGGCGTTAGCCAACTCGGTAGTAGGAGAGTAGTTAGGATTCCGGGTGTCGGGCTTGTCAAAACCAAGACCGCGGCGACAAGTCGGGCTGACCGTAGTGGTGAAAAGACTAACAGTTTCAGGCGAAAGAATCTGCGCTCCACCGTACGAGCCACCGTTAAGCCACATCTGACAAACCTTCGCAATGTCGTCGGCATTGGCAAAGAGTCCGGCGTTGCCTGAAATACCTCCGTAGAAAGCGGCTGTTTCGTCATGTACATATCCCCGGAGTGTCTGATTGCGGAGATATGTGTCTTTTTCGGTCGGTGCTATGTCCGCTTTGTCGAAACGTTCAGTCGGACGGTAGCCCATAGTCCATGCGCCGAGAGGCTTCCAAAGCAAAGAGTCGCTCCATTCCTGATGAGGAATATCGGTGGCAGATTCCTCCGCTTTCATCAGCAATGCAAAGTTGAGACACGAATAATTGTATTTTTTTGTAGGACGGAGTTCCATGTTGCATATACGCGCCATTATAGTGTCCATTGCGGCCGAACCGACAAACATTCCCTCGGCCATTTCGATGGGGAACTCCTCGCTACGTTCGAAAGAGACCAAGTCAGACCGTAATTGTGCTGTGTCATGACCATATAACCCACGTTGAATCAATTTGTGGTGAGTGTCATCGGGAGTCGGTACCATGAGTGGGTCGGTGTATGTGGCTGTATCCATGACGGTGTAAAAAACATTGAGCGAAGCCGGCATTCCTGTTTCGTGGAACAAAAACTCCTTCATCAAGAGACTGTCTTTGCCTTCCACCCGAAGAGCGGGGAGATACTGGGACAAAGGTTTCTCAATATCCATAATTCCCTTGTCAACAGCCAGCATCACGCCGGGAAGAGTGCCGATAGCCTTTGATACCGACGCTAAATCGTACAGAGTGAAAGCGTCTACCGGTTCGCCTCCGGCAGTTTTTTTGCCATAGGCCTTATCCAACACCACGTTACCCTTGTGTGCGATAAGAACCTGGGCACCGGGAATAGCATCGATGTCCAACGCTTCTTGTATGATAGCATCAATGGAATCGGTCATAGCCGGAGCCATGTCCATGACAGCCGGTGTGGTATAACCCAACCGAGTCTTTGCGATATCAACACCTGCTCCTCTATTGTACAAATTCTTAAGTGTTACAGGCAGACGACCATCTACCTTAATGCCACCAAATACAGCCTGCACGGCGTAACTACGAAGGGTAGGAGTGTCATCGTAAGCCAAAATGACACCCTTCGAAGCCCTGACCAGTTTACTCATCCGAGCCATCTTATACGGATTGACGAGGAAGACGGAGATTACATTGTCGAGAGCAGCCAGTTGGGAGGCCTCTTCCAGCGCAGATTTGTTGTCGTCGGTGACAAAAACAATGACATCGGTGAATTTTTGAAGTTTTTTGATGGTTGCTGCCGTTATAGGCTCCGATATGAAGTTGATATCGGCATATCTACGACATAAGTCAATAATGTCTTTATTTGCCTTTGTCTGCGTAACGGGCAAAGTGACAACGGCTAAAGAGTGTTTTGACAAATCACCGATAGGCAACGCGTCATTTTTATTTTCAAGTGCTGTTATTACTTGTGACGAGATGAGGTGATCGATTTTCTCCGCCTCGGCATCATGGGCTATTTCGGTGATTTTATTAATATCGACAGGTTCTGCTCCGTTTGCGAGACCTAACATGAATTTATAGGCGAGAATACGCTTACAGCGGTCTTCGATAACAGACCGAGCAATCTTACCGGCTTTAACATCGGCCAGGATGAGCTCTATTACATCAATCGGGTCGCGAGGACTCAGTAATATGTCAGCTCCGGCTTTTAGAGCCGCTATGGAGGCATTGCTACCGTCAACGGTCTCAGCACCTTTCATCCCCAAAGCGTCGGTATAGACAAGACCCTCGTATCCTAAATCGTCACGTAACAGTTTGTGCGCTTTTTGTGACAGAGACATCGGCATACCCGACGGGTCAATGGCTTTAACCTTTAGATGGGCTGTCATAATGCCTGAACCGCCGTCGTCAATGAAGCTTTTAAACGGAACCAACTCTATCTCATTAAGCTGTTTTGCTGATTTGTCTACAGTAGGCAATGTTTTATGCGAGTCGGCATTGGTGTCACCATGACCCGGGAAGTGCTTGGCGACGGCTTGTACACCGCTTTCTTCAAGACCGCGTGAATAAGCATTGACCAGACGAGCGACAGCATGAGGATCCTCACCGAACGACCGATAACCGATAACAGGGTTATCCGCGTTAGAGTTCACATCGGCTACAGGAGCAAAGTTAACCTGAATGCCTATGGCCTTACTCTGGCGACCCATTTCGCGCCCATAGAGATAAGCCAGTTCTTCGCCGTTGCGAGCTGCGCCTATTGCCATATTGTTGGGATAACGTATGGTGTTTTTAACACGCATGGCCAAACCCCATTCGCCGTCAAAAGTCATAAGCAAAGGCACGCGGGCGAGACTCTGTGCGTAATTTGTCATTTCAGTGAACTGTGCTATACTTCCCTCGGTGAACAAAATACCGCCAACTCCGGCCTCGACCAGACGTTTTAAGGCTGACCGCGTTATATTACCTTGAGTGGTCACAACCTTTGGGACAATGAGTTGGGCGATGCGCTGCCGCTCGGACATGGAGTCATAGACCGAATCAACCCAATGATTACAGGCTTTCATGTCTGAGTTTTCGACAATACGCGGAACTCGCGCCGCAATTGTCAGACCTAAGGCTATTATTGCACCTAACGTTATTGTTTTTTTAGAGATAAGCTTCATAGGAAAAAAGATATGTATGAAAAAAGTTTTGTGAAATTACGTCTCAAGTCACTTAGAAATAAAGACCTATACTGTTGGCAGTGACAAATCTTGATTTGGCATCGGGCTTGATAGTCTTTCCTTTGTATTTGCCCTTAGTAAGCATTAACAAGACATCGTCATACACCTTGTCAGTACTTTGAGCGACCCAGACACCTCGCGTAAGAGGCTCCATATAATCGCCTCCGTTTGCGAGATAGTCGATAGTAGCCACCTTATATATCTTATCGGGGTCGAGTACTTTTCCGTTAATAATTGGCATTATGCCGTTTGGTGCGTCTGTCACTACCGTGACCTCATCACTGACACCGGCACCGTAACTGCCGGTCATTATATTGAAGGCATCCTGAAGATCGCTACCTTTCATTTCCAGGACGACCACCTTGTTGTTAAAAGGCAACATACTCTGAATTTGCCCTTGGGTAATTGTCCCTTTAGGCAGTCCGCGTCTTATGCCACCTTTGTTGGTAATGGCGAAATCAACGTCAGAGTCTAACTGCCTGCCCCGGTCACGAATAAAATCAGCAACAAGATTTAGTAAAGCGTCGCTGCCTTTGTCAGCGGCCGCCGATAACTTGCCGACGGGTCGTTGCATAACCTCGTTGACACCTTTGCGATAAGGTTCAATTTTTGAATCTAAAAGCGAGTCAAGACGGTTGTCGAGTCGACTGTCCACCGGTATTGTTTTATAGTCAACCATATTGTTTGTCAGGTCAATCTCGGCCACCGCTATTGCTTTGCCACCTTTGCCTGCTTGGGTGACGACTATATCGTCGCCATCCGCATTAAGTAGAAGCCATGGTTTTGAATCGGGGTCTTTAGGATTGAGCATGGTATGGGAATGTCCACCCATAATAATGTCTATATCTTCGCTAAGCAACGCCAATTCGGTGTCCGATGTTCCTGTGCCGGACGGTGAATAACCTATGTGAGTCAGAGCAACTACAAAGTCGACACCCTCATTATGTTTCAGATGCCATGCTGTTGAGTTTGCGGCTTTTATTGCGTCGAGATAACTAACACCGTCATAATTACCCTCGGCTATCATACCTTTAGGTTGAAGATTGACACCTAAAAAAGCTACTTTTTTGCCGTCAATATCTTTAACTATATATGGTTTGAAGATGGTTGACAGTATAGGATCGTCGAATCGGTAATTAGTGGAAACATATTCTGAACGTGTTTTATTAAGATTGTCCGCCAGTTCAATCACACCATTGTCAAAATCGTGATTTCCCAAAATGCGGACATCATATCCCAATTCGTTCATCACCATATTTTCCACTTCCCCGCGATAGAGATTAAAATACATGGTACCTTGAACAGGATCGCCCATGTCTATCAACAACACGTTGTCATTGGCATTGCGTATGCTGTCAACAAGTACTTTACGACGTAACACTCCTCCAAGACCGTCTTCGTCGGGGTCAATTTGCGAATGAGTGTCGTTAGTGCCGATTAAAACAAGTTTTTGTCCTTCGGCTTGTTGATAACCTAAAAACAATGCGACCAGAGCAATACCGTATAGGATTTTTTTCATTGAGATTAAGGCTTTAAAGAGTCAACTAAATTTGTTTCTGGCAAATTTAAACATTTTTTTTCAACCAACCATTCTACATACTGGTCATATTTACCGCGCATGATTATTGTCGGAGCGGCTCTAAAAGAGCCACTTGGAAAAATATGTTAACGAACAGAGGTCTGCTGTTGGGATTGGTTAAATTTTTTTGGAAATTAACGCAGCAAACGTTAATATGTTAAAAATATGCCAGTCGGGGATTAAACTATATAACAGACTTCAAGTCAAACAACACGAAAACGGCAAACAGACAGCCGATCATCGAACAAAAGAAATATATTAACTGTTTAAAGATTAAATACACACGATTATGAAAAAAACTTTGTTATCAATCGCATTTTTAATGGCAGGAATGTTTGCCATGACAATGAACGCACAGCAGCCTGCTCCCGATAAGCAGTGTCAGAAAGAATGCTGTCAGCAGGAAAAAGGTAAACAGGGCCAGAAAGCTCCTCGCTTCAATCCCTTTGAAGGCATTACCTTGACAGCCGAGCAGGAAGCAGCAGTAAAAGCTCTTAACGAAAAGAGTTTTAAATCGAATAAAGAAGCACGCGATCAAAGAAAACAGGAAGGTGCAAAGATGCGTGAAGCCGGAAAGGAAAACCGGAAAGAGTATCTGAAAGAAATGCAGAAAATTCTGACTCCCGAACAATATGTCACCTATCTTGAAAATCTTGCTTCGAAACCCGAACAGACTCCACGTCACAACATGCCTAAGGGAAAACAACCCGGCAAAAATCATAAGGGTAAAAAGGAAGTAAAAGTCAAGACCGATAGAAAAGAAGTTAAAGTTTCTTCTGAGAAAAAATAAGAATATCTTAATGTAAGTCGCTATCCTTGCTGCTCTCTGAGACGTAAAGAAGTGACGGTCGATATAAACTTTAAATATTATTCATTCTCTTTTCTCCTCTCAATTGAGCGTAGTCCTTCGGGCTGCGCTTTTTCTGTGCGGTTAAAACGCAAGGAGACAGCGACGCAAGCAAAGAGACCGATTATCCAAAAAAGGAAACAAGTAAAAAGAGGCCTTTTTGGGTTAACTATCCAAGAATCGGAAGCAACAGCATCCCGGTTTTCGGGGAAATCGGGAGGCAGAGCAAAGATATTGGTTTTCCACGCAATTTTGCCATCTTTTATCATAACGAGCGAAGCATCGCCTCGAGCAATCATTTTTATGTCCGTATCTTCGGCATAGTAAACCGGGAATTCGACGCCAATGTCTTCAGCCCATCGACGACAACTATCGGCATTTCCGGCGATTATTGCAAACATGTCTATATCATTATTTTCGCAATAGTCATATAATCTGTCAATCATCTCGCTACGTGATATGCCATAGCGTTTTATATCGCTGACCAAAAGCATGCATTGGTTGCCATCCTCTTCAAAAATAAACGAGGTTACATCGTCGTCCTGTTCATCAAAAACAGCGATGGTGGGTTGTTCAGAGTTGTCACCGGTGACATTGACCCTTTCGACGAATTTCCAACTTTCGTCCGGTAAATCGTTTATCGAGAAACGCTGCCTGATGCCGTCACGCTCATAGATATAGAACATCTCGGCTTCGTCTGCGCTGTCCACATATTTAGACACGTCCGTTCCTTTCGGAAATGGCCGGAAATCAATCATCGGTTGAACTTGATAACCGTAAATTTCAATAGCAAATATAAAAGCCGCAGTAATGACCAAAGCGAACCATTGTATTCGGGGCATTATTATACCTGACAACAAATTGTTGTACCGGAAATAAACGCCGGAGAGAGCCAAAAGAACGATATTTTTCCAGAAAGTGGCACTGTTGCTTAGAATGAAAGCATCCCCGAAACATCCGCAATCACTAACGGGATCAGCTATCCAAATATACAGGGTTAGCACAGTCATGAAACTCATGAAGAGCAGCACGAGCCAGCGTGTCGCTTTCCGATAACACCCCAGCAGTGTCATCACGCCAAGAATAAACTCGAAAGAGGCGAGAGCGCAAGCCAACGTCAAAGCCATTTCGTGACTTATCGTTGTTCCCCAGGCTTGAAAATAATCGGTTATCTTATATAATCCTCCCCACGGGTCGACTGCCTTGACAAAACCTGAAAAAATAAAGACAACACCCAGGATGAGTCTAAGACAAAACACAAGAGGCTTGATGCCGAACCAACGCTTAGGATGAATGATGTTATCCTTCTTATTGGTTTTCTGTGATGCGGATGATGCCGAAAACTGCATAGTTGATGATGTCGAAGTAGTTAGATTCGATGCCTTCGGACTGGTCGGAATGACCGCCGTTATCTTCGATTTCCTTTATGCGCTCAAGTTTGGCAAGGATGAAATCGGTATAAGACGAAACGCGCATCTGACGCCATACTTCGTCATAATCTGTATTTTTCTTCACCATTAAATCAAGAGCCTCCTGACCGACTTCTTTATAATGCTTAAGAGCTACATCGGATGTCATGTCCTTGTGCTGCGATGGACCTAACCTGAGTTGAATTATAGCCATAATACCGTAGTTTACCAGAGCTTTGAACTCAGGGAGAATGCCTTCGCCAACTGCAGTATGACCCGATGTCTCTATCTGACGGATTCGACGAGTCTTTATAAGGAGTTGATCTGTGATGGTCTGGGGACGTAAAACACGCCATGAAGGGCCATAGTCGGCATCTTTCCTCTTAAAGATAATTTCGCATTCTGCCAATGCCTGATTAAACTGATCTATGGTTTTTTTCATTTGGTTCATATCGAATGTCAACTTTGGTCGTGTTTTGGAGCCTGATAGTCGAAGGGGCTCTTAGGTTAGTGTTGCAAAATTACTGATTTTTTTAGTTTAATCAAAACATCATATTTTGATTAGTTCTTTGTTTTAGCTTGTGTGTTTTCAAACATTTGATTATTGTCGCCAAGCAAAACCTTTGTCGCGCAAAGAGCGATACGAGCCGGGTATGGTGTCAAGTTGGCGCACAAACTTTTCGTGTCTCGAGAAATGTATTGCGGGAGATAAAAGTACCGAATCGGCATTGACTCGCTCTCTCAATTGTTTCATGCTCCCATTGTACGATTCTGTAACTATCACGATGTCAGCCTTACAATTATCATTTGGCAAGTCGTTGCTGTCGGCTATATAGATGGCAAGGTCTTTACAGCTTATCATATTGCGGCGTACAGAGATATTTCCAATTACGGTGTCGCAATCAAGCTTCTCCGGTATAGCGGATGTCTTTCTGTTAGCAAAGAAATGCCGGTATCGAGTAGAAACCTGATTTTGTTTCAAGTCCCCCGCAATATTGTCTGTATTGCTTGTCCAAAGGTAACTCTTCCCGTTGTCTACAATGATGATGTCGGTGCTTTGCCGAGAACGTGGAATATAAAGTTCGGTTTCAGGCAGCTGAGCCTCCATCGAAGGCATGCAACATACGATGGCCGTAAAACAAAGCAAACAAATATATGGAGCTTTCTTTCTGTAATGTCGTATTATATAGGATATTAGTATAAGCCCCATTACAATGATAATGATATTCTGTACGTTAAGAAAAATAGTTATTTCGGAACGTGGCATCAGAGATTGCGATACGTCAATGCCGGATTGCATCAGTGAGAAGAGACTGTCTCCACAATAAGTCAACAAAGACGATGACAATCCTATAAGGTTCAACAACGTTGCGCAGAACCCGATGATAATAATTGGTGGAACAAAGATTGCCGCCCAAATGTTTGACAGCCAGAAACTCAATGTAAAGGTATGAAAGTAATACAATGTCAGTATGAGAGTTCCCGCTACGGCTACAACAGGAAGAATAAAAGTAGCCCACACAGCTCTTAACAATGGACGTTTGACCGGCACGATATTTAAGAGCGGTTGGAAGAGAATAATACCGAGCACGGCGCACACCGAGAATTGAAAACCGGGTAAAAATAGCCATGTGGGGTTGATGCACAACAATATAATGACAGCGACCGAAAGACTTTGCAATGCGTTGGGACGAACCTCTAAGATTTTATCTCCCATTAAGACACAGCACATTATCATTGCTCTACAAGCCGAAGGTGACCCCCCTGTCACGAAAGCATAGCCGATGACCAAAATGGCAAGGAGGAGGAAATAGATGTTGCGCATTTGCCTCAAGAGCTTTATCGGGTAGAGAATAAGCGCAAAGAAGGCCAAGATGATGGCTATGTGCATGCCACTTATCGCTAATATATGTGAAATTCCGGCTTCACGGAATTGTTCTTCCATATCCTCGCTAAGTAGGATATGGTTACCGCCGATGACGGCAATCAAAAACACGGTTGTCTCTTCATCAAATCCGCTGTAAGCTATGGCACTCTGCCAGCTTTGATTCAAAGAATGGATAAAATGCCTGGTCGATGTAACATTTGAATTATCGATGGTATAGTCATAATTATCAAAACCATAAACACGGGCAACGACACCGTCTATATACAAAAAACGGTTATAATCCGGTTCATAAGGCAGGTCGGTAGTATGGTCAAGAGGGCGAACTGTACCATTCAGTTGAATCGTGCTTCCCGGCAATATTTCTGCTGTGGTTGTGTTCAGTACGGCCAAAGCTTTGAAATCGGTTGGGATTGGTGTCGTGTCGTTTTTTAGTCGCCATGACGAGACATCGATGAATAGGCGCATCGAATTGGGCGTGTACACGACTTTGTCAACCTTGCCCGTAATGACAGCGGCTTTCGGTAATATCTCTTCAGGCAGGCTCTTAGGAACTGCAGTATTGCCGAGCCATAAACCGACAATAATACAAAGGAACGACAATCCGAAAATCGAACAGCGGCGAAATCTTTTTAGAAAGATAAAAAGGACGATGCCGACGAATATCAAAAAGAAAAATGCAGTACTGCTGATTACAGGCCAAATAAAAAATCCCGACGCTATACCGGTAGCGATGCATATAGCCGGAAGCAGGGCGGGTGTCGAAGTCAAGAACTTGGCCATTATACCGGGTGTCTTGAGAAAAAAAATAATCAGCTGAAGATGTAAGTGCGTCTTACGCGAGGTGAAATACTTGTCAAAATTTCGTAGGGGATGGTGTCAAGTTTTTCAGCCAAGTTATATACAGAATCGGCTGAACCGAATATCTCTACCTGTGTTCTGGCCACAATGGTTTTTCCTGCGTCAATTGCCGGAGTGACATCAAGCATAAGTTGATCCATACAGATGTTTCCTATGGTAGGACAGGCAATACCGTCAATAAAAAAGCTGGCATTGCCGTTGCCCAATCTTCTATCTATGCCATCGGCATATCCGACAGGTAAGGTAGCCACATAAGACTCTTTTTTTGTCACGCCCCGGCATCCGTAACCGATAGGAGTTCCGACATCCCACTTTTTAAGTGATATAATCGTTGAAATCAGTCGTGCAACAGGTTTAAGATTGAAGGTGTGATTAGCCGATAATGGAGAAAGGCCGTACAATCCAATGCCCGGACGTGCCATATCGTATGAAGCCGGAGTGTGACCGAACCGCATGATTCCTGCAGTGTTCAGCAGATGTCTTTTAATTGTGTAACCCAAGTTGGCCATTAGACTGCGGCTCATTTTTTCAAATGAGTCTATCTGACGCTGTGTATACTCATCAAGATTGTCGCAATCGGCTGTGGCCAGATGACTGAAGACAGAGACGGGTCTTATGAATTTTTTCTCAGATATCGTCCTTGTCAATTCGTCGAGTTCGTGTTCCAAAAAACCGATTCGATGCATCCCAGTGTCGAGTTTAATATGGATAGGAAGCGGTTTCGTTGCTACATTTTCGATTGAGGAGCATATCCTATCCAGTTCGTCAAAAGAGAAGACAGCCGGCTCGAGATTATAGCGTAACAATGCCTCATAGCGGTTGGTGATAGGATTGATGACAATAATGGGCATCCTCACACCAGCGTTGCGTAACGCTATGCCTTCATCAATAACTGCTACAGCAAGATAAGCGGCACCGAAAGCCTGCAGGGTTTTGCCAACTTCAAGAGCGCCCATCCCGTAAGCATCTGCTTTTACCATTCCTATCAAGCCCGTGTCCGGTGGAAGGAGTTTGCGATGTATATTGAAATTGTGGACTAAGGCGTCGAGATTAACTTCAAGGGTAGTGTCATGACGAGCCTCGTCAAAAAATGTCGCCAAAGGCTCTGACTTTCCTTTTATAAGAATGAGTTTATTGGCAAAATCATTTCGTTTAAGGTTGTTAATAAACTGACTGTCAGATGTGTCAAAAAAGAACACTTCGCCATGTCTCTCCGCAATCAATTGTCTTGCCTTGTCCTTATCACCATCGAAATCACCTAAAAATACTGATAGACCACGTCCTGCTTGTCTTTGTGCCGCCAAATCAAGACTAAGTGGCAAAGAGTCTAAATCGTTGGTAAATGAGTCAAGAAAAAGTATGCCGTCGTCAGGAATTTTACGCACCTCGATACGAGTCGATATTTCCTGTTTACAACAGGGAAAACCACACACCGCTTCTATGAGTTCCTCTATATTACGGACGGCTACTGTATTCGGGTGGTGTAAATCTCTTATTTGGCGATGTAGTTCGGGGTCTGTGTTCAGATAGACTATTTTTTTTGCATTGCGGACGATAGCTATTTTCTCTGCAATCTTTTCGGAATGACTTTTGAAAGCCTCGTCATGCTCATCCGTTATCTCGGAAATTATACCGATTTCGGGCTGCAAGACAGGCTTAAGTAGCTCGGCTTGTCGGGGCGCATCTATGCCTATTTCAGTAATGATATATTCGGTGTCTTTCTCCAGATTGTCAAAGAGGCTGAGAACTACCCCCATTGCGGAGTTCCATGTACGAGGACTTCGGGAGACACTTACCCCGTGTTGTCTCATGGTTTTTGTAAGCAATTCTTTAACTGTAGTCTTCTTTTTGCTTCCTGTAACGACAATCTGTTTGCTGTTGCTTTTTTTTAGTCTTTCCCCCAATTCTTTAATCAGAAAACCGATAGTGTTTTCCTCGGCCACAATAAACGTGGCGTCAGCCATCCCTTCTCCGATGGTATCATCACAGTGGTCTACGATGAAATGCCGCATACCGCGTGAATATAATTCCGGGATATACTTATGGCCATCGCCTACCGCAGTTCTTATTGCGACAAATGCCGTGCTACCTGATTCCAGATCCTTTTTTGTTGCACGTCTGCTGTCCGTTATTATGTGTGTGATGTATGCAGGTAAGTAATTTATTTGCATTATGTCAGAATGGGACGATGTTGTTGGTGGATGAACTTTCTGCGAGTGTCAACTATATTTTGGATGACCGAAGTTTCATAGTACGTCTTTAGAAAAAGCTCGAAAATGTATTCTTCGGCCATAGTTGAAGGGTGTTTAAGGTCATCTGCATAGAAACGATAATCGCGCAAATCATCGTTGAGAGCCTCATAGGCCGGAAAATACTCTACGTTCGGAAATCTATTAACGATATTGTTTATAGATAGATGTAGGATTGATTTTGACAGTGTGTTACCGTGAAGCCCGTCGTTGAGATGGCGGACGGGACTGACACTGAAAATAATTCTTTTGTTCTTGGGAATTAAAGATGTCCACAGGTTGGTTATCTGTTCAACCGAGCATAGAAAACGATTGAATTCTTTGTCGTTCAATTTATGACAGTTCCCGACCACGGAATTTGTCGGAATATGTGAAAAACACCAGGCGGTTCCGAATGTGATGAGCCAACAGTCTGCAGCCGAAAGCGCATCGCTGAAAGCATCAAAGTCTTTATTTAAGTCATCAAGCAACAAACCCGCATCGGTGTTTTGGCGGCGAGATTCGAACGCCAAAGCATGAAATATGCCGTTTGAATCTTGATACAGGTCGTTATAAGAAAATGGACGTCTTTCCAAGGCACGCTTAACTGTCTCACCGATTGAAAGAGGGTTGAAAAGAATACCCAAAGGAGTGACTGAGATAGAAATGCCACCTTGGAACAACCTGCTCCCTACGGCATGACTGAAACATGACCCTAACGAGACTAATGAGTCTTGTTCATTCAACGGGTTTGTAGACCTACGAATCTCGAGTTCTGTCCTCAGTTTCATTTATGACAAATCAAAAAAGTGATTATCTGTGGGTGCTTAATGGAGTGTAACGGTATGTCTCCATATAATATATTGATACACTTCTTATTACCCGTGAATATATAAAAATAATCAATACATCTGATAGTCGATTGAAAGCACCTGGAATTCGGTACGGCGGTTTATCTGGTCTGCGATTTCCTGGTCTTCCGGCGAAAGAGTGTTAATGAATTCTTCCGTCAGAACAGTACCTTCGGTGAACTGAGGATGTTCGCGAGCAAGTTTTTTGGTGATTTTTTTTGGTCTTGATTTTCCATATCCCTGACTTTGCAAGCGGTCCGGAGAGATACCCACAGAAATGAGATAGTCGATAACCGATTGTGCTCGCCGTCCGGAGAGATCTATGTTGTATTGCTCGGAACCCTTGCGGTCGGTGTGCGAGGCCATTTCTATAGTAACGTTAGGATTGTCACGTAAGACCTGAGCCAGTTCGTCAAGCGATGTTTTTGATTCGGGTCGGAGGGTAGCTTTGTCAAAATCATAGAAAATGTTCTCGACAACGACAGGCTTGGTGATTGAAGCGAGGATAAAGTCAACGCCATATTCGGCGTCTTCCTCAGCGATATCGCTCGTAAATTCCTGTTTGGCGTTAAGATAACCCTTGGCTCCGGCCATCATGACGTAACTGATGCCTCTATCAAGAGGGAAAGAAAAAGAGCCGTCATCGCGAGCAACCTGTTTTTGGTTTGAACCGTCACTTCCGACTATACGTATCACGGCGTTAGGTACAGGCTCTTCGTCACGATCCAAAACCCATCCGGAAATGTTTATTTTAAGGTCGGGAAGCTCAAAGGAATATATATGGTCATAACCGCGAGCATCCCCTCGGTTAGATGAGAAGTAACCCGTTTCGCCGGGTCCGAAAGTAATTCCGAAATCGTCGGACGAAGAGTTCAACGGTTGTCCCATGTTTTCCACGTTCCAACCCCCTGAAGGAGTAAGAGTGGCTTTGAATATGTCGAGACCGCCGAATCCGGGATGGCCGTTAGATGCGAAATAAATAATTGAGTCGGTGCGAACATAGGGGAACATCTCGTCACCGGGAGTGTTAATCCATTCACCAAGATTCTCCAAACTGCCCCCGCGTTCTTTCAGGTTGATTCGCCAAAGATCCTTACCTCCGCTACCTCCCGGCATATCGCTTGTAAAATACAGCCACGTTCCGTCGGGAGACACAGCAGGGTGTCCATAAGATGAAATAGTGTCGGCGGTTATCTCGAATTTGACGGGAGCCGACCATTTGGCGTCGCTTCGTGTCGATGTGAAGATTTCAACTCCGGTGGAAGAATTGGGTTCTCTGCGCGCTTTTGTCAGATACATTGTGGAGCCGTCGGGCGAAAAAGATATGATGCCCTCGTCGAGTTCGCTGTTGAGTTCGCCTTCGACCGGTTCGGGTTTTGTCCACTCACCTTTTTCGTTCTTGGTCGATACCCAGATGTCGCCGTTTTTCATTCCCGTTATTTCGCTATGTCTACTACCATTGACTTTCTCGTTAGTGGTAGTAAAATAAAGCCTGTCGTACGACTTGTCATAGTACATAGGCGAGAAATCGGCTCGTCGGCTGTTGAACAATTTGCTTTGCGCAACTTTATAACGCGAAACGGCGGGTTTAGAAGCACTGAAACGTGCCCCTGAGAGACCGTTCATGGCGGCTACATCGCCGGGTTTCTTTTCCAGAAAATCCTCATAACTTTTTATCGCTGCTGCAAATTTAGCATTGGCGTGTTGCATTTGAGCCAGTCTGAAAAGAGCCATTGAATCGGTAACACCGTATCGGATGGCGTTAGCGTAGGCGGCTTCGGCTCGCGCTGTCTGATTGAGCATACGGTGACACTCAGCCATTTTGTAAGCGACTTCGCCTCTTTGAGCCCGCTCTTCTTTCTTGGTGAGTTTGTTGTATATTTTTCGGTAAGTCTTTGCTGCGTCATTGTATTCACCTCGGGCAAGTTGCTCGTCGGCTACCGAAAGTTTGGCACCACCGCACGCCGTCAGTAGGCATAGAGTGAATAAAAGGCATATATGGATGATGTTATTCTTCATTGGATATTCATATAAATTACTTAGCTATAAAACGCCTGTCATTTGGTCTTTATTGTATGAGAAAGAGGTAATTCGATACGAAAAGTGGTGCCTTCGCCGGGATTGGATTCCTTGACGAAAATACGACCGCTATGGTATTGCTCGACTATTCGTTTAGCCAAAGTCAGACCCAGTCCCCAGCCGCGACTTTTTGTTGTAAATCCGGGTTTGAAAATGCGCTTATGGTTTTTGGGGGCGATACCTTTCCCTGTATCGCTGATTTCAATGATGGCCTGAGCTTTTTCCTGAAAGACATTGATAGAAATCTTGCCGGTGCCTTCCACAGCATCGACAGCATTTTTGATGAGATTCTCCATTACCCATTCGAATAACGGCGTACTGGCCTTAACTTCCAGGTTTTCATTATGAATGTCGCATGTCAGTTCAATGCGTTTGGAAACGCGCGATGCCATGTATTCAGCGGCATGAGTAACTATACTGCCTAAGTTTTCGGACGACATATCGGGACGTGACCCTATTTTAGAGAAACGAGAGGCTATCGTCGAAAGACGCTTGACATCCTTATCCATTTCGGCGCAGGTATCGCGGTCAGTACCCATTTCAGGCAGAAGCTCCATCCATGCCATGAGAGATGATATCGGTGTTCCGAGCTGATGTGCTGTCTCTTTTGACAATCCCACCCAAACTTTGTTTTGTTCCGCCTGTTTGCTTGATGTAACGGCAAAATAGACAACCAGAAGGAAAACAATCATGACTGCCAACTGTATATAAGGGAAGTAACTTAGCCGTTGAAGCAACTTGGAATCCTCGTATAAAAGATGTTGAAAAGCACCGTCATCCAGTTCGATATCAATGACATTTTCCGTTCCCGAAAGTTGATTCAGTTTTTTGTCCAGATATTGCTGATTGGCCGGACTCAGCTGGTCATATCCGGCTGTCACATCGTATGGTTCAGGCAGATCGAAATTTCGGTGGTTTTTAATGTTGCCATCTTCGTCAATGAGGAGCACCGGAATAGTGGTGTTACCTTCCAGTATGCGCAATAAGAAGCTGATATCGACCACTGGCATAGGCGGAGTGTCGTAAACGCTGTCATCGACTTCGATGTATTGTTCATCGGAACTGTCTCCAAACTGCCTTAGTATTTCTTTTGTGGCGTCTGCCCATATTTCCATTCGTTCGCGTTCGCGTTCGGACAAATCGTCCACAAGGATTTTCGAAAAATACAAAAATCCGGCGACAACTATGGCGGAAACTAAAAGGAAAAGCCATTTTCCGTATGGTACAGATTTAATTTTTTGCCACATAAGACGCGATTATTATTAGATGCTTTTTGAATTGGGATAATTATATATTTGGAGAAATTTTGGATAAATATTTTGTTAATTAGTACTTTAATTATGGTCAGTTACTTCAAGACATTCCGCCAAATCACCAATTAGCGCTGTCATATCCTTATATCGGTGGTGAGCGTTTATTGCCATAGATTTGTTCAGCACGTCACGGTATATATACGGTACGCTGTCGAACTGTGAATGTTTGAAAGTCTTAAAGCCGTCGGAGCACGAGCAGGGAGGTGTTTTACCTGTCGACAGTTTGTATAAAAGAGCGCCGAGAGAGAAGATGTCACTTTGAACCGCCATGCTGTAATTACAATCATAAAGTTCGGGCGCCGAATAGCCGTCAGTGACATGCGAGGCGAAAATTGACGTGTCCGTTCCTTTTTTATTCCGGATATGTCGCATAGTTCCGTAATCAATCAAAATTGGGCGACGATTTATTCCGGTCAATAAGATATTGGACGGTTTGATGTCCAAATGCGCTATATTGTTGTTATGTAGATGATTAATGGTGTGAGCTATTTGTAAAACGATAATGCAGGGTAGGGATACCGACACGTTTCGGGTATTCGGAACAAATCGGTCGATGGTATCAGAAAGTCGCGTGCCTGATATGAATGGCATTATGACATAACAATGATTGTCCTGAACGAAAGCTTCATAAACCGGTGCCAGTCCTTCGATAGGAGTATTAGAGAGCAAATGTGCGAAATATATCTCATTTGAATTCTTATTGGCCGGTATTTGTTTCAAAGCCACTGTTGAAGGCATGTCGATGTCACCGTGACTGTCTATGACCCGGCCTTTATATATTTTGCCATTGCCTCCGTTGCCAATCTTTGCTTCACAGACATAACTGCCTTTCTTCCCTTCGAGAAGTTTTCCCGTAATGTCTATATATGCACATTCGTAGTTCATCTGTGGGACTTATTCCTCATTCAAAGAGTTACGCAGATTATTTATGGCATCAGAAATATCTTTTGAAGAGTAACCTCGCGCTATCAGAAAGCGAAATAATTTAGCACGGAAGTCGAAGTTGTTTAAATATTCTAACGAGTCTTTCAGTTTAACTTTCAGTATGTGCATGAGGTTTTCCTTTATGACGTTCTCATCCACTTCCGCAAGCGATTCACGTATAAGCCGACTGTCTATTCTTTTTTGTGCAAGCGCCACAGCAATCTTGCGAGGACCCCATCTGTCAAATGTTATCTTGTCATGTATAAACGATTTAGTAAAACGCTCGTCGTTGACAAAACCACGGTTTTCAAGGGATGCCATTATTTTTTCCGCATCCGATTGATTGATTTGCCACTTATAGAGTTTTTGTAGCAATTCGTAGGAACAACGTTCAGCCCCGGCACACAAGGTTTCGAGTTTGACAAGAGCTTTGTCGGCGGTCATTTTATTTTTTCCGATAGTCATGTTTTGCTTGCCTGTAAGAACCTTGTTCTGCCACAAAAATCACGCGAGACTGTAATATCGGTGTAACCCAGTGACGAAATGAGTTGCTCAAGTTGTTTGTGATATAACGGATTAATTTCAAAAAAAATATAGCCGCCAGTTTTCAATTTATCGAATGCTTTTTGCGCTATCTCACGATAAAAGAGCAGCGGGTCTTTGTCCGGTACAAACAGAGCAGTATGCGGTTCGTAATCGAGTACCCTGTTGTCCATCCCGGTTTTTTCATGCTCGGCAACATACGGCGGATTTGACACTACAGCATCATAGTCATCACCGGGCAGCGGGTCATTAAGGATGTCGCAATATTTGAAATTTATGTATTTTTCCACTCCGTTTTGATGAGCGTTCGACTTAGCCACAGTAAGGGCGTCGGACGATATATCGACAGCGGTTATATCGGCAAACGGGAGTTCGCGCGCCAAAGCGATGGCGATTGCCCCGGAACCGGTTCCTACATCAAGAAGTCTTTTGTCCTTGGCGTGAGCCAACGTGTCAACCACCAAATCGACAAGAGCGGAGGTCTCCGGACGAGGTATAAGAACAGAGCTATCGACCTTTAATCTTAAACCATGGAAATCGGCATAACCGAGGATGTATTGCAGGGGCTCTCCTTGAATCACTCTGTCGGTCATTCGATTAACTGACATTACTGTATCATCGGTAACCTCCCGGTCAGGATACAAGGCTATATTCACCCGGTTTATTCCAAGGGTATCCTCTAAAATTATACGAGTCACAGCCTCGGCTTCTTTGTTGCCGACAGCAGGTGTAAGCCGGTTTTCTATGTCTTTTTTCAGTTCGGAGAGTCTCACTGTGTTTTTTCTTTATTGAGCGAATAAAGGCACGCAGTTCATCATATATCTTCGAGCTTCACCCCACGGTATAAAGATATTATTGTTGCCGGGAATGAGAGACACTGCTTTTTCGTTGTGTTTCACACATACATACCAGCGATCGTTGGTTTTATGTTGCAGTAGGACAAACTGAATATTAGTAGCCATGGGCGACACGAAGAAATCTTTCCAGTTGCGGTTTACAGTATCAAAATAATTTGTCAGGTAATAGCAGCCGGGAAGACGTAAAAGAGCCACCAAAGGGAAGATTGTTTCGGCATGTCCGAACCGCAAGTCGGCGACGACCGGGTTGACGCCCTCAATAGCCTGGTCGGCGCGAGTTATTATGTCAAGAACCAAAGCGGCGGCTATATCGGCCGGCGTTGTGCTTACTGTCGAACTGCTTCGCTGTAAATACTGTCGTAGATTAAAACACGACCAAAGGGCGTTCATCTCTTCCGCCGTGAAATATTTCGACATTTCGGACGGTAGTTCCATGGCCTGCAGACCGGCTATCACATAATATTCGGTGATGGCCAAATCCTGTTCTTCATGCTTGTCGTTGAACGGATAATCAGCGCCAAGCACTCTTTTGATGGCCGAAGTAGGGCAAACCTCTTCGAAATACTCGTCATAGGCAGGCTTCCAGGCATTACTCTTTATGAATTCAGTGTACTCGTCATCAACGTCAAAGGGACGCATCAGGTAAGAGTTCTGACGACCGGTAGTTGTGGTGAACTCAAGAGTGTTGTCCAATCTGTCCATTTGATGGACAAAACTATACATGCTCATCATGGAACGAGGAGAATATGACGATAATGCGTTTATCTTTGCTCCATGAGTAAACACTTCGGGATTGGTTTTTACCATACGGGTTGCGATCGCGCGTTGTTCAGCCATACCCAGGCTGTCAAGCGCTCCCCATCGGTTTTGGGATATTTGCGCTATTTTGTTTGTCAGAGCAAGTAGCTCTTTTCCAAGTTTAGTTATCGAGCCGGTCGATGCGGCTTTCTCCAGAGCCTCACTAAGTTTTTTTGTATATGTGGCCGATGCCGGGTAACGGCTGCCATGGCGTCCCACATGACTGATGTATCTTGGTGTCAGCGTATCGGGATACTCGAAAGACGCTATCTCGGTAGGATAGGGAGTCAACGACCCTTCGCATTGTTGTGCATTATAGAGCTCGGTCTGTGGTAAAGCCGCTTTCAGCGCAGGTAAGACAAGGATGCAAAGAGCAGAAAGGATGATAGTTTTTTTCACGTTGTATGTACATCTTTAGTCCCAAAGTTTGTCTTTAACAGCGAATCTGGGACGGTTCTTAACTTCTGTGAATATCTTTCCGATGTATTCCCCGACAATGCCAATTGCCATGAGAATAAGGCTGCCAAGACCCCAAATGGAAAGCATCAGCGATGTCCATCCGGGACTGGTGTGATGGATGAAGAAATGTGAGACAAGGACATAAAGGCCGACTAATATTGTCAACAAGAAGATGACAAGACCTGTAATGAATATCCATCGCATCGGTTGTGCCGAAAACGATGTGATGCCATCGATTGAAAACGACAGCATTTTAGTCAGCGGGTATTTCGAGACACCGGCTACGCGTTGTTTGCGCTCGTAGGTCACAATATCGTTCTCCAGTCCTATTAGTGGGACAATACCGCGCAAAAACATGTTGGATTCCCCATATTCTGATAGCAAATCAATGGCGCGGTTGCTCATAAGTCGGTAGTCAGCGTGATCGTAAACCGTTTCAAGACCCATGGCTTTCTGAAAACTGTAGAAAGCATGAGCAGTATTGCGTTTAAACGCTGTATCCGACTGGCGCGACGACCTGACACCATAGATTATTTCTTTGCCCTCGCGGAATTTATGCATCATTTCGATGATAGCATTGGGGTCATCCTGCAAATCAGCGTCGATTGTAACAGCGGCCTCGCAGTGACCTCTTACTGTCATTAGACCAGCCAGCAAAGCGTATTGGTGACCTCGGTTGTGGGCAAGCGCTATGCCCTTGACGCGTGGATTGATAGCGTGAAATTTTTCGATAACCTGCCACGTGTCATCCTTACTGCCGTCGTCTACGCACAAGATATAGCTATGTTCGGAAGCCAACTGCAGCTGATGAAGACTGTTAAGTATTTCCAAAAGGACGGGAAGTGTGTGCGGAAGAGCCTGCGATTCGTTATAGCAGGGTACAACTACGGCTAAAACCGGAAGCCGGGAATTCTGAGGGTCAGAGGACATCTTAGATATGAATGATTCTCTATTTCAGCATTTTTATTAACTTTGCACAAATTTATAACAAAAATGGAAAAACGCAAAATAAAAGCTCGTCAAATCCCCGAGACAGAGCAATCTTCTCAGGATAATAATGAGCTGGCTCACAAATATTATGTTGAAGGAGCCGAAGCATGGCGCAACGGCGACCGTAAACGAGCCATGACGTTATATTCTATGTCGGCAAATTTAAATCCCGACGGTCCCGGGGCACAAGCTTTAAAAATGACTGAGGATATAATGTCGTTTTTTGACCCCAATCAACTCAATCCCTGACAAAGGGTTGTAGCGGTGTTTTATTTCTAAGTAATATTCAGTCTCTTAGAGGTTGTCATCATGTAGCTCTTTAGAGCGTGTAATCCTTTACTTCCTAAAGGTTTGTCCTTGACAAAAGACCGTCTTCAAACATGAGATAAACGCCGTTGGTGTATGTCCATCTCTCTACCATACCGGCTGTTGTCGGAATACGAGTATAACTATCGGGCGATCCAAGCGCCAGTCGGCATTCCTCGGGAGTCATTCCAATTTTGACTTTGCTTTTCTGTATAAGCTGCCAGTTGTCGTCCGAGATATGTTTATACTTGTTACGAGGGTTTTCGATGGCGAATATAGTCTCGAAATTTCGCCGCGCCGTCGTAGCATCTCCTATAGTCATAAGCACTGATGACAGGTGATTCTCGTCATCAATCAGCCTGACGCGCAATGGGGTTGCCTCGGTAGCCGGAACAACGTCGATGACTCTGACCGATTGATAGCGAGTTCCGATGGTGTCCACGCTGTCGTTGCCTATTCGCCGACCGGAAAGAATGTAAAGTTGTGAGTCTTTAAGACGTCGGTTAACTTCGTCTACCATATCCCAGTCTATGAAGTATGGTAACGTCAGCATATTCAGCGCTTCCCATTGTTCAATGGTGAAGCCGGGACGCATTTCAAGGGTAACGTACGGGTGCTCGGTTTCAAAGATTAAGCTTACCTCCGGTTTACCGGTTAAAGACGGTACTGTGTCTACTCGAAGAAGTGTCGCTGTCTTTCCCAGAAGACTATCAGAATCTATTAAGGGTTCTGTACGCCACAAAGCCCGGACTGCTCTTGCGTCCGATATGTAAAAACGTTTTCCTTTACTCCATTCAGACGGTTTTTGAGGAACAACATCGGCCAAGAGCAAGCTTTCGGGTGTCGTCACTATTTTTTGCTTTTTCAGCTCCTTTGATGTGATAGCCGGGGTGGATTCAACCCCTGTGAAACATGATGAAAGGAGCGTCAAAACCGTCAAACAGCACGCAGCAAGTATATTATATATGAAAGTTGGCTTTTTCAATTAATTATTTGCTAACGTGTGGGTTAACACCTAGATTATTAAAAATAAACGAATATATGTCTGCCCATTCGTCTATGGTCTTCGATATGGGTTTACCTCCGCCGTGGCCGGCTTTCGAATCGATTCTAATAAGCTTGGGATTGTTTCCGGTGTCGGAAGCCTGTAGCCGCGCCGCATATTTGAAAGAGTGTGCCGGTACAACACGGTCGTCATGGTCGGCTGTTGTTACCAAGATAGCAGGATATGATGTTCCGTCATTCTTTATGTTATGTAAAGGCGAATATCTCAGGAGATATTGAGCCATTTCGGGACTGTCAGCCGACGTTCCGTAATCGGCCGCCCAGTTCCAACCGATGGTGAAGAGATGGTATCGCATCATGTCCATGACACCCACACGAGGTATGGCCACCTTAAACAGCTCAGGCCTTTGATTGACAGTGGCGCCGACAAGAAGGCCACCGTTGGAACCGCCTTCTATTGTAAGTAACTCAGGCACTGTCCATCCTTGTGATATAAGGTATTCGGCCGCCGAGATAAAATCGTCAAACACATTCTGTTTGTTCAGTTTAGTTCCGGCAAGATGCCAAGGCTCGCCATATTCGCCGCCTCCACGCAGATTAGCCTGCGCGTATATGCCTCCGTTTTCAAGCCATAGCAGCCTGTTGGCCGAGAAGGCGGGGTTCAGACTTATGTTGAAACCTCCGTAACCATAGAGATAGACCGGATTGGAGCCGTCTTTTTTGAGGCCTTTCTTATACACCAGGAACATAGGTATTTCTGTGCCGTCTTTTGATTTGTACCAAACCTGTTCGGTGACATATTCGTCGGCGTTAAATCCTTTGAGTTCAGGACTATAAATCTGCGACGAGGTGTTATTCTCCATGTCATAACTGTAAACAGTTGATGGAGTGGTAAACGAAGCGAAAGAGTAAAAGACGTCGGGACTTGCTTTCGATGCCGAAAAAGTCACAGTGCCGTAACCCGGAAGGTCAATTTCACGGATTTTGTTACCCTTTTTGTCATAAACCACAGCTTTAGAGGCTGCGTCTTTAAGATACTTGGCTATGAGGTAGTTGTCTGTGACTTCGACACTCTCAAGCACGCAGTCACTTTCCGGTATGACATCAATCCAGTTCTCATATTCCGGATGGTCGAGCGGTACTTTAACGACACGGTTGTTCGGTGCACCTTTCGAGGTATAGAGCATCAAATATTCGCTGTCGGCGTCAAGAGGTTCCATATAATAATTCTGGGATGGCTCAACGACGATGAATTCGCTCTGCGGTTCGTTTAATTTCTTAATCACTACGCCGTCGCCAATGCCTTCACCGCCAATGATTACAACAAGCAGCGACCCGTCTTCCGAAGCCCAACCGTTGTGGAAATGCAAGGGCGCGTTCATGTCGCTGAAAGCCACAGTGTCGTCGGCTTGCGATGTGCCTATTTTGTGGTAATAAACCTTATGGTACTCGTTGGCGTTCGAATATTCTTTGCCGCTCTCCGGAGCATCGTATGCGTTATAGAAGAAACCGTCCCCGCTCCATGAAGGCTGGGTGAACTTAGCCCATTTTATGTGGTCGTCAAGAAGCTGTTTGGTTTTGACGTCCATCACATAAATTTCTGTCCAGTCGCTACCGCTGCGACTTATGGTATAGGCGGCGTAGCGTCCGTCCGGGCTCATTACAATACCGGTCAGCGCCACCGTACCGTCAGTGCTCAACTTATTGGGATCCAAGAACACCTCTTTCTCCCCAAACGGGGTCTCGCTGCGGTACAACACGCTTTGATTTTGGAGCCCGTCGTTTTCAAACCAGTAATACATTCCGTCAGGTTTATGAGATGGCAAACCAATCTTGGAATAATCGTTAAGTTCCGAAAGACGTTTGCGCAAATCATCGCGATAAGGGATGGCATCGAGATATTGGCGAGTGACGATGTTTTCAGCTTCGACCCAACGTTTTGTGTCGGCAGCTGTATCGTTCTCCAAGGGTCTGTATATATCCGATACAGTGGTTCCGAAGTAAACATCCGTGGTGTTATCGTGTGGAGCTTCGGGATAATGCAGTTGGTCTTGTGCCGAAAAAACCTTCATAGGTAAAGCAGTTATAACAAATAATGTTAAATAATTGGTGTATCTCATAATCGATTCTTTAATTGTGGCGTCAATGCGCCTTTCGGTAGAAATATATGCAAATGTACGCATTTTTCAACACTTTTCTCTCTTCTTCAATATTTTTTGACACTTTCGGGAGTTTCGTGAGTTTCAGTATGCTTTTCGTTATTCATGGATTGCTTTAAACTTTACGCGACAAACATTGTTATAAATGTATCACATAAATACTCACTATTTGCTTAGAGTTTGTAATAATGTTTAATTAAAAAGGTAGTTTTTGTTAACTATTGTAACTATCAGTGATAAAGACCCGCATTTCAAAACAACACACACCTAAATTATCAGATGTTATGAAAAACCGATATAAGGAGAGTGGCACAAAAAGATTTTTCATCGCACTATTACTGTTTGCCGGTTTACAATCCTCGCTAACCGTTGAAGCTGAGGAAGCCCTTACGGACGTTTCGACCGAAACCGCTCAATGGTGGTCTCGATATAGCGGTGCTTCGAACGATGTGCAAATGCCAAGTGCCGATTGGTGGAAGTGTTTCGAAGACCCTGTCCTTGACTCGCTTGTCGAAATTGGGTTGCAACGGAATTATAATGTGGCGATGGCTACGCGCCGCATTGAGATAGCAAAGAATGCTGTCGGTTCGGCTAAGGCATCCTATTATCCGTCTTTTTCGCTCGGCATCGGTTATGATAAGGAGCGCGCATCTGGTTTGATGTACGGTTCAAAAGGCTCTGTGTCCAATACGTCGTATCTCTCGGGTACTATCAATATGAGTTGGGAGATAGATGTCTTTGGCAAGGTTACGGCACAGGTCAAGGCAAAAAAAGCCGCTGTTGAAGTCAGTCGCGCCGACCATGCCGGCGTATTGGTGTCATTGGCGGCTCAGATAGCTACAACGTATGTCGATTTGCGAGTCGCGCAGGCTCAAATCACGGTGGCCAACGAACATGCCGCCAGCCAGATGAAAGCGTTGAAGATTGCCGAGGCTCGTTATGACTCGGGGCTTGCTTCGCGCATGGATGTCGACCAGGCAAAGACGGTGTATTACAGCACCATAGCATCGATACCTACACTCGAAAGTTCTGTCCGCCAATATATTAACGCTCTTGCAGTGCTTGTCGTCGAGAATCCCGACGACCTGTATGAAACACTCAGCGTCATGGGTTCTATCCCCGCTTATCTGCAGCCTGTGGCAAACGGTATCCCGGCCGACCTGCTCCGTCGTCGTCCCGACGTGGTTGAAGCAGAGAAAGAAATTGACGAATACGCCGCTCAACTCGGAATAGCCAAAAAAGATTATCTGCCCGACCTTTCGCTGACAGGAATGGTAGGTGTGGCAGCACATCGTCCCGGAGACATTTTCAAAAGCGGTGCTTTCCAATATTCCATAGCGCCGACACTATCCTGGACTATCTTTGACGGTTTGGCTCGAAAATACAATGTCAGCGCTGCGCGCGAAACACTACAAAACGCTGTCGATAATTATAATCTGACTGTCATGACGGCTTTCGAGGAGACCGACAACGCACTCTCGGCATATTTCTCCGACTTAAAATATATAGATAACCTGACCAAATTGGTGCAAGCAAGTGCCGACTATGATAAGCTCGCTATCGATCAGTATAAGAATGGCATAGCTGCGTTTATAAATGTGGCCGATGCCCAGGTCTCTTACCTGACATACGACAACACTCTCATCCAGGCGCAAGGTCAGGCTGTCATCGCTCTGATAGACCTTTATAAAGCTCTTGGAGGAGGTTGGAGCAACGACTAATCATATAATATCGCACTGACAAATAAAAAACACATCACTCTGCAATAAAAAAAATATACAGCTATGAAAATATCTGCTTCACTGCTCGCTTTGAAAGCCTCGACCTTGTTTATCGGCGCAAGTTTAATGGTCACAGCCTGTCACTCGGATAGTAAGAAGGACACTGAGACGGCTGAGGTTCTGCCTGTTATTGATGTGGCAGTTCCGGTTGTCGATACTGTTACGATATATAAGACTTATCCCGGTTATCTTTCGGCCAATGCGTCGGTCGACTTGGTGGCACGTGTGAACGGTTACCTTTTAAGTCATCCTTACACAGCAGGCGAACCGGTAAAAAAAGGACAGGTGCTTTTTAATATCGAGTCGAAGCAATATGTCGATGCTGTTAATCAGGCCAAAGCAGAGCTTGATAACGAGAAGGCGCAGTACGATTATTATGTGAAGAACTACGAGGCGATGAAAAAGGCCTATGCCAGTGATGCTGTCAGCGAAATGGAGTTGTTGCAGGCCAAAAGCAATATGGAGACATCTCAAGCAGCAATAAGAAGCGCCGAAGCAGCATTGACAAACGCGCAGACCAACCTCGGGTATTGCACGGTACGCGCACCTTTCGACGGCAGGGTGACGGCAACTCCCTTGAGCGACGGGGCTTATCTGGCCGGTAGCGGCAGCCCTGTTACTCTTGCTCGCATCTATGACTCGTCGATAGTGACCGCAAATTTCAATATCGATGATAACGAACTTATCGATATGGTGAACAGCGGCAGCTTCAATCATGACATCCTTGACCTCAAGCATATACCGGTCGAGTTTGGAGATACGCTTCCGCACAGCTACACTGCCGATCTTTCATATATGTCGCCGGTTATCGATGTTACTACCGGTCAAATGGTTGTGCAGGCTCATATCGACAACAAAAACAACGAGCTGCGTCCGGGCATGGTAGCTACCGTCAAGTTTCCCACCCAAGTTGTGCCCAATGGTATCATGATTGAGGATGCGGCTATAAGCAAAGACCAGCTCGGCTCGTTTGTCTACGTGGTGAACGATTCGGACAAGGTGGTTTATACTCCGATAACTACCGGAGAATTGGTCACCCCGACAATGCGCCTTGTCACGAAAGGTATAGCGCCCGGCGACCGTTATGTGACCAAAGCGTTGCTTAAAGTCCGTGACGGCATGAAGGTAAGCCCCCGGCTGCAAACCAATGAGAACGATATTCGTAAGTAAACACGATAATTGATAGACTTATGTTGTCGCGTTTTTTCATCAACAGGCCTATATTCGCCACAGTTCTGGCCATCCTCATGATTTTTGCCGGTCTGATGACGGTGAAGACACTTCCTGTGGCTCAATATCCGGAGATAACACCTCCTACCGTCATGGTAAGCGCCAGCTACCCCGGTGCCGACGCGCAGACTGTCGCCGAAACCGTGGGCATACCCATCGAAGAGCAAGTCAACGGTATCGAAGGTATGATGTATATGAGCTCAACGTCGAGCAGTGACGGCTCGTACAATCTGACAATAACTTTCGAGAACGGTGTCGATCTTGATATGGCCACTGTCAAGGTACAGAACAGGATATCGCTCGCCGAGGCTTCCCTCCCGACATCGGTCAAACAGGAAGGCGTGTCGGTAATGTCCGAATCGTCAAATATTGTGCTATTTATAGCCTTGAAGTCAGACGATCCTCACCGTTACGACGCCCTTTATCTCACCAATTACGCGAAGCTGCACATGGTCGATGACCTGGCGCGAGTGGACGGAGTAGGGGGCGTGGGTGCTTTCGGTGCCGGTGAGTACAGCATGCGTATATGGCTCGACCCTGCCAAGATGCAGGTGCGCGGTCTCACTCCCGCTGATGTTGTCGGCATGATAGAAAGTCAGAACATGGCTGTGTCGGCTGGGTCGGTGGGCGCTCCGCCCATCGGTTCGGATGAGCAGTTCCAGTACACTATAACGTCACAAGGTCGTCTGCAGTCGCCCGAAGAATTCGCCAATATAATTCTCCGAACCAATTCGGACGGCGGTATGTTGCGCTTGGGAGATATCGCTCGTGTCGACCTGGGCAGTCAGTCGTACGGTCAGGTGTCGCGTGTAAACGGCGAGGAAACAGCCCTTATCGCCATACAGCAGCTTCCCGGTGCGAATGCCCTTGATGTGGCAAAAAGAGTGGAAGCGCGTCTACAGGAGCTTGCACAGTATTTTCCGCAGGGCATCAAGTATGACGTAGTCATGAATACCACCCAGGTGGTGACGGCATCGATTGACGAAGTATTGATGACTTTCCTCGAAACGACCCTTATAGTGATGGTAGTCATCCTGCTGTTCCTGCAGAACTGGCGTGCTGTCGTCATACCTATGCTTACCATACCGGTGTCGCTCATCGCAACGTTCGCGGTCATGAAGGTCATGGGCTTCACAATAAACACCCTCACGCTCTTCGGCATGGTACTGGCCATCGCTATTGTGGTGGACGACGCCATAGTGGTTGTCGAGGACTGTGCCAGACTTCTCGACCAGGGTAAACTTACGCAGCGCCAGGCCGCGCTCAAAGCCATGCAGGAATTACAGGGACCTGTAGTCGGCGAAGTCCTCGTCCTGCTGTCGGTGTTTATTCCCACAGCTTTCATTTCGGGCATAACGGGTGAGCTATACAAACAGTTCGCATTGACAATCGCTGTGTCGACGGCCTTCTCGGGTTTCAACGCGCTTACATTCACCCCGGCAATGTGCGCACTCTTTCTTATGCCACGCAAACCGGCGCGTTTCTTCCTCTTCAAATGGTTCAACACAGCTTTCGGCAAGACCTTGTCGGGTTATGTCGGCCTTACGGGTCGCATGCTGAAGCATCCGCTGGTGTGTCTCGTCATCTTTGCCGGAATAATTGTTGCCGCTTTCTGGGGTTTCATGAAGTGGCCGACCAGTTACATACCATCCGAGGATCAAGGTTATTTCATCACGTCGGTTCAGCTCCCCACAGGGGCGTCACTCGACCGCACCGACGCCGTTCTGCGTCAAATTCAATCACAAGTGCAGGAAATCCCGGAGGTTCAGACTATCATGACCGTTTCCGGCCATTCATTTGCAGGAGGTGGCTCGGGGAGTAATTCCGGTTCGATGTTTGTCGTCCTCAAACCGTGGAACGAACGCAAAGGCAAAGAGCATTCGGTAGATGCCGTCATAGAGAAAGTGGATGCCATTACGTCGCGTATACAGGAGGCGGTTGTCTTTTCGATTAATCCTCCCGCCATTCCCGGGCTTGGGTTGACATCGGGTGCGCAGATGCAGATTCTTGATATCAACAGTCTCGGTGCCGACCAACTGTATAAGACAGTCCAGGCTATGCAGGAAGCCGGTGCCAACGACCCGAGGCTCGCTTCGGTCACCTCGATGTACGAGGGCAACGTGCCACAATATACAATAAAAATAGACCGCGACAAGGTCAAAATGCAACAGCTCGCTCTCGAAGACGTGTATTCCGCCCTGTCAGCTTTTATGGGTGGCAGCTATGTCAACGACTTCGTTGAGTTCGGCCGTGTCTATCAGGTCAATATCTCGGCCGACGCAGTGTCTCGCGCCAATATTGACGACATATTGCAACTTGGTGTGCGTAACGCCAACGGCGATATGGTCACCTTCGGCTCTTTTGCCACCGTAGAGCCCTCGATGGGACAGGCTACAGTGAGCCGCTACAATATGTATCAGACGGCATCGGTAACGGGGACACCGGCCAAAGGCGTGTCGTCATCCGAAGGCATCAAAGCCATGGAGGAAATACTGCAAAAGACTGCCGGCGACAATTTCGGTTATGCGTGGACAGGCGAGGCTTATCAAGAAACACAGGCCGGAACAACCATCACGATGGTACTTATCTTCGCCATTATCATCACCATACTGGTGCTTGCGGCTCAGTACGAGTCGTGGACAGACCCGATAGCTGTGGTCATAACAACGCCGACGGCTATTCTCGGAACCATTATGGGATGTATATTCCTTTCGCAGAGCATCAGCATTTACACCCAGATAGGCATCATATTACTGTTGGGTATGGCCGCCAAAAATGCTATCCTTATTGTCGAGTATGCCATGGACTTCCGTAAGGCAGGCGCTCCAATCCTCCAGGCTGCCCTCGATGCCGGACGTATTCGCTTCCGTCCAATCATCATGACTGCTCTCGCTTTTGTCTTCGGTGTCATGCCCATGATTTTCGCCACCGGTGCCGGAGCCGCAAGCCGAGTATCGCTTGGAACGGCCGTCGTCTTCGGTATGGCGGTAAACGCCATCGTCGGAACACTGTTTGTGCCTAACTTCTGGGAACTGCTGCAAAGGTTCAACGAAAAGTACCTCAGCGGTCTATTCAAACAAATCAAACCCTCGGGAGTGGATACCAACATTACCTCGTCATCCGACTCAGACGATCCCTCGGTGGGTGACGTCTAATACCGGTTCCCAACTGTAAGAGAAGATTATGAATTCGTATGTTTGTATTCTGAAAAGGATGCAAACATACAGTCGTGTGTGCCAGGAGGATGGCGTATATTAAATGAAATTGTGGACAAATAGGGAAAAAAGTTGGAAGCTTTCGGAAATCATGTTAATTTTTAGGATTTATTTGCATTCAATAGCTTTTATAAGACACGTCCATTGTGTAATTTTGTGCAAATTTTGGAAATTGCCAAATAAGGGTTCCGATTTGTGTACAACCATATCATTTAACTGATAATTTTTACTTTTTAATGTCACTTAACACCAAACTTACAGTTACGATGTTGGGTATATGTATGTTATATGTATCTCCGGCATTGTACTCCCAGACGCAAGCGGACATCGGCCTTGATAATGAATCAAAGGCGGTCGATTCGGTCACTCCTTCGGACACTCCGGTTCTTACGCTGGAAGAATGTCTTGAGATTGCGTTGAATACCAATCCCACCATCACGGTAGCCGATTTAGAGATAACGCGAATGGACTACACGCGCAAGGATGTGTTGGCTCAGTTGTTACCAAACGTCGCTTTCGGTGCGAATTACAGCAGGACTATTGCCAAACAGGTGGCTTATATGGATTTTGATATGAGTTCGTTGATGGGAGGAGGTGCCGGAGCGCCGGACGACAGCGACAGTAAATCGCGGGCTTCGTCTAACAACAGTGACGGCATTAAGATGGGTAGAGACAACTCCTGGCAACTTGGTTTTAACGCTTCACTGCCTCTTATCGCGCCTCAGTTATGGGCATCGCTTGATTTGTCGGACAGCCAGATAGCCCAAAGTGTCGAACAGGCAAGAGCCTCGCGTCTAAATCTGATTAATCAGGTGAGCAACGCCTATTATCAGCTATTGCTCGCTCATGACTCGAAGCGAGTCATCCAGGAAAGCTACGATATGGCCAAACTCACCAATGAGATATACACCAAACAGTTTCAGGCCGGGGCGGCAAGCGAATATGATGTATTGCGCACGTCAGTGGCTATGAAGAATGTCGAGCCCGAACTGCTTCAGGCAGACATAGCGGTACGCCGTGCACAGTTGCAGTTGCATGTCCTTATGGGTATGCCCGTCGAATTCGTGTTTGATATCGCCGGTCAGCTTGCCGACTACGAAAACACGATGTATAACGACGCTCTGATGCTTGATATGGATTATAGCAACAACACTACGCTGGTAATGAATACCTTGCAGCAAAACACCATGAGCCAATCGCTCAAGGTGGCCAAACGCGCATGGTATCCGACATTGGCGCTGTCGGCGTCGTACAACTGGACATCGTCGTCCAACGGCAGTCCTTTTACAGGTTTGCGCTGGAGCCCTTACTCGGTTGTGGGTCTCACGCTTAATCTGCCTATCTATCAGGGTGGCTCGAGATGGAACAAGATAAAGGAGGCCGAGATTCAAGTAGAGCAACTGCGTCTCACACGCGATGACCTCGAGAAAAGCGTGGCCATGCAGGTCAACCTGGCACGCGACAATGTCATGCTCAATGTCAAGCAGATAGCCTCGAACGCCGAGAACGTCGGTCAGGCCGAAAGAGCGCACAACATCATGGAGGAAAGCTTTAAGATAGGTGCGGCTTCGTATCTCGAACTGAGGGATTCCGAACTGGCGCTCACACAAACACGTCTTACATATTATCAATCTATTTATAATTATCTTGTAGCCCGTAGCGAGCTGACTTTGCTGCTCGGTCGCGAATAAAAATATTATTTCAAGCATGGTACTCAAACAGTTATTTTTAATGGCCGGTGTCGCCGCTATTATCCCGATGGCGCTTATCTCATGTTCAAAAGAAGAGGCCAAACCAACATTAGTGACATCGGCTGACGATGAACTTCCCATAGTAGATGTCGATGTGGTTTATGCCGCCGATGTGGCTCAAACCAAACAATATACGGCCAATGTCGAGGCTTTTAACTCAAACAACATCTCGCCGGCTACGATGAACCGTATCAAGAGTATCAATGTAGAGGTAGGTGACCGGGTTAACAAAGGTCAGGTGCTTGCCACCCTGGATCAGTCGGCCATCACACAGCTCAAAGTCAATCTTGATCAGATAGAACGCGAATATAACCGCGCTCTCCAGCTGCTTAATATCGGTAGCGGCACCCAGGCGGCCGTTGACCAATATAAGGCTCAACTGGACGCCGCACGGACACAGTACGACAACCTGCTTGAAAACACGGTGCTGACCTCTCCGGTATCCGGTGTGGTAACGGCGCGTAACTATGACCCGGGCGACATGAGCGGCACTATGCCGATACTTACTGTCGGTCAGATAAACCCTGCCGTCAAGATAATAATCAACATCACCGAGAACGACTTGGGCGGTGTCAAGACAGGTATGCCCGTCGATGTCACTTTCGACGCTTTCCCCGGTGAGGATTTCAAAGGTAAGATAGTCCGCATCTATCCTAATATCGATCCGGCCACCCGCACGTTCCAGGCCGAGGTTCAGGTCAACAATCCTCAGTCACGTCTTTTCCCGGGTATGTTTGCCCGCGTCTCGCTCGATCATGGCACGGCTAATCATGTCGTGGTGCCTGACCGCGCTGTGGTAAAGCAGACTGGGTCTGGCAATCGATACGTCTATGTCTATAATAATGGCCGCGTGTCGTATAACAAGGTTGAATTAGGTCGCCAGGACGGAAATCGTTATGAAATTCTGAGCGGAGTTAATGACGGTGACACTGTCGTCATTGCCGGTCAGACTCGTCTCGCCGATGGTGTAGAGGTTCAGCTAAAGGAAAAATAAACACGCTTACTCTTTTACATAAAGACCATAGTATCAATCATTTAATCGTCAACTCACACAACCAAAATATATTTCAACCATGAGTTTATATGGAAGCGCGGTGAAAAGACCCATCATGACGACGCTATGTTTCGTGGCTGTCGTAATCATGGGATTGTTTTCGCTAAGCAAGTTGCCCATCGACCTGTTCCCCGATATCGACACCAACACCATTATGGTGATGACCTCTTACCCGGGCGCCAGCGCGCAGGATATCGAGCAGAACGTCACCCGACCGCTTGAAAATGTGCTTAATTCCGTTGAGAATCTCAAACACATAACATCAAAAAGCCGCGAAAACATTTCGCTTATTACCCTTGAGTTCGAATACGGCCACGATATCGACGCTATAACCAACGATGTGCGTGACAAACTCGATATGGTGGCGTCGACACTGCCTGACGATGCCGAGAACCCCATCATCTTCAAGTTCTCGTCCGACATGATTCCCGTTGTCCTTTTGTCGGTTCAAGCTGACGAAAGTATGCCGGGTCTTTATAAAATCCTTGACGACGCTGTGGCCAATCCTTTGGCGCGTGTTGACGGGGTAGGTTCGGTGTCCATATCCGGTGCACCGAAGCGCGAGATTCATGTTTATGTCGACCCGGCGCGTCTGGAAGCATACGGCATACCGGTCGAGACTATTTCGGGAGTGATAGTGGCCGAAAATCGCAACATACCCGGCGGTTCATTCGACGTGGGCTCCGATACATACTCTCTGCGCGTCCAGGGCGAGTTCACCTCGTCCGACCAGTTGGCCAACCTGGTCATAGGCAGCCGCAACGGCAAGAACGTATATCTGCGCGATGTGGCGACTATCGACGACTCGCTGGAGGAACGCACCCAGCAGACCTATAACGACGGCAAAAAAGGCGCTATGATTGTCATACAGAAACAAAGCGGCGCCAATTCCGTCCAGATATCCAACAAAGTCAAGCAGATGCTTCCGTCGCTGCAAAAGCGTCTGCCTTCGGACATCAACATTGGCGTTATCGTCGACACTTCGGACAATATACGTAACACCATAAGTTCGCTTGTCGAGACAGTATTGTACGCGCTTTTGTTTGTCGTCATCGTGGTGTTCCTTTTCCTGGGGAGGTGGCGAGCGACCCTTATCATCACCATCACCATACCCATCTCGTTGATAGCCTCGTTCATCTATCTGGCTATCACGGGCGACTCGCTCAATATCATATCGTTGTCGGCGCTATCCATATCTATCGGTATGGTTGTTGACGATGCCATCGTTGTACTGGAAAACGTCACCACACATATCGAGCGCGGATCCGACCCGAAACAGGCCGCTGTCCACGGCACCAACGAGGTGGCCGTATCGGTAGTGGCATCGACGCTTACCCTCATAGCGGTGTTCTTCCCACTGACACTTGTCACCGGCATGACAGGCGTAATGTTCCGCCAGTTGGGGTGGATGGTCACCATCATGATGATTATTTCGACCGTCTGCGCGCTCTCGCTCACACCTATGTTGTGCAGCCAGCTGCTAAGACTCAATAACAAACACTCGCGCCTTTACAATATCTTTTTCAAGCCCATCAACAAGGGTCTGGACGCTTTCGATAACGGATACGCTTCGCTTCTGGGTCTTGTTGTCCGTCATAAGACATTAACTATCATAGCGTGTATCGGCATTTTTATCGGCTCGATAATGCTCATGAAATTTGTCGGCACAGAATTCTTCCCCACCAATGACGACGGTCGCCTCGGTGTGTCGCTCGAAACGCCCATCGGCACTCGCGTCGAGATAACACAGGAGGTAACTCAGCGCCTTGTGGACGAATGGCGAGAAAAATATCCGGAGATTCAAGTCATCAACTATTCGACCGGTACGGCGTCGTCCGACAATACCTTTGCGTCGCTGAGCGATAACGGCCCGCACATCGTTTCGATGAATATCCGTCTTCTCGACCCGGGTCTCCGTGAAAGAGGCATCGTTGAGATAGCCGGGGAGATGCGCCGCGATCTGTTGCGCTATCCGGAGTTTGTTAAGACTCAGGTCAATGTGGGTGGTATGCGAGGTGCCGGCATGGGAGGTCAGTCAACCGTCGACTTCGAAATCTACGGATACGATTTCACCGAAACCGACTCGGTTGCCCGTATGTTGCAGACCGAATTGACAAAAATACCGGGCACTGCCGATATCCGCATTTCGCGTTCGGACTATCAGCCCGAATACCAGGTTGATTTCGACCGCGAGAAGCTTGCCATCTATGGACTTAATCTGCAGACGGCTGCCACCTACCTGCGTAACCGCATAAACGGTGCTACGGCATCGAAGTTCCGCGAGGACGGCGAGGAATACGACATCAAGGTTATGTATGAACCGGGCAGTCGCACGTCGCTCGAAGATTTGGAAAACGTCATGATATATAACGCGGCCGGCAACGGCGTCCGTGTACGCGATGTGGGCACTGTCGTCGAACGTTACTCGCCGCCTACTATCGAGCGAAAAGACCGCGAACGTGTCGTCACCGTGTCAACCGTCGTCCAGGACGTGCCGATGAGCGAAGTGGTGATGCAAGCCGAGGCCGCCATCGACCGCATGGATATCCCCCAAGGCATTTCAATTGAGCTGTCGGGTAGCTTCGAAGACCAGCAGGAATCGTTCACCGACCTGCTCACTCTCGCTGTGCTTATTATCATACTTGTATATATTGTCATGGCGGCACAGTTCGAAAGCTACACCTATCCGGGAATCATCATGTCATCGCTGTTGTTCGCGTTCTCAGGCGTATTCATCATACTCTACCTGACGGGGCACACTCTCAATGTCATGTCGATGATTGGCGCGATAATGCTTATCGGTATAGTTGTTAAAAACGGTATCGTGCTTATCGACTACATCCAGCTCAACCGCGAACGCGGACTCACCATACGTCGCGCCGTTATCGATGGCGGTAAATCGCGTCTGCGTCCCGTTGTCATGACCACGCTGACCACCATTCTCGGTATGGTGCCTATGGCCGTCGGTACAGGGCAGGGTGCCGAGATGTGGCGTCCAATGGGTGTGGCTGTCATCGGCGGTCTCACTTTCTCGACAATACTGACGCTGCTGTTCGTCCCGGTAATGTATTGCGTCTTTGCTGCTACCGGTGTTCGGCGGTCACGACGTAAATTCCACAAAGACCTCGAAAAACGTCAATCGCTAAAAAAAGTATAAGCCTATGAAAGCTGTTATGATAACCTACGACCAGGCTCATCACGAGGCTGTGGTAAATATTTTGACACGCACGAACAACCGCGGCTATACAGCGTGGCCACAGGTTACCGGACGCGGTACCAGAACGGGTGACCCTCACCTGGGGACACACGCGTGGCCAACAATAAACGCCGCTATATACACTGTGGTCGAGGATTACAGACTTAAACCGCTTCTCGACGAGTTGCAACAGCTCGACCGCGAGCGTCCATTGCTCGGTATCCACGCTTTTGTGTGGAGTATCGAAGAAATGATTTGACACAAAACTCGAACAACAACATGTCATGATAAATCTGCGCCCCCTGTCCCGCAATGATTTCTTCCTTGTCAAGGAGTTTATTTCTCAGGGACGCAGATATCAAAACACACTCGGTTTCGAACAGTGGCTCGAGGGTTATCCTTCGGACGACTTGCTCGAAACCGATTTCTCGTTGCAGAGAGGGTATATAATAGAGGTTGATGACGAAGAAGCCGGATATGTCGTTATCGATCTTAACGGCGACCCGGAGTATGACCGGTTGAGCCAGATCTGGACACACAAGGGACGGTATGCCGTCGTTCATCGCCTTGTTCTTAACGACCGATTTCGGGGACGTGGGCTCGCCACAGCACTTATAGGGGTCATAGAGGAACATATCATGCGACATGGCATATCTATCGTACGATTTGACACGGGCATCAAGAATGTACCTATGCAGAGGCTCCTCACACGATGCGATTATGACTGTCGGGGAAGTTATGCCTTTATCTGGGGAGAAAGGTTGGCTTACGAGAAATTATTACCGTGTACATAAATCATTGGGGTTTCATTGTATTGGAAGGAACGCAAGCGGAGAGGGACGATTGATGTAGAGGGACAGTTGATGTGGAAGGACGGTTGATGTAGGGGACGGCTGTGGCGGCACTTACTTTTTCGTACCCGTTGTTCGAGTTTCTGTTGCAGAAACCTCCGGTTTCTGTTACAAAAACCCGAGTTAATGTTACAGAAACTCCGGGTTAATGTTACGTAAACAGACGCATTTTTTCACTTTTATATACCCAAGTTAGCCTTCGTCAGAGCTACTTTTTTGAGTTTCTGTTGCAGAAACCCCCGGTTTCTGTTACAAAAACCCGGGTTAATGTTACAGAAACTCC
>JAFLTY010000019.1 GCA_022509065.1 Muribaculaceae bacterium
GTGTACTTGTTGGCTTTCGACTCTATTTTGGTACCGTCGATATACTCCACGTCGAGCGTGATAAATCCTTTCTCGGCAAGCACCAGCACCAACTGGGTGAACACTGCGTTTATCTCATCCTTGACACGGTTGCGGAAGCGGTTGATCGTGTTGTGGTCAGGCTTCTCATACCCTGCAAGCCATATGTAATGAATGTCGCGCTTCAGTGCCGCCTCTATCTTACGACACGAATAAAGGTTGTTCATGTAGCCGTAGACAATGACCTTGAGCATCATCTTGGGATGGTAAGGACAACGACCTTGCTCCTTATACAGTTTTTTGAAATTGTCAAGCCGCAACTCATCTATAACGGCGTCAACGACTCTCACAGGATCGTTTTCTGCGATGTCTTCATCCAGTCTCTGCGGAAAAAGCAGATTTTGTTTGGGATTGTACGGGCGAAAGTGTAACTTTGTATGCATTTAATTATTTGTTTGTCATAAAGTTACAAAAACTTTTTGACATGGCAAAGCCCCGGCTTGGGAAAGTCGAGGCTTTGTTCTATGTTTTACAACATGTTAGCTATCAAAAAGAGGGCGCCTCATTTTGAAACACCCTCAGCAGATGGTTTAACATCAGATGCTTATTTATTGTTGGTTGTTTGAATATTTTTAAGGCAAGCCCCCGTTTCTTCAACGAGTGCTCTTTCAATGAAAAAACTGTTAAGAGCAATAGCTATATTTCATTTTTATTGAATAGTGGCTCCATGAATTATTACAATATCAATCTTCGTATCTCCCGATTCTATTATAGCCATCCCAATACTTTTACCCTTTTCCTTTTTATCATATAAGTTATAAATCTCAGAAGTTTCCCCATTCTCCTCCGACTCAATCATCACCACAGCGTTATATTGTTTTAATATTTCATCTATTTTAATTTTGATAGAAGGAGTGAGCGAAGCGTTTTCGCAACTATACATCTCAATCCCTTGAATATCACCCGTCATACCTTCATAATTGAATGTTTCTTTTTTGTTTTGCACTCCCATATTAACAAGTGCTTTATTAATATATAATTTCTCTACACCATTGCCTGAAGGTAAATCCGCGAGGATTCGCGATTGAGCACAAGCATTTAGAGGTATACAAATAGAAATGAAAATGAAAGCGATAATTAAATTGCAAATTTTTTTTTCCATAATTTATATCTTTTTAAATACGTTATCCAATAGTTCGTTTAAGTCAGGCACATTCTGCCTGGCATTGATACCTCTTTCCAATAATGCAACAAGCTTCTCATTTATTTCCTCCATAAGTAAGTTTGCCTCCTTTTCATTGGTTATTTCAATATAACCATCCTGAATTGTTGAATCGGCAACGGACTTCTCTGGGTTTGTTTGAAATTCCGACCTTGGAGGAGTGGTACTAATAATTTTTGTAGTTTTGCCAACATGGGCCAAACTTTGCCCCTCATTTTTGATTTTAACCACCGAATCTTTTTCCGCTTGTTCTTTTAATTCATTAAAAGGTTTCACGGAAATTGTATCAGTAGTTATTTGAGATAATATTCTAGTCTTGGGAGAGGTTAATTCACCAAATTTTGAGATAAGAGCTGCAAACACGACAATAATAGTAATACAAACGGCTGCACCATAGAAAGCGAAACGTTTGTAGAACGGTTTTTTAGATACAATGGTTGGTTTCGAGTATGCAATCTTCTGTTCTATACCCATTATAACTTTGGTTTCATTTATAAGGGCAGAGTCTTTATCCGTCTTAAGAAGGACATAATAAAGTTCCGTTTCTTCAAGCACGGACAGTTTGCATTCGATATAAAGATTGCAAAGAGTTTCAAGCTCTCCAACCGAAAGTTCAATATTTTTATCCTTCATATATCATTTCTTTTAAGGTTACATTGAATCTTTTTTCTAATCCGGCATATTTCTGTTCTAATCGATTCGACACTTCTACCTGTCAGTCGGGCCACCGTTTCATATTCCATACCCTCCTGAACTACATAACGATAGATTTGCCGTTGTCTTTCTGAAAGATCTGAAATAAGGAATCGTTCGTAGCCGGGAATGTCTACATCTATATAGGTTTCAACTGATTCGTCGGCTTCTTCAAGCAATAGATTTTGATGTTTCTGTTGCCGGAGAATGTCGATACAACGATTTTTCAACGCTCTGAAGAGCTTATTCCGTGCTTCGGAATCCGACTTAATCTGATTTCTCGACCACAACTTTAAATAAGTGTCCTGCATCGCATCTTTGGCGTCTTCCTCGTCTTTGAGGAACCCGATGGCACTGCGAAAAAGTTTCTCGCGTAACGCCAAATATGAATGTGTCAGAAAGTCAGATTTCATATACCGCGAAAGTTGTATGCCGCTATAACATGATTTAATTAAGTTGCTTCTGTCTTAGATACGATTCGGATGCCGAAACATAACATCGAAAGCTGAAAAAAATCACGAAAACATTAATTCATAACAAAACAGGCCATAATATAGCCGATACAAAAATAAAAAACAAGATACTGTCTAAAGCGCTAAGTTCTTCCTTGTACCCTCTTATAGCGTGGTTGACGTGGGCAGCTATGGATACGGAAAGAGGATGCCCAAAAACACTTTATTTTGAGACAGCCTGTTTGACTTTATTGCAGCGCGCAGCGTACAGTGCCAATATAACTTTAGAGCCGGTTCGACAATTAACAATTATTGTCGAATAAGCTCTTACTCTAAACGAAATGTGGAGCCGGTTCTATTAGTAGCGCGATCGTTACTCTCATCTCCAATCAATACGTTTGGCGAATCTTTATTTCAAAGCCTCTTTGACCAAACGGGCTTTTGCCGGTCCGATGATAGTGGCTACTTCCGGTAAGGACGCCTCGCGGATTCGTGCAACGCTTTTGAAGTGGCGTAACAAAGTGGTCGCTGTAGCGGGACCAATACCCTTAATATTGTTTAATTCGCTGTTAATCTGTGACTTGGAGCGTAAATCCCGGTGGAAAGTGATACCAAAGCGGTGGGCTTCATCGCGAAGGTGTTGAATAACTCGTAATGATTCACTGGTCTTGGATATGTATAGAGGCACCGAGTCGCCCGGAAAGTATATCTCTTCGAGTCGCTTGGCGATACCGACTACCGATATGACGCCGCGCAAACCTATGGCGTCGAGAGCCTCGACAGCAGCACTTAATTGCCCTTTGCCGCCATCTACGACGATGAGCTGGGGCAAACCCTCTCCCTCTTGCATAAGTCGCGTGTAGCGGCGTGTGAGCACTTCGCGCATCGATGCGAAATCATCTGGTCCTTCGACAGTTTTTATTTTGAAGTGTCGATAGTCTTTCTTACTCGGTTTGCCGTTCTTGAAAACAACACACGATGCCACAGGATTGCTCCCCTGAATATTTGAATTGTCAAAACATTCAATATGTCGTGGCAGGTCAGGCAAACGAAAATCGGACTGCATGCGTTTGAGCAGTTGTTCGGTACGTTCCTCAGGGTTATGTTTCTCCATGTGCTTAAGGTCGTCAATACGTGCTTGACGGGCGTTGCGCTGTGATACCTCGAGGAGTTTGGCTTTATCTCCCCGTTGAGGAACAGTGAATGTCACGTCGGTCATCTCTATTTCGGGCACTGTCTCGACGATAACCTCGTCATATTTTATGCCGAATGTGGTGCGTATCTCTTCCATGGCAAGAGCGAGCAACTCGGCCAAACTCTCTTCCAATCTGCGTTTGTATCGCAGTGTGACAGACCGTACGACGGCACCTCGACGCACATGCATGTAGTTGATATAGACGTCGCGGTCATCATCCTCAACGCCGAATACATCGATTTCGTTGATGGTTTGCGAGACAATGACGCTGCGACTTCGATAATTCAGCAACAAGTCATAGCGTTGCTTTACCATCTGTGCCTCTTCAAATCGCAACTCCAATGATAGTTTCTCCATCTCGGCTTTAAGATGATCGAGAAGTACATGTACATCGCCTCGAAGTATGTGTTTAATCTCGTCGATATATCTGTTATACTCCGTCGGAGATATTGCGCCGGTGCAGCATCCCGCGCATTTCTTGATATGATATTTTAGACACAGTCTACCCTTCCCTTTGCTGATATATTCCTCCGTAATAGGTAGACGACATGTGCGTATGGGATATAGCTCCTCGATGAGTTTTAGCACCGTTTTAGCCACAGAGACATTTGTGTAGGGCCCGTAGTATTTTGTGCCGTCCTTTGTGTACTGGCGCGTCAGATAAACGCGTGGGTACGTCTCGTTGCTCACAGCTATCCATGGGTAGGACTTATCGTCCTTCAGCAATACGTTGTAGCGTGGCTGATGCTCCTTTATCATAGAATTTTCAAGATTAAGGGCATCCTGTTCCGTCGGCACCACGATATAGCTTAAATCGGCAATCGCGCGCACTAACAGATTGGTACGCAGGCTGTCATGTGTCCGATTGAAGTATGACGATACACGTCGCTTAAGATTTTTAGCCTTACCGACATAGATAATCTTACCCGACGCATCATAGTAGGTGTAAACACCCGGTGTGTCAGGCAGAAAAGATATTTTCTCTTTCAGCTCCGGTGATTTGTCATGCTTTGCCACATTACCTCCAAACTTCATTTCCCCGACGTTGTCATCGAGGTCAATAATTGTTTCTCAAATTATGGATATTGAATTTCCTTAATTATGAGAACGTAAGTTGCTCAGATTTATTATCGAGATGTATGAAGTTATTATAAATAAGCAAGATAGGTGCTTCAATATGTTATCAGCGAAGTAATCTCAGCGTCCTTGGGCAGTATGTCGCGTCCTTTGAGAGCGGAAAGTTCGATTATGAAGTTGATATAAATCTTTTTGGGATTCATTGATTTGACCAGTTCATAAACGGCGGCCATAGTTCCTCCGGTAGCCAAGACATCATCGTGCAGTACAACAATATCATCTTCTGTAATTGCATCGCGATGAATCTCGATGACATCTGTTCCATACTCCTTTTTATATTCTGCGCGTACAGTGTCGGCGGGCAGTTTACCGGGCTTACGTGCGGGAACAAAACCTGCGCCGAGTTCAAAAGCCAGTATTGAACCACCGATAAAACCTCGCGATTCAACACCTACGACCTTGGTCACTCCTTTGTCTCGGTATAGTTGACCCAAGTCCCATCCGATGATGTGAAGGGCACGAGGATCCTTAAAAACTGTTGTAAGATCCTTAAATACGATTCCTTTTGAGGGAAAATCTTCTACGTCGCGTACTCTTTTCTTTACGTATTCCATTTTGTGTGTTGTTATTTAATTTATGTTGTGATTATACGATTGGATTTGTTGATAATATACGATGGGTTTTTGTGATTATACGATTGGATTTGTTGATAATATACGATGGTTTTCTAATTAGCAGTAAGATTTCTAATATGAAAAATGTTAGCAGAATGCCTATTCATATTAAAAAGCTTATTCATATTAGAATGCTAAATCATATTAAAATGTCTATTCATATTAAAATGCTCAATCATATTAAAAGTCTATTCATATTAGAATAATAGCTCTTTATAAATGTTGATAACTATTATTTAATCTCATGATGTCGATGACGAAATAGGTGTAATCAACTGAAATTATATTCATTATAATAGAATTGTTCCACGTGGAACAGGGAATGGTTGCTGTAATTTTACAATAAAAAATATAAAATCCATTATATAGTTTCCAATTCTCGTTTACGTTCAAGAACCTTGTTTAGCCTCAAATTCTATAAGTTTTATTGCTCTATTGGTATGTTTTGAGGATTCTTAAGTTAATAATTGAGATGATAATCTTATATTATCGCTTTTAAATGGCGTATTTTTGATGTAATATCTCGTTGTGATTTAGCGACCATGTAAAAGAAGCAAGATGTTAATATCTGCCGGAGATATGCCTGGAATGCGTGACGCTTGACCTATATTGGTAGGGCGATGGCGTTCCAGTTTCTGTCTGGCTTCCGTACTCAGAGAGTGCAGGTTTGAGTAGTCTATATCAGGCTTAATTCGCACATTCTCAAGCCTCATCAGCTTTTCTGCATTTTGTTTCTCTCTTTCGATATAGCCTTCGTATTTTAACAGAATCTGGACAGCTTCAACTACTTCTTCCCTTATATTAACCGGGATAGAATCGATTTTATGTCTTAATTCTGTCAAATGTAAGGCCAATAAATCTATGGTTATTTGAGGTCTGAGAACCAAATCTACTATTTTAACACCTTGTTTCAGTGGTGTAGAATTTACTTTTGCGAGAATGTCGTTTACTTGCTCAGGTTTGACAGATGTTTCGCGGATAAATTTAATTAATTCGTCTCTATGAGACAGTTTTAACCTTAGGTTATTCATCCTTTTATCATCTACCAAGCCAAATTCGTAGCCAATAGGTGTCAGCCTTGCGTCCGCGTCATCCTGCCGTAACAGTATCCGATATTCCGCCCTGCTGGTAAACATACGATACGGTTCGTCAACGCCTTTTGTTATCAAATCGTCGATTAGTACTCCTATATAAGCTTGGTCGCGGCGTAGTATCAGTTCTTTTTTGCCTTGCACCTTAAGTGCTGCGTTCGCTCCCGCTATAAGACCTTGACCTGCAGCTTCTTCGTAACCGGTTGTGCCGTTTATCTGTCCGGCAAAGTATAATCCATCAACGAGACGGGTTTCGAGTGTTGCTTTCAGATCGCGCGGGTCAAAGAAATCATATTCGATAGCATAACCCGGACGGTATATGCGGACGTTCCTCAGAGCAGGAATTGTTTTGAGCGCTTCTACCTGTATGTCAATAGGAAGTGAAGAGCTGAATCCGTTAAGGTAGTATTCCTGAGTGTTTTCGCCTTCGGGCTCAAGGAATAACTGGTGCTCGTTTTTATCAGCAAACGTTACTATTTTGGTTTCTATTGAGGGACAATATCTTGGTCCAATGCTTTGAATCTGCCCATTGTATAGAGGAGAGTCAGGCAACCCGCGTCTCAATACCTCATGTGTCTGAGGATTAGTGTATATAATATGACAGGGACGTTGTTTTAGACTTCTTTTAATTTCAGGGTCGAAGCTAAAACCATGATAATCACCATCGTCTCCTTGTTGTTCTGTTGTCAGAGTCCAATCTACCGAACGTCCGTCAATGCGTACAGGTGTTCCTGTCTTCATACGGTCGGCATGGAAACCTAATTGCACCAGTTGTTGTGTTAATCCGTGAGACGCAGGTTCGGACACTCGACCACCTTCTATCATAGTGCGGCCTATGTGCATCAATCCATTGAGAAAAGTTCCATTTGTGAGCACGACAGCATTGGCTTTGATAGTGATGCCGTTGCGTGTCTTGACTCCTTGAACTTGCTTATTTTCAACGATTAGCTCTGTAACTTCGTCCTGCAGGATGTCAAGGTTTTCGGTGTTTTCGAGAATCTCACGCCATGCTATAGAAAATTTCACTCTGTCAGATTGAGAGCGCGGACTCCACATCGCAGGGCCTTTGGAACGGTTCAGCATACGAAATTGAATAGCTGTTTTATCGGTGACTTGTCCCATAAAACCACCGAGCGCGTCTATTTCGCGTACAATCTGACCTTTAGCTATTCCCCCTACGGCCGGATTACAGCTCATCTGAGCTATCTTGTTCATATCCATCGTGATAAGGAGAGTATGTGCTCCTACACGAGCAGCCGCAGCGGCTGCTTCACACCCGGCATGACCGGCACCTACGATTATGACATCGTATTTTAATGTCACTTTAAGTCTTTGATTTGGTGTGTATTAGTTAACTAAAAAAGATAAATGTATGTGTTTTCAATCGAATTAGTTTACTGTTAATTTATTAGCAGTAAATCAGTGAGTTATGCATTCTAATAGGCAAAATGAAAACAAATACCTACAAATTTACAATGATTTTTTGAAATTAACAAACACCCAAACCAGCCTAATTTCAACCTACTTTCAGCAAACATTTCTGGCTCAACTCGACATCTATCCAGCCAGCCTTAAACACGAAAACTGAGTACAGTGAACAGCTATCCACCCAACTTTAAACACACAATCCTGATTACACAGAACAGCTATCCAGCCAACTTTCAAACGACAATCCTGCTATATAAAGCTAAATATCTATCAGCCTCTTCACGTATCCGCGCTATTTACAAAGCCGTTATTCAACTCGCTAACATAGAGCCAAATACACTATGATCTTTTTTGTCAAATTGGGGTTATCTTGACAACGTAGCGAATTATTGTTGAGGCAAAAGCGCAAGAGCCTCGTTTTCATGGGCTTCCATTATCTCTCTTTCGCCCGGAGCCTTGTCGTTGATGCCACACAGATGCAGAACGCCATGAATGATGACTCGCATTAATTCTTGTCCATAATCGACATTCTGGAGTTCGGAGTTGGACTTCACTGTGTCAACTGAAATATACATATCGCCTGAAATAACACCCCGTTTTGAATAGTCAAAAGTTATAATATCAGTGTAGTAATCGTGTTGAAGGAACTGGCGGTTAACATTAAGAATGTTATCGTCGTCAGTGAAGATATAGTTTAATGTTCCAACCTTTTTGTTATGCGCCTCAGTTACCTTTATAATCCAGTCTGCAACCCTGGATTGGTTAAAGTCGGGCATTGTGGTGTTTTCAGTATTAAATATTATCATAACCTATTTATTGTTGAAGCGGCTCTAATTATCAATACTTTTTTTGTCAGAAGAAAATATATGCGGCAAATACTCCGGCTATAGAACCCACAATGTCTGCCAGAAGTGCGTAACCGACAGCATAGCGAGTGTAGCGCACACCCACAGAACCAAAATAAACCGCTATTACATAGAACATTGTGTCCGTAGAACCTTGGATGGCAGCTGATACGCGAGCCACAAAAGAATCGGGACCGTATGTACTCATCAAATCCACCATCATGGCGCGTGACCCGGAGCCGCTTAGCGGTTTCATTATTGCTGTGGGTATAGCTTCGACCCAATCGGTATCTATACCTAATGCCCCAATAGCCGAGCATAGCGCGTCAGTCAATATATTCAAAGCTCCGGAAGCGCGTAACATACCGATGGCTACCAATATGGCCACAAGATAAGGTATTATCATAACTGCAGTGCGGAACCCCTCCTTAGCACCTTCTATAAAAGCGGAGTACATATTGATTCGGCGGCTGAAACCGACAACAAGGAAAAGCATCACCACACAGAACAACAAGCAGTTAGCGATAAAAGATGAATATAGCTCGACTTTATGAGGCGGTAAAGATGTGAATAACCATACCATCCCGGCTATGAAAGCGCCGATGCCGAATAACCAAGCCAGGAGAATCGGATCGGACAGTCTGATGCGTTGTTTGAGACACAACGCTATAATGCCCACGAGCGTCGATATAAAGGTGGCCAGCAATATGGGCATAAACACGTCCGTAGGATTGTTAGCGCCGGCTTGCACGCGGTACATCATGATGCCTATTGGGATGAAACACAGACCAGATGCGTTGAGCACCAGGAACATTATCATGGAGTTTGAAGCTGTGTCCTTGTTCTTGTTGAGGTCTTGTAGTTCCTTCATGGCTTTCAGCCCAAGAGGCGTGGCTGCATTTTCGAGCCCCAACATATTGGCACTGAAGTTCATAAAAATGGAACCCATTGCCGGATGGTTCTTAGGGATGTCAGGGAAAAGCCGCGAGAAAAGCGGAGATACCATGCGGCCGAACATACGAATCACCCCACCCTCTTCGCCGATCTTCATAAGACCCATCCAAAGAGCCAACACACCCGTCAGACCGATTGATATTTCGAAAGCTGTTGAAGCCGATGCGAACGATGCGTTCATTACATCCGTCCATATCGATACATCGCCATCGATGACAGATATGGCGCAACAAACCACAAAGGCTATTGCGAACATCGCTATCCAGATGTAATTTAGAACCATTCGGGAAAGACTAAACTGTTAGTTTTAATTCTATGCTGGAGGCGGTCAATATGAAAATGACCCCGGCGAGGAATATTTTTCAAAGTTACTGAATTTTTTTATACTTTTGTAGTGTCACGAAAAAGGGGTGGCCTAATATTAAAGACAAGAAATTTTTTTCGAGATTTTTGATTAATAAATAAAAATGCCTTAAAAGGTTGAAAAACAACAATAAACGCGACATTAAGGCCTCTGAGAATCAAAAAAATCAAAGCATCCCTACAAGTGACCGTAAGAAAAGCCACTCACGGCGACTTAATATTAAAAAGATTTAACATTACATCAAAATAATGTTAATTTTCAAAATTGCACCAAATTTAGACTATCCCGACACCTGTCTTCAGGAAAGAGGGGTAGAAGTGCAACTTGTGGCACCATCAATTTTTTCTTTCCTTACGTCCGTGAGGATTTCGAGCCAAGCAAAAAAAAAAATACCGGATGCGATTTTTGTGTACACCGTAAAAGAGGCGCTTTCGGCTACCTCGGCTCGACGCCTCCTCAACGGCTTTGATGAACCTCAAAAAAAACATTACACTGAGGTAAGTCAACACGGCCAACACTCGGGACGAAAAATTATTTCCCCACTGCCTATTGTCTTCTTTGTGACCAGTGAGACCAAATGTCCACTATCGATACCTGCCGAAGTATGTGAAGGAATAGATGCCATAGTGTTTGACAACGAAACTACCCGGCAGAAATGGCATCAAGTAAAAAACATCGAAAAGATAAAAAGACAGGAACTGATTGTCCGGCCTGCAATCGAAAGAACACTTCCTGACAAAACATCTACCCGAGCAAAGTATGAGATAGCGGATAATAAAACAGTTATAGAGTTTATTGGTAATCTAAACACATCCGTCAATCTGCGAAAAGCTTTGGACAACCTGGTCAAGACGAGAGAAGCTGAAAGATTTGCTATCCGTATATGCGGCACGGCAAAACCAGGCAACGTCATGCCACTGGTAAAGCGCATGAGAGGCACAGGTGTGGATGTCAAGTGGTTAGGAGAAGATTATATTCTTGCTGACGAATTGGCGCTTGCAGACGCTTTTATACAATCGGAGGCCTCTCCTGACGAAAACGAAATATTTCTGCTTTCGCGGGGAATACCTTCAATACCCCCGAACAGCTTTAGCGAGGTAGTTATGACTACACGTCAAGAGTCGCCAAGTAAGGAAAATAATGAAGATGAGAAGTCACAGTTGACCGACTTGTACTCCCCTGCCGGGTATGCGGACAGAGTGTTGAATCTTATTGAACAACTGAGATGAAGACACGCGTTCATATAAATCCGAAATACGAAAGCAAGTACGGCGATTTTGTACGCAGACTGGCCAATGAAGGAATGCCTTCGAGAGCCGAAAGCCTATATTCCGGACGCAACCATATATATAAAATTCCAATAGGCGAAGAAGCGGTCAATGTGAAATCTTTCCGACGACCCTCTGTTTTCAACTCATTGGTGTACACTAATTTTCGTAAAAGTAAAGCCAGACGTTCATACGAAAACGCACTATACTTAATCGCTCATGACCTCCCTACCCCGGCTCCAATTGCGTGGATAGAAAAGAAAAGCGGTGGACGTTTAAGCGAGAGTTATTACATTTGTGAACAGTCCCCCTATGAAAACAATCTGCGAATATGGGAGAAGTGGGATGAGGCAACGAGAGATAAAGTTTTGTATAAATACGCCCGTCTGATGGTAAAGATACACGAGGCAGGGGTGTGGCATCACGATCTGTCACCCGGCAACATTTTATGGACAGATACCGCTGATGACGACATCAAATTCCATATAGTGGATTTGAACCGTATGACGCTATTGAATCGCCCACTGAATACCAAAGAGCGATTCTCTAACTTCAGAAATATCAACCTCGTAAGCGCTGAGACAGCACGACTGGCACGACACTATGCGGACGCAGTGGGCATGAGCCCAGACAAGGCCGAACAACTTGCTGTCAAGACCCTCGCCGACGACAGGAAAAGGAAGGAACGACTCCATAAAATAAAGAAAATCATTAAAATGTTTCACGTGAAACGTTAATGACAGTATATAACTGACGCATTTAACACCATTGCTCCTCAAGAAAGATGGCAACCTGAATAATCAACAGTAAAAATATGATAATCAAAAGACAAACCCCCAACGAACTGATAGAGCTCCATATCACCAATCTTGACAAGACCATTGAAGTGGAGGGAGGCATAACCCTTCTTGAGGTAGCCAATCACCTGCAGACCGAATTAGGGTTCGAGCCCATAATGGCGTGTGTGAACAATAAGTACGAAGGGCTCCATTATCAGGTCTATGGACCAAAAAAAGTAGAGTTTCTCTCTAAAAATACCGAAGCGGGACGGCGCGTATATCTGCACAGCCTGTGCATGATGCTTTATTACGCACAGACCAAGACCTTCAGTGGCGCCAGCATGCGCATAGAGCACTATGTTTCGAACGGCCTTTTCGTTACGATAACTGGCGTTGAACCCACCGAGGACAACGCACTTGTACTTTCGGCAGTGATGCGTCGGCTGGTACAAAGCAATAAGCCTTTTGTTTATCATATAGCGTCGCTGACGAAAGCCATGGAGATATTCGAGAAACAAGGCTTGACCTCGAAAGTGATGTTGTTGAAGACCATTGACGAGATTGAATGGAACTACTATACCCTTGACGATGTGGCCGACAGTTTTTACGGCTGCCTGGCGCCACGCACCGGCATGATAGACACCTTCTCGTTCAGCGCCTATAACGGCGAGGGATTTTTGCTGAAATCGTTCGATCCGGCCAATCCTACTACCGTACCACCCACAATACAGGAGCCACTGATGTACCGTGCCTTTAAAGACTATTTGAAATTCAATAAAATAGTCGGGGTGAGCAATGTAGGGGAAATGAACCATGTCGTACTGAAAGGAAGACCGGCCGACCTTATCAATGTTGCCGAGACCCTCCATAACCACTGGATCAGTTCGATAGGGGAGCGCATAGCCGAAAGATATAAAAAAGGCGAGGCACGTGTTGTTCTTGTCGCCGGCCCATCGTCGTCCGGTAAAACGACCACCACAAAGCGACTGGCAGTACAGTTGATGGCCAACCTGCTCAAGCCTGTCATTATCAGTCTTGATAATTATTTCGTAGATAGGGAACACACACCGCGCGATGAAAAAGGCGACTATGATTTCGAACATATCAACGCTCTTGACATGGAGTTATTGAATGCCGACCTTAACCGTATACTCGCCGGAGAAGAAGTTGCGTTACCCACCTATAATTTCGAGACAGGCAAACGCACCTATCGCGGCAACACCATCCGTCTTGACGAAGGTTCGGTGCTGCTTATCGAGGGTATTCACGGCCTCAACGACATGTTGACATCGCAGATACCGGACAATATGAAATTCAAGCTATATGTATCGGCGCTGACGACTCTTTCTATTGACAATCACAACTGGATATCGCCTACCGACAACCTGTTGCTTCGCCGCATAGTGCGCGACCATCGTTACCGCGGCATAAGCGCTCGCGAGAGCATCCGACGCTGGCCGTCGGTATGTCGAGGCGAGGACAGGTGGATATTCCCCTTTAAGGAAAATGCCGACGCCATGTTCAACTCGTCGCTGCTTTTTGAGCTGGCGGTGATTAAGGACTATGCCGAGACCTTATTGTCAGAGGTGCCGTCGAACTGTGCCGAGTATGCCGTGGCCTATCGGCTACGCAGGTTCCTGCGGTATTTCAGGCAGATAAGACCGGATGCAATACCTCCGACATCGCTGTTGCGTGAGTTCCTGGGTGGCTCGTCATTTAAGTATTGATTGAGACGGTTCCGATTGGAACATAGAGATAACGATAATCAATAAACTGTTAACCGATGAATGATAATAATTTAGCAGATATAGAAAGTGGTGTTACAGAAATAACCACAAATATAACCGAACGAAAGCAGTCAAAAGCCGGTCAAAAGCCTGTTTTACTCGACGGCGAGCATGTTCGCAGGAAGTTGGCCGAGACGCCACGCCGGGTCAAAGAGTCATTCAAGTCGTCGCAGGTTTGGGGCTTTTTTGTCTCGCTTGCCGTTATGGCGCTTGTGTCGATGGCATTCTTTTACCCAGACAATTTCCGCGGCAACAGTCTCGCGCAATACGACATGGTTCAAGGCATGGCCAACGGCCAGGAAGGTGTGGAATACTATAACGAGACCGGGGAGAAAGCATTGTGGACAAACGCTTTGTTTTCGGGGATGCCCACTTTTCAGATATCGCCGGAATATCCCTCCAACAGCCTGTTCACCTGGATAAACAGTGTTTACGGCCTGGGGTTGCCTGCTCCGAGCAATCTTATGTTCATGATGATGTTCGGTTTCCTCATCATGTTGTACTGCTTGCGGCTTCGCTGGTGGTACGCGCTTATAGGAGCGTTGGCATGGGGTCTTTCGAGCTACTTCGTGATAATAATCGGCGCAGGACATCTTTGGAAGTTTATCGCTTTGGCCTACGCGCCGCCCACCATCGGTGCCCTCATAATGATTTACCGCGGCCGTTATGTCACCGGGGCAGCTATATTGGCTCTTTTCATGATGCTTGAACTCAACGCCAACCATCCCCAGATAACATATTATTTCGCTTATCTCATTATACTGCTTGCTGTTGCCTTCTTTATAGAAGCATGTATGAGGAAGACGTTGAAAAAATGGCTTGCGGCGAGCGTCACCGCTGTTGTCGCATGTGCTCTTGCATTCGGCGCCAACCTCCCATCGTTGTACAACACCTACGAGTACTCCAAAGAGACTAAACGTGCGGCCAGTGAGCTCACGCCCGTGGAAAGCGCCCAGGAAGACGGAGCTGTTGCCGAAGCACCCACCGGCGGACTGCCCAAATCGGAGATAGGCGGATGGGCCAATCTACCGGAGGAATCGTTCTCGTTGCTTATTCCCAACATAAAGGGTGGGGCAACCATCAAACCTATTGGAGGACGACCGGTAGCGCAGACACTTGACAACAACCCCCACTTCGACTATCGTATGGCGGCTTCCGAGCCGTATGTGCGCACACCTGACGGCCAAGAAGGGACAATACCTCTCTTCCAGTCGATGACCGAGTACTTTGGAGGCAAAGGAACGACCAACGGCCCCTTTTATGTCGGAGCGTTGATTTTCTCGCTTTTTATTCTTGGCTGTTTTATTGTCCGCGGGCCAATCAAATGGGTATTGCTTATCACCACAGTGTTCTCTGTATTCCTTGCGATGGGCAATTACTTCGGTTTGCTGACTGACTTCATGATATATAATGTGCCGCTTTTCAATAAGTTCCGTGCCGCCGAAACGGCACTGGTGCTTGCGTGCCTGTGTATGCCATTGTTGGCCATCCTTGCTCTGAACAAACTCTTCACACTACATAACCCGTTAAAAGACAAGCAGATTCAACTCGGTCTGAGCGTGGCTTTTATCTTTCCTCTTTTTGTTTGTGTTGTAGCTTATGTCAGTCCGTCGGTTTTCGGTAGCGCACTGACTCCGGACGAAGCCAATTACCTTGCCACACTGCCACAGCAGTTCGATTCGGCCGGTTACAGCTATGACCCAGCCCAAATCCAAGCGACAGCCGATAACATACAGGCTCTGCGGTATTCGATAGTGAGCGATGACGCCCTGAGGTCGATGATTGTTCTGATAATTGGCTCGGCAGTAATTCTATTATCACTTAAATACCGCATCAACAAGGCTTTGGCATGTCTGGGTGTAGGCATAGTCATTACTGTAGATCTGTTTGCCGTCGACAAGCGTTATGTTGACCATGACAGTTTTGTCGTACGTACAGCCAATACAAACACCATAGTTGCCGATGAGGCCGACAAGGCGATAATGGCCGACACGTCGTATTACCGCGTGGCCGATCTTGAAGGATTCACAAAAGCAGAACGCTCATATTTCCATCACATGGTGGGAGGTTATCACGCCGCGAAACTCAACCGGTACAATGACCTTCTGGAGAGGATGATGTACCCCGAGATAAATAACATCTACAAATCGCTTGCCCGCGACATTATGTATGGTGAAACTCCTACCGGTCCGATATGGAATGTTCTTTCAATGCTCAACACCAAGTATATCATATATCCGTTGGAGGGGGGCAGTGACGTTTATGTCAACGCTGGCGCCCTGGGTCCGGCTTGGCTTGTGGACGATATAAAATATGTCGACAACGCCGACGCAGAGATGGCTGCTTTGCAGACCCTCGACCCATCTACGACCGCCGTTGCCGACAGGCGTTTCAGAGATTTGTTGGGAGACCAACCCATAGCCCGTTCGCAAGGCGATTATATAAGACTTGTCAAATATACGCCTAACGCAGTGACCTATAGCGTTGATACCCGTAACGGTGGACTTGCAGTTTTCAGCGAGGTGTGGTTCCCGTGGGGTTGGCACGCCATTGTGGACGGTCAAGAGATGCCTTTGGGACGCGTAAACTATGTTTTGCGTGCCATGCGTCTGCCTGCCGGCAAACATACAGTCGAACTTGTGTTTGACCCCCAGTCCATCCATGTCACCTCGGCTATCGCCTATACCTGTATAACACTTATTTATCTGCTTTGCGCACTGGCATTGTTCGTTGTGGCGATAAGTAACGAGCGCCCCAAGAACGATGACGAAGATCGGCTCTAAGATATAATGGACTTGTTAAGGTTTCTTTCCGGCTGCCGTCACGGGTTAGGGTTCGGGGTGCATTCTCCGCTTGCCTATGATTTGATAACGACCACGTTGCGCGACCGACCACGTTATTATGCCGACAATGATATCGAGAGACTTTATGACAGTCGGCGAAGGCGCAGGGTAGGGCGCATCGCCTTCCGACTGACGGCACGTTTCAAGCCCGCTACCGTGTATGACGAAGCCGGCCTAAGAGATTCTATTCTGTTGGCGGACAATAATATAGTTTTTGTCGACCGGGAGGAAGTCGCCGATATGTCAGCAAGTACCGACGGCTGTTATACGGTTTTCATAATAGGACATCCCGACGAAGGAGTCGGACCGGTTACACTTGATAATTTTCGGGACATGCGCATCGTAATTTTTCGCCGAGGATTATCGCAGACCAATATAAATGTAAGATTTTAGACCTATGCGACATTTCATAGCACTACTGACCTTTATTATCGCCATTGCCGGGCAGGGAATAGCTCAATCGGACTACCAACGTATAGAAAGCAAAGCGTCCCGTTTTTTCGCCAATGAGGAGTGGTCGAGCGCCAACGCTATGTATATTCTGATGTTGGAACAGCATCCCCGCGAAACCGATACCTATGCACGTGCCATTGTGTCGTACTATATGAGCGGCGATACCGTTCGAGCCGTCAACATATTGCCTGCGGCACTGTCATTTCGCGTGCCGGCCGACTCTTTGCTTACCGAAGTGCGCAACATCAGTTTCGGTCTGGGTCGCGGTGACTTGTATGAGAATTACCTGATGCGGCTCCAGGAATCATTTCCATGGTTCAGTCGTGTTGCGGACAACTACCTGATGCAGTATTACGCGTTCAGACAGAACGGACCGGAACTTATACGCTATGCCCACACGATGTTGGCCGGTTTGCCCGACAATAGGAATTTTCTGCGCATGCTTGCTACCGGTCTGTTGCTTGTAGGTGACACGCAGGGTGCTCTTGAGGCTTGGCGTCGTGTTGTGGGGTTGTATCCCGACGATTATGACACTATTTTGGATCTGGCCAATTGTTACGATGCCATGAACAATAGAGGGGAGGCTCTCGAATGGATGCGTCGGGCGTATGCGTTAAAACCTACTCCGTATGTCGGCTCTCGCATAGATGCTCTGACGGGAAGCAAATAGTTTGAAGCGGATAGGCAAAAGGCTAATGTGAATATAACTCCGTCTTGGCAGACTTTCTATATTAGTCCAAAAAATATCGGCCGAGGTGCTTTACCTTGGCCGACTCCATCAAAATCTATTGTTAATAAATATCCTCGCGGACTTTTGTCGTTTTTATGCTCATCACTGAGCCTAAACTTTGTTTTTGTCAGATAGTTGATTGTCAAATGATTGGTTGGCTAAATGCCGGTTTATATTCTCACTTTGTCAATGATTGGGTTTATTATGCAAATTTTCGCTTCGATTGTCAGGATTGGTTGGTTTTAACAGCAAGCAGAGGTTAACTGATTGGTTATACTATAGGGTTGGTTGTCAGATTTTTCAGCAAGCTATAGGCGAGCGAAACATTCTGGATATACGGTCACCGAACGACTGGTGGACGGGTTTGATGTCGATAACCACTTTCGAATTCTTGCGGTTAAGAAAAAGTATCGAGGAGTGCATAACCACGGCAACCCATTCTTCAAAACCGAGAATTGCGTTTATACGGTCGAGGGGGAGGGTATGGAAGGGTGATTTAGGGTCAATAGAACCGAAGGTGATGGTATTGTCTTCAGGGTCAATCATTATGTCGTGGTGTATTGCTGTTTCGTCGAAAAGAGTAGCGAGATCGAGCTCGTCAATGCTTTCGGGAGTATTTTTGTATTTGCGGTAGATTTCGTTTATGTTGTCGCGTGTAATCATTTTGTGTGTTTTTTAGTGTTGTGAGTAGAGAGATTTTTGTTTTGAGTTGTTGTCAGCAGGCGTTTTGTGGTCGCCTTTCGTAATGTATAACCACAGGTTTGCATAAAAGGTTTTGCCGAAAAACAAAAAACACAACATTGTAACATTTTTGTCACAAATGTGTAAAATAATAGGCTGAAAAACGCTTAAAACGGCCCTTTTAACTGTTATTAACACACTAAAAAGACCGCAAAAATTAATAGAGGGGAGTTAAGAGCCGGTACGAAAATGAATTTTAAAACGGCTCTAACGATGTTCTTCGGGAATCGGCAGTGATATTTTGCCTCGTGACACGAGATATTCCAGATAGTCGTAATCCTCAGGCTCATCGAGATCGAAACAGATGTGAGGCATTACGTAAACCAACGAGCGGTCGGTAACAGCACGAGGGTTAGTACGATCTAGAGCTTCGCGCCGATATACATATATCGAACCGTTCATATCATACACAGCCGGCGATGTCTGGCGCGAGGTGAAATTACCCTGTTTTACCAAGCCATAGAAGCCGTTGGATTTTTCTTCGACCACGCAGAAGTAAGGATTTCTCGCGCAAGGGTTGACCGAGAAGACAGTCAGAGCCTCCGGACTGTCTTCAAGCAAACGGACGCAACATTCAATGTCGTCAAGAGTGCGTATGGGTGACGTCACGTCAAGGTCAAGAACAGCGTCATAGCGGACTGCGTATTGTTTCTCAGCCCATAACATTACATCACGGATAGCGTCCGGTTTGCCGACAGTATCGTTGGCAAGGCTGTCGGGACGCGAGTATGGACAGTCAAGGCCGTAGAGGCGGCACACTTCTTTTATCTGTTCGGAGTCGGTGGACACGACGATACGACAGCCGTGACGGTCGGCAAACTGCTTTGCGGCAGCGATAGTGTAGCCGATAAGGGGCACACCGCACAGTTCTTTGATGTTCTTGCCAGGGATGCCTTTCGAGCCTCCGCGGGCGCAAATAGTTAGCAATAAATTCATGACCGGAAAGGGGTAGGGGCTATTTGACTATACTGTCAATTAACTTGAGCTCTTCAGTGGTAAAGGCCGTATTGTCAATGGCTTTGAGATTATCGGCCAATTGGGCCACCGAGCTGGCGCCGACCAGGACACTTGTCACCAATTCATTTTTCAGTAACCACGCCAGCGACATTTCGGCGAGCGTCTGACCGCGACGCATCGCCACCTCGTTAAGGCGTTCGATTTTTGTCATCATGTCGGGAGTAAGCGCCTCTTTCTTGAGGTATCCTCCACGAGCAACACGAGAATCGCCGGGGATTCCGTCCAGATAGCGGTTGGTAAGTAAGCCTTGTGCCAAAGGCGAGAAAGCGATAAAGCCAACACCGTTGTGTCGGGCGCTTTCGAGTTGACCGTCGGTCTCGTTCATACGGTCGAGAATGTTGTACCGACCTTGGAAAATAAGACACGGCACGTCTCGTTCGGCCAGATACCCGTATGCATAACGGGCGATTTCGTCGGGATACTTTGAAATGCCGACATATAAAGCTTTGCCCGAACGGACAATATCAACGAGAGCCTGTAATGTCTCTTCGACCGGAGTTGTCGGGTCGTACCGATGGGAATAGAAGATGTCGACATAGTCAAGGTTCATGCGACGTAGACTTTGGTCGATGCTGGTCATAAGGTTTTTGCGCGAACCGCCGTCGCCATAGGGGCCGGGCCACATGCTATGACCGGCTTTCGTCGACACGATGATTTCGCTACGGTATGGATGGAGATTTTTTTTCATTATGGCGCCGAATGTCTCCTCGGCCGAGCCGAACGACGGCCCGTAGTTGTTGGCAAGGTCGAAATGAGTCACGCCGTGGTCGAAAGCGTACAGAACCTTGCGGTTGGATTCGGCGAAAGTGTCCACATCGCCGAAGTTGTGCCAAAGGCCTAAAGAGATTTCGGGTAACACAATGCCCGAATTGCCGCAACGGCGATATTTCATTCGACCGTCATAGCGATTGTCGTCTGCGCGGTATACCTGGTTTATCATGGCTAAGTGTTATTTAGAGTTAGTGACTGAAAAGTAATTCGTGGCTCGATAAAGAACAGTCACAAATGTCGCTAAAAATTTTGAAACAACCACAAAACCACAGGCACAAACCACCACAGAAAGCATTATAGTTAATTTTAAATAGAAGTGATGAAGCGAAATATAGCAGTAAAATTAAAAAATTTCATTAAAAAATGAAATTTTATTATTTTTGCGAAATATATTGCCAATAAATAAATTAACAAGGTGAAAAAATATTACATTATGAAGAAATTGATTTTGACACTATTAAAGAAAACTGTCATCGCGCTTACAACTTTTGTTTTTGTTGAAGGCCATGCCGAGATGTTTCCGAACCAGGGGATTGAAGTTACGGGGACTCTACCGGTGATATACATCAATACAATAGACAATACTGTAATAGATCAGAAAGAAGTATATATAGACGCCACAGCGTGGATTGATGACAATGGAACCGGTAAATGCGGAAACGTTGGAAGTGCCGATGAGCCTTTGATATTAGGAATCCGTGGCCGTGGGAATGCCAGTTGGAATGCAGAAGGGCCAAAACCATATAAGTTGAAGTTTGATAAAAAACAATCTTTTTTTGGACTTACCAAAAACAAGCATTGGGTTCTGTTACCTGTGTCGACCTATTCGGAATATTATAACAATAAAATAGGACTTGAGATTGGACGACGCTTAGGTATGAACTATTTGCCACAGCGTTTCCCTGTCGAGTTGGTACTGAACGGTGTAAACGTTGGGATGTATCAATTAAGCGAACATATACGGGTTGACGAGGGTCGTGTCGACATTTACGAGCAGCCCGATCTCAATGAAGATGAAACGACAATACCTTACGGATGGTTAGTCGAGATAGACAATTATACGGATCCATGTCAAATACAGATTCCTCGGCCCGATGTTGCAGATGCATTCACAAGAATCACTTATCATACGCCGGAGATTCTGAGTCCTCAACAGGAAAAATGGCTTTATGACCAGTTCAACAGCCTTGCACAGGCTGTATACACCACCAACAAACTTGACAGGGGTTGGGAGTCGATTGTAGATATTGATGATCTCGTAAAGTATTTTCTTGTGCAAGAGATAATACATAATTTCGATGCGTTTGTCGGCAGTTGTTACCTCAATAAAGATATAGAAGAAGAAAAGTGGCACTTCGGCCCACTTTGGGATTTAGGATGGTCATTAGATCGCGAGATTTCGACTCTGGTTTCAGAAGGCGACTTGGATAGGCAACAACAATATATTTGCGAGATTATTAAGTTTCCTCATTTTCGTAAACTCGCACAAGAAAAATTCAATCAATATATTGAAGAAAACCCATCAGATTGGGTAAAGAGTTTCACCGATTCGTTATATGTGGAGGTAAAGGCTGCCATGAATCAGACAAAGTTAATATGGCCAGAACTCAAACCGGTGAATGACGGTAGCATTGCTTCAGGTTTTTACAATTCGAATATTGAGTTTTTAAAGAATTATTTTAGTAAAAACTTTAATGTCCATACTTTAAGAGTTGATGTGCAACATATAACCGCCGCCGGTCAGCTTCCAGATAAAATGCGTGATGGTTCAGTACTTATCAATGGTCTTGAACTAAACGAAGTTGATGTAAATACAGGAGAGAGCCTTACTTTGCAGTTTGTGACACATTATGGGAAATCCGTTGAAGAAGTAACGATAAATGGAGTTGATATGTTAAAGCATATCAAGGGTAATGAGCTTCTGTTGGATAATATTGACGAAGATATGGATATTGTTGTGGTGTTTGGATTGGCGCCGGATTCGGATGCTGTCGGGGAAGAACCTGGGGATGAAAGCGCAACAATCAAAGACCGTCTGTATTTGGATCCTTTTATGAATTTAAATATTTTGGACATGTATAATATCACGGATGTTGAACGTTGGACCAGTTCAAAATCGAATATCTTGCCTGTCAGCTCGAGCGGTGTGTTAAGGGCGCTGGGATATGGCGAAAGCGTTATCCGCGCAAAAAATGCTAATGGTGAAACATTGGCTCTATTAGAGGTATATGTATGTCCTCGGATTTTCATAGAGAGTGGCAATGGTCTTGTTTCTTCGTTACCGGTTCTTTATAACTCTCGTCCGGACATATATTTGCTTTCATCGTCTGAATATCGTATTGCCGGAGTTGTGCACGATGGAGTCGATGTCACACGCAATGTAATAGCCCATAATGGCATTTACTCATTAGATGAGCCTGTATGTGCAGATACTCATATTAACGTTAGTCTGGAACGAAATGACGGGACTTATGCCGCAGTTTCCACAACCGGCATAAAGGTATTGGTGGACGGTCATACGGTAACTATCCTGGGAGCACAGCCAGGAGCGTTGGTGACTATTGTAAACGCCGCAGGGCACACAGTGGAGAAAGGACGGAAGACAACTATCCTTTTAAATGAGGCAGGCGTATATATGCTTACCATAGAGGGTGTGCCCACTAATTACAAAATTATGGTGAGGTAATAATAAGAATTGATATTTAAGGCTAAGAAATGAAGTCTATATTATTTATGTTGTAGCCATAATGTAATACAGGTGGATGCATCGTGGTAAGGCTCGGGCTTCTTTCGGGACATTATGAAAAATTTTTATGAAAAAAGTTGGGCGATTTTATTGACATTCAAAAAATTATTTTTACCTTTGCACCACTAAAAAACCAGGGAAGCACTTTTGCCAATGGCGAGGTGCCTCTTCCCGTATGATTCAATTAACTTAATTATTAACAATTTAATGACTGAACTTAAAAATTCCCCTATCGAAGATTTCGATTGGGAAGCCTATGAAAGAGGCGAAACAGTAGGTGAGAAATCGCGCGAAGAACTCACCAAGACTTATGACGAATCGCTTAACACCGTCAAAGACAAGGATGTAATCGAAGGTACCATCATCTCGCTCAACAAACGCGAAGCAGTGGTTAACATCGGCTACAAGAGCGATGGTATCATACCCATGAACGAATTCCGTTACAACCCCGACATCAAAGTAGGTGACGTTGTGGAAGTGTTCATTGAAAATCAGGAAGACAAGAAAGGTCAGCTTATCCTTTCGCACAAAAAAGCTCGCGCATCGCGTTCGTGGGATCGTATCAACGAAGCCCTCAATAACGACGAAATCATCAAAGGTTTCATCAAATCGCGCACAAAAGGCGGCATGATAGTCGACGTATTCGGCTTCGAAGCATTCCTGCCCGGTTCGCAGATCGATGTTAAACCCATACGCGACTATGACAACTATGTCAACAAGACAATGGAATTCAAGATTGTCAAGATCAACCAGGAATTCAAAAACGTTGTCGTATCGCACAAAGCTCTTATCGAGGCTGAACTCGAAGCACAGAAAAAAGAAATCATTTCGAAACTCGAAAAAGGTCAGGTACTCGAAGGTGTCGTCAAGAACATCACCAGCTACGGTGTGTTTATCGACCTTGGCGGTGTTGACGGTCTTATCCACATCACCGACCTGTCGTGGGGCCGCGTAAGCCATCCGGGCGAAGTTGTCGAACTCGACCAGAAACTCAATGTTGTCATACTTGACTTTGACGACGAAAAGAAACGTATCGCCCTGGGTCTGAAACAGCTCTTCCCGCATCCTTGGGATGCCCTCAACCCCGACCTTAAAGTCGGTGACCATGTCAAGGGTAAAGTGGTTGTTATGGCCGACTACGGCGCATTCCTCGAAGTTGCTCCCGGTGTGGAAGGTCTCATCCACGTCAGCGAGATGTCATGGAGCCAGCACCTGCGCAGCGCACAGGACTTCATGCAGGTTGGCGACGAGGTAGAAGCAGTTGTGCTCACTCTCGACCGCGAAGACCGCAAGATGAGCCTCGGTATCAAACAGCTCAAAAACGACCCGTGGGAAAATATCGAAACAAAATATCCCATCGGCAGCCGCCACACAGCAAAGGTTCGCAATTTCACCAACTTCGGTGTGTTTGTTGAAATCGAAGAAGGCGTTGACGGACTTATCCACATCAGCGACCTTTCATGGACAAAGAAAATCAAACACCCCAGCGAATTCACCAAAATCGGTGCTGACATCGAAGTCGAAGTACTTGCCATCGACAAAGAGAACCGTCGCCTGAGCCTGGGTCACAAACAGCTCGAAGAGAATCCTTGGGATGTATTCGAAACTATCTTTACAGTAGGTTCGGTTCATCAGGGAACTATCGTTGAACTGTTCGACAAAGGCGCTGTTGTTTCGTTGCCTCACGGTGTTGAAGGTTTCGCTACTCCCAAACACCTTGTTAAAGAAGACGGCACAACAGCCGGCGTTAACGAGACTCTTGATTTCAAGGTTATCGAGTTCAATAAAGACAGCAAACGCATCATTCTGAGCCACAGCCGTATATTCGAAGACGAAGCTCGCGCTGAAAAAGCTGCCGAACGTAAGGCTAAACGCGCTACCAAAGCCGAAAAGCCCAAAGCAGAGGAACCCGCTCAGATCAATGCTCCCATGGAAAAAACCACCCTTGGTGACATTGAAGCTCTTGCCGCTCTCAAAGAAAAACTCGCTGAGAAATAATCCTTTTAACGCTACGTCAATCGAAAGCCGGGTTGTTTAACCGGCATCCGATTCGCACAATAACGAAAGGCTGTCTGATATCACATCAGGCAGCTTTTTTTCTTAGAGCCGGTACGACAAAGTAAAGGAGTGGGGAATATAGTGCCGGGAACTAAGCAAATATATTTGCCGGATGGCAGATGCAAGAAACTTGCACCCCACAGCAGACAGATAATCAGCAATATTCAATGTTGGAGGAAAGAGTTTTATGTCCATTAAATTCAATGAGAGTGCGCGTAACTACTCATTGATAAACAGTTGGTTGAAGATATTAGAAATGGGGAATAGTGGATGTCAATAAAATAATTTTTGACTTGAAGGAGTAAAGTATGAATAATTTATGTAAATTTGTGGCTATAAGTAATATTAATCCTAATTCAATGATAAAGATGAAAACCGTTAGCAAACATTTTGTTAAGATTCTGGCGTGCGTTGCCTTCGCGTTAACGCTGTATTCGTGCGGTGGAGGTGAGCGCTCTGTGTCTTCTCGTATTGACAACGTGGTGCCCGACAACGCCGATTTAATATATGCCGGAAACATCCAGCGAGCTTTCGACCAGCTTGACATCAAGGTTTCGGGAGGCAAGTTGGTTCTTCCCCAGTACATGTGGGACATAATCGATGTGGCAGGCCGTAACATGTCCGACCAGGTAGAGGACCGCCTCGAGGAGTTCAAAGGCATCGATTACAACAGCATAGTTGTGGCTGCACGGAAGAAAGGTGACGACGTCAATGTCATCGTCAACTTTGGAGTAAGCGATGTCGACGCCCTTTATGATTTTGTCAGTGAATACTCCCCGATGATCGATCTTGACCGTACCGAGGGTTACCAGACATTGGGAACTTCGGATGGCGAAATCCTCATCAAAGACGGCGAGGCTTACGTAGTCATTCAGGATGGCGAGGCTCTTAGCGGCAAACACGCCGTACGCGCCGTAGAACGCTGGATGAGCGACGCATCAGAGAAACCGCTGGCAACGTGGAAACGCGACTATCTGACCCGACAGTCTGTCAGCGCACTGTGGGTGTCGAGCAATTTCCTCCAGGCTGTCTTGCCGTCTTACACTTGGAAAGAAATGTCCAAAACCTTTGACAACATCCCCGGTGTATCGCTAAAGAACCTCAGTTTGGGTCACAGTGCCGATTTGGATGGTGATAAGGCTACGGCCAATATCACGGTGTTCAACGGCGACAAGGTGATGAAAACGCCTGTGGGAGGCACTTTTGACACCGATTTGCTCAAATACGCCTGCAAAAAAGACATGTTGGCGTTCGGATGCGCAGCCAATACCCTGGCTTTCAATCTTATCCGTAGCTCTTTGAACGACGAGTTCGACAGTTCGATAAATTATTACCGCCAAGAACTTGACGAAGCCAATGAACGCGCGCAATACATGGACGAGGATGATTATTATTCGTATTACTACACACCGCAATATATTGAAGAAAATCTGCGTATATACACATCGTTACGCGAAGCCATAAACAACCTTATGGATTGTCTGAGTGGCTCTGCCATTATCACGATGGGACCGACCACCGATGATATGGAATTGTTCGTAAACAATCCGCAGGAAAACCTTCATGTGTGCATCGCCGGAGCCTGTAAGCCCAACAAGGCCAAACAGGCTGTAGATGCCGCATTCGACATATTGCAGAATAGTTTCGACAAAGAGTATTTCTGGAAACTGCCCGACGGATTTAAACTTAGTGTCGAAGACGAAACGGTGTATTTTCAGGCTGACGGTAACAATATAGTTATCAACTACGGCGAAAGAGAAGGCGCCGGTGACGGCAAATTTGACAAAAGTGTGTTTGCCGACTCGTGGGTAGCCGGACAATACCTCATGCCCGAAAAGACCGAACTTATGAATGGTATAGAGCTGCCCTTTGGAGTCAGCGCTTGGGGTAAAGGCAACGAGATGTCGTTCGATTTTGAAATGAAACTGAACGGAGCCAAAGGCAATTTCGTTCCCGCAATTGTCAATGCCGCGCTCGAAGTGATGCACAACTTCTGAGGCTCATCCTTTTATAATAGAGAACATAACAGCTAAAGAATGCCTGACCTTATGCTTTAATGGTCAGGCATTCTGCGTCGTTATGCAGCTAAGATAATTGGATGATAAGGGTAGGGAAAGATTGAAACAAATCGTCGAATTTGGTATATAACAGAAAATTATTAACTTTGCGTCACTTACCGCCCACGGTGCCTCTTTATTGCAGGTTCCGGGACGAGGATGTTACATAAGAAGCGTTTATCGCGCTTATTCTTGACGATTCGAAATCTTGCAGTTTCAAATTCAGATCAAGGGTAGGGCAACGGTAGGCGCCTGCAGTGATATGATTATTTCATGACTGAACACTTAGCATAGGTGTTCAGTTTATTGGTATGTCATATCAGCGTGAGGCTCCAGTTGCTCGTTCCAATCTGAATGGGCAAGCCAGAGCCTCGAATCGTGGGAGCGAGCAATGATAAAAGGCTCTCACGCTTCTTTTTTACCAATCATTTGATATAGAGAGTCATATCAATGTAGCCGATTACCCAATGAAACTTTATTCTCTCTTGGCGTGTTGCCTTCTGGCATTAGGAATCACTGCCACCGCCGAAACCGCCCGTCTGACCGTAACTCCGGGACAACTCAAAGCGCAGCTTTTAAGCTACGATGGTGAACCCGACGAACTTATCCTTTCGGGCTCCCTCAACTCAGCCGACCTGACATATATAAATGAAGGTAGTGGAAAAATGGCAATGGTGAATTCGATAGACCTGTCAGCAATAACTCTGAGTTATGACAATGGTTACTACGCCAAAATAGGCGGCTATCCTTATGATGGTGATATTAATGGCACATGGGTGGAAAATTACTACCTATCAGAGATAAACTACAGTGATACTGTATATAATACCACGCCGCTTGGTCTTATGCAAGTGGTAGTGACTACGGGTAGCAACAATCTTGCCGCATTACTCAGTGGCAATCAGAATATTAAAAAGATTGTCTTTCCGAATGCAATTACAGAGTATGGCGCCGGTATTTGTTTTTCTTCTATAGTGGAGGAGGTAACATTGCCGGATGCAACCACTTCAATACCTTTTAGAGCATTTGAAAGATGTGATATCAAGACCCTGCACATTAAAGAAATTAAATCTGTCGGCGAATTTGCTTTTTATCAGGCAAAACTGACAAACTTTGATTTCAGTCATGTAAACGAATTGGGCTATCGTGCATTTAGCAGATGCATTCTTCCCGTCGATGTGACATTGTCAGGCGGAGTCAAAGTTATTGATGAAGAATGTTTCTCGCGTTCAAATATCGAAACTTTGGTCATCGGCTCCGGAACGAAAGAAATAGGTGTGAGCGCATTTGCAAATTGTCAGTTAAAAACAGTGACATTGCCCGAAGGATTGGAAAAAATCGGCCAATATGCTTTTGACGGAAATAACGCGCTCACCCGGTTGAATTTTCCGTCAACACTAACCGAAGTCGGAGCAAAAGCATTCCCGGAGAACTTTATGAACAACGTTGCCGCCGAGAACGGAGTGGTTTATATTGGTAAGAACGCTTATGCACTTGCCTCAAACAACGGGACTATAAAGATTAAGGAAGGTATAACGGCTATTAGTGACGGTTTTGACACCAATGCAGGCAAATATGCTTCTACTGTTACAAAAATCACCCTTCCGTCAACACTCGAAACAATCGGTATATTATCTCAGAATATTACGTCGTATTATAACAGTTCAAACAACGAAGCTTTAGGAGCGTTTTCCAATTGTTCAAATCTCTCCGAAATTGAATTCGCCACAAATTCCCGGTTAAAAATTATCGGTGACGAAAGTTTTCTCAACTGTGCTATGTTAAAATCAGTCACCATACCGGAAGGAGTCACGACAATCGGAGATTTTGCTTTTTTGGGTTGTAAGGATGTCGACTTTACCCTGCCTCAATCCTTACAGATTATAGGAAAAGAAGTTTTCGGTGATTACTATAGTTCCAAAAATAATGTGACAATTAAAAATATACCGTCCGGTTTAATGTATATCGGAGATTCTGCGTTTCGTTGGTGTCGATTGCCATCCACTGTCGAATTAGGTCAGAGTATTCGTGAAATTGGGAGTGCCGCATTCGGTGGTTGCACCGGAGTATATCAGGTAAAGATAAATTTGAACAAAGATTGTAAGGTTCAATCTCCGTTTTCCCAAACCGGTATTGACATGTTGACAGTAGAAGCAGGCTGTACTTATGTCCCCGGAAGCTTGTTTCAGAACAATACAACACTTAGTATAATTAAATTTGAAGAACCGGATGCAACCACTCCCCCTCTGACTATCGGGGACTATGCTTTTTCAAAATGTACGGCTTTGACTTTAGATGAGTTGCCGATGCGGGTTGACAGTATAGGATCTCGGGCTTTCGAATATGTTAAGTTACCGCAGGAATTTAGCACAGGCAACGTTCGTTATATAGGATCTGAAGCGTTCTATGGAGCGACCGGGATTGAGACTTTGGTTATGGCCGAGCCATTGGAATATTGTGGGTCTCGCGCGTTTGCCTATATAACATCGTTGACAAACCTAAAATTACTGTCTCATAATCTACAGTATGCAAATGGATGTTTTAAGGAGCCACAAACGTTGTCAGTTTTTGTCGGACAGAATGTGCAAAGAATTCCCAAAGATTTCTTTAGTTCACTTGGAACCGGCAATAATCATATAACATTTGAATCGCGCGCCGAAACTCAGACACCTCTTACTATCGAAAGTGATGCTTTTGCCTTCTGTTTTTTTAGCAAGATAATCTTTCCGGATACTAAAACAATAATTGAAGATAGTGCCTTTATGTATAGTTATGTCGATGGCGTACAGTTAGGAAAAGGCACGGAGAGTATCGGATACAGAGCCTTTTTTACAGCTTTTAATGTTAATGAAATAAATATACCCGCAAGTGTCACAACAATTGGAGACGAAGCATTCAAGCAAGTAGTAGCGTTGGGTATGTCAAGCAATGGCATTGAGAATATTACATTTGAGTCGCGTGACGAAACAAAGACACCGCTTACCATCGGCAAACAAGCTTTTTATTATACTGCGATACGCTCTCTCGAATTACCCGATACAGAGACATACATCGGCGATGAGGCATTCAGCACTCACGGTGATAAGAATGTCATGTCGACTCTACGACTGGGCATCGGCACTAAAAGTATCGGAGCAGCAGCTTTTTCAAGCAATAGGTTGAGTTACATTAATGTTCCTTCGACAGTCAGTTTTCTGGGTCAAGGTGCGTTTCCCGGAGGCATACCTGTGGTGTTCTACTCTGAGACGGCGCCTACAATCGACAATCCGAGCCGTTTCATGGATGGAAGGACAGTATTTGTGCCACAAAGCGGATTAGATTCTTATACCAGATTACTTGGTACCAACAATGTTATACCTTATGGTGACGATATAATGAGTTTCGAATCTGACCATATAAAAGTTGATGAAAACAAAACGAAAGATATTCATCTTGCTTTTGATTTGCCCAAAGAGATGGAGGATATGTCATGGAAAGTGGAAAGCTCCGATCCTGAAATCGTAACGGCTACAAAGTTGGATAATTATGTTTTTATCGACCTTGTCAAAAACGGAACAGTCCGACTTGTGGGTAAGAAAGAAGGGACTGCGACTGTGACGGCTTATCTGGAATATAATCCGGACATCAAGGCGGAATGTACAGTGTCGGTCGGCGATTTTTCCACTCTTTCAAAATTTGAGTTCGAGCAGTCGGAAGTCTATGTTGAGATAGATAGAAGTAAACAACTCAATCTCATCATCGAGCCCGAAGGTGCTGAATATGAAGCAATAAAATATACCAGTTCGGATCCAGAAACCGTTTTTGTATGGTCTAACGGTATGGTATCTGGTGAAAAACCGGGTACGGCAACCATTACCGCCATAAGCGGGAAATACACTGCAACATGTCAAGTGACTGTGACAGAGCCTATATCATTAAGCCTTAACGTTGACTATGCAGAAGTTTTCGTAGGCGAAACATTGCAGATGACTGTCACTATAACACCAAAAGAATATGTCAATGAACCCATAGAATGGGAAAGTTCGAGCCCACAAATAGCTACTGTTGACCAAAACGGTCTTGTAACGGGAGTGACACAGGGAGGGTTAGTGTCTATAATTGCCAGTTTGACCGATAATCCGAACCGTTACGCAATGGCATTCATAAACGTTCTTAATATCGAACCTACAAGTATCAATATATCACCGGATGGTGGTATCATCAAGGTAGGTGAGTCAATTCAACTTACGGCTATAGTCGAACCGACCAATGTGACCGTCCCTATTACTTGGCGAGTGGACAATCCCGAGGTTGCAAATATAACGGAAGACGGATGGCTAACCGGTCTGTCGGTAGGTGAGACTTACGTTGAAGCGTGGTGTGGGTATTTAGGAACAGGAACTATCTTCAGGGTAGTTGACATGGACGGCGTCGATGATATCATGGCCGACAAGGACAATATCGTGTCCGTTTATACTGTCGACGGCATATTGCTCAAGAAAGACTGCACTGTCGATGACTTAAAGTATCTCGCTAAGGGCATATATATCATTGTCTCCGGAACCGAGAGATTCAAGGTGAGTCTGTAAGGGTTAAAATACATAATCGATAATAATACACAGGGGCGCGACACAGTTCGCGTCCCTGTGTGTTAAAATGAAAGGAAATGTTGTTAAATAAAAGTGTTAAAACGAGATATATAAAAATAAACAAATAGCAGTAATGTCATAATTCGATTTTATTTATTACTTTTGTAGGTGATATGTTACTTAGGATGCCTTCCCGAGGAGACAAACACGTCTATGGTGGTGCGCAGCATGATTGATGTTGCGACATTGCCGCTATTCATAACATTTTGATTTTTAGCTTTGTAGACTGTTGGGAAAGACTCAAAACCCGAAAAGAAAAAACTAACAATATTAACTTAAATCCTTATTTTACCAATCAAAAAGTATGAGACTTAAACTATTCTTGCTGGTGCTTTTGACAGCTTTTTTGCCGTCTTTGGCACAGACTTCGAATGTGGTCGGAGTCGTTTTGAATGGTTCGACAGGCAGTCCGGTCAGCGGAGCCTACGTAAGTCTGCGTGGTGCTGACAAAACGGTTCAGTCGACCTTCTCAGGTAATTTCGCACTTTCGGCCGAGGCCGGAGGGTCGGATTATCTCGTTATCACCTGCGACGGTTTCGAGGCGGCCGGTTTGGACATCAATCTGACACCCGGTACTGTCAATGTAGGCGAGATTCGTCTAGTGACAGCCGACTACGCCACCGACTTCTATGGCGATGACGACGATATCATTTACGACGAGGCAATGCTCGAGGACGAGGAAGGCAACTCGCAAGGCATAGCCGCGCTCACCGGTGCCAATGACAATATTTATTACAACACCGCAAGCTATAATTTCGGTCCCATGTACTTCCGTTTCCGCGGTTTGCAGAACGAGTACCAGAAAATATACATCAACGGCGTTGACATGAACGACCCCATCCGCGGTAACTTCAACTTCAACTCTTTGCTGGGTATGACAAGCCGCGCTTTCCGTAACAAGACAACAACCGTGGGTATGGACGTTGCCAACTACGGTTTTGGTGGTCTTGCCGGTTCGACAAGTTACAACACCATTACTGACACATACGCTCCTGGCTTCAACGGTTCGTTGGCTTACACCAACTCAAACTATTACCTTCGCGGCATGGTGACTTACGCCACCGGCCTTAACAGCAAGGGATGGGCAGTGACGCTCAGTGCCATAGGCCGTTACTCCAACGAAGGTGTCGTCGAGGGAACATTCTACCACTCGGGAGGTTTCTTCCTGTCGGTCGAAAAGCTTCTGAACGCCCAAAACTCGCTGACACTGACGGCATGGGGCGGTCCCACACAGCGCGCCAATTCGTCAGCAACTTATCAAGAGGCTTACGATCTGGTGGGATCAAACCTGTACAATCCCAACTGGGGATGGTTCGAGGGTAAGAAACGCGCTGCCCGTATTGTCGAAAGCTTCGACCCGACCGCCATGCTCACATGGCTGTACAAGGGTGACAAAACAACCCTTAACACGACAGCGTCGGTACGCTGGGTCAATTACTGTCAGTCGGCATTGCAGTACTACAAAGCCAACGACCCCAATCCCACCTACTATCGTTACCTTCCCAGCTATTACAAGGATGACGCCGAACAATATGACCTGTACTATGGTCTGTGGACATCAAAAAATCCCAACGTCACCCAAATCAACTGGGACAACCTCTACATGGTCAACGCCCTGAACAACATTCAGAACCAAGACCTTCCCGACGCCCAGAAGAAAGGCGCATCGTACATTCTCGAGAACCGTCACAGCAACCAGTTCAACGCCATGTTCAACAGCTACATCAACCATCGTATCACCAACACGATGAGTCTGCAGGCCGGTGTCTCGTTCAACTATACCAAAGCATCTTTCTACAAAACCATACGCGACCTGCTCGGCGGTCAGTTCTGGGTAGATATCGACCCGTTCTCGGACCGCGACATAACAATCGCTCCGGACAATCTCCAGAACGACCTTGACCATCCCAACCGTCGCGTCTACAAAGGCGACAAATTCGGATACAACTACGACTTCTATTTCCTCCGTGGTAACGCATGGTTGCAGAACACCATCACATCACGCCACTGGGACGTAAACTACGGCGTTCAGATGACTTACACCCAGTACAATCGCGAGGGTCACATGCGCAACGGACGCGCTCCTCAGAACTCGCTGGGCAAGAGCACAACACTGCGTTTCGACGATGTCAGCGCCAAGGTTGGTGCAACCTATAAGGTTGACGGCCGCAACTTCTTTATCGCACATGCCGAATATGGCACACGCGCTCCTCTCGCCGACCAGGTGTTCATCGCTCCCCGCGTGAAAAACACAATTGTGAATGATGTTGAGAGCGAACGCGACCTCAGTGTCGACCTCACCTACCAGTGGAACTACCGTCGCTTCCGCGGTGCCTTGACAGCATACTACATCGATGTCAACAACGCCATTGAGCGCACCGGTTTCTACGACGACCGTTATTCGACCTACGCCATCTACGTACTGCAGGGCGTCCGCCGTGTCAACAAAGGTCTCGAACTGGGCATGTCATATAAAATAACCCCCTCGATAACAGCTACTTTCGCCGGCACATGGGCTAAGTATCAATACAAAAACAACCCCAACGGCACACGCTCGTTCGAAAACGGCCTGTACGCCGACACCACCCAGACTGTTTACCTCAAGAACTTCTACGTAGGCTCGACACCCCAGACAGTGTTTAATGTAGGTATCGACTATGCAGCTCCCAAGAACTGGTTCTTCAACGTCAACGCAACCTGGCAGGGCGACGCATACGTCAACCTGTCGCCGGCTTACCACGAAGAACTTCCCGACCTGTGGAAAAAAGTCGACACCATTGATGAACTTCAGGCTTGGATTGAAGACCTTTCCACTCAGGACAAACTCAAAAACGCATGGTCGCTCAACCTTTCGATAGGCAAGGTGCTTTATCTGAGCCGATCGGTCTCGATGAACATCAACCTAAATGTCAACAACATACTTAACAACCGCAATGTAGTCACCTATGCGTACCAGCAGGGTCGTCTCGATACGACAAACTACGAGCGAGGCACATACCCCAACCGCTACTCGTACGCCCAAGGTGCTCGCGTGTTCCTAAACATTGGCATACGTTTCTAATTGACAACAGGTTTTACCATAAACAATATATAAGATTACACACATGAAAAAGTCACATATATTTCTTCCGGCCATTGCACTCGGTATTGCCGCCACAACGCTTCTTGCGTCGTGCGACAACAACTGGGAGTATCCACCGATGGTAGTACCCGTTGCCACCATCGAGGCCAACACAACAATCGAGGACCTCAAGACCGACTTCTTCCAGCCCGGTGTTTACAACTACAGCACCGTAGTGGGCGAGAAGGCGGACGGTAGCCATTACATCATTGAAGGTTACGTAACGTCGAACGACGAGTCGGGCAACATCTTTAAGAAAATATACATTCAGGACGCCACCGGCGGCATATACATCGGCATCGACGCATACGACCTGTATGAATCGTACAAGCCCGGACAGAAAGTTGTCGTTGACGTGACCGGTCTTGCCATCGGCGGATACGGTGGCGCGATGAACATCGGCGAATACAACGCCTCCGGCGCTCCCAACCGCCTCTCAACCGATGTGGCCGACAAATATGTACAAGTCGACGGACTCCCCGGAGCCGCCACTCTTGTCGAACCTCTTGTTCTTGATCTTACCGAACTGCCTTCGTCTCCCCTTACTGTCGAGGCTCTTACCTACCAGAACCGCTTGGTGCGCATCAATGGTGTCACTTTCGATAACGCGGGACGTCAGACCCTGTCGACAAGCGGTAGTAGTGGCGTAAGTCAGAGCTTTGGTACTGCTGCACGCAAGATTGTGCTTTACACCAGCGGTTACTCTGATTTCTGGGATTACTATTGTCCCGTAGGCGAAGGCGATGTCATTGGCATACTTAGCTGCTACGGCAATACCTGGCAACTCGTCCTCAACGACATCGACGACCTACTTGATTTCGAAGAGTTGGCGAAAGACCCGACCGCAGGCAGTGTGCCGGATCCCGGAGATGCCGATCTTAACCCCGACGCAAACGGTGTTTACACAGTAGCCGGCGCTTTAAATCTTATCAATACAAACGCCATCCCCTCCGAGCCTGTTAAAGTTCGCGGCATTATTTCATCCATAACCGAACTGAGCACTTCATACGGTAACGCTACCTACGAAATAAAGGACGATCTCAGCAATAATTACTCCCTGACCGTTTACCGCGGCAAATGGCTCGACGGAGCAAGCTTCACTTCTGAGAATCAGATCGAAGTCGGTGGCACTGTCGTTGTCGAAGGAACACTCAAACTTTACAACAGCACTCCCGAATTAGACACCAACAATAAAATTCTCAGCTACACCGACCCTGAAGGCAATACTGTGGGCGGTGACTCATCCGACAAAGTTGAAGCAGTAACTTCTCTCGCTGAGGATTTCGAGGCAGGAGTGGTTCCCGCCGGATGGACGCAGGTACAGGTTGCCGGCGACAAGGCATGGTATGTCACATCGTTCAGCGAGAACTATTACATTGCTATGACCGGCTACAAAGGCACAGCTCCCTTCGACCAGTATCTCATCACTCCCCCCATTGACATGGATAAGGCGGATGCCAAAAACCTCACTTTTGAAACACAGGTTAACGGCTACGGCTCAAAGACAAGCAAGTTCGAAGTCTATGTCATTACCGACCCCACTAAACCCGCTGAAAACGCCACAAAACTCGAACCCGCTCTGCCCACAGCTCCCGAAAGCGGTTACAGCTCGTGGGTGAAATCGGGCGAATTGGACTTGTCAGCCTTTAAGGGCATAGTCTACATTGCCTTCCGTTATTCGGCAACCAGCGATGCAAACTACGCCACATGGTGTCTCGACAATGTCGGCATTAACCAGTAATTGAATTTTTAACAGAACACATTAATTGTACAGACAATATAATATGAAAACTTTCAATAAAATAGGTGCCGGCATCCTTTGCGTTCTCGCTACGCTGACCGGGCTGACCGCGTGTCAGGAGTTCGACACCCCGGTGCTTAACGCGCCGGTGGCCTCAAACCAGGCCAACACCACCATATTGGAGCTTAAGCAGGCTTTCTGGGACGATGCCACCAACTATATATGGGGCACCGCCGATAAGGAAGACGCAACGCCTGCCGCTGTGCCTGTCAAAGAGGACGGCTCACATTATATAATCAAAGGTACCGTAGTATCGTCCGACGAGGCAGGTAACGTCTTCAAAAGCCTCGTCATTCAGGACGAAACAGCAGCCTTGGCTATATCCATCAACTCATACAACCTTTACCTGAAATACCGCCGCGGACAGGAGGTCATCATTGACGTCACCGGCATGTATATAGGTAAATACAACGGTCTGCTCCAACTGGGCATGCCCGAATGGTATGCCAACGGCAACGCTTGGGAAGCCTCGTTCATGTCTCCCGAATTTTTCCAGAGTCACGTCGAACTTAACGGCTGGCCCGTCATAGCCAACGTCGACACCATCGAGGTCAACACCTTCAGCGAGCTGTCGTCAGACCCCGACGGATTGATGAAGTGGCAGAGCCAACTCGTACGTTTCAATAACGTCAGCTTTGCTAACGGCGGTGTGGAAAAATACTCCGAATACCACTCGAGCGGTGTCAACCAGTCGCTCATGGACTCGGAAGGCAACAGCCTGACAGTGCGCACCAGCGGTTATTCAAACTTCTGGAACCAAACCCTCCCCGAAGGTAAATTCGACTTTGTATGTATCGCATCTTACTACGGCACAACCGGCTGGCAGCTCATCATGATAGATGCCGATGCCGTCATCAACCTGGGCAATCCTACCGAGTCACCCGGTGTCGAAAGCAAACCGTGGAGCGTTGACGAAGCCATAACCGAAATCAATGCCGGCCGCACACCGTACGGTTGGACTCAAGGTTACATCGTTGGTGCTGTCGCTCCCGAAGTTTCCGAAGTGACAAGCAATAACGATATCGAATGGACGGCTACGCCAATCCTTGGCAATACCCTTGTCATCGGACAGACACCCGACACTAAAGACATAGCTCATGCCCTTGTCATCGAGTTGACACCCGGCAGCAAGTTCTACACCCTCGGCAACCTTGTCGACCATCCCGAAAACTACGGCAAGCAAATCAACGTCCAGGCAACCCTTGGCAAGTATCTTGGCACCTACGGTCTTATCGGTAACCGAGGCACCGCCGGCACCTTCAAGATCGAAGGCGTCGAGGACAACACCGAACTCAAGGAAGGAGACGGTACCGAGACATCGCCTTACACCGCCAACCAGGTCATCGCCCTTGCCAAAACAGACGCTTCCACTGCATGGGTAGTCGGCTATATCGTCGGTTCATCGCCCGGTATGAGCGCTTCTGACTTCGTTCCCGGCGCCGACGGTGCTTCAGGCACAAATATCTTCATTGCCAACAATCCCGACGAAACCGATTACATGAAGTGTGTTCCCGTACAGTTGCCTACAGGTGCAGTCAGAACTGCCCTCAACCTGGCGTCCAATCCCGGCCTTGTCGGTGCTAAAGTGACACTCTACGGCACTCTCGAAAAATACTTCGGCCAGTCCGGTCTTAAGAACGTCAGCGACTACGTTCTTGACGATAATGCCGGTTCGGGCGGTGGCACAGACACTCCCACTCCCGACGTACCGGGTACCGGAACAGGTACCGAAGCCAACCCCTATTCGGCAACACAGGTTGTCAATGGCACAGGTACCGGTACAACAGCTTGGTTTGAAGGCTACATCGTTGGTTCGTCACCCTCGTCGTATGCTTCCGACATGACATCGGCTACCGGTGCGAGCGCCTCGGCTTCGAACATCTTCGTGGCCGCTAACGCCGGCGAAACCGACTACACCAAGTGTGTCCCCGTGCAGCTTGTCAGCGGAACCACTCCCCGCTCAGCACTTAACCTTAAGGACAACCCCGGCAATCTCGGCAAAAAAGTCAAACTGTACGGAAGCCTCGAAAAATACTTCGGCCAAAACGGTATGAAGTCAACGAGCGAGTATCAGATAGATGGCGGTGGTGGTAACACCCCGTCAAACCCCGACACCCCGTCCAATCCCGGTACACCCGGCGCTGACGGCGTTTATTCGGTGGCTGCCGCTCTTAGCCTTATCGCGTCGGGCAACATACCCTCAGGCAACGTGCAGGTGCGCGGCATCATAGCGTCAATTACCGAAGTAAGCACTTCCTACGGCAATGCGACATATATCATTAAAGATCAACTCAGCGATGCCACAGGTCTTACCGTCTATCGCGGTTACTATATCGACGGCGCCAAATTCACCTCGGCCGACCAGATAGCTGTCGGTGGCACCGTAGTCGTCGAAGGCGAACTGGTCAACTACATGGGCAATACTCCCGAGTTCACCACCGGCAACCACATCGTCAGCTACACCGCCCCCGGTGGCAGCACACCGTCAACACCCGATACTCCCGATGTGCCCGACACCCCCCAGACTCCTACTGGCGACTTTAAAGGAGACTTCAACAGCTTCAACGGTGGCAAAGCTACTGCAAGCCCCTACGGCACATACAGCAACGCAACAGGCTGGGTGGCAACTAACTCTATCGTGCTGGGTGGAACAACCAACAGCAGTGCAAGCAATCCTTACTTCACCTTTATCGGTGGTGACGGCGTCCTCGCACCCACTCTTAACGGTAAAGTCGGAAGCGCCGGCACCCTGACATCGCCCACTCTTGCGGGAGGCATCGGAACACTGACCTTTGACTATGGTTTCGCTTTCGCCGAGACCAAATGCTCGTTCACCGTCACCGTAAAAGACGCCTCAGGCACCGTTGTCAAGACCGACACCGTCGACCTCGATACCATCCAGCAGAAGACAGCCTACCACTATAGCCTGGCCGTCAACCATTCCGGTAATTTCGTTATCGAGATTGTCAACAACTGCAAGACCCAAAACTCCGGCAATAAAGACCGCGTTTCAATCTGGAACCTGACCTGGACAAACTGATTGTTCAGCAAAAACACTATAAAAGAGAGACCGCCTGATTCCCAGACGGTCTCTCTGTCTTAAACTCCCAAAACTCTATTCCGCATGCTATGGATGCCCACATCCGCACAACGAATTCATATATTTGCAGAATTGCCCGAAAATGCATATTTTTGTGACTGAGTGAACAAGTCGTCTATCGAGTGATTGTATCGCGAGAGACAAGAAAACGTATATCATCCAATTTGTTATGAAACATCTGATATCAGTATTTGCTTTTATGGCTTGTGTGAACGTGTTTGCACAGTCCGGTTCCAACAGTACCTCCACCGTATCCAATCTTCCCGATGTCGGCTATCCTGTAACTCACGTTATTGGCGACCATACCCCTTTCATATTTTATGTTCAGGGTGCCGAGACTAAAAATTGGTGCCTTGCTACACCCGATGGCAACGATTTCAAGGTCGTTTACGGTACATTGACTCCCACGGCCGCGTCGGTCGATTCACTCATAGTCAAAAGTTCAGCTCTTAGATGGGGTATTGATAACTTTCAAAACGTCTACACCGCCGATCGCGCCGCCACCCCCGCAGGCACGATGCGCAGTGTCACCGTAAGGGGTACCAATAATGTCACCGTGACTGCCGACGCTATAAACCCCGACAATTACGATGCCGCAACAGCGACCAATATCAACGATTTGTATTACACCCTCTTTTGGTTGGCTAACGAGAAGAATCGCACGAACATAGCTTCGCCCGCCAATCTGACGGTAACAAAAAGCGCGCTTGACCTAAAACCGGTGTATGAACACCGTGACAAGGGTTTCTATGGCGCTGTCGAGGGATCTTTCGCTTATTCTTTCGGCCATGGTTTTCACCCCGATACCAAAGACCATAACTGCACTTTTTTAGAACTTGACGCTGTCGGCGGTTGGAAATTCTCCGAGCGTCTTGGCATTGGCTTGGGGCTGGGCATTCGAAAATATTTTCTGACACAAAAAATGTTCGCACACTCCTGGGGAATGCCCGTTTATATCGATTTGCGCGGCAACTTTATGTCATATAGGATATACAAACTCGTGCCGTTCTGGATTATGGACTTGGGTTACACCGTTCCCGACGGCTTTATGTTCCGTCCGCAGTTTGGTTTCAAATTCGGACAGCCGCATCAGTTCACCGTATCGCTGGGATATGTGGGTCAGTTCATGCGCAAGTACAACTACATCATTAACGGTATCGGAAACGAGACGAACGTTTACGACGGTTTCAAACGCGTACTCTTCTCGTCCATCAGCATCAAGATTGGCTACGAGTTCTAACCATCAGTGAGCCAACCACAAACGGCCTCCGATGGTAAAAGTATGTAAAAAATCGACTGCTTTATTGTTAAGAATTGAAAAAATATTTCTACCTTTGCAGCCGAAAACACTGAACACACATTCTCAAAGTATGCGTTCTTTTCTTAAACCATTGGCCATCTGCGCGGCGTTGATGACTCTCCCTGTTGCTAACAGTCAGGAAATCGACCGCGGAGATGTTAATTTTCTAATAGTTAGTGATTTGGGGGCTTTCGGAGGTGCCGACCAGAAAGTGGTGGCTCAGACTCTCGGCGAGACGGCCGAACAGTATCACCCCACGGCGATTCTCAATCTGGGAGACACTTTTCATTTTTGGGGTGTGGAAAGTGTCGACGACCCGGGATGGAAATCCAATTTCGAAGACATTTACACCAACCCCTGGTTACACAGCCTTTGGTATTGCGCGTTGGGAAACCACGACTACCAAGGCAATACACAGGCTCTTATCGATTATACTGACCGCAGCCGTCGCTGGAACATGCCGGACCATTATTTCACCAAAACCTTCAAGGGCAAAGGCACTGAGGTTGAGGTGATTTTTATTGACAGTACCCCATATCTCGACCGTGCCCAGTCACAGCCCGAAATCTATCCCCACGCTTGTCTCCAGGACACAGCCGCCCAGACCGCGTGGCTGGCCGAAAAACTGGCACGCAGCAGCGCCGACTGGGTGATTGTGGCCGCTCATCATCCCGTTTATTCAAGCCGTCCCGACAATTCGCGTCAGCGCAAAAACATTTTTGAACACCTCGCGCCCGTTTTAATGCAACATCGTCCCGATATTTATATCAGTGGCGATGTTCATTGCTTTGAACACTTCGCCTTTGACGGCGACCCGACCGACTACATTACCTGTTCGTCGGGCTCCGAGGCTTATCCCGTGGCTAACCCCCACGCAAATACACTCTTCACTTCGGGGTTGTCCGGTTTCTGCACTATGTCGGTGTCTAAAGACAAAATTGACATATCTATGCTGGACAAAAATGGCCGCATTCTCTATCAGTACACCAAACACAAAGACAACACCACGGCAAAACCATAAGCCGACAGCTATACACGCCCATTAATAGTTCCCTAATATTTTATAACCAATCAAATTTTTCTATGAGACAAACTATTACGTTCACATCCGTCACAAGATGGATTATGACGTTTATGCTCATGGCCGTTGTCAGCCTGGGCATGAACGCTCAGATTACCACCTCGTCATTGTCCGGTCAGGTCACCGAACCCGACGGCGAACCTATTATCGGCGCCTCGGTAGTTGCCATACACACACCTTCCGGTACTCGTTACGCTACAGCGACCAACATTGACGGTTACTACTCCATCGAAGGTATGCGAACCGGTGGTCCGTACTACATCACCTACAGTTATGTCGGCAAACAGTCCGTCGTTATTGACGACATAAACCTTGAGCTGGGTCAGGACACTCGCCTCGACATCTATCTGGAGGATAACGTCACCACTCTCGACGAAGTTGTGGTACGTGGCAAAGGCTCAAACTTCATTCAGGCCAAAACAGGCGCCACCACCAACATCTCCGGCTCGATGATTCAGTCGATGCCCACCATCGACCGTCGAATCTCAGACATCACCAAACTCTCGCCCTATTCAAACGGTATGAGCTTTGCAGGTGCTGACGGCCGTAGCACAAACTTCACCATTGACGGTGCTAATTTCAACAACAACTTCGGTCTGTCGTCAAACCTCCCCGGTGGCGGTAACCCCATCTCGCTCGACGCTATCGACGAAATGCAGGTTGTAATATCGCCCTTCGACGTACGCCAGACAAACTTTATCGGTGGTGGCATCAACGCAATCACCAAATCAGGTACAAACACCGTCAAAGGATCGGCCTATCTTTACTATACCGATCAGACTTTCCGCGGCAACCGCATCGACGGTACCGAACTCGGCACACGTGCCGATGCTTCCCGTACAATATACGGTTTCACAGTCGGTGGCCCCATCATCCGCAACAAACTCTTCTTCTTCGCTAACTACGAACACGAAGGACACCCCGGTCAGGTTATCAACTACATGGCTTGCGCTCCCGGTATGACACCCGGCGGTAACGTTTCGCGTACAACAACCACCGACATGCAGCGTGTTTCCGACCACCTCATGAGCAAGTACAACTACAATCCCGGTTCGTACACAAGCTTCCCCGGCGACGAATCAAACAACAAGTTCCTTGTGCGTCTTGACTGGAACATCACCGATAAACACCGCGCTGCTTTCCGTTTCAACTACACAAAGAACGTCGCTTGGGTAGGCCCCAACGGTAACTCGGCTGACACCGGTTACCGTCTTAACAACACATACCGCGTGGGTACACAGTCTATGGCATTCGCTAACTCGATGTACTCAAACAACAACGCTGTGACTTCGTTCTCGCTCGACCTCAACAGCCGTTTCAACGACAAAATATCCAACCAGTTGCTCGCCACCTATACATACATCAACGACATGCGTGGCTCCAACTCGAGCGTTTTCCCCTTCATCGACATCATGGCCGGCTATAACGCCGATGGAAACCCCATCCTCGAACCCTACATGAGCGCCGGTTACGAACTGTTCACATACAACAACGGTGTCCAGAACAAAGTGCTCTCTATCACCGACAACGTAAAATGGCTCCTTGGCGCGCACCAGCTCACCGCCGGTCTCAACTACGAGCACCAGATGGCATCAAACGCTTACATGCGTAACGGTACTGGTTACTACCGTTACAACTCGGTCGACGACTTCATCAACGGAGCGGCTCCCGAATCGTTCGCTCTCACTTACGGCTTCAACGGCGACAAGAACCCATCGGCTGACGTCGTGTTCAACCAGTTCGGCCTCTATGTTCAGGACGAATGGAACATAACTCCCCGTTTCAAACTCTCTTACGGTATCCGTCTTGACGAACTCATCTTCGACAACAGCGCACTGCAGCGTAACACCGCTATCTACGACCTTGACTTTGGCGGTAAACACATCGACACCGGTCTATGGCCTAAAAACCGTCTCCAGGTATCGCCTCGCGTAGGTTTCAACTGGGACATACTCGGCGACAAGACTCTTACCGTACGCGGTGGTACCGGTATATTCACCGGCCGTCTCCCCCTCGTTTTCTTCACCAACATGCCCACAAACGCCAACCTGGTGCAGAACAGCGTGACATTCCAGACTACTTACAAGGATGGCATACCCGTCAGCCACGATGCCCGTCTTGACCAGCTCGCCGGCGGTATGATTACCGACATGGACGAAGTCATCAAGAAGTTCAACCTCCCCACTACTAACGACAAACACGTGGCTTCCAGCAAGATATCCGGTGTAGATTCCGACTTCAAGATGCCCCAGGTTTGGAAAACATCCGTTGGCGTTGACTATAAGATACCCGTCGACTTCCCCCTCTATGTAAGCGGCGAACTTATCTACATGCGCAACTTCAACTCGGTCAACATCACCAACTGGAACATCAAACCCATCGACGAATGGAGCAAGGTTGAACGCTTCGCCGGTCCCGACAACCGCGTCATCTATCCCTCCGACAAGTCATATCAGTACTATCCCGGTACCAACGCCGTCGTGCTTACCAACTCAAGCAAAGGCCACGGCCTGATTGAAAGCTTCACCGTCAACGCCCGTCCCATCGAGAACCTCAAACTCATGGCCTCGTACACACACACCGTCAATACCGAAGTTACCGGTATGCCCGGTAGTGACCCCGTATCGACATGGCAGGGTCTGGTCACAATCGACGGCCCCAACTTCGCAGACGTGCAGTGCTCGCAGTATGTCGTGCCTAACAAAGTCATCGCTTCGGCCGACTGGACAATACCTTTCAACTACAAAGGCCTTGCACGTGACACTCACATCAGCCTCTTCTACAGCGGTTACAGCTACAACGGCTACAGCTACGTTTATTCTAACGACATGAACGGCGACGGTATCAACCTCGACCTCATGTACATCCCCCGTAACGACAGCGAAATCAACTTCAAGTCTGAAGAAGACCGCGCTGCCTTCTGGAAATTCGTCGAACAGGATTCTTACCTGCGCAACCACAAAGGCCAGTATGCCGAGGCATACAGCGCTCGCGCTCCTTGGGTACACACCTTCGACTTCCGTCTCATGGAAGACTTCCACTTCAACGTCGGTAGCGCTAAACACTCTATACAGATCAGCTTCGATATAATGAACATCGGCAACCTCCTCAACTCAAAATGGGGTGTGGCTCGCAACAACGCTATCTGTAACAATAGCGCCATCCTCAAATACGAAGGCATGAACGACAGCCGTCAACCCGTCTTCTCAATGAACAAGGTAAACGGCGAATATCCCACTAAGAGCTACGACTTTATCCGCGCCAACACCCAGTGCTGGCAGGTTCAGTTCGGCATCAAGTACATCTTCAATTAATCGAAGAAATAACACACAAACAAAAAAGCGCGCCGTTCGGTGCGCTTTTTTTGTTTCCTACCATTAGCTACCATAGCTATCAGCTACTATAGCTACTTTAGCTAATATAGCTACCTTAGCTATTTCATCTCGTCCGCTCTCTTACTCGTTGGTGGCCAGAGGCGACGGCTCGGTGTAGGTGCGAGCCCCCAGTTCGGTGTCAAGGGTGTACATAGCCAAACCGTTGTCCCCGATAAGTTTGAGACGGTCTATAATGGTACGGGCTGTTTCCTCTTCCTCAACCTGCTCGCTCACGAACCAGTCAAGACGACCGCGTGTGGCATAGTCGTGTTCGCTCTCGGCGATGCTGTAAAGGTTGTTTATCATAGCAGTTACCTTCTCCTCGTGTGCCAGAACAGCTTCGAAAGCGTCAAGCTCCGATTTCCATTCCGTCGGTACCGAGTCTATAGCTTTAAGTAACACACGTCCTCCGCGGCTGTTAAGATAGTTAATAAGGATCTGAGCATGAGCTTGTTCCTCTTTGAACTGAATGTCAAACCAGTTCGCTAAGCCCTGACGGCCATTGGCATGAAAAAACTGAGCCATAGACAGATAAAGGTAAGCCGACCAGAATTCAGCATTTATCTGATTGTTGATGGCTTCCTGTACTTTGTTAGAAATCATAAACTTAGAATGTTATTACGGTTAGTGAAAAATTTGTCAGTTGTGCCTGCAAATATACATATAAAAAATCTATTGTGAAACACCCCAATCCCAAAGCCACCCCCAATAAAGACCCATGTTCAAACCAACGGCAGCATCGCTGCCTTCTTTGTCATAGCGGTCGGTCGCTTGCGACCGACACTTCCACATCTTTTTTACTCTTTCTATATCTTTTTTTGCATTTTATTTTGTCATTTTGAAAATTATTACTAACTTTGCATCGTTA
>JAFLTY010000002.1 GCA_022509065.1 Muribaculaceae bacterium
ATTATATCCTCGGTCAAGTTCAGTCTGGAGATTGGCAACTAATAACGGAGCAAAATTTTCAATTTTGGAACGTACCAATGCAAGACGTTCTCGGTTGCTGAAAATCTCGCGCACGAGGAAACCCGGCAATTCCGAATTATCTGCAATGAAATCAATATGACGGTCTATGATATGTCGAAGCTTTTCCGCGAAAGGATAATCCCCGGAGATAATTGTATCTTTAATCAGGGAGGCAAGAAGTTCCAGTTTCTGTGAGATAATTTTTTCAAAAATTTTCTCTTTGGTTCTGAAATAATAATGGAACATTGCATGAGTTACACCGGCTTTTGCAGCGATTTCAGTGGTACGTGCACCGGCAAAACCCTTCAGCATGAATTCCGCCTCAGCCGCTTCAATTATTTTCTGTTCAGTGTTTTGCTCAATATTTTGGCTCGAGTTTTCTGGTATCATAAAATCTTTAATTTTTACCGCCTATATTGATTAACAATATTGTTAACGCAAATTTATAAATAAATTCTAATTGAGCCAAAAATAATTTGACAGAGTTCGCGGATGCCACGAGAGTTGTAGAGTCCATTGGATCCATAGACAGTTTGTATATTACTATCAAGAAGAATTAGAGAGGTAGTCGGGAGCTCAGACTCGCTTGACTGGGCGCTGAAGTTTTGCACCTCGTTTTGGAACCTACATACAACCCAATCAAGAGGATGTGAAATAGTTTCTTAAAAATAAAGTTGTTATACAACCTTTTTTATAAAAATTTGTTATATTTTTGAACGAATTATTCAAAACTACTCTTTGACCATTAAATATCAATAATTTCAACAATTAAATATCTGTAATTATAAACAATCTAAAATTTAAAGATTATGAAAACACTTCCCGCAATCCTGGCTATAGCCGGCGGCGTAGCAGCCGGAGCTGCTGTTGGTTTGTTGCTTGCACCTACATCAGGTAAAGAAACACGCAAATCAATTCGCGATTTTGTCAAGTCAAAATGTCCTGCCATGAAAGAACACAAACTTGAAGCTCTCGTAGAGAAAATAAAAGAAGAACTTGAAGAAGTATAAATTATCATATACACTTATATAGTCATGAAAAGTTTAGGTATATTTTTAAGTGGTCTGGCAGCCGGTGCTGTAGCCGGTATATTGCTTGCTCCTGACAAGGGTACTGTAACTCGCGAAAAATTATGTGAACGCGTTAGAGACGTTTTAAGGAGAAAAGGTTTGCTCACTGCAGAAGAGGTTGAAACGGTTGTCGAAGCCGTTGCGGCTCTCGAAGCTGAGGCAGAAGCAGAAGCCAAAGAAGCAAAAAAAGAACATCATTCAGCAAAGAAATAAATATATCGTCTTTTTTACGCTCACAAAGCTTTGAAGCTAAGACTTTGAGGCTTTGTGAGGGAAAAAGGGATTCTTGAATTGCGGGATGATTGTTATAAAATATGCCCGTAATGGAATTATTTGATAACTTCCTATTATGGGATTTGTCGTCCAACGAAAAAAAGCTCTTTAAAGAGAACACTTGCCTTTAAAGAAGAAGAGATTGGTAGAGTCTGATTAATTTATTGTTCATTTCTTAATAGTTCACATTATGCCGATAAAAGCACGCCAAACCATTCGAGACTCGATAAACGGAATATCCGACGACGCGCGTCGGCTTGCAATGCTGTATATTGACAAAGCGAAACTGGTGACAACTGAGAAACTTTCATTGACGTTGTCATCAATAGCCTTTTCAGCTGTTGCAATAGCCGTCGGCATTGTTTTTTTGGTTTTTGTCTCAATAGGTATAGGTCACCTTCTTGCCTCAAGCATAGCTCCACATCTGGCTTACCTTATTGTGGCAGGGTTTTATCTGGTTCTTTTTATAGCTGTTTTTTGCCTGCGTAAGAGATTGTTCATCAATCCTGTGACACGTTTCATGTCGCGAATGATATTGAATGAGCCGGATTCTGTGGATGACGATCAGTTGGACGAGCTGGCGCGCCAAATCGCTCAGGTTATACGTCAAACAAAATCGACCAAGGCTATTCGTGGAGATATAGAAAAAGATAATATCCCGGGTATCGAAGATTTAGACCAGGAAGGAGGTGAATCATGACTAAGATAAGTAGTGAGAACTCCCGGTGGAAAGGTTATACTTTGGAGGAGATACAACAGTTAAGGCTCGAAAATCAGGCAGACATCGATGCCCAAAAAAGAGTCTTGTTGTCGCGTTTCGACTTTATCAGTTCTTTCAGAGCCAAAAACAAAGAGATAGTGGGCAATGTTATGTCTTTTGTGGGCTATCTTGACTATATCAGTCTGGGTATAACGCTAATCAAGAAACTAAGACCATTGTTTTCACGAAAGAAGAAATAATAATAACAAGCAGTAAGAAAAGAAAACGAGTGACCGCCCTGCATTTAACAGTTCTTTGCTTATTGTTTATTTTTGGTTCAAAGCGTCTTTGACGATGAATTGTCGAGCCGGCTAAAGAAATGTGTAAAGGCCGAAATTACATAATTGTGGTCTGCAATCGATGCTGTTTCTCGTGCTGAATGCATTGCCCAAATAGCTGCTCCCATATCGACGCCGCGCAAAGGTATCTGAGATGTAAGTATATTGCCAAGGGTAGATCCACCTGCCGTGTCACTGTGATTGACAAAATATTGTACTGGGACACCGGCTTCATGGCAAATGGATGCGAAGATTGCGGCTGAGACGGCGTCCGTCATGTACTTGCAATTGGCGTTGATTTTGATAACCGGTCCTTTGCCAAGCACCGGGTGGTTTGTGGGATCCTGTTTCTCGACATAGTTGGGATGGACTCCATGAGCATTATCAGCGCTTATCATGAAAGAATCGGCGATGGAGCGCATGTAGTTTTCCTCAGACTGTTTCATGGAGGCATTGATGCGCCGTAATACGTAATCGAGGATAGGCGAGCCTGCGCCCTGTTTAGTTCCGGAGCCGGTCTCTTCGTTGTCGAAGATGGCGACCACTCGGGTGAAATCGGCGTTTCTTTTTTGATTGACAGCATTTATGAGCGACGTTACGGCGGCGTGAACCATCGAGAGGTCATCCAGACGGCCGCATGTTATGAAGTCGTCGTATGCGCCAACTGTTTCGGGACCGGTGGTGTCGTACACTGACAGGTCGTAATCCAAAATATCTTCAATCCTCAATCCCAACTCCGCGGCCACAAGCCGAGTGAGCCATCCTTCAGGTTTCTCATTTTCCGGCAGACGTCCCACTATGGGTAACATGTCTTTTTGACGGGAAATAGCGTATCCGTCATTGACTTGACGGTTGTAATGAATGGCCAAACTCGGAATAGTCATTAACGGAAGGTCAAATTTTACGAGTCTTATATAAGGATGCAAAGCGTCCTTACCCCGTACCACTACTCGACCTGCAAGTGACAAAGGACGGTCAAACCATGTGGAAAGAATGGGACCGCCATAGACTTCCGTATTGAGTTTCATCATCCGACCGTCGCTAAGTATTTCGGCGTTGGGTTTGACCCTGAAGCATGGCGAATCACTATGAGCTGATATTATGCGGAAAGGTACAACGCCGGCAACGGTATCTGCTGTTACAAAGGCAAATACTGCGCTGTCATTTTGTGTTATATAATATCCCTCACCGGGTCTAATATCCCAAGAATCAGTGGCGTGGAGACGGGTGAATCCAGCTTCGTCCAGCATGTGGCACACAGTGTCAGCGGCCCAAAAATTAACGACTGAGCGTTTTAGAAAATCATTAATATCCATGGTTCTAAAACAAGGCGTGTCGGAAGGATGTGTCATAGTTGAATTATTCGAAATCCGAATTTAATGTGCCATTAAAAGCGATAGCGTTTATTGCGCGAAGTACATTTGTAAGTGTTTGGCTCCAAAAGTCGACAAACGATTCTTTAACAGCGGCCAACGCGTCATTTATAATGACCACAGGAGCTTCTCGACATGTTTCGAGGAGGTCGTAGTATACCTGAAAAAGATCTGCGAGACATTCGCTTATGGTAGCGGCTATAGGAGAATCAGAGTATTTCATGTCCTGCATGAAAACTTCGAGAAAAGTGTCTTCTTCACCAAGTAGAGAAGCTATTGAGTCGCGTGCAGTGTTATATGCGTCCTCATCGAGTGCGGGTGCTATATAACCGCCTTCGCCTTCAAACATATCCACTTTAAGATCTATTGCCGAGATATAAATACGCGGCAACAAACGCACCATACGATCCACAAAAGATTGAGGCTCATAGTCACCTATGTTTTCAATTGCCTCACAGTATTCGTTGCATAATGCGAGAAACGATAACGCGTTAGGTGTCAATTGATCGGATTGATTATCGTTAAATGCATCCATTAGGATTTGTTTTGATAAAGTTTGTTGTCAATGATGTATTTATAAACTCCTGCAGGGAGAAAGAAGGACACATCTCGTCCCTGGGTTACGGCTTGTCTCACAAATGTGGATGAAATATCGATTATAGGCGCTTCTATAACTTCCATGCCATCGACATTCTGATTTTCTATAGGATAGCCCAGACGCGGATAAACAAGAACTGAGTATTCATCCAGGATACGTTGCCACTCTTTCCATTTCTCAAAAACAGCCCAGTTATCGCTGCCGATAATCAGTTTGAATTTTTTAGAAGGATAACGTTTCGACAATGTATCGAGCGTGTTAATGGTAAATGAAGGGCGAGGCATTGACAGTTCAATGTCGCATGTTTCGATACCTTTGATATCTTTAGTGGCACGATTCAGCATGTGGAGCCTTTTCATGTCTGGCATTAGCGAAGCCGAACTTTTCAGCGGATTCTGAGGTGAAAGCGTCAGCCATACTTTGTCGGCATATCCCCATTCGCGTACATACTGAGCGAGCATCAAATGGCCGATATGTACCGGATTAAACGAGCCTCCAAGGATACCGATAGTTTCTTCCAAAGCCATTCCGGGTGAGAATCAAGAGTTAAGAAAATCAGTAATGACACGTCGCGTGTTTATGATGGCTCTTTCGAGATCGTCGTTGACAAGCTGTTTGTCTAATTTGTCAGCGAAAGAAATCTCGTACTGGGCTTTGGCTATGCGTTCATCGATGACAGACGGGTCTTCTGTGCCGCGACTTACCAGACGCTTGCGCAGTTCGTCAATGGAAGGAGGCAGTATGAAAAGGGTTAGGGCATCGTCGCCAAATATTTTTTTTACGTTCATAGCCCCCTTCACGTCGATGTCAAGAACAATATTTTCGCCTCTATTCAGAGCGGTTCGCAATTCCGATTCGAGAGTGCCGTAATAACGGCCGGGATAAACTTCTTCCCACTCAATAAACTTATTCTCGGCAACTGCCTGTTTAAATTCAGGGGTTGTCATGAAATGATAATGAACGCCGTCAACCTCGCCATCGCGTGGGGCGCGGTTGGTAGCCGACACTGAAAACTGCAGCGGCATATCGCTGTCATCGAGTATGGAATTGATAATGGTTGACTTGCCGCATCCCGAGGGAGCAGCCACAACAAACAGTTTTCCTTTCTTTTGCCCGTTATTCATATCTTTTGGTTTTAATTGATTACATAACGTTGAGCACCTGCTCTTTTATTTGCTCGAGTTCATCTTTCATTCTCACAACTATGTTTTGCATTTCGGCATGGTTGCTTTTAGAACCGAGAGTGTTGATTTCGCGGGTCATTTCCTGCGCGATAAAACCGAGCTTCTTTCCTTGTCCACCTTTGGGTTGGTTCATTGTCTCGATAAAATAATCGAGGTGTTGTCTTAAACGTTGCTTTTCCTCATTGACATCGAGTTTTTCGATGTAATATATCATTTCTTGCTCGAGTCGGTTTTTATCGTAATCAACTGCCGGTATCTTGGAAAGAGAGTCGGTAAGACGTTCTCGTATCTTTTCTACCCGTTCTGTTTCATATTTGTCGACCTGTGAAAGCAATTCGCGGATACGCTCAATGCGTAGGCTGAAAAATTCTTCCAATCGAAGCCCCTCGCTTCTACGGTAATCCATCAATGCTTTCAGCGCGGATTTTGCTGTATTCATTACATCGACCAGCAGTGTGTTTGTGGTCTGTTCGGATTGATCGAATTCGTCGGTTGCCGTCACTACGTCAGGTAACCTCAGTATTGTCGCATACCAATCCTCGGGCGCCGGAATACCGACAATTCTTGCTACTTCGGTCAGTTGATCCTTATATGCGGCAAAGACATCGGGATTGATGCGCGAAGAAGTACGAAAGTCCGTCCTTTCGATATTGATAATCAGATCTATTTTTCCTCTTTCGGCAATCGATGACACTAAACTACGCAACTCCGGTTCGATGGATCTGCAGCCGAAGGGCATACGACAAGTCAGGTCGAGTTGTTTGGAATTAAGAGACTTGACATCCGCGGTGATTTTACGGGTTGGAGTTTCTGTGATGTGGCTGCCGTATCCGGTCATTGAGTAAAGCATAATCTCTGATTGTGTTGAAAGATGCTTAGAGTTAAACGTAAGGAGATGATGTGAAAAGTAGTTGACGCAAATTTACAAAAAAATCTGATATATGAGAGCCGGGTTTGACAATTTATCTTCTTTGACTCTTCAGCGCTTAACAGTTATTGTCGAACCGGCTCTTAAGATACTGAAGATTGAGTTGTTGTACTTTCCAATATATAGAGGCAATAGATAAAAAATAAAAAAACTAAAAAGTGTTAACAAGGCATGGTAAAAATAAAAAGTAAGTTAAAAAATCATCTTTACTATAAAAAAAACCATTAAAAAAAGTTGTGTGAATTTGGAGTTATGTATATTTTTGTGCTTTGTAAGAAGATAGGCGATAAACGCATCGTTGTTTTTTCTTCAAAAATTCAAGTTATTTCATTGTTTTGTAACAAAATTGTTATTTTTATAAGCCAATCGTTTACAAACCAAAAGAGACAAGGTTTAATCCGTCTGTCTTATAATAAATATGTGTTTAAAAAGATATTTACTAATATTGCTTACCATGGTTAGTCTTGCCGCAGTTACAAAAGCGCAAGACGTTTCGGTAAAGACTAATTTGTTATATGACGCGCTCGCCAACGTCAATGCGGGAGCCGAAGTTAAGCTCGCTCCTCGATGGTCGGTTGATGTATCGGGCGATTTCAATTGCTGGACAATAAATGAACACAAGTGGAAGCACTGGTTTGCTCAACCCGAACTGCGTTATTGGTTTTGCGATGCCTTTGCGAAACACTTTGTGGGTGTCCATGCCATAGGCGGTCAATATAACGTAGGTAATATTAGTGGCCTCCCTAATTTTTTAGGTAATGATTTTTCTAAACTGGCTCATGAACGCTATCAAGGATGGGGCGTTGGCGGAGGTGTCGCTTATGGTTACGCTTTACCATTAAGCCATCATTGGAACATGGAGTTCGAAATAGGCTTCGGTTACGTTTTTCTTGATTACGACATATACGAATGCCACGATTGTGGTAAGAAAGTAGGCGATAAGAAACATCATTATGTTGGTCCGACAAAAGCCGCCATTAATCTTGTTTACATATTTTGACAGGAAAGGAGAACAGTAAGATGAAAATAGGATATATTCTCAAAACAGGCATATTTGCCACGTTTTTCCTTTCAGCAAGCGTACTTTCGGCCAGCGAAACGCAACAACAGCTTGTACGTCAAATGACCACAGTCCATGACACCGTGGTTTGGAACATTCCGGTCAATGACATCACTATGAAACGCAATGGCGATCTTTTGTCCGTAGGAATGGATATCGCTGTTGGGCAATACCCCATGCATGGAGACAAGGTGACTGTGCTTACACCAATGCTTGTCAACGGCAAAGACACTCTTTCGCTTAACAGCACCGGGCTTTACAGTCGCATACGATACATTCAATATCTGCGCGACGGGCGTGAACCGGTCAGCGGTCCCGACGAAACAGCCTATAAGTATTCCAAGCGTCCCGCAGTGCTTGATGTGAAAGAAGCTCTCAATTACGACGAATGGATGAACGGCGCAACTCTTTACCTTGAACGTTGCGATTATGGCTGTTGCCATACTTTGACCTATCGCGATCTGGTGCCTCTGGGACGTTGGCATCAGGCTATGTACACACCGGCATACCATTATGTCACACCTGAAGCTGAATTGGTTAAATTGCGTGAACTGAAGGGTAGGGCTTATATCGATTTCCCGGTCAATATGACCAACCTCTATCCCGACTATCGCAAAAACCCCATAGAACTTCAGAAAATCATTGCCACTATTGATTCAGTGCGCAATGACGAAGATGTAACAATCAAAGAAATCACCATCAAAGGTTACGCATCGCCCGAAAGCTCATGGAGCAACAACACACGCCTGGCTATGGGGCGCACGGCCACTTTGAAGAACTATGTCCAGAACTTGTATCGTTTTGACGAAAACCTGCTCAAAACAGACTTCACTCCCGAGGACTGGGAAGGTTTGCGCGAGTTTGTGGCTCAGTCCGGTCTCGAGCATCGTGACGAGATTCTGGCTCTCATAGACGACCAATCCATCGAGCCCGATCCAAAAGAGGCGCTCCTGAAAAAAAGATATCCTCAGGAATACGATTTCCTGCTTAAGAATGTGTATCCGGCGCTACGTCACTCCGACTACACCATCGAGTACACGATACGTCTATACACAACCCCCGACGATATTAAGCGTGTAATGGCGGAGGCTCCGCAAAAACTGTCACTCAACGAATTTTTTGTTCTCGCTCAGTCTCTCCAGCCCGGTAGCGATGAGTATAACGAGGTTTTTGAGACTGCCGTGCGTATGTATCCCAACGATGAGGTTGCCAACCTCAATGCCGCCAACTCGGCCATGCAGCGTGGTGATATGACTAATGCCGCGCGATATCTCGAGAAAGCTGGCGACTCGGCCGATGCCGTTTATGCGCGTGGGGTTTATGCAGCTCAGACAGGCGATTATGACCGGGCGGCAAAACTTTTCCGCCAAGTAGCCGACACTATTCCCGAGGCTGCCGACGCTTTGACTTTTATAAATGAATTAATTGTAAATTAATTATATCACCAATGAAATTTCCGGGTCTCTCATTCCGGTTTCCTGGAAAGTGATCCCAACAAATCTTTTAGAAATTAATTCGAAAAAAAAATAATAAAAACCATTCAATACTAACAAAATGAAAAAGAGTCTCTTATTACTCTCGATGGCAGCCCTTCTTTGGAGCTGTTCGAACGATGAACCGGCCTCGAAAAACCCAAGCGAAAACGAGGGCCGTGTTTCTAACTATCTTTCAGTTAAAATCCGTCCTGCAAGTGCCGGAGGCAGAGCTACCTATGAACAGGGTGGCGGTACATATGAGGACGGCATAGGAGAAGAGAGTGCAGTCAACGCTATTCGTCTGTATTTCTTCGATGCTGCCGGTAATGCTGCCAAGGCCTTCCATCAGGGCGATACATACAGTAATTACTGGGATTGGAATAAAGATATAGAAACGGGCTCTGGTGACCATAATCAGACAGTCGAAGAAACTGTAATCGCCACCGTTGTGCCCTTGACTATGGATGAAATGTCTGAAAAACCGGCATATATCGTGGCTGTCATCAATCCCACTGCAAATATATTGCAAAATGTCGGAAGCACTACTCCACAAGGAGTTGTTGGAATGAGTCTGAAAGACTTGAGGAGGGCTATTGCCAATTATATGCCTTCCGGCGAGGCCGGTAGCTTTGTGATGAGCAATTCGGTATATGCTGATAACGATGTGGTTATCGATGCCACTCCTATCAATCCCAATTGTTTCCAGCCCACCGAAGACGCCGCCAAGGAAAATCCTGTAATAATATATGTTGAACGTGTAATCGCGCGTGTGGATTTCGGCGTCAACATGGAGGGAGCTACCGATATGGATCCGGAAGCGCAGGGTACATTCTATAAAATCGGTTCTTACCTCGTTGAAGAATACGATGAAACTGCAAAGAAAAACGTTTCGCATGAAGAAGTTATTTATGTTAAATTCCTTGGATGGAACGTTACAACCACCACCAATGTTTCGCGTCTTATCAAATCTATCGATACCGGCTGGTCTGACCAGGAGCTCATGGGAGATCTGACTCTTTGGAACTCTGATAATTACCATCGTTCTTTCTGGGCCATTAATCCTCCCGTAAACGGTAACCCCGGTCTTGAGTTCTCTTATGGAGACTTCGGCAGGGTAGATGATAGCACAGGTAAGTTCACAGGCACCGGCAATTTTGCAACTGCTTTAGACATTCCTGCTAAAGGTAATTATAAAACGGCCTACCTTCAGGAGAATGCCGCTCCCGATGAAGAAAAAACAGCCGGTCCCACCAATCCTTCACAGGTTATCGTTGGTGCTCAGCTCGTCGATAAAAGTGGTAACCCCTTTACTCTCTGCCAATGGGGTAGTTACAAATACACTTTGAATGGTTTGAAAAATGCAGTTGCCGATGTCTGCAAACTGTATTATAAAGAAGGTGACGAATATATCAAAATCAAACCTTCTATGATTGACTTTGAGCAGATTAGCGCGAGCGAATCCAATCAAGACAATAATTATGCTGTTTTCCCCATCATTGCTGAGGGCGTTAACTATACTTGGTACATTCCCGATGCTACAAATACCATGCAGCCTATTGCACAAGGTACTTACGAAAATCTCCTTGCAGCCGTTAACGCGGAACTCAAGAACGAAATCGGTAGCGTCATGATATGGAACACCGGTTGGACATATTACTATTTTGACATCCGTCACCTTGGCTACAACACTGACTTAGACCCCGACAAGCAGCAGAACATCGCCGCTTTCGGTATTGTCCGTAATCACATCTATCGTACAACTGTCACCTCTGTAAAAGGTCTCGGGACCCCTGTATACAATCCCGATCAGGTTATCTATCCCGAACCCGTCGATCCTACCGTTACTTCGCTTGCCGCTCAGATCGACATCCTGTCGTGGCGCGTCGTAGCACAGGACTATGAGTTTGTCTGGTAAGAAAATCGCCATGTCATAGGCAATTTTCCGGATATCAAACCTACGCTCGTTCTATAAATTGCGTATAATCCCTTTCATTTTCAAGGATTAACCAATGTCATTTTTTAAATCAGTAAAAAAAACGTTAACAGTCGCTATCGCCTCGATTGTCGGTCTGTCTTTCTCGTCGTGCGAGGATTTCTTCGATTACGAAGGCGATTGCGACGTTATCCACAAAGTCCGTTTTGTGTACGACCTGAACCTCAAATGGGCGGATGCTTTTCCGTCCGAGGTAAAATCGGTCAACCTTTACGTCTTTGATTCCAAAGGCATATTTGTCAGGGAGTATTCCGAAAGCGGTGATGCTTTGTCACAACCCGGTTACGAAATAACACTCGACCTCCCAGCCGGCGACTACACTTTGCTTGCTTGGTGCGGTCTGCACAACGAGGGTGTCGATAGTGAATCGTTCACTGTGCCTTCGCCTGTTGTCGGTGTCACTCATATCGAGGAGATGACCTGCGTCATGAATACTACGCCGACGCCCACTAAGTCGCGCGCCGATGAGCCGATGGTTTATTCGGACCGTCGTCTGCAGTTTCTTTATCATGGGCTTCTCGATGTTACTCTCGAGGACAATCACGACGGTAAGGAGTACATACACACAGTCTCTCTAACAAAAGATACAAACCACATTCGCATCATTCTTCAGGAACTGTCCAGCGAGCAGGGACTCAACGAAGACGATTACGAGATTTATATCGAGGATGCCGACGGTCGTATTGCCTATAACAACGACCTTATCGGCAGTCAGATTGTACATTTCTCGCCCTGGAGTCAGGTTACCGATGCGGTAGGCGTGGGTCGTGTCGAGGCTGGTGGTATCAAATATGTGAACGGACTTGTTGCCGATTTAAGCGTAGGTAGGATGATGGCTTCCCGACAGAACGACATGATGCTTACAATCCGCAATGCCCATACGCATTCCGACATCATTGCGCGCGTTCCCCTTATCCAGTATGCTTTGCTCTCGCGTACTTATTATGAGATGGCATACGGACATACTATGACACCACAGGAATTTCTTGACCGTGAGGACGAGTATGTCTTGACGTTCTTCCTTTATAACCAGACATGGATGGGCGCTTACATCGACATCCTTTCATGGCGAATTGTCCTGGGTAATTACGACATGACATCTTATTCTTTTTGGGATAAAAATTAACATTCCCTTTATGGGCTGATTATGTTGCTGGGTTACATTCTGAAGTGACAATGGTGAAAGCTTTTCAACATATCATCGTGATGCTCCTTATGTTAGGATGTCTCCCCGCTGTGACATCCTGCGTCATGGAGAAAGCCTTCGACGCGCCCGGTAGCGGTGATGACGATGACAAGCTGTATGTTTACCTTAACATCACTCCGCTCAATTCTGTCGTTAACACTACAGCAACCGACAACGAGTATGTCAAGTCATTGCGTATCGTGTTGCTTTCCGACGGCATGATTGAACGCAACGAATATGTCCCTCTCGATCAGCTTGCAGTCACCCTGACTTATCGCTCGCGCATGGAAACTGTGGAGGGTAGGAAAGAATTCTATCTTATCGCCAATGAGGAAAGTGTCGGACCTGTCTCCTTTATGCCGTCTGACGGCGTCTCGCTGCCGAACCCTTTGCCCGAAGGCACTCTCCACCAGTTGCTTGAGAGCTATACACCCGAATTCTCGGTTGAGGATGTAAATGAAAATACCGGGGGCACTTCCGATAACGCTCCAACTAAAGGCGAGGAACTCGCAGCTCTGTTAAACGCCGTGTATTTCTCACCTGAATACACTGCCGGTGATGATGGGCGTATTTATCTGCCGTATGTCTCTTATTATGGCACGTACGACATAGAAAAGGGCGTCGATCATTCGCTTACGAATCCGGATGGTATTTTCGACCCTAATCCCAACCCCATCAACATGTATCTGGTGCCTGTTGCCACTAAATTCACTTTCAACTTCACCAACTATCGTGAGGATGCGGTGAATATTAACGAAATTACCATCAATAGCGTTAACAGTCAGAACTATCTGCTCGCAAGAGTGGGGGAAAATGATATGACAAAAAGACTCCCAGGTTCTGACGACGACCTCTATTGGATCGACTGGCTCGGTGAAGTGTCCCATCTTTCCCAGAGCAATGCCGGTTTCTATCCCAATATCAATTTTAATGGAAAGTATGGATGGATAACTGACTACGCGTTGCCTTTCGAAACCGAAACCAATACCGCCAATCAGTATACCTTTATTGGCGGCAACATTCAAGGTTTCAAAGTGCTTGGAGGAGCAAAGGACAATCCCTATTTCTGCACCGTTGGTCCTTTTTATATCCCGGAAAGTAAAAACTTTTATAACCCGATTACTGAGCAGAATGAGGATGAACAGGCATATTACCTGACGTTCAATTTTGAGGATACCAAGGTAGGCGAGGATCCGCAGGAGTATCAATACGTCAACATTTCCAACCTTAAAGCGTTGTTCCGCAATACACATGTTATCATTAACATTAAGATGGAACCGGGTCCCATTAAAGTGTATGCCGAGATAGCTCCCTGGATTGTGAAATCTATTAACGGATGGGTTACCGAAGGCGGTGTGCCTAACCCCAATCCCTTCAAGATCAAAGCCGCAGATAAATGAAAGGTAGGATGAAACAATTCTTTTACATATTTGCTTTATTGCTTTTTTCGGCTTGTTCTAATCATATTATTGATGACGAACCGGAAAATATCGACAGTGATGAAGTAAAGACTATCTCGGTAATGTCTCATTTGCCCAAATCGGCAGGTGGCGTTGACACTTACGCCGACGATGCGGAATCGGGAGACAACTCCCAATCGAGTGGTGCGTCTGACAATATTATCATCGACAAGTTCGAGGAGGGTAGCCTGCTTTATATTTCGCAAATGGGTCCGAGCATTAATCCCAATTTCAGCGATTTCTCTACGGATGCAGAATCTTACTGCTACGTCTATCAGTACTCCGAAAACCCTTCTGCCAACTGGAATTACGATTATAATTTCATCCTTCCTGAAAATGATGATTTTGAGATTCCGGGTGTTGTCGGAGAGGGAAGCTCTGGTGTAAGAAACCCCATCAAATGGAATGTCATCAAGCAAATGGGTTCGGTCGGTAATTCTTTTAATTTCTATGCATTCTTTTTCCCGGTCGAAAACGAGGTGAGATGGAGTGTAGAGGAAGACCAGAGGGGGCCGGAAACAAATCGTTACGATCAGACTAATTTTAGGAAATCAGACATACTCGGTGCATACCACACTACCTCCTCCCTATACAGCCGTCTGCGCTTCAACCTTTTCCACCTGATGGTTTACCTGAAGGTGACTCTTTATGTGCCTGATGTCCAAGATGTGGCAGACGATACATCTAATTTCAAGTATTCGGGATTTGACGAAACCGCGCTTCAAGGAGCATATGTGCTGAACGCGGCTAAAGATTTTGAAATAGAGTGGCGCGCCAGCCGAAGTTCTGACACGGATCCGCCTCTGACACAGGCAAAATCTAACAAAACCAATATCCGGATGTATTTGCACGAACCCGATTATAAGGTTTTTGAATTAGAGAATATTAAAAGTTCATTCAATCCCAGTTATCAAGGTGAGGATACAGAACAAGTTCGCGAATACAATTTCAGCGTTCTATTCCCCAACCAGTCTTTCAATGGCAACTTTTTGTGCTTTGCACTGAAGGATAAGGAGGGTAACATGCGTTACTTCTATTTTGCCAGCAATCAGATTAACGGCTCAAGCGGTAACTATGGTTTTGCACCGGGAACACTGCAGGAGCTAAAGTTATTCCTTCCGCGCGAAACCAACCAGACTATTCTCATAAGCGCCAACGTTCTCCCATGGTCGAGTGCCGTAACCGACATGACGGTGTCTCAACAGGGTGCGACTGACAAGAATGATGATAATCCGACAGGAAGCGACAACAACTGAGAATGACGATAAATCTTATAGACGAATGAATAGCTATTTATATCGATACATATCTTGCCTCAAGGTGGCGTTGGGATGTCTGCTCGCCCTGCCGGCCGTCGTGTCGTGTACCAATGAGGTACCCGAGATTGTCGACCCCGAAACTGGTGCCTCGATAACAGTAAGTGCCGATATAGCCAATACGCTGTTTTCAAGAACCTATATCGAAAAAGGACAGGTAGATAAAGGTACTCTATATATCTCTTACCCCACAACTTCTAACAATGTTTATGCGACTTTGCCGGTCCAATTCGGAGTGGAGGGAGTTTCCCCTCAGATTGGTATGGTGCAAACGGGCGATCCCGACAAGAAATTCGCCTGGACCATGGTCAGTGACTTCGCCACGCCGACTTTTTACCTTGACAACGTCAGTATCGATGGTTATACAGTAGATCGTGAAGCACCCAATATAGTTATTTTCGACGATACGAATAATCCTTTCCGTGCCGGTAAATTTGATGATGAAAATGGAACAAACGACTTGCTATGGGGTGAAAAACAGGTCAGCAGGCAGTCTACCAATACTTTGGTTTTCGACCTGCACCACAACATGTCACGAATTCGTCTCGAGATTACTGTAGATAAGACCAATGTTGCTGATGACAATTTTGACCTTGAGACAGGTGCTAAAGTCTCTATTTCGTCCATAAATCAGACTCCGGTTTCGTACAATCGTCTTGACGGTACATTGGCACTTGACTCCGAACCCAAAGACGGAGTAAGTCCTTACTCCGATCTGACTTTTGTCAACATAGGATCTGAAATTGAAGCAAAGGATGTAATCGGTTGGGCTAAGGAACCGCAGCAAGACCCTGCAAATGAAAAAGTATGGGTTTATACTACTTACGATTTTGTTGTTCCTCCGCAGGGTCTTCTTGATGATGAAAACCGTCCCCGTCTCACCATCGAGACTAAAAACGGAAAGACCTATTCGGGTATCCTCCCTCACGCTATGCTGATTACCGACCCAAACAAACCAGGCGATACCGAATTGACATATCCGGTAACAATGTATTTCCTCAAGGAGCATATTCTGACCATCCGTACCCGCATAACCGAAGAACCTCCGACACTGTCGTTCATGCCTGTTCAGGTTGTTCAATGGGTTGACAAGGGCACTTTCTCGCTCGAAGGTCATCAGGCAGGTCTATATTTCGCCCAAGAATTCTACAAGCTTATAGGTTACTATACTAACTATAACGAATATCAGTTGACACGTTACGGCACAAAATCACCGGTAGAACAAGGTTCGAGTGTCTATAAGTGGACGTTCCCGGTATTCCGTTCTTTCACTGTTAAATACGAAGATGTTTATGGAAAAATGGTTCCCGGAGGCGAAAAGCTTGATTTCGAATTTGTCTTTAACGGTTATTCGGTGTTCGTCACTAAAGATGGTGAAACCAAATCGGTCACTCCTAACCAGTTATCCGGTATTGTAAAAGGTACCTCTTCGGCACCTTTCTAAACGTGTCATTAAATCGGACAAGGATGAAAGTCCCTTCGATAAAGTTGAATAAAGGAAATAAATGAATATAAACCAATCAATAAAAGCTGTTATATCGTCTGTCATAATGCTGACGGCGGTGTCGTGTAACGAGGCGTGGGATAACCCATCCGAAGATGGTGTGTCATATCCTCTCGTTGTATATGCTGAAATTGTCGGACAGGTTAAGTCTGAGAGCCGGGCTAACCGTACCGAAATCAACGACATGTGGTCAATTACGGCATTCACCGAGAATGACAAAATCGGCATCTTTGCCTCCGCCGGTAACTTCGCTGATGATAACGGCCCCTTTAATAACTATGAACTGACCTATTTGGTCTCCGCTGACGGTGAAATGTTTAAAGGTGAGGACGGTGCCACGTTCAGTCCAACGGCTATGAACGGAAACGAAGCGGTCATATATTATCCTTACAGTAAAGATGTTACGAATCCCGGCATGTGGTTGCGTACCACTGCCGAGGGAGAAACATCACCGTTGCGCTGCGTTGATATGCTCGTCTCGACTGAGTTGGTAATTGCTGGGGAAAATAGCGCTCTTTACGGTAAAATGGGACATCTGTTTGCCGAGCTGATAATTATGCGTGGCCCCGGTTTTGATGATCCTCCCCAGGGTTTGGATCGAATTACGGCCGTGCTGTCCGACCCTGTCACACGGGTAAAAATCGAAATGACGACCGATCCCTGGAATTGCGTTCCTGAAATGGTTTATATCGAAAATGACGGAAACATGACAAAGGATGATGCACGAAAATGGGACGCATGGAAAGGTGGCGAATTCCAACCTACCGAACAAGATGAAGGTAAACCGGCATGGTATGTTATTGTTCCTACCGTCGGCAGTAACGAAGGTATAACAAGACCCGGCAATCGCTCGATAGTCGACTATATAGAACTGTATGACAATCAAGGTCACTTGCAAAGGGTTTCCGGACTGCAGTTAAGCGGACACAATTCGAAATATGTGGATGCTGGATGGCGCTATCCTTTAGAGATAACCATGAACGAGCTTGTGCCTACCGTCAGTGTCTTTCCAATTCTGCCTTGGGGTGAGGATATCAACCTCACTGACGAAAGGAAAAGAGGTATCAACAACTTAGCCGAGTTTGCTAACTGGATACATGACTACAATTTGTATGTGCTCACTCCCGAGAATGAAGAAAAAGTCCAGGCGTTGTTGAAATACGGTGACAAATATCAGGATCCGGAAGGCAAAATTTCGTGGCACTTCTATTTGCTGACCGACATCGATCTTACCAATTATAACCCGTTGCCGTATGAAGACTTGAACGGTTCAACCATAACCGAATCGGAATTTATACTGCCTAAACTGCAGGATATCCTTGATGGCAAAAGTACAACATTGGTTAACGGTAAGTTTTTGAACCATAAGATAATTGGTCTTAACAAAACTTTTGTCGGTGAAATGACCACCAACTCTTCGAATCAGAACAACGGTTCTATCCAGAATGTAGACTTCGTTAATCCCGATGTCAAAAAAGAAGAAACCTCGGATACTCCTACCGGAATTATCGCCAATTCGATGAACGGTGCGTCGGTTATTAATTGTCGGATTCTTCAGGGTAGCCTATACAATCCCGGAGGCCCTGCCGGAATGATAACAGGTACCATCAACGACGGTACGATCAGAGATTGTTCCGTTTCCAATTTCATGGTATGTAAATCCACCGCCACCGGCGATGCTTCAAGAATTGTAGGGGTGAACCCCACAGGTGAATGTACCTTTGTAAACAATAATGTTGATGTCGCGATGAATAATGAAACAGAGCAACCATGACGGAAATATTTAAACGACATATTGCGTGGTGTTTGATAACACTGTTGGTAATGCCTTTCATGCTGACGGCATGTAGCGATGATTTCGAAATTCCGACAAACGGTTATGAAACAAGCGACGAACTCCCCGTAGAATTCGAGTTTCTTCTACCCGAAGACTTGGGGTCAAGAGGTTTTGCTCCTGACGAAACCGTAAAAACGAAATTTGAGGATGGCGATGTCATTCATTTGTTTGGCACTTTCAAGACCCGTATCCTCCAGGAAAACGGTAATTATATAGATGGTCCCATAGTTAAGCGATATGGTGCTTTGAAATATAACGGTAAGCTGTGGAGACCGGTCGAAGGCTCGACCCTAACATGGCCGTCGATATCGGTGTCTGGTACCTTCGTAGCTTATTACATCAAAGAAAGTAACGGTGTGCTTAACAGTGAAAAATCGAGTGAAACCTACAACCTGTCGTCCGTCACACCCTCGTCTGACCCGCTTAAGGCTGAGTCGGAACCGGATGTTCCTTACGGAAACGGTCTTAGGATGAGGTTCGGTCACCTTTGTGCGTATCTTGCGCTAATCGACCTCGAACCTATGGTAGCCGAACGGTATTGGTTCCTGACAGACAATGTTAAGGAATCGGCCGATGGTCCCAACAAGATTTTTAACAATGCTTTCAAGATATCCCTGAACGAAACTACTGAAGGGCCCGAAGTCATTTTCGAATTCTGTCAGGTTGGGGGCGAAAAAGGTTATGAAAACTTGACATATATAGCCGGTAATGTGACAAATATCGAGGGTTCCGACCAGGATAACAACCTGCAGGTTACCGCACGAGCCGGTTTCTTCCTTGAGCCCGGATTTTATGAGTCGTTCGAGCTCGTTTATCCTTCGGGTCAAGGCAAGACCTACAGCTACCTTGAATACAATTACAAAAACGTTCCTGATAATTCGGGTGGTGTCGGAGTAACAAACACTCCCCCCGATTTGAAAGCAAACAAGTCTTATACTCTCACTATTACCAAATCGCCAGGTATTACTGTGAACACCCCTCCGGTGGCAGGTGGCTGGGATGAAAGCGAAACCTATTTTGATATAGATGTCGAGGAGTTCCTGAAAGCCATTAATGATGAGAAAGAATATAAAGTTAAAGATGAGTACGGTAATGATGTAACCATTCTCGAGGAGACTCCAAACGGAACCAAGCTTCTTCATAATGTAGATTTTAAAAATTTTGATTACTCAAAGTTTAATGATCAGACGTTCCGTGCTAATAATATGGAAGGATCGGTGTTCGACGGTGATTATCACTATATTAGAAATCTGGGCAGTCCTCTTTTCAGATATAACTTCGGAACGATTCAGAATCTTGGAATCAAAGGTGCCAAAATTGAGCGCGTGTCCTATGAGGATAAGGACCTGAACAATGATATGAGCCGAAACGGAGCGCTGTGCATGTGGAACCGAAGCAATGCAACCATATCGAATGTGCGCCTATCGGACGTCGAGATAACTATTTATATAAAATCGGTAGATTCGGAAGGTCAGGAAGCACACAATATCGGCGGTATAGTAGGTGCCAATACAGGTGTCATAAACGGAGCTGCCATATCGGGTACATACAATATTACGGTTACCGGACTTGCCGCTGATAATGAGTTAAATAAAGACAAAAAGAATTACCCCGTAAACGCATCTGTACTTATAGGTGGCATCGCGGGGCAGAATGCCGGTGAAGGCGATATATACGACGTGTCACCGCTTGAAGGTTCCCCGGTCATCAACATTTACAACAATTGTGTGGGACCATTGGGCGCCTATTCTGTTGGAGGCGTTATCGGTGAATCTCAAGGTTATATTACCGGAGTCATTCTGCCTTACATCAAGGTAGACGCTACAAAGAGCAGTGGTCTGACATCTTATATCGGAGGTATTGTCGGTCAGTTGGCAGTTTCGACAGACTCAGACAATGCCGTGCTCAACGAATGCGTGGTGAGCGGAACGGTAAGGGCCGGTGTGTCACAAGGATTGAATGCAAGCGGCCTGTCCAGTGTGTCGTTCATCGGCGGAGTGGCTGGCACTGTTTTGAGCGTTCCGGTTTTGGATTGCAGTTCAGCTGTATCGGTCTATGCCACGACAGAACCGAAAGCCGGAGTACTTTACGGAACCGGTGGCGCTTTCGGTCGTATCCGCAAGTCGGAAAGTTACAACATAAAAGACATCACTGCATACGGCAATGAGTTGATTGCTCCGGCTGGAATTACAACCAACAATTATTACGGAAGCTTTGCCGGGATAGTTCCTGCCGGTCAGACGTGGATTGATGATTACAGCAAAAGCAACATCACCATCCACAGATTCCCCAACATGAGTGAAATCGGAGGTGATATCGATTGATAAACCATCTATGGTATCTATAATGAATATAAAAAAATTAATATATAGCAGTAAAATAAACGTCATCGGGTTGCTGCTTGTCATGGCGGTTATATCATCCTGTCAGTCGCAATTACGCGAACCCGATATGTCGGATGAAAAAGTAACGTTCATCGGCTATTTAAAAGAAGATGCCGAAGTCAGGTCACGCACACTCGACTCGGTTTATATCAACTCAACCTATCAGGATCTTGACTTTTTTGTTCAGCTCGAATGGGGTACGCAAAAAGAATTCGGAATCTATGAGGTATCATCGGCCTACGAAGGTCGTTTAAATGCCAAAGGAACTCAAGATGAGCTTAACTGGAAAGATCTTACAACTCCACACACCTTTTATTCTTGGACACTTCCCTGGAATCCCGAATGGGATCAGACACAAGGAGTGCCTGAGTCTTTCGAGATTGAATTTAAAAATTCATCGGAAGGTGACGATTATAACGATGCGTTGAACAACAAGGTTTTGGAACGTTTTATAGGAGCGATGTCGGGACCGTATTCCTATGCAAACCGCGGCAAATATGTCGACCTTACATTTTTCCATCTTGTGTCAAAGATAAAGATAGCCGATCTTTCACTGATTGAGACGGACGGCTCAATTCAGAGACACCTTAAGGCAGACGTGACGTTTATCAACATGCCGACGAAGGCCACATTCTATCCGTGTCCGACAGAAGATCAACTTGCAAACAATCAATATGCTCCCAAAATCAGGCGACCCTTTGTTGTGCCAGGCGAGGCTAATCTCGACGACGGTATCACGTACTTTATAGATAATGATGCCAGGGATCAAACCGATGTATTCTATATCTGTCCGGAAATAGACTTCCGAGAGCTCGATTATAAAATAGTGCTGAACAATACGGAATATGCAAACTACAAAACATATTATGGCACATTCGCAAATGTAGAGTTTATCAGAGAAGCCGGGAACGATTATGATTTGGGTGATGAGGACAAATACATACTCCATGCGGGAGAGATGATGACTCTTTACATATCTCTTATACCCGGTATCGGACCCGGTTTGAGACTGATTATAAGCGACTGGAGTACTGACAGACCTACCGAAGCTGAATATCACAGCCAGCCGGGTATATACTCGGATGCAGAATTTAACGCGTTTTTAGATTCGTTCCTCAACCAAACGGATTATAGCCAACCGCCAGCTAATATTGAGAGCTTATTCGAAATGTATGGCAAAGAAGGTGAAGATGGTAACAATTATTTCCAGCTTTTTGACGATGTTTTCAGTAACAGCAATATCTTTCCGGTCTATAAAGGTTATACAATCGACGGACAAGGACATACCGTCTTTATGAAGACAAATCGCGGTAATTATTTCCCGGATAGACCCGGCGACCATTACTATTTTAATATAGGTCAGTGTGAGGATATTTATCTTAAAAGCGAAAGCGATAATCCCCAGTATGGAATTTATATAGATAAAAACCACTGTGTATGGGTGCTAAACGCTGATACAGGAGAGTATGAACAGACAGAGTATAAACTTGATCCGTTCCCGCTGAAAGACCCTTATAAAGGTTATGATATCAGTGCTGAAACAGGGCAGGTGCGTCCGACGGATTATTACAACAATAATATTACAAGATAAGAGCAAGAGGCTGCCTAACTTTTTATCGTTAGGCAGCCTCTTGCATATAGAGCACGTCGCACATAGCGTTATGCGTGTATAAGAGAACGCACACCTTCATTAAGTGCTCGCTGCTAAAGAGGTTTGTTATCAGGCTCCTTTTTCAAGATGGTGATGACGCCCGCGAGTTGCGTATTCCATTACACGGTTTATAGTGGCGTTGTCACGGTGTACGCGCATGGAAAGATGACGGGCATACTGACCGTAATCCTGTATTGGCTCCTTGGCGACGCCTGAATCGGCAGCAGCCTTTGCGACGGCAGGAGCCACAGTGCTGATAAGGCGCGGATCGAAAGGAGTGGGGATGATGTATTCTTTACCGAAGCTGAGTTCACGACCACCTACGGCACGCCGTACTGAATCGGGTACAGGCAGATGGGCGAGGTCGGCAATGGCATGGACAGCCGCTATCTTCATGTCTTCATTGATGACGGAAGCGCGACAGTCGAGAGCTCCTCGGAAAATGTATGGGAAGCCGAGGACATTGTTGACCTGATTGGGATAATCGCTACGTCCCGTGGCAAAGATAAGGTCATCGCGAGTCTTTTTCGCAACATCATAAGCAATTTCGGGGTCAGGATTCGCCAAAGCGAAGACAATTGGTCGGGGTGCCATGGACTTAATCATATCCGGAGTGACAACATCGGCTACGGACAGACCTAAAAAGACATCGGCACCCTTCATTGCGTTGGCGAGGGTCTCATAGGGTACATCACGGGCAAAGGCAGCTTTCTGAAAAGACAGACTGGAGCGTCGCGTGGTGATTACACCTTTCGAATCGCACACCACTATATTGTCTGGGTTTACACCTAACTCAATAAATAGTTTTATGCAAGACGTTGACGCGGCACCGGCACCGTTTACGACAACGCGCACTTCACCTATGCTTTTTCCCTGCAATTCGAGAGCGTTAAGCAAAGCCGCCCCGCTTATGATGGCAGTTCCGTGCTGGTCGTCGTGCATGACAGGGATGTCGAGTCGATTTTTGAGACCATCCTCGATAACGAAACAGTCAGGAGCCTTGATATCCTCGAGATTGATGCCACCGAAAGTGCCTGCGATAGCACGGACCACCTCAATGACTTTCTGCGGGTCTTTCTCGTCAACTTCGATGTCGAAGCTGTCGATATCAGCGAAAATCTTGAAAAGAAGCGCCTTCCCCTCCATGACCGGCTTGGATGCCTCGGAACCGATATCTCCAAGCCCAAGGACGGCAGTACCGTTTGAGATGACTGCGACGAGATTACCCTTGTCCGTATATCGATAGGCGTTAGCAGGTGATTCCTCGATTGCTTTGGATGGATATGCCACACCTGGCGAATAGGCAAGACCTAAATCGTATTGCGTGCGATATGGCTTGGTTGGTGTTATCTCGATTTTACCGGGACGTGGATATTCATGATAGCGCAGAGCTTCTTCTTTGAGTGTGTCTTTTTTCATAGCAGCAGTATCGTATAAATGTTTATATTAAATCGGTATCTTATAGATAATCATTTATAATATAACATACACCGTTCTGATTAGTTTATCGATGTACGAGATAGGGTTAGTTTATCTATGTGCGCGACAAGATTAGTTTATTGATATACGCGACATGCTTTTATTATAGCAAATAAAAACATACACAAAAAGAGGAGCTCCATCACGGAGATCCTCTCTATGGGTTTCCAATAGGTACAATTTCTAAGGTAAAAAAGATTGAATGTCTGTTAACAGTGCAAAGATAAGCCTGAAATTACGTTATGTCAAACTTTTTTATATGTTATAAAGCATACTTTTTGAGCACCTTTTGTGTAATTGTTAAAATTGTAAGTTTTTTATTATTGAAAATCAGTGTGATATCTAAAAATTAAGAATAGATAACAGCGATTTTTAGTATTTGTTAATTAGTGTGAAAATTAAGATTGTTGCTATCAAATTGCTCTAATGTTAGGTTTCGGCCATTCCACACAGCATAACTGAACAAATCGAAACAATCACCAAGTATGACAAAATCGCATGTGTCGGTCAGTTTTTTTTCTACAAGAAGGTGACGGTGACCAAAAATAAAACATTCTATCGAAGGGTCTATATTTTCAATATAGTTTTTAGCGAAAAGCCACGAGGGTTCTATCTCATCGCCCAACCACATTCCATATTTTTCGGAATTTTTATGACGGCTGTTTGCGCTCCATTTATGAGCGAAAGGAACCGTCCACCGAGGGTGAATGGCCGAATAAAGCTTCTGACATACCTTGTTGCGAAACACGGAACGAATAAATCTGAAATTAGATTTGAGTAAATCGCCTAAATCGTCGCCATGTGCGAGATAGAACTTGCGTCCGTCTATCTGTCGGATAATGGCACCGTCAATAACCTCGATTCCTATTTCATCACGCAGATAATCAAAGAGCCATATATCGTGATTGCCTAAAATCCAGGTAATCTTGATGCCGCTGTCTGCCATCTTAGCGAGAGTTCCGAAAAAACGTATGAAGCCGCGCGGTACAACAGTGCGATATTCGAACCAGTAGTCAAGTACATCACCCAACAAATATATTTGTGCGGCATCTTCGCTCATTCTTTCGAGCATCGAGACTACAGTGTGTTCGTGCTTGCGTTTGTCAGGCACATGTGGTGTTCCCAGGTGAATGTCGCTAAGAAAATATGTTTTCTTGTGTTGGTTGTTCACTTTGCAGTTATTAGGTGATGGTTTACAGATATTGGCAGATATTAAAGTGTAGTAAACGTGGAAGCAATCAGGTATATAAGATTTGAAACATCAAAGAAGTCCTAATTCAAGCTTGGCTTCTTCGGACATCATATCCTTATTCCATTCCGGTTCGAAAACAATATTGATGGTCACAGATTTTATCCCCTCGATGCTTTCAAGCTTGATGCGGGCATCTTCGACTATAAAATCGGCCATCGGACAGTTCGGAGCTGTCATTGTCATATCAACCTGAAGATTCCCCTCATCATCAATGTCGACGCGGTATATCAGCCCCAAGCTGTAGATATCCACCGGAATCTCGGGGTCAAATACAGTTCGCAACATCTCGACTACTTTTGTCTCGAGCTCCAGACGGTGTTCGGGCGTCATGATGTCTTTTTCTGATTCGCTCATACCATAAGTTTATATATTGCCATTGAGACTTTCGCATCTATTGGATAATATCCGCCAAATACCTCGCCCATGTTTTCGTGAAGTTTTTTTACGAGCAAGTCAAAATCCGGGTTTTCAATTCCAAGTTCGGCAAGCGTAGTGGGCATGCCTATTGAACGATAAAAGTTTCTGAGTCGGCTAATACCCTCTTTAGCTACTGCGGGGTCATTATCGCCGGTGATATCGAAAACGCGACGTGCCATCTGAGCCACACGTTCAACGCGATGGTCAACCATATATGTCATCCAAGCCGGGTTAACGACTGCCAAGCCGGCTCCGTGTGTCACACCATAGACAGCGCTAAGTTCATGTTCCATACGATGAGATACCCAGTCTTCAGCTCTTCCACAACCGCATGTTCCGTTATGAGCCAAGGTGCCTGCCCACATTATGTTGGCACGGGCATCATAATCGTCAGGACGCGCCAGAACCTTGGGAGCTTCGTTCATGATGGCTTTCAACAACCCTTCACAAAGGCGGTCAGTGACCTCGGTGCCTTCGGTGGGAGAAAAATAACGTTCAAAGATATGTGCCATCATGTCTACAATCCCGGCTGCTGTCTGGTAGGGGGGGAGTGTAAAAGTCAACTCAGGGTTGAGAAGTGCAAATTTTGGACGTAGTACATGTTCGGTTCTAATACTTATTTTATGAAGACCGTCACGCTTGGTGATTACGGCGTTGCCGGAACCTTCACTGCCTGCTGCCGGTATTGTGAGTACAACACCGACTGGTAAAGCGCGCTCTATGGTCTTACCGGAAAAGAAATCCCAAAAATCGCCATCATAGACAGCTCCGGCGGCTATGGCTTTTGCAGTATCGATGACAGATCCGCCTCCGACGGCGATGATACCTTCACAACATGTCTGTTTCGCGAGCTCTATGCCTCGGTAAACCATATCGTCTGTCGGATTGGGGCATACTCCGGACAAAATTTCATATCTAACACCAGCTTGGTCTAACGATGCAGATACTCTGTCCAACAATCCTGAACGAACCACCGAGCCTTGGCCGCAGATTATTAACACTTTAGATGCCGGTAATGCAAGTGTCAACTCTCCTACTCGGTTTTCAACACCTCGGCCGAACTCATATCGTGTCGGAGCATAGAAATTGAAATTGTTCATCTATATTAGATTTATGTTTTTTATAATAAGTTATACCCATCAAGGAATCGGTCTATTATGCAAAATATTGGTTTGTAGTTTCTTGCATATCTGGCACGGAGGATATGATATTCTCGAAATGTTATGAAAAAACATCGCGTCATACTGACAACAAAGTTAGTAAAATATTTTGCAAAAAAAAATTACTCGTCGTCACGACGAATAATCTTCTTACCTTAAATCTAATACCATGAAAAACTGTTGCAAAGATATACGTTTTATGTTATATAACATAATTTTCAAGCATAAAAATACGAATATTTAATATTAATTAACAAAAACTAATAATGACATCTCTAAATTAACAAATATTTGCAAAATAAGATAATGTTCAAACCTCCCAATTTAGGTAAATCAGAAGTGGCCTATTGAACGGCCTATAAATCCTGTCATATCCTGTCATATGAAGTAACATTTTTTAGGTTTAAGTATGAAATATGTATCTTTGTACAAAGATAGAAAGCATATTTACGGCACCTTGTGTGCTCCCTGAAAGACAGTTTAAATAATATGATAGCGAAACAAATAGAAGAGGCTTTAAAGGACTTGCGTAACGATGAGCAAGCCACGCAGTTATCACGGTATTTTAAAACGGCTCCGGGTGAATACGGTTACGGTGATAGTTTTCTCGGAATCCGTGTGCCAAGTGTACGCGCTATAGTCAAACAATATCGAACAAATGCTGAGGTAGAAGACTTCAAATATTTGGTACAGTCGCCATGGCATGAGATAAGGCTTGCCGCTTTTTTGTTATTATTAGAAATTTATAATCATCAAAAAAAGAAAAAACTCCGCGATGCTGAATCTGTAGTACAACTGTATATTGAAAACCTGCGCTATGGAAACAATTGGGACTTGGTTGACCTTGTGGCTCCTAATATTTTGGGTGATTGGTTGGTCTCGCATCCGCATGAACGCTATATACTTTTGTCGTTATCCGATAGTGATATCCTGTGGGAGCAACGTGTCGCCATTGTCAGCACATTGGCTCTTGTACGGAAAGGTATTTTTGATCCGACACTTGAGCTGGCAGGACGTTTTCTCGCTCACCCCCATGACTTAATGCACAAAGCCACGGGTTGGCTACTGCGAGAAGTTGGCAAGTATGGAGGTCGTGACCGGTTGGAAGATTTTCTTGAAAGATATGCTGATGTCATGCCACGCACGTCACTGCGCTATGCGCTTGAGCACTTCGAGCCGGAAGAGAAATTGTATTATATGAGTCTGAAAAAGAAGAATATAAAGCAATAGTGGGAGTGAAATGTCAAAACGGGGGATTGAGACGAATCAAATGTTAGTCAAGAATGATATCTCCGAAGAACTCCGGACGATGGAAGTCGGGGCGGTCAGTAACGATGGGTGCCCAACTAAGATAATGAGGAGAGGAGGTCTTGGCTCCGCATTTATAGAAATTTCCTTTCATAGCCAAGGGGAACGTAGGGTTAGGCAATCCGAGTAAGGACAAAGGAATAGAGACAAGAAGCGACCAGGAGTGCCAGCCCGACTTTTCCGCAAAAGGAGTTAAGCCCTCTGATGGCAACACGGCAATTTGCGCAAGCTCGTCCGCGTTAAGACGTCTGGGTTCGGGGCGTAAAATGCGAGTGGAAACGTTTTTACGTCCTATGGCATTGAATTCGAAGTTCCAATACCGTCCTGTATCCGGAACAGGTGATATAAAGAATTCGACGCACGAATCGTTAGCTACCGGTCCGAGGTCGTCTGTTACCTCAGCCTTAAGGTCAGATCCTTCGCATTCGAATAAAAGGAACAGGTTGTTATTCGAGTGAGCGGCGTACACAGTTGTGTCTCGTGAGTCGGGGTAAGTCTCAGGCCAATTGACACAATCAATCGATATAGGCGTTCCACGTTTAATCAATGAGTCGCGTATTTCAGTCAAATCGATATTGTCGATATTGTCAATATAAGGTATGTGTACTGACTTCACGGCGGCAAAGGTTATAGAAGGGATGTTATAGAATTTCTATTTTTAAGTTGGGGAAGAACTCAGTCTGTATAGCCATTGCAACACCTACGAGAGCCATACTAAGCAAGATTAGACCGATGATGCGGTTAATAATCCACAATGAGCGCACGTTAAAGCGCTTCCGTAACTTGTTGACCAAAAATGTCACAAGATACCACCAAATCAGTGCCCCTGCAAGAATAAGGCTGTAGGCAATGACGAAATGATGTACCTCATATTCAGGCAGGATGAAATTGAAGCGGGCAAAAAGACCGATAATGAAGAAAAGAATGAGAGGATTGGAGAATGTCAGTAAGAAACCTGAAACCACATCACCCCAGTAGTTATTGGAGGAGTGTTTGGTTGGTTGAAGCGCTCGCGTAGGATTCTTGCTAAACAGATATACACCGAAGGCTGCAAGGACAATGCCACCAATGAGCTGTATCATGAACTGGTGTGCCTCGATAAAAGGAGTTACAAAACTGAGTCCAAAGCCCGTGAGAAGACAATACATAAGATCACTAATACCGGCTCCAATACCAGTGAAGAAAGCCGGCCAACGGCCTTTTGACAGTGTGCGCTGGATGATAAGCATCCCTATTGGCCCCATAGGAGCCGATACAAGAATGCCAATAGCGATTGCCCGCGGAATAAGATATATATAGCTGTCTATTTGCATTAATTAAAGATGCCTTAACACTATGGTCAAGGCATAGCAGATGCAAAAATAATAAACTAAACGCTCGCAACCAAAAATTTGCCTCAAAAACAGCCTCAATGCAACAGAAATACCAAAAAAGTCAAGAAGCCGGTTGAAATTTTGCAAATTAAAAAAAATGGCGTAATTTTGCAAACGCATTCGGGGCGTAGCGCAGTCCGGTAGCGCTCCTGGTTTGGGACCAGGCGGTCGCAGGTTCGAATCCTGTCACCCCGACTTAGCCCTTGTGTTAAAGAGCCGTTCAATATTTATTGTTGACGGCTCTAAGTTTTTAACCGATGCAATTATGAAAGCAAATCAAAACGGACACCTTGTTTAAGTGGGGTGTCCGTTTTAAAATAATTGTATGATAAGAGTCGGTGGGAATCTTTTAAAAAGATTCAGACATGAGCTTGTTATTTACATCATGCCACCCATTCCACCCATGCCGGGAGCGGGCATAGCGGGAGCCTCTTCTTTCTTGTCAGCGATGACGCATTCCGTGGTAAGGAACATGCCTGCAATCGAAGCCGCATTCTCGAGGGCTACGCGGGTAACCTTAGCGGGGTCAATGACACCGGAGGGATAGAGTTCCTCGAATTTATCGGTACGGGCATTATAACCGTAGTCGGCTTTACCTTCGCGAACTTTCTGTACTACTACGGCACCTTCGACACCGGCGTTGGCGGCTATCTGACGCAGGGGTTCCTCGATAGCGCGACGTACAATGTCAATACCAGTCTGTTCGTCATCGTTGTCGCCTTTAAGAGCGTCGAGAGTATTAAGACAACGAATATAAGCCACACCGCCGCCGGGAACAATACCTTCGGCTATAGCTGCACGTGTTGCGCTGAGGGCATCGTCTACACGATCTTTCTTTTCTTTCATCTCGACTTCGCTGGGAGCACCTATATGGAGAACTGCCACGCCACCAGCAAGTTTTGCGAGGCGTTCGTGAAGCTTTTCTTTATCGTAGTCGCTGGTGGACTGTTCGATTTGTGCGCGAATCTGAGCTGTACGAGCATCAATGGCAGCTTTGTCGCCGGCTCCGCCTACGATAGTTGTAGTCTCTTTTGTCACTGTGACTTTTTCTGCGGTACCAAGGTCAGTGAGGGTAGCATTGGCAAGCTTCATACCTTTTTCTTCGCTTATAACTGTACCACCGGTAAGGACTGCTATGTCTTCGAGCATTTCTTTACGACGGTCACCGAAACCGGGAGCTTTGACGGCGCATATCTTCAAGGAGCCGCGCAGACGGTTTACAACGAGGGTAGCAAGGGCTTCCTGGTCGACATCCTCTGCTACGATAAGCAACGGACGACCGCTCTGGGCAGTAGCTTCAAGAACGGGAAGCATATCCTTAAGGTTAGAGATTTTCTTGTCGTAGATGAGGAGATATGGAGCATCCATGACGCATTCCATCTTCTCGGTGTTAGTCACAAAATAAGGTGAGATGTAACCGCGGTCGAACTGCATGCCTTCGACGATGTCGATTGTCGTCTCGGTACCTTTTGCTTCGTCCACAGTTATAACGCCTTCTTTCTTAACCTTTTTCATTGCCTCGGCAATAAGTTTACCGATGTTTTCATCGTTATTGGCTGAAACACGAGCCACGTCTTCAATCTTCTTGAAGTCGTCACCAACAGGTTCCGCCATATTTTTGATGCCTTCGACGACAGATTTTACGGCTTTGTCAATGCCTCGTTTCAAATCCATGGGATTTGCGCCTGCAGCGACATTCTTAAGACCGACGTTGATGATGGACTGAGCCAATACTGTGGCAGTGGTAGTGCCATCGCCGGCATCATCGCCTGTTTTCGAGGCAACTTCCTTAACGAGTTGGGCGCCCATGTTCTGCATTGGTTCTTCAAGTTCAACTTCGCGTGCAACTGTAACGCCGTCTTTTGTTATATGCGGAGCGCCGTATTTCTTATCAATAATAACGTTACGACCTTTTGGGCCGAGGGTTACTTTGACTGCATCGGCAAGGATATCAACGCCTTTTTTTAGTTCGCTGCGAGCGTCAGTACTAAATTTTATTTCTTTTGCCATAATGAGTTTTTCTTTCTTGAAAATTAAAAATAAGGTTATTCAAAAACTGCCAAAACATCGTTTTGACGCATGATCAGAACTTTTTCGCCGTCTATTTCAACTTCGGTGCCGGCATATTTGCCATAAAGCACAGTATCTCCGACTTTAAGTTCCATCTTTTCGTCTTTTGTGCCGGGGCCAACTGCAAGAACAGTACCCTTTAAAGGCTTTTCTTTAGCTGAATCTGGAATAATAATACCGGATACGGTAACTTCTTCGGCCGCAACGGGCTGAATAAGCACACGGTCGGCAAGCGGTTTAACTTTCATAACTTTACTTTGGTTAAATGTAATTATATTAGTTAATGTAAATTCACACAAAAGTTTTCAAGTAACTACGATACTATTTAACAAACATCGTGCCAAATTTGTTGAGTGTGTCGGCAGACAACTTCCATCTTCGTTTTGATGTTATCTTTGTTTTGGCTACAAAATCTTGTAGCGTGTGCGTAAAAAATGAGATAGACCTCAGTAATAACGAAGTCTATCTCAAAAAGTTTATTTCGAACAGACCGGCTGTATCGAAAATCTATCTTTAAAGAGTAATAAAATTACCGAGGTATTACCAAAGAAGGGTAATGGCCATCATAACACCGTAGGCGACGGTGCTTAATGTCATCACGCCGACAAAAATCTCACCTGCTTTTGCATGACTGCGATGAGCTGAAGGCAGGTCGGCTTCGACAGCGGGCGATGTCACCATATATCCATACCAGCATATTGACCATACAAACATGGCAATGGCATTGATGGCTGCTGTATCTTGCTGATAGAAGAAAAGAAGTACCAGTGATATTGCCTGTAGCATGAGAAGATACATTGATGTACCACCCCAGAAAATAAGTGATGTGCATTTGTTAAGTATGCAGACAGTGGCATAGCAGGCTGTAACCCCGATAATACCCATGTTTACAAGATACCACACATTCAGATATTTCATGTTCTGCGGAAGATCCACGTCACCGCAGAGACCAAGAATAAAAGTGATAATCACCCACGCTGCTGTAAGACCGGTAATCCAAGCGAGCCATTTGTGACCGTTCTTGAAATATGAGTTTTCAGTTGGTTTAAGGTCTCTTTTTACTTCAGGGTTAGAAGTTTCTTTGTCTTTCTTCATATTCTAATTTGTTTTTTGTTATCTATTATTAAGAATGTGGCGTATAAGACTGCGCTACGTGTGTGCAAAGGTAATATTAATTTTGGAATCTTCAATAAAAATCGCTTTATTTTTCGCGGTTGTGGAGCGTTATGAGCCATTCAGAAACAGAAGCGTCACTGGGCATGCGCCAATCGCCTCGGGGGGACAGGCAAACAGAGCCTACTTTGGGAGCGTCGGGCATGCATGAGCGTTTAAACTGTTGGGAGAAGAAGCGTCTAATAAATGTGTGCAACCAATGCAAAATGTCCTCGTGCACATACTTGCCTTTGAATGCATGACAAGCGCGGTCAAGTATGTCGTCGGGCGTGAGACCGTATCTTATAGTGTAATACAGGAAAAAGTCATGGAGTATGTAAGGTCCCACAAGGTCTTCGGTCTTTTGGACGATATTGCCTTTATCGTCAGCGGGTATCAGTTCGGGACTTATGGGTGTGGCAGCAATGTCGGTCAGTATCGTATGTACTGCGGAATTCTCGGGAATATTGATGAGTTTGGCGGTACCTTGTGCAAAATGCTCGACCAGATATCTCACCAAGGTTTTGGGTACACCCGCGTTAATATTGTACATGGACATGTGGTCACCGTTGTATGTTGCCCAACCGAGTGCCAGTTCGCTTAGGTCTCCCGTGCCCAAAACCATTCCTCCGACTTGGTTGGCAATGTCCATAAGAATCATTGTACGTTGACGCGCCTGACTATTTTCGTAAGTGACGTTCTTTACTGCCGCATCATGGCCGATGTCGTTGAAATGCTGAGTAACAGACTGCGAGATGTTTATCTCGCGGAATGACGTTTCAAGAGCCTCAATTAAATTGACGGCGTTGTTGTAAGTTCGGTCGGTGGTGCCGAAACCGGGCATAGTGACGGCATGAATTCCTTTTCGATTCAATCCGAGTGTGTCAAAGGTACGTACGGCAACAAGTAAAGCCAGCGTGGAATCAAGGCCACCGGATACACCCACCACCAAATTTCGTGTGCGAGTTGCAGATAACCGTTGAGCCAAACCCGCCGTCTGGATATTGATTATCTCCTCACAACGCGATGCTATATCGACAGTCGAGGTCGGTACAAAAGGAGTAGGGGAGATAAGACGTGCGAACTTACCTTGCGATTTAACGGGAAAAGCGTCTGTCACAGAGTATTTTTCTTTTATGGTGGCTATAGCGCAATCGTTGAATGATGACAATGACATTCTGTCATGACGGATGGCGGCTATATCAATATCTGCTGTGGTATAAAATTTGCCTTTATGCCACCGTTCGCCCTGAGAAATCATATTGCCGTTTTCAGCGATAAACGTTATTCCGTCAAAAACCAAATCAGTAGACGATTCGCCGTAACCGGCCGAAGCATAGACATAACCCACGGTACAACGGCCTGATTGCGCGAGGACAAGGTTACGGAGATAATCGTATTTGCCTATGACTGTATTGCTTGCTGAGAGGTTAAAGATTATCTCGGCGCCTGCAAGCGCGGCTTGTGAGCTCGGGGGAACAGCCGTCCACAGATCCTCGCAGATCTCAATGCCGAATGTTACGCCGTTCACCCTGAAAAGCGATTCAACGGACATAGGTACCTCTCCATAGCCGGCTATATCCACGTCTATAGGATGCGAAGGGGCTGATGCCCACCAGCGCTTTTCGTAAAACTCGTTATAATTAGGTATATATGTCTTGGGAACCAAACCTAATATTTTGCCGCGTTGTACGACAGCCGCAACGTTATACAAAATGTTGTTTACAGCAATAGGTAATCCTACTATACATACCAACGACCAGTCGGTGGATTTGCGAGCGAAATCAACAAGGGCAGCACGTGCACTTTCGAGCAAAGTGTTGTTATGAAAAAGATCTCCGCATGTATAGCCGGTGATGCAAAGTTCGGGGAATACTGCGACAACAACTCCGTCCGAATCCAATTTCTGACATATTTCGGTTATGGACGCGATGTTTATTTTTGTGTCCGCTACTGCAACACGGGGCACAGCAGCCGCTACCTTGATAAATCCTCTCATACTGGATATGTTTTATTGGGTTATGCTAAGTTTTTACGATGGAAAATAAATTCCTTTCCGAGGTATTTGTTTCTAACGACTGGGTTTTCGGCCAATTCCTCCGAAGTGCCCTGAAAAAGTATTCTCCCCTCGAACAATAGATACGCTCGGTCAGTGATGGATAATGTCTCATTAGCGTTGTGGTCTGTTATCAAGATGCCAATGTTGCGCTGTTTAAGACGGTAAATGACTCTCTGAATATCCTCAACAGCAAGGGGGTCAACCCCGGCAAAGGGCTCGTCAAGCATTATGAACTTGGGATCGATGGCAAGACAACGGGCAATTTCAGTGCGCCGGCGCTCGCCGCCCGACAGACGGTCGCCATAGTTTTTGCGACGGTCGGCGAGGTTGAAATCTTCGAGTAGCTCTTCGAGTTTCTGTTTCTGATATTCCTTGGGTTTGCCGGTCATCTGCAAGACTGAACGTATATTGTCCTCGACAGTCATTTTACGGAAAACTGATGCTTCCTGGGGTAGATATCCTATCCCGCATTTGGCGCGTTTATACACCGGATACTTGGTAATCTCCATGTCGTTTAAGAAGATGCGTCCTTCGTTAGGAGTCACCAATCCTGTCGTCATATAGAATGTAGTCGTCTTGCCGGCACCGTTTGGACCGAGCAAACCGACTATTTCTCCCTGAGTGACGTTTATGGAGACATGGTCGGCGACAGTGCGGTGACCGTATATCTTGACGAGATTATCCGTTCGCAGAATCATCTTTTGTTCAGGCTGTTCCTCGGCTTGCTCGTTGCCTACAACTTCAAAAGGCTCGGAAGGTGCAGACTCTTCGGAAACCTGATCTTCGGGCAGCTCGATATTGATCACCTCGATATCTTCGGCGTTGCTTTCGGGCTTATATGGTCTGAAAAGTCCCATCAGATTATTTTTTTAAACGGCTTTCAATATAATCAGTCAACAGTTTTATAGCCACTGTGTTACTACCACCTTGAGGAAGGATAAGGTCTGCAAAACGCTTTGATGGCTCGATATATCGATCGTGCATAGGCTTGAGAACTTCCTGATAACGGTCTATGACCATCTGTGGAGTACGGCCTCGTTGCACACAATCGCGCGATATGACACGTATAAGTCGGTCGTCGGCATCAGCATCTACATACACCTTGACATCCATCTTTTTGCGCAGTCCGGGTTGTCCCAAAACCAGAATACCTTCTATAATTATAACTTCGCGAGGTTCAACATGTACCGTTTCCGGCTGCCGGGTACATGTCAGATAGGAATAAGTTGGCATCTCGATAGCTTTTCCCGAACGTAGTTCGTCAAGGTGCTTTTCGAGAAGAGACCATTCGATAGCTGCCGGTTCGTCAAAATTTATTTTGCTGCGCTCTTCCGGAGGTATATGGCTGGAGTCTTTATAATATGAGTCTTGTGGAATGACAGTAACTTCACCGGCAGCAAAACTGTTAATAATTTTATTGACAACGGTGGTTTTGCCTGAACCGGTTCCACCGGCTATACCTATAATTACCATATTGTAAAGCGATTTATGAGTGGCTCTGGTTATTACTGTTTTAATTTTTGCGAAATTACAACATTTTTTTGTGATAATAAAACCGAGCCAGAAAAAATCCTTACCTGGAGAGTAACGGGAGAGACAAACTGAATAGAATGGCAGTCAAGGATTCGTAGAAACCGGAGATTGAAATCACTTTATAAATGGTTGTATTCGACCCAACATGAAGCTGTGATACACATATTTTTTAACTGCAGATGACTATAAAAAGCAAAGAAAGGGCATGATAAATGCCCTTTCTTTACGGTTATTAATTGACTTATATATGGTTAGCGTACAATTAGTTTCGATACATTGTTACCCTGTTTTTTGATAACCAGTTGTCCCGATTCGGGGTTTTCCAAACGGACTCCCTGCATGTTGTAATATTCGACCTTTGATGTAATGTCGTTATTTGCGACAATGCTTTGAATGCCATCTTGTTGAGCGTAAGGGATAATTAACTCACTGTCGTAATCGCTACCGAACGAAGCATCGCCAGCTACTTCATCGACCATAGCAACACTATAAGCCGGTATTACAATAGTCACCGTACCGTCGGCATCTGTTGTCAAGACACCGCAGTCTGAGGGGTCGTAGCCCTTGCTGAGGTCGGTATTGGCATAGTAATGCCACCACCATCCGTAGTTGTAATAAGTAAAGGTGGTTTCGTAGTATCCGTCATAGTATATTTGGGTAAGTATTCCGATTGGTTGACGCTCAAGCAAAACGTTTTTGGGGTTAGAAGCATCAATAATCATATCAGGGGAAGGACCGTCGGGAATGCCACTCATCCCTTTTTCACGACCATCTTGATAAGTACATTTAAATGCATCTATGACCTTGTATACATGTTCGAATTTAGGATGACGATATATTTCTACGTCAACAAATTTCTGATTATCTACGCCAAAGTAGAAGTTATAAGCGATATTCTCGCGGAATTGGCCTATGTTGTAATATTGCCAATCAATGGGACGTGTCAGATTGGCGCCATATATCCTATAACCGGCAGCGTAACCAAGAGCTTGGGTTTCACCGGCTTCGTCATCATACACCCCCCATACGAGTCCTTGGCCACCGTTTATATTGACGCCTTGACGAACTTCGTAGTACGGCAGCGAGAAAGGTACTTCATCACTCCCAACCAGAGTTTCCATAAAAACATAATGATCGCCGTCAGAGAAAGTGTACTTGCCTAAACCGATGCGGTTAAATTCGAATGCATTAGTCGTCGGATTATATTTGGCTATCATAGGAAACATTTCGCCTGTTGGGTCTTCAAAAACAACTGTGTTGTCTTCTTTGAAAGTGGCATTAAAATAATACAAATCGGAGAGACCTGTTGCATTAGTAAGAATACGGTCGGAAAGAGTAAATACCCATTCACCTTCAAATTCGGATTTATCGAATGCCATAGTATTGACGGGTGCGCCCATTAAAGCGGGATTTTTGGTATCATTCTTGAAATCCACTGTTTTGGCTCCTTCCGGAAGCTGTACTACGGTACTTTGCGTACCATTAGTAACCGAAGGATTGATTTGATGAATTACAGGTAAAGCAAAGCCGGATAAGGCTGCCAAAGCAGCGATAGGTAGAGTGTAAAATTTTTTCATAAAAATAAATTAATTGATGTCGTTTTAAATATCCATTACAAAATTAAACATTATTTTCAAAAAAACAAACCATAGTTGTAATAGGATACCTTTTACTCGACTCTGTTGAGCAAATAAACTTAGAGCCGATTCAACATTTATTGTCGAACCGGCTCTTAAATGTGCATATGACATCTTTCAAGTTTGAGTCACTTGCAAAGACTATTTCTTAGACGTTGTAAAAGCTTTTGCTAGAAGTTAAAGACGAAGAATTATATGAATAACGCTCTAAAGCTCGAAGCGGTTAAGAGAGGCGTTCAATAAGGCATATTTCTCTTCAATGTCTGTAATGCTGAGGAATATATTTATATAATAGGATTTCTCGCGTATATAATCCAACAGACTGAGTTCACCACCTTCCAATGCGTCTTTCAGAAAATTCCAGTATCTGTTTACTACGCCTTCGGCTTGATGCTGGCCTATATTGTCGCGAAGTATAGTTGCAGCCTTGTATTCATTGTCAATGCGAGCCATGGACACGCGTTTACTCAACAAAGAGCTTATTTCTGCTGTCTCCAGGTTGAATTGGGCTGCTTGACGATAAGTCTTCAGCCCATAGGTCGGTAAACTGATAGAAATGCCGAAACCGTTGAAATGGTCGTTTTCTTCTTTCTCGTGCCGATAACCTATACCGAAAGAAGGCAAATTTGCCATTTTAGACTGTTCAATTTCAAGTAAAGCTGCATTACGGGTCGCTTCCATCGCAAGCAGGGTGGGATCTTCCTCCAATTGGGCGATGTAGTATTCGCGTTGATGTAATGCCGGTAATACGGGGAGTTCGAATTTTTCTTCAGCGAAGTCCAATTCTCCACCGGCAAGTTCGGTCAGTTTTGCGATGTCTTCGTTTAGATTATTGACATAATCGGTCAATTGTATTCTGAGTTGAATCAATTCGATTTCAACCTTAGTTTCGTCCAGAATAGTGACATTTCCGGCTTCAAGGGCTTCTTTCATCTGCTCGTGAAGTTGGGTATAGTCGTCTAACATGTTTTGGACAAAGTCAATGCGTTTTTGGTCATACGCGATACTGATAGTCAGTTGGAATGCTTGAAGTTTAAGTTCGTTGATCGTGGACAACAGCCGCAGGTCATTGCTTAAGTTTTTGGCGTCATTCACTTTTTTTCTTGCCGAATACAATCCGGGCCAGTCAAAATTCTGTGTCACGCTAAGTGACCATTTCGTCATTCCATCGTGACTCCACAAATGATCGAAATCTATTTCGGGTCCGGGGAGCCAGTTTTGGGAACGATTAGCGTAGTGTTCTGCGAGGTTTTGGTTTTTATATACCTTTATAAGAGCACCGTTGACAACTTTGTCTATTATTTGTTCGGTTGTCAGGGCGTTGGCCGGCAAACCAATACTGATGCATGTCGCTATTATCGTTATTATTTTATTTAAAGTCATTGGTTGTTGGAGTCTTCTTTTCGATTCATTAAAAAATAGATGGTCGGAACGACAAATACATTGAGTAGTGTGGATGAGATAAGGCCTCCTAAGATTACGACTGCAAGCGGAGACTGGATCTCGTTACCCGGTTTGTTGCCGGCCACAGCCAGTGGTATGAGAGCCAACGCCGAGGTAAGAGCTGTCATAACAATAGGCAAGAGGCGGTCTACAGAACCCGTGTAAATACGTTGCATCAACGGAATGCCTTCCTCTTTCAGCCCGTTGAACCTCGACATTAATAACATTCCGTTGCGTGTCGAGATGCCAAGCAAAGATATGAAACCGATAATCGCCGGTATATTAAGTTCGGCTCCGGTAAACACGAGGATGAGAACTCCACCTATCATTGCCAGCGGCATATTTATAAGGATAAGTAAAGACTGTGAGGCGCTTTTGAAATCATGATACAGTAGCATGAATATTACAAGCAAAGCACCCAACGAAGCCCATGCCAATGTACGCGTGGCGGCAGCTTCGCTTTCAAACTGTCCTCCATAGCTAACATAATAGCCTTCGGGCAATTTTATCTCTTCCTCTATTTTGGTGCGTATTTCGTTGACTGTGCTTCGCAGGTCTCTTTCCTGCACATTAGCCGATATTACTATTCTTCGTTTTATATTTTCGCGATTGACAGTATTAGGTCCAGTCGTCGAGGATATTGTGGCCAACTGCTCGAGAGGAACTGCTCCGCTGTTAGTGTCTATGAGTATGTCTTTTAGTGCATCGATAGTGCTTCTGGTGTCGGGCTTGTAGATTACTACGACGTCAAAAGGAATACCACCCTCATAAACCTGCGACACTTCTACCCCAGACAGAGCGGTTTCGAGTGCTTGGTGGAAAGTAGGCAGTGTAACACCATACCTTGCAAGCATCTCACGGCGTGGTTTAATGGAAATTTCGGGTCGCATAATCTGCTGTTCAATGTTGACATCGACTACACCGTCAACCTCCTGCGCTACTTGTTTTATATTGTTGCCTATCGTGTACAACCGGGTCAAGTCATCTCCGAAGAGTTTGATGGCTATTTGAGCCTCAGTACCGGAAAGCATGGCATCTATACGATGCGATATAGGTTGTCCTATCTCTATATTCGTTCCCGGTATTTCACTAAGCTTGTCTCGCAAATCGCGTACCATCTCGTTGCGTGTGCGTCCTGCGTCGAGGGTGTAAGGCGCTTCTATCTCGCTGACATTCGATCCGAAAGAGTGCTCTGCCAGTTCGGCGCGTCCTGTCTTGCGTGCTGTCGTTTTTATCTCAGGCATAGACAGGAGTATTTCTTCAGCAAGACGACCAACTTTGTCGCTTTCTTCAAGCGAAATGCCGGGCAATGTCGAAACATTGACTGTAAGAGACCCTTCGTTGAAAGGAGGCAGGAACGACCTTCCAAGCATGGCGAAAAGTACGCAACATATTACAAATATCGCTCCGACAGTTATGAGCATAGCTCGTCGATAACGGATAGCAACGCGCAGAAGTTTCTCATAACAGCCCTTCATCTTGCGAGTCAGATAAGGTTCGCGGCTCAATTCCTTATTTTCTTTGCCGGTGCCCAAAAGCAATGAACAAAGAACCGGGGTAAGTGTAAGTGCAACTATTGTCGAAGCAATGAGTGCTACGATAAACGATACTCCGAGTGGTATTAACATCCGACCTTCAACGCCGCTGAGAAAGAATAGCGGAACAAAAGCAGCTATGATAATCAAAGAAGAGTTAAAAATTGGCATACGCACTTCGGCGGACGCTTGGTACACAACTCTCAAAACGGGCTGTCTTTCGTCGGGTGGGAGCAAGCGGTTTTGACGCAAACGTTTATATACATTCTCCACATCGACAATGGCGTCGTCCACAAGGCTGCCAATGGCTATCGCTATGCCACCCAGACTCATAGTGTTTAGCGTATAACCCATCAGATGAAGAATGATGACAGTGACGATGATTGACAAAGGCAGAACAACTGCCGATATTACAGTGGTACGCACGTTCATCAAGAAGACGAAAAGGACGAGTATCACGAACAACGCCCCTTCTAAAAGCGACTCTTGTAGGTTCGATATCGAATTCTCAATAAAATCAGCTTGCCGGAAAATTTCTGTATTGACATTCACATCGGGAGGTAACGTTGTTTTTATGTCATCAAGTTGCGCCAGTATATCGTCAGTAAGTTGAGTAGTGGCAGTCCCCGGCTGCTTAGTGACCGTAACGAGTACGGCAGGCCTGCCGTTTACTGACCCTTTGCCTAAAGTGGGACTTTCAGGAGCCACAGTTATAGTGGCGATATCGCCTAAAGTTACCTGTCCGCTTTGGTCGCTTCGCACTACCGCGAGTGACAAATCGTCCAATGACGACGTATTGACATCACCTTTTATAACATATTCGTTACCCCAGTCATAGATAAGGGATCCACGAGCGTTGTCATTCAGCCCGGATGTCGCACCTATAACTTCGTCAACGGTCACTCCATAGGCTTTCATCAATTCTGGGTCGAGTTGTATCTGATATTGTTTGACATCACCTCCAAGTACACTCACTTGCGCCACGCCGCCAAGTCCAAGCAGACGTGGAGATATGACTTTGTCAGCAATTGTACGAAGTTCCATCAAGTCGGTAGAGTCAGCGCTTAGACCAATAATAAGCATCTCACCCAAAATAGACGATTGCGGTCCCATAACAGGTGTCTCAACTCCCGGCGGCAATTTCTCCGAAACTGCACCAAGACGCTCAGAAACTATCTGGCGAGCTTCCATAACATCGGTAATCCAGTCAAATTCGATGTCGACGATAGAAAAGCCGGTATTAGATGTCGAGCGCACCCTACGTACTCCAGAGGCTCCGTTTACAGCAGTTTCAATAGGGTAAGTTACAAGTTTTTCAACTTCCTCGGGCGCCATCCCGGGAGCTTCCGTCATGACAACCACTGTAGGTGCGTTGAGGTCCGGAAAAATATCTATTTCGCTATGAACGAGGGTCACCGTGCCGGCGATAAGCACCAAAGCGGTGACTATAAGAATCGTCAACCGATTGTTAAGCGAAAAGTTTATTATCTTGTTAAGCATCTTTTAAGACCTTGCAGAATGTGGGTTAATGCGAATGAGTGTGTCCCTCGGGTACTGCGCCCGATGTCTCGGCCAATCTAAGAGCCGAAACTCCCTCGGTAACTATGACGTCACCCTCGTGTAGTCCTTTCTTTATCTCGACAGTAGATCCATTACGTACCCCCAAAGTGACCGGTGATTTGATATAACCTTCTTCATCGACTTTAACGAATACGAAGTGCTTGCCTTGCTGTTCAGTAATAGCAGTCAACGGTATTGAAATAACGTTTGAACGCTCAGCGCCAATCAAATAAGCTTCCACAACCGAGCCTGCAATCAAGCTGCCATCGTTGTTGAAAGTGAAAGAAACGGGTACATACCCCGGTTTGGTACTAATCGGGGTTGCTGATGACACTTTTCGAGCTCCAAGTGTCGCAAGATCTGTAATTGTTTGACCATTATCTGTAACAATACGTGCCGAGTTGAAAGTGGGAATAAGCCGAGCGTGACGCTGAGGAACGTCTGCTGTCAATGAAAGTGTTTCTCCATCTGTGATGTCTGCAATGACATTTCCTACATCTACATACTGTCCTTCTGTAACGGTCAATGCAGTTATTATTCCACTTATCGGAGCTGTGACTGCGCCGCTGGAAGCTGCCGGGCTGTAACGTGCTTTGGCGAGCTCATAAGCGGTGACAGCCGCGTTGTATTTATCAGCGGTGATTAGTCTTTTCTCATATAGGGGGGTCAGACGGTCAAGTTCACGTTTGGCACTGTTGAGTTCTGCTAAAGCCGCAGCATTACTGTCACCGCCGCTTACTGTCCGGGTATCTATATGTCCTAATGTCTGGCCGCGTTTCACATGGCTTCCTACATTGATGCCTTTCGAGAAAACAAATATACCAGAAGTCGAAGCTGAAGCCGATGCCGTAGATGATGGTGAGGGATTAATCCGGGCACTTACTCTCAGAGCGTCGGCAAAAGGTCCGGTGTGAACTTCGGATGTAACAACGCCCATGCGAGAGGCTTGTTCCGGCTCAAGAATTATCTCGTTGCCGTTGCCATGGTCATGACCTTCGTGATCTTTATGGCTGTGTTCTCCATCGTGATTATGAACATGATTGGTAGTGTTATGGTTGTGTTCATGCGAATGATCGTGAGCAAGTTCGTTTTTTTCTTGACTACAACCGGAAACTGTCACATTCATCATGAACAAATAAAAACCCGCAAATGCTAAATGCCAAAATTTTTGCATAAAATAATTGAAAGTTGTGAATTCGATTATCTACCAAAACCATCTTTAAAACAATTGCCTACCTATCAATTGTTTACCATGAAAAGTAGGAGTTGGGGATAATGTAGATAGTCGTTAAGGTTAGTTATGCCACAAATTTAAGCATTATTATTGACATTTCCTCTTAGACAGGAGGCAAAAGTATGGCTGTATCAAGTACACTATATGCTTCTTCCATAGTATGTACGTCCGAAATAACAAAAGAGGGTCGGCCATTCTGCTCGCGTATCTTTGACCGGCGACTGTTGAGCTGAAGGTAATGCAACAATCGTCCGAACATGGGTGATTGATAATAAGCTTTGTTCGAGGTGTCAACAAAGTAGATATACATCAGGCCGTTCTTTAGGTTTATTTTCTCTATGCCGAAACGTCGAGCCAGTCTTCGTAACCTGGGAACATACAATAACTGGCGCGTAACTTCCGGAATTGGACCGAAACGGTCTACAAGCCGCTGTTCGAAAGCTTTTAGATCTTCGCTCTGCTCAATGGAGTCTAACTCACGGTATAGGTTGATACGCTCACTTTCCTGTGGAACATAATCAGCTGGTAAAAGAACTTCCATGTCAGACTCTATAACAGTATCTGCCACATATTCAGCATCACCTTCTTCGTTTAACAATCCGGCACCACCTTTCGCCGTCTCAGTGTCGGCAAATTCCTGGGTGTTAAGTTCAAGCATCGCTTCGCGTAGTATTTTCTGATATGTCTCGTAACCTAAATCGGCTATAAAACCGCTCTGTTCGGCTCCAAGCAGGTTGCCGGCACCACGAATGTCAAGGTCTTGCATGGCGATGTGGATTCCGCTTCCCAAGTCGCTGAAGGCTTCTATAGCCTGTAACCGGCGTCTCGCAACGGGTGTCATTGCCTCGTCGGGTGGCACCATAAGATATGCGAAGGCTTTGCGTGACGAGCGTCCCACACGGCCTCTAAGTTGATGAAGTTCGCTCAATCCGAAGTGATGCGCGTTATTGACAATTATGGTATTGACATTAGGCATATCGATGCCACTTTCGACTATCGTGGTGGCAAGCAGTATGTCGTAGTCATGGTTGGTAAAGTCCAGTATAGCCTTCTCAAGGTCTTCAGGTGGCATCTGTCCGTGAGCGACAACTATGCGTGCATCGGGTACAAGCTGTTGCACCTTGTCTTTCAGCCTGTATAAACCTTCTATACGGTCGTTGACGATGAATATTTGGCCATTACGGGACAACTCGAAGTTGGTTGCCTCCAAAAGTATTTCGTCACTGAGAGTCGATACAGTTGTCAGTATTGGATAGCGGTTAGCCGGCGGAGTGTTTAACGAAGACAAGTCGCGTGCGCCCATTAATGAGAACTGAAGTGTGCGGGGTATGGGCGTTGCGCTCATCGTCAGGGTATCGACGTTGGTTTTAAGTTGTTTCAGCTTTTCTTTGACAGCCACTCCGAATTTTTGTTCCTCGTCCACGACAAGAAGACCGAGGTCTTTAAATTTGACCGATTTTGAAATGAGCTTGTGAGTGCCTATTATGATGTCTATCTTACCTTCCTGTAGGTCAGCGAGGATCTGGCGTGTCTGAGATGGCGTGCGTGCTCGCGACAGATATTCTACTCTGACCGGGAAATTAGCAAGGCGTTCTTTGAAAGTGTTGAAATGTTGATATGCCAGTACTGTTGTGGGAACAAGGACTGCTGTCTGTTTCCCATCCGTAGCAGCTTTGAACGCGGCGCGTATTGCGATTTCAGTCTTACCGAAACCCACATCGCCGCATATCAAACGATCCATGGGTTTATCAGATTCCATGTCAGCTTTCACTGCTCGCGTTGCGGTGAGCTGGTCGGGAGTGTCTTCATATATGAACGAAGCTTCGAGTTCGTGCTGAAGATAAGAATCAGGTGAAAATGCAAACCCTTTTTGTTCCTTGCGAGTGGCATATAATCGAATAAGATCGCGAGCAATGTCCTTGAGCTTGCTCTTGGTGCGATCTTTCAGTTTGTTCCACGCTCCTGAACCGAGTTTATTGATTCGTGGTGGTACGCCTTCCTTCCCTCGGTACTTCGATAGTTTATGAAGTGCATGGATTGACACGAACACTATATCATCGTTCTGATAGATAAGCTTAATCATTTCCTGAGTGTGCCCGTTGACATTAGTCCGCAACAAACCGCCGAACTTACCAACGCCATGATCAATGTGCACTACATAGTCGCCTACCTCAATAGCGGCGAGTTCCTTCAGCGACAAAGCAAGTTTACCGGTACGAGCCCGGTCACTCCGAAGGGTATATTTATGGAATCGATCGAAAATCTGGTGGTCGGTAAAAACGCAGCATTTGGTGGCGTGATTGACAAACCCTTCATGAAGAGTCGAATGTATCGGAATGAAAGAAATGTTGTCGCCGCGGTCTTCGAATATAGCGCGAAGTCTGTCGAACTGTTTGGGCTGGTCGCTTAAAATATACAGTTTATAGCCTTCCGAAAGCAAGCGTTTGAAGTTGTCAGCGATAAGTTCGAAGTTCTTGTGATAGATGCCTTGTGGCGAACAGGCAAGATTCAAAGAGTTTTTAATTTTAGAGGAAATCTCGGCTCCCGAAAATGTAAGGCGCCTCATGCGGGCATATACGTCTGCGAAGGCTTCCGTGTCTACTATGTCCTTCACAGCATCCGCAGAACCTCCGTCCGTACCTTCGGAGGCGTGGACTGCATTAACAGCAAAGCCTTCGGCTGCAACATTGCGTACACGAGCCACGGGATCTGTTCCTGACGAAACGATTAACAACGTCTTTTCAGACACGAAATCCAAAAGCGAAAGGCCTTTATCACTGTCGTTCTTGACATCGGCAATAATGGAGACATTATCGAGACGAGTTTCAGACAGTTGAGTCTCTATATTAAAGGTGCGGATTGATTCTACTTCATCACCAAAAAGGTCTATTCGGCAAGGTAATTCAGAAGCATATCCGAAAATGTCGAGAATAGAACCTCGAATCGCAAATTGCCCCGGTTCGTAAACATAATCGACACGCACAAAACCGTTGTCTATCAGCCATTTTTCGGTTTGCGTCAAATCGAGCGTGCAATTGACGGCAACATTAAGAGTATGTGTCTGTAGATCATCGCGGCTGGCAACTCTTTCGGCTAATGCTTCCGGATAAGTTACAACAAACCGCAGCCCGGAATGAGGGTCGCTGAGTGCGTTCAATGTTTCGGTACGCAGAATGCGTGCCGGAGGGTCTGCTTGCCCGTATTTAAGGGCGCGTCGGTAACCGGAAGGCATAAAGGCTACCTTCTCTTCACCAAGAAGACGGGTCAAATCGTGATACATGTACCCAGCGCTGTCAGCATCTGATGAGATGACAATGGAAGCTACACTCCGAACCTTCATAGCCGCCAACATGACAGCAGATGCAGAGCCTGCAACTCCTCCGACATAACTCTCACGAGACAGCAATAACTTATGAAAATCTTTGCTTTGCTCTTCGGTAAAGAAGGATGCAGTTATATCGCTCGGTGCTTCCACGTTTTCTGAATTTTATTTGTTACCGGACTCCGGCGAGAGATAACTTTTGTAACGAGCTGGGTCGAGAAGGAGTTTGCGGGCTTCAAATACTTCATCGTCCGATGCTATTACCACGGCCTCTATTTCATCCGGCGCGAAATAGCGTTCCATTAACGAGTATTTAAGTTGATCGACTATTACATCTCTGTTGGCATCTATTTCTGTTACCATGTCGTGAGTAAGAAGTTTTTCCACTTCATCAATAGCAGATTTTATATTCTCAGAATCGAGTCCCTCATAGTCAACAGCCAACCGAAGGTATTCTATGCCTTTCTTACTGGCTTCGCCCCATTTTATTTTCTCAGGATTTAGAGTAGCGACAAACTCCTTGTATAACGTGTTGTTGATCAGGCTGTCAATATTGTCGATGTTGTCATGATTGTTACGATAACGATTGCTGAAATCGTCAAAAGCTGTTCCTTCGCTTATTTGCCAAAAAATTGTTCCAGGTTGGCGAGCAGAATACTCATAGTCCGGTTTTATACCTCGACCGTCACGAACCATACGACCGTTGGCGGTATGGAATTCGTGTGTCAGAGAGTCCGGAATGAGCGTTTCTTCGCCGTTGGCATCACGATAATCTCGCGCCTGAATAAGTCGTCCGGACGGGAGATAATATTTACCTGTGGTGTATTTAATGACACTGTTATAACCGACAGGTGCAGAAGTTTGCACAAGACCTTTTCCGTAGGTTCGGCGACCCATGATGACAGCGCGGTCAAGATCCTGCAAAGCACCTGCCACTACTTCGGCAGCACTTGCTGTGTAACCGTTGACAAGGACGACTATGGGAATGGAAACATCAACCGGAGTTTTTTTTGTCTTACTTTCTTCAGTTTCGCCGTTACGATAACGAGTCTCAAGTACTTTTGTACCCTTGTTGATAAATACCGACAGTAAATCCACTGCGCTTGACATAACTCCCCCTCCGTTGGCTCTTAAATCCAACACAATGCCTTTCAGAGTATCGCCATAGTTGTTCTTCATCTCGGCAACCGTCTTACGTACATCTTCTCCTGTATTTACATCAAATGTGGTAACATCGATATATCCTGTCCCATCCTCAAAAACAGTGTTGTATGGAATGGGGTCAAGAGATATGTTTTTGCGTTCTATATCAAAAACAAAAATTGAGTCGGAGGTGTCTTCAAGCCAGGGACGAAGCACTTTCAGCCGTACCGACGTGCCAGGGTTACCCTTGAGTTTGTTGCCTATTTCGGAAATATTGGCGTGTGGAGGTACGATGTAATTGTCTATCTGCAACAATATGTCACCGTGTCGTAATCCAGCTTCGCGAGCCGGTTTGCCGTAATATGGGTTCTCAACAACCACAAGCGAATCGCGAGCAGAGATCTGACAACCTATTCCACCGTATTTGCCTGACGCTACTACAGTGAGTTGCTCTATGTTGTCGGCATTATAATATTCGGTATAAGGATCAACGGTCGCAAGCATGGCATCTATTCCGGCTTTAATAACAGCCTCCATGTCGAGTGTGTCAACATATTGGTTCTGAAGTACACTCAGTATTTGTCTGTACTGCTGCGCCCTTTCGTTAAGTGTGGCTTGATTGAGTATTTTGACCGGTGTCCCGTGAATAGAATTCACGCAATAACAGACTGTCAAGACTGTTAATAGTACCCGACAAAGAAAATTTGTTTTCATTATATAGTTTAAGAAGAGAGATTAACTAATTCAGAGGGGAGAAAAAGTCAGAGTGGTAGTCAAGGTTGAGAGGAAGTTAGAGGGGAATACGTGGGACAATTCAGGTCGATACGCTTTGTCTGCGCCATTCTCCAACCCGAAACAACGGTGAGGCGAATGCCTAAGTGTGCTTCGGCGAATTGAATGAGGTTTTACCCTTAGTCTTAATAAAGACCTTCAATCACTTTTTGCAGGTTGGCGGGGTCGTCTATGCGAGCGATTAGTTCGCCATTGCGGTCAAAAACAAAGCTTATGGGATTGCCGTTTATGGGATCCGCATTATATGCCACCAATATGTCTATGGCATCGGTTGGACGATTATAAACCGTGATCCAGGGTAATGTTGAGGCTGTTTGACGCCAATGACCCTCATTGGGTTCGAAACTGATTTGATAGATTTCAAGACCTTTAGGCTCATACTTTTGGTAAATTTCACCCAATGCAACGGTATTAGCTGCCGAAAGGGGATGGTCATAGCGTGTCAGACTCAGTACAGTCACGCCGCCGCGATCAAGCACGGCATCCAGATTCTGTTCTTTGCCATTGTCGTCAGTGCGGACATATTCAACAACAGGGCGGCCGGCGACTTGAGCGGCAACAGCCTGATTGTCATCGACTCCGCGCAGTCGTTTTTTTGCGTTGAAATGCATTGCTGCAAGCTCTTGACCGCGTACGTCGTTTGGTCGAAGAGTGGCATAGCGAGTAGCAGCAGCTCCTGCAAGTCCAATCTTTCGAGGTTCGTCAAAAGTGAATATAGGCGTACCTTCAACGGGTTTCTTTATGGTATAATAGCTGACGATGCAGGTAGTGTCGTTAAGTATTACATCTCCAAGTTGTGTAATCAGTTGATTGTCATTGATAGCGGCTTTCGCTCCGACTCTCGTAATAGCGTCAGAAATAAGTGAATCTACAGTATTGAAACCTTGAGCGGCAGGACTACCGGCAAGTTTATGGTTGACATCCATGTCTGTATTCGCCGCTGTCAGAGAAAGGGCGTCCGCACCTTCGATGGGGAAGTACACTGCTTTGTCGTTGAGGCGCAGACGATAAATAGCCTGGTTCGCGCCATGCAACGGTTCTAATGCTGTATAAGTGAATTGCCCGTCTTGGTTAGCCTTAACAGAATCGATGATGATCCATGCCGGACCACTGGGCTCTTCTATATATAATGTGGAATCGGATGCACCTTCAATAACACCACTGATGGACCATCCATGATGACCCGATCCGCATGATGTGATTAATAAAAGCGCTGATGCCATGCTGCTTAGAGCAACTGTTTTAAATATGTTTTTCATTTGACGAATGATATTATATATCTGACTTATTGATTCCTTGGACTATCGTATGTCTTTGGGCAATGTTGCGTTGATTGCTTCGGCAATACGTTTCATCTCCTGTTCTGGAAGTGTCTTTTTTGGAGCGCGGAAGTCCATATCGGCTTCGCTGTTCAGAGGTATTAGGTGTATATGGGCATGAGGTACCTCGAGACCGATTGCGGCCGTACCTATGCGTTTGCACGGCATGGCTTTCTTCATGCCTTCGGCTATGCGTTTTGCAAAAAGTTCGAGAGCAGCGAATTCTTCGTCGTCAAGGTCGAATAGATAATCAACCTCGCGTTTGGGTATGACGAGAACATGACCCGGAGCAACAGGATTAATGTCAAGAAAAGCATAGAACCGATCATTCTCGGCAACGCGATAGGAAGGAATTTCTCCTTTAGCTATGCGTGAAAATATGGTAGCCACAGATTTTATAATGATATTAGTTAATTAACAATGAAAAAGCTAATGTTTTGAATTAGCGTTAGAGAGCAATTGTTAGACGATTTGTCTGATCGCGTTCGGGCAAACGGTTGTGTCCACTCTTGCGTCCGAAATATCCGATTAGATGGAAATTTCAAGAATCTCAAACTTAACAAGACCAGAGGGTACTTTGACCTCAACGATATCTCCTACCTTATGGCCGAGCAGTCCCTGGGCAATGGGAGTCGACGAAGCAATCTTCTTTTCTTTGAGATTGGCCTCAGAATCAGCCACAATAGTATATTCCATAGTCATACCATTACCGACATTCTTTATCTTTACACGATTGAGAATTTGTACTTCGTCGGTGTTAAGATTACTCTCGTCAAGAATACGTGCGTTGGCCACGAGTTCTTTTAGTTGAGCAATGCGCATTTCCAGCATACCTTGGGCTTCTTTGGCCGCATCATATTCGGCGTTCTCCGACAGGTCGCCTTTGTCACGGGCTTCTGCTATGGCATGCGATATTTTGGGGCGTTCTACCGATTCAAGATATGCTATTTCTTCCATTTTCTTTTTATAACCTTCTTTGGTCATATATGTGATAGCCATAATGAAAAGTGAGTTTAATGGTTTTACTTTATTTCGTTTAAATGTCTATTGTATTACATAAACTGTGATACATCGATCAACATACAATGTTTATCAAAAGACACGGTAGTTTTATAAAAGATAAATTACACTATATCAAAAAATACGATACATAAAAATAAAGGTTCTCGATTCGCATAATACGAACGAGACACCAAATAGTTTAGGTTTGTATTTTATTTCACCGCAAAGTTACGATTTTCTTGTAAAATACCAAATACCTAAACTTAATAAAAACAAAAAATGATATTCAAAAATTCTAAAGCAGTTTGAATGTTGTATGCATTCAAAGGTCTTTCCCTCAAATTTAGTTATATTATAATCGGATATAAAGAAGCGAGAACTCAATGAGAGAATTTTTAACAAGAAGAGCATTTATGAAAAATTACGTATCTTTGTCAACAATTTATTATAATTGTAAAACGCTCCAAGATTGGTTGTTTGATGCATGATAAGTAAACCGCTTTGCTATGTAAAGGACAAACTTATTATTCTTAGATAGGTCTCTTTTTTCGAGGAGTGTTGTAATTGTCATTTATTTATTTTGAGATATGGGAATAGAGAAAGCTGTTCTGAATCGTACACGACTCTTACTTGGCGATGAAGCTATGGATAAATTGGCTTCAGCCCGTATCATAATATTTGGCGTTGGAGGTGTAGGCTCATGGTGCGCAGAATCACTTGTTCGTTCTGGAGTCGTCAATCTTACGATAGTGGATAGTGACCGCGTATGTATCACGAATATCAATCGTCAACTGATGGCGAATACTTCGACAGTAGGACAAGTGAAAGTGGAGGCGTTGCGAAATCATCTGCTACTTATAAATCCATCGGCAAACATAGAAGCGCGCCAGCAGATTTTTTGTGCCGAGACTGTCAATGATTTTAAGTTGGAAGAGTATGATTATATAATAGATTGTATCGACTCTCTAAAAGACAAAGCGTTGTTGATTGAGGTAGCTACTCGTACTAAAGCCCGGTTTTACTCATCGATGGGAGCGGCTCTTAAGATGGATCCTACAAGAGTGCGAGTTGCCGAGTTTTGGCAGGTTAAAGGTTGCCCTTTAGCCCGCGCATTACGAAACCGGTTCAAGCGTTCTAAAATATTTCCCGCTAAAAAGTTTCTTTGCGTTTATAGCGATGAGTTGTTGGAGAATAAAGGCAAGAACAGTTCTTGCGGCACTGATAGATGCATGTGTCCGAAGGCAGCTGATGGGCCTGGAGATGCATCCTTATTAAACCATGAATGGTGTAGCGCAAAAGCGCAGATAAATGGATCGTTAATGCATATCACATCGTTGTTTGGGATAATCTTGGGGGGATTGGTAATACAGAATATAACACGATAGAAATGTCAGTGCTATGAATTGAACTTGTTTATTAGAATGTGCAAGACACCTATTTTCAATATTTCGGGCAATGATATGTTACCGGCTTATCTCACCTTTGCTAAATTGCTGTATTTTAGTTGTTTACAGTGAAAGTGATGCGTTTTGCGTATATTTTTTAGGCGCATTTTCAGAAATTATTAGTATCTTTGCGCAGTTTTGTGGTCTATTGTAATAGACTCGATATATTAAAGCCTCTCCCCATAGTGGTCAACAATAAAGCTTTATGACCATCTATCTAACTTAACCTGGCTCGCAAAACGCTGGAAAACAATATACAGTTAGTTGTAAAGCTGTAATTGAAGCGCATAACGAGTTTATTATTAAAAAACTAACCCATGAAAATAACCATCAAAAAGGGTCTAGATTTGCGTTTACAGGGGGCTGTAGACAAACAACACCAACCGATTGACATCAGTGTCGACCGTGTAGCTGTTAGCCCGGATGATTTTGAGGGTTTTGTTCCTAAAACCGATGTGCGTCCCGGTGACAAAGTGTTGATTGGCGACGTACTTATGCATGATAAACGAGACATTGGCTTATCCTTGGTTAGTCCTCTTGCCGGTACGGTGAAAGAGGTGAATCGAGGTGCTCGAAGACACATAGAAAATATAGTGATCCAGGCTGATGACTACGATTCGGCCTCACAGCCTCGTAATCAAAAGGACAGTCAATATTATCGTACATTCGAAATCCCTGAAAATGCCTCTCCGCGGCAGCTTATTGACTTACTGGCGCGTTCAGGATTGCTTGCCTTTATACGTCGTCGGCCGTTTGCAGATGTCCCTTCAACTGATGTTATACCCAGAGATATTTTTATAAGCGCTTTTGATAGCGCTCCTCTTGCTGTGGATCGACAATGGAGTGAGGAGGAAGCAAATGTAATTCAAGCAGGTCTTGAGTTGCTTGCGCAAATAACGTCCGGATCAGTTTTTTTGTCGTTGCGTGAAGGACAACACTTACCTGAATTCAAGGACGTAACGGTAGTCAGGGTCAAGGGCCCTCACCCGGCAGGATTGCCTGGGATACAAACGGCGAATATTGCACCGGTTAACGCAGGCGACACAGTGTGGACTCTTTCTCTCGATACGGCATGGAGAATAGGGGTTCTTGCAACGAAAGGGATTTACGAGCCTTCTACGTTGGTCGCTGTGTGTGGAAGCTGTGTCCAAGAGCCGTTCGTAGCCCATACCATTTTGGGTGCCTCTGTGAAAGAATTATTGCAAAACCGACTGAATGGAGATTGCGGCAACGTACGGGTGATAGCCGGTAATGTCTTAACAGGTATTAAAGTAGAAATGGACAAAGGTTATTTGCATTTTCCCTACACTCAATTGACTATAATCCCCGAAGGAGATGACCGTTCCGAGTTTATGGGCTGGGCTTCCCTCTCGCCCACAAAGATGAGTGTTAACCCTTCTTTTCCGGGAGCTTTGACTCATAGACGATTCCGTCCCGATGCAAGAGTGTTGGGTGGCAAACGTGCAATGATAATGTCAGGCCAATATGACAGATATTTGCCAATGGATATATATGCCGAATATCTTCTGAAAGCTATCATTAGCCGAAACATCGAAAACATGGAAAAACTCGGCATATATGAAGTGGCTCCGGAGGATTTCGCTCTCGCCGAATGTCTTGATTCTTCCAAGCAACCGTTACAGAGGATTGTTCGAGAAGGACTCGATTTCCTCAGGAACGAATTGGGTTGAATCTTTCGAAATTAACTTATTAATCAGACAATCTATACCTGAGATATGATATTTTTAAGAAAACTGATGGATAATGCCCGTCCCCATTTTGAAAAGGGAGGACGTTTGGAGATGTTCCACTCGGTTTATGAGGGCATGGACACTTTCTTGTTCACGCCACGCGAGACAGGGGGTATCGGTACTGTACATATCCACGATGCGATGGATTCGAAGCGCACCATGATATTGGTTGTCCTGGCCTTGATGCCCTGTTTCTTTTTCGGAATGTATAACACCGGATATCAGCACTGGCTTGCATGCGGTTTATCGGAATTTCCTTTCTGGTCCCTTATGTGGTACGGATTCCTTGCTGTTTTGCCCCTTGTGCTGACTACTTACATTACCGGATTGACGATTGAATTTGCATCCGCACAAATAAAAGGGGAGGAAATTCAGGAAGGTTTTCTTGTGAGCGGCCTCCTTATACCGATGATACTTCCGGTTGACACCCCGTTGTGGATGGCAGCAGTAGCCACCGCATTTGCGGTGATATTTGCTAAAGAAGTTTTCGGAGGAACCGGATACAACATATTTAATGTAGCTCTTGTGGCACGAGCATTCTTGTTTTTTGCCTATCCTGCCAATATGTCGGGCGATAATGCTTTTGTTCCCGTCGGAAAAGCTCTCGGTTATGGACCTGTGGCTCCTGACGCTTATTCATGTGCCACTCCTCTGGGACAGATAGCGACTTCTACAGATCCGGCAACTACGTTAGTAGGTGCTGACGGAACCCCCATATCGGCTTGGGACGCTTTCTTGGGACTGATACCGGGCTCGTTTGGGGAAACATCGTTGTTATGTATCCTGATTGGAGGCGCTTTCCTCCTGCTGATGCGCATTATTGATTGGCGCATAGTGATATCGGTATTTTTAGGCGCAGTCATTATGGGAAGTGTGACACATCACTTCGCAACGCCTCTTTATCCTAATTCCTATCTTACTCCCTTGGATCAATTTCTTTATGGTGGATTGGCATTTGCTGCAGTCTTTATGGCCACAGATCCTGTGACGGCTGCGCGGACAAATACCGGTAAATGGATTTATGGCGCGTTGATAGGCGTAATAGCTATCTTGATCCGCACGTACAATAACGGTTATCCCGAAGGTGCGATGTTGGCCGTCCTTCTTATGAATGCTTTCGCTCCGTTAATCGACTGGTGCGTGGTGCAAGCGAACATACGTAGGCGATTAAGACGCAAAGCTCAAAGTAAAATTTCGTGCTGATGAAATTCTGAATTGTATGAAGATTAACAGACAAAGCAATATATATACGCTTGTTTACATCATAATCATTGTGGTTATTGTTGGAACCGTTCTTGCTGTGACCTCAATGTCACTGAAGGACAAGCAAGAGGTCAATGCCGATGCAGACAAGATGAAACAAATACTGGCGTCGGTTCATGTAGTCACTGATGACACCAACGTCCACGAAAAGTACAATGAATTGATAGTGTCAACACCTGTTGTTGACTATCAAGGTAATGTAATAGGTGAGGATGCTTTTGAAATCGACGTTCAGAAGGAGTCTAAAATAAAGGATATAACCCAAAGAAAATTGCCGGTCTATGTCTGTAATCTGGGTGTCAAAGGTGTGAAGTATATCTTACCTGTGTACGGAAACGGCCTCTGGGGTCCCATTTGGGGCTATATAGCTGTTGACAGCGACGGATCAAATATATATGGAGCTTTTTTCGCGCACCAAGGAGAAACTCCAGGCCTGGGAGCCGAAATTGAAAAGCCGGCTTTCAGCAATCAGTTTGATGGTAAGCAGTTGTTCAAGAACGGACGTTTTTTGCCCGTAGCCGTCATCAAAAAAGGACAGAAGGTGACGAACGGCGAGGATTATGTCGACGCTGTGTCGGGTGGCACTATCACCAGTAAAGGTGTAAGTGCAATGCTTGACGACTGTCTTAAGCCTTACGAGGCTTATCTTGAAAGGATAGCTGTCGAATCACAAAACAGTTGAGAAGATTATGGCAGAAAAAATAAATTACAAAAAAGTATTTTTAAATCCATTGTCAAAAGACAATCCTGTCATTGTCCAGATTCTGGGTATATGCTCGGCTTTAGCGGTGACCGCACAGCTCGAACCCGCTATGGTGATGGGATTGTCTGTGATTGCCATTCTGGCTTTTTCGAATGTGATTATCAGTGTGATACGAAAGACTATTCCCGCCAACGTTCGCATTATCGTGCAACTGGTTGTGGTGGCGGCTCTTGTAGTCGTAGTCAATCAACTGTTATTGGCTTATGCATACGATGTGAGCAAAGAGTTGTCAGTATTCATAGGCCTAATCATTACCAACTGCATTTTGATGGGTCGTTTGGAGGCATTTGCCATGAGTAATAAGCCGTGGCCATCATTTCTTGACGGTATAGGCAACGGCATAGGCTACACAATAATCCTTATAATAGTCGCTTTTTTCCGCGAACTTTTTGGCTCGGGCACACTTTTTGGATGTCAGATAGTTCCACAGTCGTGGTACGATGCGGGATATGTCAACAACGGTCTGATGATACTGCCGCCCATGGCTCTCATTGTCGTTGCATGTGTCATTTGGGTACACCGCTCGTATCACAAGGAGTTAAACGAATAACGTTATGGAAGAATTCAATGTCTTTATACGGTCGATATTTGTCGACAATATGATATTTGCCTATTTTCTGGGCATGTGTTCTTTTCTTGCGGTGAGTAAGAATGTGCGTACCGCCTTCGGGCTTGGTATAGCCGTCACATTCATGTTGACCATCACGTTGCCCATCAACTATTTGTTAGACACCTATGTACTTAAAGCCGGAGCTCTTTCATGGCTTGGCGCTGAGTTCGCCGGCATCGACCTGTCATTTTTGTCTTTGATAATGTTCATCGCTGTTATCGCTTCGATGACCCAATTGGTCGAAATGGCGGTAGAGAAATATTCGCCGTCGTTATATGCCTCCTTGGGAATATTTCTCCCGCTTATTGCTGTTAACTGTGCCATCCTGGGAGGATCGCTTTTTATGGAACAACGCGATTTTCCGAATATAGGAACAGCGATATTCGCCGGAGCAGGGTGGGGCATCGGTTGGTTGCTCGCTATCGTGGCTATTGCCGCCATACGGGAACGACTCCAGTCTCATTCAAATATACCAAAGCCCTTGCGCGGAGTGGGTATCACTTTTATCATCACCGCGTTGATGGGGATAGCTTTCATGAGTTTTCTCGGTATCAAAATTTGAGTCTCTATGTTACCCAATATATTATTATCCGCTGAGAGCATGTCGTCGCTGACAGTCTATACGTCGGTAGCGATATTTCTTGTTATCACCATTTTGCTTGTGGCCATTTTGCTTGTGGCCAAACGCTTTCTTGTACGAACCGGCGATGTTACGGTGACTATTAACCATGACGATAAACTGCAGGTGCCTTCAGGCGAATCGCTTCTTTCAGCGTTAAGCGAGAAAGACATACATCTGCCGTCGGCGTGCGGTGGCAAAGGAAGTTGCGCTCAGTGTAAAGTACAGGTCGAAAGCGGCGCTGGAGATATTTTGCCAACCGAGGTTGTTCATTTCTCTCGCCGTCAGATAAACGAAGGATGGCGATTGGGATGTCAAGTAAAGGTAAAAGAGGATCTCGAAATCACTTTGCCGCCATCGATAATGAATATTAAAGAATGGGACTGCGAGGTCATCTCGAATCGCAACGTTGCTACCTTCATGAAAGAGTTCATAGTGGCGCTTCCCCCCGGCGAACACATGGACTTTGTGCCCGGTTCGTATGCCCAGATACGTATTCCGGCATACGATATCGATTATGACAGAGACATCGATAAAAGCCTGATTGGCGAGGCCTATCTGCCTGCATGGGAAAAGTTCGGGCTCTTCGGCCTTAAGTGCCATAACAGCGAACCCACAGTCCGCGCCTATTCGATGGCCAACTATCCGGCCGAAGGCGACCGCATCATGCTGACCGTGCGCATCGCCACCCCTCCCTTTAAACCCAAGCCACAGGTCGGCTTCATGGACGTGCCTCCCGGCATAGCATCGACATATATCTTCTCGCTACGCCCCGGCGACCATGTGCTGATGAGCGGCCCCTACGGAGATTTCCACCCCATTTTCGATTCGAAAGCCGAGATGATGTGGATAGGCGGCGGCGCAGGCATGGCACCACTGCGCGCTCAAATCATGCACATGACACGCACCCTCGACACTCGCGACCGCGATATGCATTATTTCTACGGAGCTCGCGCGCTCAACGAAGTTTTCTATCTGGAAGATTTCCTGCAGCTTGAAAAAGACTTTGATAACTTCCATTTCCATCTGGCGCTCGACCGCCCCGATCCTGCTGCCGACGAAGCCGGTGTCAAGTACACCCCGGGCTTTGTCCACCAAGTCATCTATGACACCTATCTCAAGAACCACGAGAGCCCCGAGGACATCGAGTATTACATGTGCGGCCCCGGTCCGATGAGCAACGCCGTCAACAACATGCTGTACGACCTTGGCGTCGAACCCACATCGATACACTACGACAACTTCGGCGCCTAACCCCTCACCTTTGGCTTCCTGTCCGTTCCTAAGAATCCCACCCTTCAGTTCAACATCCTCAAACAACATCCTCAGACACCACTCTCTGAGACACTACTTTGAGGCACTTACCCACATTCTCTGAGACACTACCTCACATTCTCTGAGACACTACCTCTGAGACACTTACCCACATTCTCTGAGACACAATCAGTTCGGTCAGCTACAACACCAGACTTCCCCAAAAAGAAAGCGCTTGCGCAGCCCATAAGCCTACACAAGCGCTCCACTTTCTATATCTTCTATATCTATTATTTATCTAGGGGTCACTGACCTATTTTCTGATAGCATTGAATGTGCTGAAAATAAGTTTGATATCATACCAAAAGCCGGCTTTTTTAACGTATTCGAGATCCAATTTCAACTTATCTTGCATAACTTGTTCGATATAAGCCTGTTCTGGATCGGAGGCTGCTGCCAAGACATCGTTTTCGTTACGATATCTGATTGAAGCAAGAGATGTTATTCCCGGTCGAACCTTGAGAACCTCCATTTGTTCTTGTGTATACATATTGACGTATTTACGCACCTCGGGTCGTGGCCCTACAAGGCTCATGTCGCCTTTGAATACATTAATGAGTTGAGGCAGTTCGTCCAGTTTGTATTTACGAATATAATAACCTGAACGAGTTACTCTCGGGTCACGTCCCCCGATCGTTATAAGGCTTCCCTTGTCCGAATCGGGACGCATTGAACGAAATTTAAACAGTCGGAAATCTTTGTTTCCACGACCCACTCTGGTTTGTCGATAAAAGACCGGACCTTTTGAATCAGTTTTTATCCAAACAGCTAAAATCAAGAAGACTGGGCTCAAAGCGACAAGACCCAAACCGCTTGCTGTAATGTCGAAAATACGTTTCAAAGTTTCGATATAATATCAATGAAGTTGTCAAGAATATACTGCACCTCATCGTCCGTGAGACGGGTATGTAGAGGTAAAGTCATCTCATTGTGGTATTGATTGAATGCATTCGGGAAATCCTTTATATCATATCCCATTGCCTTATAAGCCGTCATCATAGGCAACGGTTTATAATGCACATTGGTTGCAATGCCTCGCTCGGCCATTTTTACTATCACATCGTTACGTTGCTCAGTTGTCGCATCAAGCAGCCGGACTAGATAAAGGTGACCGCTTGAGCTGTGTTCGTTACTATAGTGATTGAGCACTTGTACATTATAAGGTTCCAATGCTACGTTATAACGTTCAATTAGTTGTCGGCGCCGACGCATCATCTCGGGGTAACGTTTCAATTGGGCAAGACCGATTCCTGCCATAATATCGGTCATGTTACATTTGTACCAGGTTCCGATGATGTCATACTCCCAACCTCCGAGTTTAGATTTGGCCAAGGCATCCTTGTTTTGACCGTGCAGAGATAACAATTGCAAGTGTTTGTATATGTCCATATCTGACACGCCATTAATTTTACGCCATGTCAAAGCGCCACCCTCTGCCGTTGTCAAGTTCTTGACAGCGTGAAACGAGAAAGATGTGAAGTCAGCAATCTCGCCGCACATCAACCCATGACGCATGGCTCCGAAAGCATGTGCAGCATCGGCAATGACGATACAGCGACCGAATGCTTTCTGAATGTCATTTGATGGGTGGAATAGATGTTTTTTAGCTTCGACAGCAGCAAATACCTTATCGTAATCGGCCACTATACCGGCAAGATCGACAGGCATAATAGCCTTGGTTCGCTCGGTAATTGCGTCAGACAATCTATCATAATCCATCTCGAAAGACTCTGGAGCACAATCAACCATGACAGGGAAAGCGCCAACGTGACACACTGCACTTGCCGTTGCTGTATATGTATAAGCCGGTACTATCACCTCATCGCCTTCGCCGATGCCCAACACGCGTAACGCCAACTCCATGCATGCCGTAGCCGAGTTGAGACACACTGTCGTGGGGAGCGACATTCCGTTTTCATCATTGCGAGCCGTCTGGCAACATATCGAAATAAGATGCTCAAACTCTTTTGTCTTAGGACCGGTTGTGATCCATCCCGACTTCATGGCTTCGATGACCTCGTTCACTTCACCCTCCGACATATCTGGAGGTGAAAACGGTATATTCCTCTTATTTGTCATAATGATTAATTTAAATTCGCTTCTAAGAACTTGTTCAATTGAACAATCTGTTTTGGTCTGTTAAAATTATTATTTGCTGCTTGACGACAGTTGTTACTCATTTTTTGTAACATCTCTCTGTCCATTGACGCATTTTTTATTATATTTCTTAGCGATGTAAAATCTTTGGAGTGTATTATAAAACCTAATTTATGGTCTTTGATTATTTTAGCTCCTTCACCTTCGCCAATGAAGAGTATTGGTAAACCCGCAGCCATCGCTTCATAAATTTTAGATGGAACGGCTCCAAATATATTTTTAACCAATGGCACAAGAGCCATATCAGCTCCCATTAATATTAAAGGAAGTTCTTCTCTTGTTACTACTCCATGATAAAAGATCCCGTTTTCGGGATTTGCTTCTATCAAATTCATAATCTCCTTCTGTTCACCGCCATTTCCATAAATATGAAATTCCGCGCCTAATTCTTTAAAATTGATAGATCGACAAATATCTGCTATGCCCTGAGCATAACCTAATAAACCAGCATATATAATTTTAATGTTGCTATTTTTGTCATTTGGTTTTTTTAATGACAAATCAAATCTTGTAGGATCTACTCCGTTCCTGAATAAATACGTTAATTTTCCTCCATGTTTCGAAATATAATCAACAATTTCTTCAGATTGACCCATTGCAATATCTGAATGGGTATAAATGTTTCTTTCAAGTTTTTCAAGAAGTCGGTATATGCGACCTTCCGATATCGCTCCGAGTTCTTTAGCCGATAACGGCCACAAATCTGAAATGTTGGCTATAAATTTTGCCCCAATAAATTTTGACAACCATCTTCCCGTCCATGCTAAAGTTAAGGGCGGACTTTCTACAATTAAATAGTCAAGTTTCTTTCTTCTAAGATATGATAAACTGAAAAAAGATGTTATTGAAAACGAAAGCATGTTCCATATTCTAGGAATGGTTTTTCTAGAATTTGAGGCATAGAGCCAATATCGCTTAATTTCGGTACCCTCAATATCTTCTTTATATGTGAATTTCTTTTTGTATTTATCAAAGATTTTTCCGGAAGGATAATTGGGCATTCCTGTAACTACGTAAATTTCATTTCCCAGATTTTGTAATCCTTGCACCAATTCATATAAGCGGTTTTGAGCTGCCCCCATTTCCGGTTTAAAATATTGTGTAAGTATTCCGATTCGCATAATCAACCTAATTTTGACACTATTCTTTCGCAGGCCTGACCGTCCCCGTATGGGTTGATGGCTTGCGACATTTGGTTGTAATGATCAGGGTTGTCAATTAGCGAAGATACTTCGTTGACAATACGGTCGTAGTCGGTGCCAACAAGACGTACTGTCCCGGCTTCGAGAGCTTCGGGGCGTTCTGTCGTGTCTCGCATCACTAATACCGGTTTGCCAAGGCCTGGCGCTTCCTCTTGAATACCTCCGCTGTCTGTCAAGACAATATGAGCCTTTTCCATCAGAAAGACAAAAGATAGGTATTCAAGTGGTTCGATAAAGAACATATTACCTAAGTTGGATAGATCTTCCCCGAACACATCGTGTATGGGTCGGCGCACGTTGGGATTGAGGTGCATCGGATAGACAAAATCAGTGTCAGGATACTTCTCGGTAAGCGTTTTTATAGCCTTACACATGGAGATAAATCCATCGCCGAAGTTTTCGCGACGGTGTCCTGTGATTAACACCAGTTTACGTCCTTTAGATAGTCGGTCAGTGTCGTATCCTGCCTTTCGTAGTTCGGCTTTCAGTTCATCAGCCAGCCTAGGGGTATTTTTAATTTTATCAACTACCCAATATAAGGCATCAATGACAGTGTTGCCGGTTACTGTTATTCTTTCCTTCGCGACTCCTTCATCAAGGAGGTTTTGACGACTTAACGGTGTCGGTGCAAAATGGTGTGAGGCTATGCGACCGGTCAGTTGACGGTTCATCTCCTCAGGCCACGGGCTGTATATGTTATGAGTTCGCAATCCGGCCTCGACATGTCCTACGGGAATCTGTCGGTAGAAAGCGGCCAGGGCGGCGGCTGTCGATGTTGTTGTGTCGCCGTGAACCAGGACGATATCGGGTTTCGCTTCGTCGAGGACATCACGCATGCCGATGATGACACGTGCCGTTACATCAAACAGGTCTTGTCCGGCTTGCATTATGTTGAGGTCGTAATCAGGCTTTATATCGAAAATGTCCAGCACCTGGTCAAGCATCTGTCGATGTTGTCCGGTCACGCAGACGACTGTATCGAAAGTCTCAGGGTGCTTTTGGAACTCCTTGACCAGTGGAGCCATTTTGATAGCTTCCGGACGAGTCCCGAAAACAAGCATTATCTTTTTCATAGAATTATTTTTTGAATATACCGCAGAAATCGAGTATAACTTTGTCATCCCTCCACGACAGCGTCTTAAACGGCGTATGAGCTGTTAAAAAGACTACAATGTCAGCTTTCTCGTATGCCTCTTTATAGTCAGTCAATTTGAATACATTATGCGATTTGACATTGGGTTCAACAACCAAAATGTCGGCATTATTGCAGTTTTGCATTACTGCCGAGACAATTTGTTTGGCGGGTGATTCGCGTAGATCGTCGATATCTGGTTTGAAGGCCAGTCCCATCATAGCTACAACAGGCTTACGATTGTTCTCAAGCTCGAATCTAAGCATAGCATTTTTGACCTTTTCGGCACACCACAGAGCCTTGTAATTGTTGATTTCGCGCGCTTGTGCAATTATTTTTGCCTGTTCAGGAAATTCAGCTGTAATGAAATACGGGTCGACAGCTATGCAATGACCCCCCACGCCACATCCGGGTTGCAAAATGTTGACTCGAGGATGTTTATTAGCTAAATTTATCAGATCCCACACGTTAATACCCGCTTTGTCGCAGATAAGACTGAGTTCGTTAGCGAAAGCTATCTGCACGTCACGACTCGAGTTCTCGGTCAACTTACACATTTCTGCTGTTCGGGCGTTCGTGGGATGTAAAGTGCCTTTTACAAAACGGCCGTAAAATTCTTGTGCTTTTTTCGTTGAGGCTTCGTCAATACCTCCAATAACACGATCGTTATGAACAAGTTCGTATATGACGTTGCCCGGAAGCACTCGTTCGGGACAATAGGCAATAAAAATTTTGTCCTTCAACTCGGGTCGTTCGCTGAAAATGAGATCTTTCATTTTTTCCGTTGTACCAACGGGCGATGTAGACTCGATTACATACAGATCCCCCTCTTTTAACAATGGGATAACCGCACGGGTAGCAGCTTCGACATAACTGATGTCAGGTTGATGGTCTCCCTTAAACGGCGTGGGTACGACAATGAAATATGCATCAGACACCTCGGGCGTAGTCGATGCGCGAAGCTTTCCGGTGCGGACAACTTCTTGTAACATTTCTTCCATGCCCGGTTCGATGATATGCAAATGTCCGGCGTTGGTCTGTGCGACTACAGAGGGGTTTATATCGACTCCGATAACATTAACGCCACCTTCTTTGGCAGCAATAATAGCGGTGGGCAAGCCTATATAGCCAAGCCCCATAAAACAAGCTTTCATATCTATAATAAGTTTGTTATAGTTAACTGATTAATAAAAACAATGTGGTTCGAATATCCACTTCTATTAATTATCATGTAATTTGATTTTTTTCAAATAACATGATAATTATTTTTGGCCTTCATTAAGAAGATAAAATTCTATTTTTGCAAATAAGATTATTAGGAACACGACTGTGTCAGCTTTTTCATGTGCTTCTTTTTTATAAGTCCCCAAGTCATTACTAACCATAGAAATACAGAGACAGGTACATTGTTTCCAATTAATAAATATTCAAAATCAAGAAATATCAAAATGCCTAAAAACACCGAGGCACAATATCTTACATCTTTTTCAAACAAATACTGTGAATATTTTTTATAAAAACAATAAAGGAATAAAGCAAAAATTATTAATGATGTGAAACCACCAGTTAAGTAGATATACATATATAAATTATGAGGTGATAAGGTTATTCCATTTTGTTTTAATACATTATTTTCTAATCCATGACCAACCCACTCACGTCCTTTATTATTTTCTATAATTGTAGACCAAATTCTGTCTCTACCTGAATAGAAATTAGCATTAGTATATTCTTGTGATATATCATTAAGAGTGGAACCCAATTGAATTTCTTTTAAATTTAAATAGATAAATGGTAATATAATGGCAACAGAAATAAAAATACAGAAAAGCACATTAGAATATCTGTCCGATATTAATTTAATGTTAAATAATTTATATAGTAAATAAATTAAAGGGATTATAATTGCAGCCGTTCGTTCTCCTATATATAAGAATAGAAGTGAAATAATTATGCTTGGGATTAGTTTATTTTTAGATTTTATAAGAAAAAAAAGAGAAAAAACAAACGTAAGTTTTAAACCTGTTGCTCCCATGGAAAGATAAGTCAATACGTATTCTCCATAAACAGTGTAAATGTATATTGCAATTCCTAAATATATTATAAAAAATATTGTAAATATTTTTTCAAATATTATCATTGTCTTTATGGCGATCTTAGAATAATATAATCCTAAAGCAAAAAATAAAAGGCTCGTTTGTAACAAAAACGAATATATAAAATTAGAAGAACCTAAAATTATAGAATTAAATAACGTCCATAGAGAAAAGAGGCTTACCCAAATAAAGATAGTTTGTGGCTTTTTACAAAATCCTAGGAGACCTGAAATGCATCCACAAATGATCACTATCAATGAAGAAGCAAACCCTATATAATATAATATGGGATTATTAAAAGCTTGTAATCCTTGCAATAATAGAAGAATTAATAAAAAAGTTGGGTTTATTCCTAAAAATCGTTTAGGCATTATAGGGTACTCATTATTTTTGTTAATATGTTCAACTCTTTTTCCCCGGTATTTTTCATGAAATATTTATCAGATTTGTAATGAACATCTCTTACTCTATTATATTCTTCCACCAATGTGTCAGGATTGAGATTGTTATTGATATATCCTATATTTGGTTCGTCTTTAAAAATTTCATGGCAAACCGGAATATCTGATGTAATCACAGGCATGCCAAAAGCTGCCATCTCGCACATCATGACGCCTTGGGCATCTGTTCTTGTCGGCATTAAAGCACAATGTGCTGAGTTTAATATTTTTATCATTTCATCATGTTGTAACCGACTATTAATCCAATCAAGATTTGAAGCTTTTTCATAATGCGAGAAAAAATCGCCCTGCCCGATTAAGAGGAACTTATATTCTGGATGCAATTTAGCTAGATTATTAACTACATCCACGCAATATTTCGAACCATCCAAATTGGCACGTATTGTTACAAAATCATAGTCTTTTTTAGAATTATAATCGAAAGTGTCTTTTTCGAATACCTCCCCTACGCAATTATATGTTATAAAATTTCTCCCCTCTATATATTTAGGCTCTGGCTTAATCCATTTCAGAAACTCGTTTTTCATCCATTGACTCACAAAGATGTGATATAATTTTTGATGATTTCTTTTTATGAAGGATCGCCAAACTCTAAACTTTATTTCGTCATAGATATTTTGAAGGTGCTCCAGGATATAATTTCTTTTTACATAGTTATATGGTTTAGAGTAAACTTTGTTAATCTTTAGTACTTCATGACCATGGTAAAAAAACACTATCTTTTCGAACTCATCACCATATTTTTTTAAAAACTTATAATGATTGCGAAGATTTGGGGCATGACAGATTACAATATCGTATTTCAATGGCTCTGAATGTATTTTAAACCATTCATAGGATATAACTTCTATTCCATCAATGATATAATTCTTTTTTGTGGTGAAATTAAGAACTGTTATTTTAATGTTGTGCTCTTTATAAAAAACATTTCGAGTGCGGACATATGCTAGGTTGAGTCCTCCTTCGTTATTAGGATAATCAGCAGTAAGAATTAGAAAATGGCTCATTAATATAATTTAACATTTGATGAATGGGTATGAAGATTGTTCATATCCGGAATTTTCATATAATCGCCGTATAATACGGAAAGATAGTGATGATAATTGTGGGGTACAGGCAACATCACGCCTTCAAAGGGCACTTCAATGGTTGGCAATATATCTTCCTCATATCTGGGCACAACAAAACCACTCCCATGTGATATCCTGAGTTTTTTACCTATTGGATATGTAATCATAGATAAAACGGGGAAAGTGCATTTGGCAAATAAAAAGTATAGCGGTTGGGTAAAAATCCTTCGAAGATATTTATTGTGTATTTTTGAAAGAGGAAACACTATCCGATTGATTAATCCTCCTGAAATTCTAGAAAGAATTCTTGATCCATTGCGTTCGACTGCAAAAACATCGATATAAACCCCTCTATATTTATAAAAAATATCATGTTTATTAAATTCTTCTATTAAAGACTTCTGATCTCTAATTTTACCATAAGGGGCAAAATATTCGCAATCAGAGCCATGTGTCTGGAATACTATATTGGGAAGGCTTAATCTCTTCATAAGTTTAACAAATCGTCTGTAATCTTTATGATACATTTCAATATCAAGATCATCATCCCATGGAATAAAGCCTCCATGACGAATAGCTCCCAAACAGGTTCCAGAGCTAAGCCAATAAGTTATATTATTATCTTTGCAAACCTGATCAATTACTTTCAACATTTCTAACATCCTTAATTGATGAAGTCTTAGGATTGAGTTTTCAGGGTTGAATTTTTGTCTTAATGAAACTTGAATGTCAGTATCAATCATATTTTTAATCCATTAAATTGTATTTAGATCCAAGGTTTTTAAATTTTTTAGAAAAAGATAAAAACCATAAAACCAATATGATGAAATATAATATTTCAGTTGTTACTGCTGATATTGCATAACTCATGGCTCCTGCCTCCTTGCCCCAAATACTTATAAGATAATAACATAATATTAACCCTAATATATCTCGACAACATCTAATTGCAAAAAGCATCCATGTTTTGCTTTGTGCAATAAATTCGGCGTTAAAAACTCGGCTACAGCAATTAAAAACTGTCATGAAAATAATTACTCTCAAAACGTTAGGCATTTCAAAGAATGTCGGTCCGTAAAGATTGCTTATCCAAGTTGCTAAAAAATATACAAATATGAATGGGATTATAGTACATAAAAAATTACAAATCAGCATAGTTTTGAGTAATTTTATATGAGATTGGCTGTCATCCACTGTCCGAGATAGATGAGATAATATAACATTGACTAATAAGGATGGTATTAATAGAACTATAGAGTTCCATTGGAGAGTAACATTTAATATTCCTAATTGGCCTATGGTAGAATATTTTGTAATTATGATAGTTCCTCCCCACTGAGTTAAAGTATATGAGATGTCTTGGAGAGCAATTGGGATTGAAAACTTAATTAAGTTTTTTTTTTGTTTTATATATAATTGGTTGATAAGTGTATTTTTTAACTTTATTATATAGAATAGATTTAATATACAAATCAGACCTTGTGAAGACGCTAAAGAAACTAAGGCTCCAATTAGCCCAAAATAATAGGTTAAAAATGATGCTAAAATCAGAAGAAGAACCGAAGAAATGATATTATTTTTAGCTATAATATTGAATTTGCTATATCCAGCCAAAATTCCCGATTGAGTTAATTGTAAGGATCGGAATACGATAACAATACCTAATATTCTAATAGGGAATGACATTTCGGGATTTTCTAAAAAACGAGCTAATGGAGATGCAAAAATTATTAAAACGGCTGCAATTATTGAACTGCTTAACAGAGATATGCTTATTGAGTCATCAATTAGACTTTTTGTATCATTTGAATTATTTTTGACTGCTTTAGCTATAAATTTGGTTGAGGTTGTTCCAAGACCTAAAGTCGCAAAGGTCCCTAAATACAGCATGGTGGTTTTAACAAATCCGTATTCCCCATATAAATCTCTTCCTAAAAATCTTGCAATAATTATTCCTGAAATCAGTAATATGCCATTTCCCACGCCATTTCCAAACACAGCCCAGAAAGAATCTTTGAAGAGTTGCGAATGTCGAAAAGATTTTATCGTAGAAATAATCTTAGACATTTAAAAAAATAATATTTGAGTTGAAGAATAAGATTACTCTTATAACAGATGATCTATGATTTAATGGCTGCGCGTAGTTGGGTACTACTTGTACCCTGCGTATAAGGGAAATAGATTATTTCAACACCTTTGTCTTTGAAATATTCTTCGTAGCGATTGAAGCGCTCGGTGCCTTTATAGTCTGAACCAACAAACAATTTGTCGTATTTTACTATTCCCTTAATATATACATCAGAATCTTCTCTTTCGGATTGGATAACTTTGTTGACATACTTAATATTCTTAAGTATCTCAACCCGCTCCTCGAAAGGAATAAAGGTTTCTTTTCCCTTGTGCGAAGCATCCTTGTGCACGCCAACTACAAGATAGTCGCAATATTGTCGAGCTCGTCGTAACATATTGAGATGCCCAATATGAAATAGGTCAAATGTACCACTTAGATAACCTATGGTCATTTGCGGTTTTGTCTGAAGCCTTCCTTGTTCTATCTTATATTTATAACTACTCTCGGCAAATTGTTCATGGTTTGCAGAATATCGGGCTATAACGTTACGGTATGTATCTTCAAAATCGGGAATGAATAAGACATCATGCTCTTTCATTGAACATATTATCGTAGATGCAAGTGTTTTTATAACGTCTAGTTCTGTCTCTCTTCCGTTAAAAGAAGTACCCTTTATAGAACCCGGAGATATTTCCGTAATACGGTTTGGCGTTCCGCTAATTTTCAACTCAGTGTTGATAGCCTCAATGCCTCTGAAGAGAGCTGCTTTTGTGGCGCTATAAATACTAAAAAGGGGAGATGCTATGCGACCTGCTATTGAAACCATCATCCCGCAATAAAAAGGATTGTGGCTCTTTATTCGCGGCATGAAATGATGTAGTATACGAAAAGGAGCTATAGCGTTAACACGAAAACTATTATCAATCTCAGCATAATGTAACTCATCAAAATGAGCGACTCTTCCAAAACCGGCTGAATAAAAAAGGGTGTTAACATCATCTAACTCATCTAGCCACTTAAAATCAGTGATTAATAAGTCTTCTCGGATGAAGTGTATATTTTTAGGTATACTTACTGACGGTTCTCGTCTATCAACTAAAAAAACAGTGCGGTTCTCTTTTGCCAATTCAATGGCTACCGCCAAGCCGATTCCATTAGAGCCGCCAACTACTAATGCGTTGTTCATAAATATATCTATTTATTTTTTATCCGTGGTTGATTATTTGCATGATGGGGAGGCGGAGGGTGCGGTAGCGTATGGAGATGCGGTAATCACGCAGCCGTGTATAGAGGTCGACGAGGATGTCGGGGCGTATTCCTGTGACGTTGACCTGGTCAAGGGCTTTGAGGATGTCGCAGGCTTTGAGTATGCGGTTTCGGCCTCGTGCAAATAGCATGTTGTCTTCGTTGTTAATGGCATCGATGAGGGTTAGTGCGGTTGCCTGGATGGCGATGTTGAAGTGTTTGGCAAAACGTATCATGAGCAGCCGCTGCTGTTCATAGGTTTTGTCGTACTCTACTGAATCGGAGAGTATGGTGCGCATCAGTTGCTGGTCGTCAGGTTGAAGGATAAGGCGATTAACGTTTTGACTCCTGTGGCTGATAAGCTCGTTTAACGTTGTGTGTGTCTGCAGGATTTCGGTCACCAATGCCTCGGAGTATGATAGGGCTTGTCGCGCCAAATAGAGTCGCGACTGTTGCAAAGCATCTATGTCTGTGTTATGCGTCATACTTTTCCTCTACGCCGGTATCTCCTTCGTTATCTGTTTCTGTAATATCATCGTCAATGGCGTCATCGTTACGCTCAGGCTCGTGAAAACCAGGTTCGTGGTAGTCGTTATATTCCACAGGGGATATTTGTGATTGTCGGGTTTGGATTTCGTCGAGTTGTTTGCGAGTGCGTTGAAGCTCTGTTGTATAAGTTTTTAGTACTGTGTCGAGATATTCAAGATGTTGTTGTGACTTTTGCTGTTGCACAGCGATTTGTGTTTTTGCGTTATCGACTATTGTCTGTACTTTATCTTTGGTTTGGGATAATTGTTCTGCAATTTGCTTAAAGTCTCGTTCTAATTGGTGAACTTGTTCTTTTCCCTTTTCTTTAAGTTGCTGAATTTCTTTAAATGTTTTTAATGATTCTGTATTAATGTCATTGAGATCTCTTAAGGCCGATTGTGCTTCTTTGCGGAGTTCGTCGGCACGGAAGATATTATATAGGCTGAATATCAGAAATACGATAGCGAGGATGCCTGCCCAAATGCCGAGTGCTTCATATTGGCTTTGCACTTTGTTGAATTCAACCTCGATAAGCGACGCTGCGGTGTGCTGGGAGGAAAGGCCGTTTGATATAGTTGTCAAACGCTCTAAAGTGTTATAGTTTTCTAATGTAGTATGTGGATTTGTATGTAGGGAGTCAAGTAGCTCGGTTCGAGCAGCAACCAGCAATGAGTCGGAATACTCTATGTTTTGCCTGTACAACTGAAATACTTTTTCTTGTCTTTCAACATTATAGTTATGCCACAAACACAATGCTATTATAGTTGCTACGACTGCAAAGGCGCCAATGATTGTGAAACATCCCCAAGGCTGCTTGAGAAAATTTTCAGGTTTAGTATGTTCGCTATTTTCCACGGGTGTGTGGGTCAGTCGATTTTTTCGAGGAGGGCGGGGTGTATGTAGGGGAGCATGACGGTACATATTCCTTCGATCTCGACGATGACGTGGAGGTTGCGTCGGACGCGTCGTACGTACCCTTGATAGCCATTGAAAATGCCGCCGGTGACGCGGACGTGGTCGCGGGGGCTGAATGTGCGGTCGGTGAATATCTCACAGCGTGTGTCGTCGTCGGCAGTGAGCAGGCGCAGCAGGTCGATGCTGGTCTGCGGTATGGGTTGTATGCGGTTGTCGGCAGGGTAGCGGTATATCCAGAAGGGTGTGGTGATGTCGGTAGCGATGTCGCGCCCAAGTCGCTCGAGGGCGAGGGCGCGGTCGGGTGTGGTGCGGATAAAGAGTACTCGCGGTATAGCCGGGCGTACGCGACTTTTGCGACCCGTGGTCCGCACTGTCTCTTTGGGCAGGAAGACTGAGTCGCAATAGGGGGCCAGCACTTGTTCGGCTCGGAGTACCTGGTTGGTGCGTATGGCGTACCAATGGCTCTCGGGGTCGACGGTAGTGTTTTGGCCGGCTTGCAATGTTGGTAGGGTGGGTTGCATAGTGCAGATGAATAGGCTCGGTTACACATGCCGGCTTGGGGGCGGCTGTGTATCAATTAATCAACCGTTCGTTGGCACACAGGGATGTGACGAAGCGCAGTGACGAGCCTATACAGGAGCTTTCATCTGTGGTTGCTGCCCATGGTGGGCTATATTTGTGTATCTCTGCATAAGAGATACTAAAAGCGATGCAAATTTACAAATATTTTTTAATAAATTGCCTGTTTGTTGAAAAAATGCGATATCGTGTTCACAAAGGGGTAGGCCTGGTTGTATATTCTCATAATAAGAGATATTAAAACAAATGCAAAAATATTAAAATTATTTGAATGTAATGGAGTTTTGTAGCGGTTTTTTGTGGCGCTAATTGTTAGTCGACGTGAGGTTTGTGTCGTTTTGAATAAAATATTTTGTTTATTAACGATTTTTGGTTAACTTTGCGGTGCAAAAGTGTGGGCATAATGTCTGCATTTTGGCGATGACATAAGGTCGATGCGTTGATAATCGGCTGATAATGAAATGTTAACCTCTGAATAAAAATTAACAGTAACATAAATGGAAAACAATACCAATCTCACTGATCCCCAGGAAAACATTGATGTTAACCTTGGAGCACACGATCCGAAAATCGATTTGGTTCGTAACAAGAATCTCTTCAGAAAATCACTTTATGTGGCCGGTGGCTTTGTACTGATTCTCGTGATTATATGCACGTTGCAATATTGCACTTCAAACTCGGGCAAGACCGATATGTCACGTGCCGACCTGGCTATGATGACAGCTACTGACTCGACAGCCACTGCTCAGGCTATCGCTATGTATAACACAATAGCTAACGAGAGCAACAATACGCCTGCGCAGCGCGCCAAGGTGTACAGCGCCGGTCAGGCTTACAGCGAAGGAAACTATGAGGAAGCTCTTTCATATATTAAAGATGTGAAGACGCAGAGTCCTGTTGTCCAGTCGCTCAAATACTGTCTGGAAGGTGACTGCTACGTTAATCTTGACCAGGTGGACAATGCCATTGATGCTTTCAACAGTGCCGTAGCCGAGGCTAACGACAATCCGCAATTGGCACCCTACGCTCTGACAAAGCTTGCTAACGCATACCGCTATAAAGGCGACTACCAGAATCAGTTAAAGACACTGAAGGAATTGCTTTATAAATTCCCCGCCTACAATCCGCGCATTAAAGCAGAAATAGCTCGTGCCGAAGCGCTCGCAGCTCAACAATGATAATATCAATCTGAGACTCAGGTCCCGATTATTTTAAAAATATTCGTTTGAGGAGCCGTTCGGACAGCCATCCGCTCGGCTTCTTGGCTTTTTCTAAACGGGGCAGTGAAGCATTCGTCCATCGCATATCATATACAATCAACAGTTTACATTGTGAATTTACCCTACATCAATGCATAAAGATATTGCCATATACCTTGACACCACAGTCATTTCGCTTTACGAAAAAGGGGTCATAGACAAGACCGTGCTCAGGGCTTGTGAGGCAGCGAAACCGCCCATGGAGACAGCCGGCGACATCGCCGCGCATCTTGATGCCAACGGCAGTTTCGCCCGTGTACCCGGTTGTAGACGTCCCGGGCGAATACCTGACACATTGTCAGCTATTGCCGAAAAAGTAAAGAAAACACCTACTCCGTCGGACGAGAAACCAGAGCGACGACAACGCAATCGAGCGATGAGGCTTAGTCAAGACGCCTCGTTCGTTTTCCTTACTGACGAGCAGCGTGAAAATGTTTTGGCATTTCGGAACGAGCACGGTTACCTTCCTATGTTTATGGTTTTGCGATATTACCTCACCCGTCCCGATGCTTCGCGCAACGATATCATAATGTCATACGGATGGGGCTTAAATCCCAGCGCAGATGATTCTGCTACTTTGGCGAGCATTGGTGAACAAGTCGGCTTGAGTCGCGAAAGAATACGTCAGATACTTCTCACCTACGAAATCCCCGATGAACTTTCACACCAGCAGTTCTGGAACCAGTATGTCAATCATTCGACTTTTTACGTGGATGCAGGTCACAGCGAGTTTGAGAATGTGCGGCAACGAGAAATACCTAACCTGAACTTTACCGCTTATGCGGATATTCTACACCGAACCACCATGATGTTCAATGTCAACGATCGTTTCATGGCGCGGCGCGGGTGGATAAAGGAAATAAGCGCCTGGGTCGATCGTTTTGACCGACTTTCGGAGATGACACGTTCTATAGATAGCCGCGTCAGTCTCGAAGGGTTGGCGATGGGCGGTAACCTTGATACCCGTATCGCATTGGTTGTTTTGAATCAACTGGCGCCGGCTTATGGCTTTATTCCCGATCCTCCCGGACACTTAATTCTGCCGCGTTCAGCCGATTTATAGACATCCGTCAAAGATTAGTGTAACCTCATCTCACAAACTAAATCCGCCAATTTCTGATAAAGTTCATCTATGGGTCAAAATACCGAACTACAACAACAAACCACGTTGCGTCAGCATTTGTCGCCGCAACAGGTTCGGTTTGTGCGTATGCTTGAGATGACAGGTCCGGAAATTGAGGAAGAGGTCAGACGAGAACTGGATGACAACCCTGCTCTTGAAGTAGAGGAGAGAGGAGATGATAACATGGGGGAAAATGCTTCTGACGAAGAGTTTAACGAAACTTCCGACCAAATACTTGCGGCCGACTATGAAAGCGAGGACGACACGCCGGGTTATCTTCAGCATGTCGGACGAAACAGTGGCGATGAACGAGATGTTTTTTCGTTCGACCAAAACGTAGGCGCACAATCAGTCCTCGAACAGCTAAACAGTCAGTTGGATGTCATCGCCGCACCGACACGTGATATAGCTTTGGCTCGCTATCTTTTAGGATATCTCGACGCAAACGGTCGTCTGTCGCGTAGCGTGAGTGATATAGCCAACGACATGTCCATTGTGACAGGTAAAGAGATTAACCGCAACGACCTAATGCCTGCTCTCAATATCATACGATATGAACTTGAGCCTCCTGGTCTTGGTGCAGTGGATCTGAGAGAATGCCTGTTGATACAATTACGTCGCCGCCAGCCAAAAACGGAGGCGGTTCAGATTGCGGAAGAAATAATTAGCGATTATTTCGATGTTTTTACCAAGAAGCATTTTGAGCGACTCCAAACTTTACTTGGAGTCGATAAGACTACCCTCGAGGCTGCTCTTGGAGTAATTCGTTCGCTTGATCCCAAGCCTGGAAACAGTCTTAACGACGGTATAGATGCCGTTCATCATATAACTCCTGATTTTATTGTAACGCCGGTAGAAGGAGAAGCTAACCGATTTTCGGTCGCTCTGAATCAACATTTGCCCGAACTCGAAGTTGAAGAAACTTTCCGCACCGATTATCCGGACTCAGACGCTCGATTATTTATTAAACGGAAGCGCGAAGAGGCAACAACATTCATCGGATTGTTACGAAAACGGTCGGAGACGCTTATGACAGTAATGAAAGCAATTGTGACTGTTCAAAAACGTTTTTTCGAGACAGAGGACAAATCGCAGTTGCGTCCTATGATACTGAACGATTTGTCCGAAATGACCGGATTGGATAAATCGGTGATTTCACGAGCCACCTCAAACAAATATGTCGCAACACCAACCGCGGTTTATCCCCTCAAGATGTTTTTTAGCGATACTCCTACAGATGATGCAGATACATCGGCTTCCGAGATAATACACGCCCTACAGGAGATAATAGAAAAAGAAAATAAGAAACATCCCCTTAGCGACCGTGCGCTTACCGAAGCCATAAACGCCAAGGGATATCCTCTTGCGCGTCGAACAGTCACGAAATATCGTGAGAAACTTGGAATTCCAGTTGCAAGATTGCGTAAAGAATATTAATCCTTGACATGAGTAACGAAAAATCAAAATACAACCATAGCGATTATATGCCTAAAGACAGCGTCTCGGCTGACATGAAGGATTCATTATCGTCCGAATTTTCAAACGAGTCAATTGATGTCGAGGAACCTTGTTCCTCACAAGAAACTCTTAATGTTGATGTGGTGGAATGTGTCAAATCAGACCGAGAAGTACAATATACCACTAATCCTGAAATGGGTGTAGTACTCCCTCGTGATTCGTTTGGGCCTTGGGCAAAAATTGTAAGCGTAGTCTTTAATCCGTTTATACTCTCGACATATTTTATGCTTATTGCGATGTGGTGTACGCCATTATCCAATATTAATCTTAATATACGTCTTGGAGCAACTGCCATGATCTTGGTTCTGACCGACTGGGGTCCATCGCTTTTCAAAGTAGCCATGATGCGCTTTGGTAGAAAGAATAATCCGGAAAAGAAACGCATGGGAGGTTTTACCATAGTAGACTTCGTTTTTATGTTTTTCTTGGGACTGGCGGCATATTACCTTTATAGCCTCCATGCCCCCGGCTGGCTTGTACAATTCTTTATTGCCGGCGCAGTGACCTTGATTGTGAGTCGGCTTTTAGATTTTTTTGTCACCTTAAGTCGCCATACGGTGTTCATGGGGACATTCACCGCCGCAGTTTTTTATCTTTTTCGCTATCACATCTGCATTTTGTATCCTACAATTTCAATGGCAATTATGATATTGCTCGCCGGGCTGATGGTAAGTTCACGTTTATTCCTGACAGATAAGAATATCGTTCAATGTTCCTTAGGCTATGTCATCGGATTCGTTATCACCTATATTACCATGTCTTTGCCCCTAATCAATAATATTTATTATAACTTCTGATTCAAAAATTTTTAACAGAGATTGATATGGCTGATTTCTCTTATCATAGACGTCCCACCCACCAGGTCAATGTAGGTCAAACCGTTATAGGAGGAGATAATCCAGTTATTATTCAGACAATGACCAATACATCGACGCTGGACACTGAAGCCACCGTACAGCAGATAGCTCGATGTGTCGGCGCCGGAGCTTCAATAGTCAGAATGACTGCTCAGGGAGTGTCTCATGCGCGCAATCTAGCAGCAATACGCAAACAGTTGGATGTCCTGGGAGTGAAAGTCGATTTGGTAGCGGACATACATTTTAATCCCGCCGCAGCTTACGAAGCTGCCCTACACGTCGAGAAAGTGCGTATCAATCCCGGTAACTTTGTAGATCCCGGTCGGGTATTTAAAAAGATAGAATATAGTGACGAGGAATATGCCTCCGAGCTATTACGTTTAAAAAACGCCTTTGAGCCATTTCTGGAATTGTGTCGCAAGAATTGCACTGCTATACGAATTGGAGTCAATCATGGATCGTTGTCCGACCGTATTATGAGTCGTTACGGAGATACCCCTCTTGGTATGGTTGAATCCGCAATGGAATTTTTGCGTATAGCACGGGAAAATCATTTCGATAACATAGTGATATCAATCAAAGCCAGCAATGTCATCGTAATGACCGAGACTGTGAAACTTCTTGCTGAAACTATGGCTAACGAAGGGATGACCTATCCCTTGCATCTTGGGGTTACCGAGGCCGGAGACGGTGAAGACGGCAGAGTGAAAAGTGCAGTCGGAATCGGTAGCCTTCTCCTGTCAGGCATCGGAGACACAATACGAGTATCGCTTAGCGAGGCTCCGGAAGCCGAGATCCCGGTTGCTCGAGAAATACTGAGGCAAGTTGAGACCATAGCTGATAGTCATGAAATTTACTCACTGACCGAAAATGACACACCGATCGATGCATCATTACCCAAACCTTATGTTTTAGGGCTTGATAATGCGATTAAGGCAGGAAAATTATACAGTTTTAGTTTTGAACCCGGCATCTCTTTAGATAAATTGATAATAGCTGCTTCGATAAGAATCGGTTGGACACTTTTAAATCGTGAAGTTGACGGCATAGAGATTATAGCTCCCGGCTTTACTTCCGAGACCATAAACAACTTGGTTCTTAATATACTACAAGCCACACGCAAACGTATAACAAAAACTGAATATATAGCTTGTCCCGGGTGTGGACGCACATTGTTTGATCTATCCACCACATTAAAATCCGTGCGTGAAGTAACTTCCCACCTTAAGGGATTAAAAATCGGAGTCATGGGATGTATAGTCAACGGCCCCGGAGAAATGGCTGATGCTGATTACGGTTATGTAGGTGGCGCTAAAGACAAGGTATCGCTCTACAGAGGGAAAGAGTGTGTCATGAAAAATCTGCCTGCTGAAGAAGCTATCGCACACCTTGTCGATTTGATAAAAAATGACGGTCGATGGGTCGATCCCGGTGAGAGCAATGAATGATATCATAACACATATTTTACCCAATGGGTTACGTGTGGTACATCTCTATGTACCAAAAGCACAGGCGGCTCATTTTGGAGTGGCTGTGCGAGCCGGCTCAAGTCATGAACACGATGAGAGTCAATATGGTCTCGCGCATTTTGTCGAGCATACTCTTTTTAAAGGGACGTTGAAGAGGAGCGCATGGCACATTATTAATCGTATGGAGAACATCGGAGGTGAACTTAACGCATTTACGACAAAAGAAGATACAGTTATATATTCAGATTTTCCCAAAAATGCACTTGTTCGCGCAGTAGAACTTATAACCGACCTTATTCTTCATTCTAAATTTCCTCAAAACGAGATAGATCGCGAACGAGGTGTCATTTGTGACGAGATTAACAGTTATTTGGACTCGCCAGCCGATGCTGTTTATGATGAATTTGAGGATTTACTTTATTCCGGTACACCGGTTGGACATAATATTTTAGGAACTATTTCGTCTGTTGAAAATATTACAAGTCAAATGTGCGCCCAATGGCTCAGACAGCATTATAATACCGCAAATATGGTCGTTTTTTATGCGGGTTCCACCAGTATGGGTAGTTTTCTGAAAAAGACCGAAAAGTTCTTAATTCAAATTCCGGCCAGTACCTCCGACAAAGTTGTTGCATTCCCTTGGAGCCCAAATAAAAAATTTAAAGAGATACGTAAAAACGAAACGCATCAGGCACATACGGTTGTGGGATGTGCGTTGCCCCGGCTTGATGTAGAAGAGAGTGTTAATATGGCTTTATTGTCCAATATTCTCGGAGGACCGGGTATGAATTCAATCTTTAATGTTGAGCTAAGAGAACGGCGAGGTTTAGTGTATAATGTCGAGTCTACTGTGACCAACTGGGCTTTTTCAACAATGTTTACAACTTATTTTGGTTGCGATCCGTGCGACAATGACACTTGTCTAAAAATCATTGAGCGTGAATTAGAAAAAATAGCCGAAGGCTCTATTACCGCTCGTCGTTTGGTTGCGTCTAAAAGACAATATCAAGGTCAAATGATTTTGAGCAGAGAGAATGTTGAAAACAGAATTATAAGCGCTGCTCGTGCTTTGCTTCATAACGGATACGTAATGTCTATAGCTCAAACAAAAGCTTTGTTGGATGATGTATCTGCCTCGTCTATGCAAAAGATGGCACAACGACTTACTGACTTATCTTGTTTGACAATAATGCCTTGAAAAGATGTCGTTATGTTCTATAGTCCGGGAGTTGTGGGATTGTCAATTTGTTAATAGCGTTGCAACAAACGCTGATAATCGTCAGTAGCCTTAAATTCAATTAGGCAACTATCCAGTCGGTCAGCAAATGCGGGGTCGCGTTCAGACACTATCCAACTTTGAAAGCGGGTAAAACTGATTGGAGTTGTGATGTCAAGTTCAGGATAAAATTCGTCGTGCATTCTGACAGCCAAACCTTTATTGACAACCGCACGTGGAACAGATCCGTTTGCCACTAACATGATAAGATGTTCTGAAGTGCAACCAGTCAACGTTGCGACATGAATTGTCTCGCCTATTTCCTGGCTAAGATTTTGTATGCGTTCTATTACAGGCGAGCCATCGGCTATCCACACCGTATCGTCTGCAAGTTCTTGAGGAGTGGTTTTAAGGGTAGATGACTCTTTTTTCTGTACAAGTACCTCGTAATCAAGATATAATGGTTCGCTAAGTCTGAAGCGGTTTTTTAAAGATTCTGTTGAAGGCAACGAGGAAATGACTATATCATATATTCCTGCTTCTAAGCCGGTGACGGCGTTTTTTAACGAACTGAAAACGTGATATCGAACAGGTCGGCCGAGCCTTTCAGCCATTAAGTTCATTATTTCATAGTCAAGGCCGGCCACACTGTCGCCTGTCATGCGATACGATAAAGGTGAGATTTCTATCGCTACATCTAAAGTATCGCCTCCTGATTTGACATATCGGTCAGACACAAAAGGAGGTGCCGGAAGTCCGTGGCTACATTTCGAAATAAACAACATCAGACACACAACGCCTATCAGCAACAGAAACAGAATATACAAGGATTGTTTTTTCGGCTTGAATACCATTTCTCTTTTTCGTTGTTGTCTCGGTGAATATTGCATAAAGAGTTAGAGGTATCAGTCGGCAAAATCCACACTCACACCAAGTTGAAAGCGTCGTGGATTAAGAGGATAACCCGGCATCGAAAAATAATTTTTTTCAATCAATCCCTGGTTTATATGTGACATCATGACATAAAATCTTGCCTTGCTCAATCTGAAGTTGGCGTATAGATTCATAAATGGATAATTACCTACTTTCTGGATATTCTGATTGTGGAAGGACATCGTTGCCGGCTGATATAACGGCGCATAGAATTTGGTATAATAATCGCAATCAACACCAAATTGGACTTTCAGAGTCGCGATATTAAATAAAAGGTATAGATTGGAATAAACGCTGATGAGAGGGAGAGGTAAAATGTCAGATTGCGTTGACTGTTGCAAAGTAATTCTATTGTCCCAATTGAATATGCCAAAATGTAACCCCTGGTCAAGACATAAGGAAAGAACTTGGACATTGGTGTTAGCTGAAGTCGGTATGTTGAATTCGTTCCAATATAGAAGATTGGTGACATTTTCAAATCGGGCTGAAACATTAGTCCAGCTACGGGGTATCTTTAGACTTCCTCCGATTATATAACGTTGTGTTTTAGGTAAGGATTGTTGCCAAATGAAATGATTGGAGAGATAGTTAGTCATTAAATACGGAGCATGACGATTGTCAAATTCACCGTATGCCGCTACAGTGAGCGTATCAAAAGGCAAAGGGATGCGCGTGTTTACTTTGCCGGATGCATTGATATCGCCTGCAGCCGGTCCTATCAATCCGAATTCGGCGCGTGCCATATAAGTGAGATATTCGCCTTTTTGTTTTGTAAGCTGACCCCCAACTCTCAAAAGATTTATCGTCTTGGAGGGTTCGATAAAGTTGATGCCATCTGGAAACGGCTCAAGATCCAAATCAACTCGATTCAGAGTATCGGGGGTTTGTTTAAAGCGTTGTAGTTCATGGGTTACATAAGCCGAGAGGCCGAATTTTACCCATTTCCGAAACCCTTCTAACATGCTGATTCCAACAGTATTTCTTATGGAGAAATATTCTGTGACATCGCGAGTGTTATATGGCGAAAGATATGTGTGGTCAAAGAAGTTGGACGTTTCGCCGGGCGAGCCATCAAGAAAAAGGTGTTTGCCGTTGTTATAGTCAAAAGTCCATATGAAAGAAGCTGCGGGAATGAAGGTGCTTATTACCGTGGTGTCGTTTATGATGTCATGTTCATAATATCCAACCTTATATCGGCTGTTAAGATATAACTCACCTCCGACATATCGTGTATGTGCGTTCGATAGGTTAACAGGGATGGATTTGGAGTTGATGGTCGAAACACCTCCCTGCAGTACAGCAGGATCTTTTATATAAAGCTCATCGGTAATTCCACCGTTTTCTTTATTGACTAAATTGTAATGGTTATAAAAGCCCTGGAACTCAAATCGGTCACCCATATAAGAACCATTTACACCCCATGTCAAATCTTTTGTGGACTGATTGGCATACGAACCTTTAGAATAAAGATAGTCGAGGTTTGCACCAACCTGAGCTCGTTTGTTGATATTGCCAGAAAAAATGGCATGCAGCCTGTCTTGTGTTGTCTCGCGGCCGCCTCCGGTGTTAAAAGAAAGCAGTGTAGTCGGAATTCGCGTGTTATAAAATTTCATCTTGTCACGTGTCAGCAACCACGCCGAAAGAGCGTCCTTAAAGAAAAAGTCAGATACAGGGGTGCGCTCAGCCCAAATTTCATTAATCCCTTCGCTACCCAAATTACCGGTTGTTGTCCATGCATCTGATACAAGAGAGGGAATGCTCTGTCGGTAATAGTTAAGCATTGCAGTATCAATTACTGCCGGCTCATGCAACCCGAGCGGCTCAAGCAACGACCAGGCGTATGAAGGAGCTAATTTGATGTGCTTATGGGAACTTCCCCCTCCATCAGCTCGAAAAATATTGCCGCCTGACTCCTGGCCGTAGACATCATTGACATATATGTGTGTTATCAGCACACATATCAAACAATAAACTATTTGTAAACGGGGTGAGGGCTTAAACACGTGACAAGCGTTGAGTGAGGATTATTTGTCGGTAGGAAGAAATACAAAACACACAGCTGCGACAAGGCAAACGAAAGCTGCTATGTGATTCCAATGAAGTTTTTCGCCTAAAAAAATAAACATTGTGACTATCGTGAAAACAGTCAGTGTAATGACTTCCTGTATGACTTTCAGCTGGAAAAGAGAATACGGACCGCCATTCTCCTGATAGCCAATACGGTTTGCCGGCACCATAAAAGAGTATTCAAAAAGAGCTACTCCCCACGATACGAGAATGACAACGAACAGAGGCCAGCTTTTGGATATGCCGGCACTCTGAAGTTTTAAATGGCCATACCAGGCAAACGTCATGAAAACGTTCGATATTATCAGCAATAATATCGTAGTTAACCACGCCGGCATATGCTTTAAAGCTTAGATTACTATTATCTTGGCTGTGTCCCACTTGTCTTTAGGAGTCTCGATAGCTGTGGGATAGCCGATGGTGACAACATTGAGCGGGATGATGTTTTCCGGCAGGCCAAGTATTTGACGCACTTCGTTAACACGTTCAGTCATGGGGTAGACACCACACCACACGGCACCCAGTTTAAGTGCGTTTACCGCCAATAATAAATTTTCGGTGGCGGCTGAACAGTCCTGAACCCAATATTCGGGAGCCTGCTCGATGAAACGCTCGCTGTTGCCACAAACCAACACTACCGCACCTGCAGTCTTTACTTTGTCGCCGACACCTACAATGGCTTCGCCAATACGGTCACGCTTAGTCTGGTCTTTGACTATCACAAATTCCCAGGGTTGTTTATTTATTGCTGAGGGGGCGGCCATGGCTGCTTTCAGAATAATGTCAAGAGTGTCGTCAGGAATAACCTGTCCGGTGTATTGGCGTACGCTTGTACGTGTCATGATGTTTTCTATAGCCACTGAAGTGCCTGTTGTGTCCGCGGCTCCATAGTTTGATTCATCGCCGCCACATGATGTAGTAGATATCATAGCTGTTGTTAAAGCAAGAATACAAAAATATTTTTTCATATTTTGGTAATTAATTTGGTTGTTTTATTTCGTTTAATATTAATTCGGCTGCTGCAGCAAGTCCATCAACATCCTTACCACCGGCTTGGGCGAAACCGGGTTGACCCCCACCGCCACCTTTAATGGCTTTAGCTCCGATACGGGCAAGATTGGAAGCGTTGATACCTCCGGCTACCAGGTCGTCGGTAACTGCTACGGTGACCAACGGCTTACCTGACGGATCGCATGTCGTTCCTATGAAGACAGTGTTTTGGGGTGAATCACGTTTTACTCCCATTGCGACATTTCGGACAATATCTGGAACGCGCACGCCTGTTAGTGTTGCTATGGTGGTGCCATTGATGGTCTTGGCCTTTTCCAACACAAAGGCTGTCAGTGCGTTTGCTCGCTCAATCATAGCCTCCTGCACTTCTTTTTTTAAGGCCGCATTCTCTTCGATGGCTTTAGTAAGAGCATTTAACACGTTGGGTGCGTTATTAAACAATGAAGATATTTTGTGCATAGTTTGAGATGCCTCATCAATCATATCTTCCACCTTTGCTCCTGTTATGGCTTCGATACGTCGAATACCGGCCGCTATCGAGCTTTCACCCACAATCTTTATCATGCCGATATTTCCGGTGTTGTCAACGTGTGTGCCCCCACATAGCTCGACGGAGTCGCCATATCGAATGACTCTAACTTCGTCGCCATATTTCTCTCCGAAAAGAGCCATCGCACCCAGATTGCGCGCTTCCTCTATGGGCATCTTGCGATATTCCTCTCTGGTGATGGCCTCGCGAACACGCTGATTGGCCAAACGTTCAACCTTGGAGATTTCTTCCGGGGTCATTTTTTGGAAATGGCTGAAATCAAAACGTAAAGATTCGGGCGAAACAAATGAACCGCGTTGTTCTACATGAGTTCCCAAGACTTCGCGTAGAGCCTGATGGATAAGGTGTGTCGCAGTGTGATTGGCTGCTGTTGCCTTTCGTGCCTCTTGATCTATCTCTAATTTAAAGGCAGCTTTAGGATTGGATGGTAATTTTGCTGTTAGATGAACTCCGATGCCATTTTCGCGCTTGGTGTCGAAAATCTCTATCTTTTCGCCTGATTCCATATCCTGGAGGAACCCACGGTCGCCTACTTGGCCGCCCATCTCGGCATAGAAAGGAGTAGTGTCAAAAATTATCTGGTAAAATTCTTTGTTTTTTTGTTTGACATGACGATAACGAAGAATTCGTGAGTCGGCAGATGTTTGGTCATAACCAACAAATTCTTGGTCAAGGCCGTCCGAAACTATAATCCAATCGGAAGCTTCGACGGCGGCAGCGTTGCGCGCGCGGTTTTTCTGAGCTTGCATCTCTGTGTCAAAACCGGCTTGATCCATGGTCATGTCATTCTCTTTCAGAATAAGTTCTGTCAAATCTTTCGGGAAACCATATGTGTCATAAAGCATAAAGGCTTCTTTCCCAGATATCTGTGTCTTACCATCTTTACGTGCAGAGGCAATTGCTTCATCAAGAAGTGAAATGCCCTTGTCGAGTGTTCGTAAAAAAGCTTCCTCTTCTTCTTTGATTACCTTCAGAATAAGTGTGCGTTGAGCCTCAAGCTCAGGATAAGCATCGCCCATGGTAGCGATTAAAGTATCCAGAAGCAAGTACATGAATGGATCCTTATGTCCTAGGAAAGTGTATGCGTAACGTACGGCGCGTCGCAAAATTCTGCGTATGACATATCCTGCCTTTGCATTGCCTGGCAATTGTCCGTCGGCTATTGAAAACGCGATGGTGCGTATATGGTCGGCTACAACGCGCATGGCAACGTCAACTTTTGGATCCTCGCCATATTTCTTGTCGGAAAGTGCGGAAATTTTGGCTATCAACGGTGTAAAGACATCGGTATCGTAGTTCGATGTTTTGCCTTGTATCGCCATGCATAGTCGCTCAAAACCCATCCCGGTGTCTATCACCTTGGCCGGGAGAGCCTCGAGCGTACCGTCTGCCTTACGGTTGTATTGCATGAAAACAAGATTCCATATTTCTATTACCAGCGGATTGTCTTTGTTGACGAGCGTGGCTCCGGGAACAAGTTCCCGTTCTTTGTCATTGCGCAAATCAATATGTATCTCCGAACATGGTCCACATGGTCCGGTGTCGCCCATCTCCCAGAAATTGTCTTTTTTGTTACCGTTGATAATATGATCTGTGGGTACGTGTTTTTCCCAATATGCGGCCGCTTCATCATCACGAGGCAGACCGTCTTCTTTCGAACCTTCAAAGACTGTCACATAAAGACGTGTCGGATCGAGCTTAAGTACATCCACCAGATATTCCCACGCCCAGTCGATGGCCTCTTTCTTAAAATAGTCGCCAAACGACCAGTTACCAAGCATTTCGAACATGGTATGATGATATGTGTCCATGCCAACCTCTTCAAGGTCATTGTGTTTTCCGCTTACGCGCAAACATTTCTGACTGTCACTGACGCGAGTGTTTTTCGCGGCCTTGTTACCAAGAATAATGTCTTTAAACTGGTTCATCCCCGCGTTGGTAAACATCAACGTGGGATCATCTTTGATAACAAGCGGCGCGGAAGGTACAATCGTATGACCTTTGGACTTAAAAAACTCTTTGAACGAATCGCGAATTTCTTTTGATGTCATATCTTTGATAGTTAATGTATTAATCTAAGAGTAGGAAACCTTATATTTTATTGCACAAAAATAATCAAATTTTGCCAATCCACCAAAAATGGGAAGGTACTCAGAATCAATATCCAAAAATATCTAAACATGTCTCTGCATTGTCTTTGAATCACGGGTTACGACACGTTCTGATTATGCGTGATGATGATAGTGTTGTAACCCGTGAAAGTAAGATGGCAAGCGAGTACAAGATATTTCTTAAAAACATCAACTTTTTTTCCATGTGTTGATAATTTGTCGCTTAGCATTGTGTGGATATAGTCCAAATAAAAAGTCTTCATAATCAATTAAAGTTTAGCTTTAGTTATTTATCTTAATTTGTTTATTGGTTGTAATTTATATTAATGCATTTGTATTATACGGTAAATATGATTATCTTTGCGTTAGCCTCCGTTGATTTTGTTCGTGATGGCTGGTGTTCTTTCCGTTTTTCCGTCAGATTATGTATATACAATCCCTCCAGTCTTTACGCGGCATTTTCGCCTTGTTTATATTCTTTCATCACTTCAGCTTTAGTGGTGAAGGGGTAGGTGTTTTTCTTGCCGGAGGAGATTGCGGGGTATCGTTCTTTTTCATTCTTAGTGGTTTCGTGCTCAGCGTCGCTTATCTTGGGAGAAATAGTGTCAGTTTCGGCGTCCCTGTTAGTAAAACCGAAACGTCAAAAAAAGCCCCAAAAAGTATAGGACATTTCGGTACGTTTATGATAAAGCGTTTCTCGAAGATTTATCCGCTACATATTCTGTGTCTGTTTCTTGCGATTGCATTAAAGGGCTTTGAAATCACTCTTCCGGATGTTGCGAACGCATTGTTGTTACAGGCTTGGGTGCCGTTGTCGGAATGGTATTTCTCCGGTAATTCGGTCGGATGGTGTCTCTCCGATTTTTTGTTCTTTTATGCGTTGTTCCCGTTGTTAGCACATTCCTATAACCGATACAGACGATATTTTGTGTGGGTATTTTGTGTCATAGTTGTTTTATACGGTCTGTTGATCGTTCCTTTCATTCCCAACAGACTGGTTGATGGCATCATCTATATTTGTCCGTTAACGCGGTTGCTTGATTTTGTATTAGGAATGGTTTTGTTTGGCCTATGTAACTGCCATACTGTCAATCCATTCAAGGTCTATGCTGTGGGATTGCTGTCCCTCTTGGTTCTTGGAGTTACACTGTTTATGTACTATATGATGCCGTCGCGTTACGGCTTGAGTCTTCTTTGGTGGCCATCAATGGCTCTTATTATTTTTTATGGAGCCAAGTCTAATTCTAAAATACTGACGAATAAAGTATTGGTGTGGTTTGGAGATATTAGCTTCAGTTTCTACATGGTCCATGTTCTGGTCATCAAGTATTTCAATTTGTTTACTCTGAAAATCGGCATGTCTTTTTCGCCCTTTATGCGCATGCTGACGGTTCTGGTTTTAGCTATTGTAGTGGCTTTCGTGTTGCATCGTTATTTCGTTTTGCCTGTGGAGCGACTCATTCGTAAAAAGTTGTGCGACCGTCGTTCGCGGCTTTGACAAGGATTTGATAATTAAGAAGATTTTACGTACTTTTGTGTCAGATTTTGCGGTGGTGTACAACGACCGCACGTCTTGTGTTATAAAAATCATCTAATGTATTGGTTATTATATTCCTATGGCAATCGAACTTAAAAATCTGACCAAACGCGCTGAAAACTATTCGCAATGGTACAATGAACTTATAGTAAAGGCCGATCTGGCTGAACAATCTGCTGTACGCGGATGTATGGTGATAAAACCTTATGGCTATGCCATTTGGGAGAAAATGCAACAGACTCTTGACAGAATGTTTAAAGAAACCGGCGTGCAAAACGCATATTTCCCGTTGCTTATTCCCAAATCATATCTTTGTCGCGAAGCGGAACATGTCGAAGGTTTTGCAAAAGAATGTGCCGTTGTCACACATTACCGACTGAAAAATTCTCCCGACGGAAAAGGTGTTGTGGTCGATCCTGAGGCTCGTTTGGAAGAAGAACTCATCGTTCGTCCCACTTCCGAGACTATTATATGGGGTACGTATAAGAATTGGATTCACTCGTGGCGCGACCTGCCCCTGCTCATCAATCAGTGGGCCAACGTGATGCGTTGGGAAATGCGTACGCGCATGTTCTTACGTACCGCCGAGTTCCTATGGCAGGAGGGGCACTGCGCGCATGCCACCGCTGAGGAGTCCGAGGCTCGTACCGTCCAAATGATTAACGTCTATGCCGATTTTGCCGAGAAGTATATGGCTATGCCTGTCATTCGTGGCGTGAAGAGTGCCAACGAACGTTTTGCAGGCGCGGTAAACACATATACTATCGAGGCCATGATGCAGGACGGAAAGGCTCTCCAGTCCGGCACTTCACATAATCTGGGTCAGAATTTCGCCAAGGCTTTCGATGTCACTTTTACAAACAAAGAAAACAAACCCGAATATGTTTGGGCGAATTCGTGGGGTGTGTCGACCCGACTTATGGGGGCGCTCATAATGACACACAGCGACGATAACGGCCTGGTACTCCCCCCGCGTCTGGCTCCCATACAGGTGGTTATTATCCCCATCTCTAAAAATGCTGAGCAACTTGCGCAAATAACAGAAAAAGTACAACCTATACTCGCGCGCTTCAAAGAGCTGGGTATCACTGTCAAGTATGACGATGCCGACAACAAGCGTCCCGGCTTTAAGTTTGCCGATTATGAGGTGAAAGGTGTTCCCGTACGTCTGGCATTAGGCGCGCGAGACATCGAAAACGGCACCATAGAGGTGATGCGTCGTGACACACTGCAAAAAGAGGTTCTTCCGCTCGATGGCATTGCCGACCGCGTGGACGGTCTGTTGGAGGAAATACAGCAAAACATCTTCAGCAAAGCCGTTAAGTTGCGCGAAGAAAAAACGTATGTCTGCGATTCGTACGAGGAATTCAAAGAAAAAATCGAAGACGGCGGTTTCTTCCTTTGTCATTGGGACGGAACTACTGAGACTGAGGAACGCATCAAGGAAGAAACCAAAGCAACCATACGCTGCATCCCTCTCGAAGGCGACGATACTCCCGGGGTATGTATGGTTACCGGCAAACCTTCCGCGCGCCGAGTGATTATTGCCCGCAACTATTAATCGTAAGTAAAACAGCGAATATCCCAAGAACCGGTTATCTTCGACACAGTCTCAATGAGAAACGTAATCATTGACATATTCAAACCCGATTTGACAACCCGTCTTGATTTGCCGTATGCCGATCAAGGCATTCAGGCCGGGTTTCCCTCGCCGGCACAGGACTACATTACTGAAAGCATCGATCTCAACCGTGAGATTGTGCGCCATCCCGCCTCGACGTTCTACGGAAGGGTGTCGGGCGATTCGATGATAAACGATGGGATAGACCCCGATGATATAATTGTCATCGACCGTTCTCTCGAGCCGCAGGACGGTGATTTGGCCGTGTGTTGCGTTGATGGCGAGTTTACCCTCAAGCGCATCAAGTTTGATGCCGGCAAGGTTTGGCTAATCCCGGCAAACGAGACCTTCGATCCGATTCTTGTTACCCCCGATAACCGCTTCGAGGTGTGGGGTGTCGTGACATATACGATAAAACGCAGTCACCGAAGACGAACGAACAGATAATCGTAAAATGATAGGACTTATTGACTGTAATAATTTCTTTGTGTCGTGCGAGCGTGTTTTTGACCCGGCGCTCCGCAATCGTCCGGTCATTGTCCTGTCAAATAACGACGGATGTGCCGTCGCTATATCTAACGAGGCTAAGGCTGTAGGTATAAAACGAGGTATGCCTTTCTTCGAAATTAAGGATTTGGTGCAACGTCACAACATTGCCGTTCTCTCCGGCAATCACCGGCTGTACGGCGATTTGTCATCAAGGGTAATGGCCACAATTGCCGAGATTATTCCCGAAATTGAGATATACTCTATCGATGAATGCTTCATCCGTTTTGACCGTTGGCCGGTGAACGATTTAAACGACTGCGCGCGAGAGATAGTCAGGAAAGTACGCCGTAATGTCGGCATACCCACCTCAATGGGTATAGCGCCTACAAAGACGCTGGCAAAGATAGCCGCACATTTTGCGAAGAAATATTCGGCATACCGGTCGGTTTGTCTTATAGACAACGACGAAAAACGCCGCAAGGCTTTGTCGCTTACTGACATAGAAGATGTGTGGGGCATAGGGCGCCGACTCGGACGTAAAATGCGCGCCAATGGTATCAATACCGCCCTCCAGTTGGCCGATTTGCCTCAGGATAAGGTGCGCCGAATGGTCAATATAGTTGGCGAACGAACATGGCGCGAACTAAACGGACAGGCCTGTATCGAGTTCGAAGACTCTCCACCTGACAAAATGCAGATCTGTTGCTCGCGTTCTTTTGCCGATATGATATTTGAGCCCGAACCTCTTTTCGAGGCCATGGCCGCTTTTGCTTCTATTGCCTCGCGAAAGCTAAGACAACAAAACTCGGCAGCCGCGTCGATTACAGTTTTCATCCATACCAACATGCATCGCGAGGATATGGATCAATATCATGCTTCGAACTATCGCGCTTTGGCGGAGCCAACCAACGACCTGATGACGTTGTCTGCCGCCGCTATCGATGCCTTGCGTCCAATATACCGGCGTGGATACGGTATTAAGAAAGCCGGTATCCTCCTTTCCGAAATTGTGCCTGCCGACGCTATGCAGCCTTCGTTGTTCGTCGATGCTTCCGATCGCGAACGGCGCAAACGTCTTATGTCGGTAATGGATAGCATAAACGCAGGAAACAAATCATATGACAAGGTACGTGTAGCCGCTTGTGCACCTCTGGAGTCTTGTGTCAGATGCGAGCATCCATCCCGACGTTACACCTCCAGTCTGTCCGATATCATTATAGTAAATACTCCTTCAAAAACTACCCGTCTATATGGATAATCGTTCGTTCATCGCCCGTTTGGCAAAAGCCGCCGACATTGATAACAAAGATGCGTCAAGACTGTCGCAGGCTCTCTGCGATATAATGGCGCAGTGTGCCGCCGACAATGATAATGTGGCTATTCCGGGATTCGGCACGTTTGTCGCCGTCAAAAATGACGAAAGGGTAGTAACCGATACCGAGTCAGGCAAACGTACTTTATTGCCCCCCGAAATCAAGGTCTCTTTCCGTCCCGGTTCCCGTCTAAAAAAATCCGTTGCTCAGTCATGAATACTACTATACCATTGAACAGACTCGTGGCCATGCTCGCGCTTAACGAAAACCTAAGCGAGGAAGTGGCTCGAAAGTTTGTATTGAAATTTTTCAATGTTATCGAACAGACGCTGGCTGAAGGAGATGCTGTGACGGTAAAAGACCTGGGAATGTTTAACGTCACCAAATCGGGTGTTGTGTTTACCGCCGATTCGGAATTTGCCTCAAAAGTCAATAACGCGTTCGAAATTTTTCAACCGACTGTTCTTGATGACGATTTTGATGTGTCACTTATTGATGAGGAAAGCAACGCCGGTCAGGACGCTGATGCTATTGAGGTACATATTGAGATAGAGGACCATGACGATATCTCCGATGCTGATATTTCGGAAGTAACGGCACCATCTACTTCCTCTGAGCTAAATGAGAGTTCGGACGAACAAACGTTGATCGGGAATGAAACAATTGAAGAGTCTTCCTCCTCGTTGCCGGTCGATGATATCTCTCCCGACGATGCATCGGCTAAAAATTTAGACGATGTACCGCGCGAAATTGAGTCGGCTGTTAACCATACGCCAGCGCAATCGCTTGTTGCTCCTGTTGTCGAAAAAACTCAGTCACAGTCTACCGAAATGGTTGTCTATACTCCCCTTGCGGTTGCCGAAAACAATGAGAGTCGTAGTAACAGGATAGGTGGCATCATTATGTGGATAGGTGTGGGTTTGGTTGGAGGTTTCCTCGCCGGTATTTTGTGGGGATATGTTGGTCGTGACAAAATAAGTAATTTGATAAGTAGTGTCAATACAGATGCACAGGTAGTAAGTATCGATTCTGTAATACCTGCCGAACTCGATGCGAACGTCGTCGTGGCATCCGATTCGACAGCATCGGCAACAACTCTTGATGAGGCTGTCGTCGAAAATGAACGGCCATCCGTAGCTGCCCCCGTTGTTGAAATTCAGACTATATCGAAACCGGTTGACCTTGTCGCTACGCATGTAAATGATAAAACTCCTTCTCGCAATGATTTAGTTTCCACTAATGTCGTCGCCCAGTCTGAAACTGTAACAGAACAACCGGCTCCTGTAAGTCAAATACCTACCACGTTGGCTCCTGAAAGTGTATCTGAAGTTCAGTCAACAGCTCCTATAGTTGTCAAGAGGGAAAAAACAGAGGCGAAAACTTCTGGAACATTCGATAAGGCCAGTCTGCACCAGCACCTCATCAAACTGGCACGAGAACATTATGGCTCCAAGGAGTATTGGGTCTATGTCTATCAAGCTAACGCCAGCAAATTGCGCAAACCCGAGCAGGTTCCGGTAGATATCAGTCTCATCATTCCTGATTTTGATGAGTACCGCACTTCCGACGACAACAAGCAGAATCTGGACGACGCCAAGTATATGGGCGCGCAAATCTATTCACGCTATTTCAGCGAATAAACTCGCGAGTTTTTCTTTTTAGCATTCCTGAGTAGGTTCTTCCCGGTGGCACGTCACCATGCTAACACTGAGTCGATGTGCACATATTTTTTTATAAGTGCCCTCTAAGCATCAGGCGTACACATTAAACTTTCGGAGGCGCATCACGGGATTATAGCTTTCTTTGGCGTGTCGGAGTCCTTCATCGCCACAATCTTCCTCGCGGTTGATGTATCTTACATACGGGTGGCGGTGAGTCATGTATTGGGCATATAACTTGTTGATAGTTTCGCCGCTTCCCGCTATTTCGTGATTCATCTTTTCAATATGTATATATAGGGTATCTCCTATGACTTCACCGCAAGTATAGGCGCAAATCTCTCCAGTCTCATCTCTTAAAACGGCGCCTTCGAAGGGATAACGGTTATAATGATTCAGTACATAGGTGCACTGTTCTTTCTCGTACTGCGAGCTGTCATCATGACCCGGTTCGCTCTCGGGTGACATTCCTGTGTGAAAAAGAAGTACTTCGGGTATAAGGGCGTCGCTTAGAGGCTCAAAAACATAATTCGGATTTTCGGTCATAAAACGGTTGACGTGATTACGCTTCTTGTTATATTTCTTTCCTGTCAGTTCGGCCAAAGCCTCTGCTTCGTAGAGATAATCCGCCCAGTCCACAAGTTCTTCAGCTGTACCCGATGTGATGGACATGAGATAATCCAATCTGTCCTCGGGAATGGCTGAGAAAAGCGGTTTGATATCGTAATATGCGCAATATTCCATTATCAGACTTACAGAATACTCCAACGGGAGTTGGCCTATCGGCAACGAGAATGCGGTCTTGTTCTCATCAGTCTCGCTCACGCCTTTAATAAACAGTGTGTCGCTATAAACACAATATTCATAAGCGAAACGGTCTATCCACATAAAAATGCCACCGATAGTGTAATCGCAGGTGCGTGATTTGGCATCCTGTATCAGCGTGTTGATTAAGGGTAACGTGTCGGGGGTGATTGCGCGAAACTGCAGTAAGGGCAACGTTTTGAGTTGCTTCTCAGTTGGCTGCTTTTCTGTATCTTCAAGTTGATAGATAGTGTTTTTAATCGTATTTAAAACGACATCATCAACTTCGTGTCTAACCGTATCCTTGATATATGTTTCCATAGTCTTTAAGATAATTGTGATTCCTTAATATAAAACAATAAATTAATGCGTTTTGTTGATGGCTGATAATCAGGTTGTTGGTTTTGTATCCAACTGATTGTTAAAAAATAACAGTTGAAAATTTTGGGTACTTTGTGAAAATAATGTATCTTTATTGCCAAATTTGCCGAAAAAGGTTTTTTTAGAACCAATTCTCAGCTGGTATCTAAAATTTCCAACGGATTCATACCGATTGAAATTAAACATAAATATATTTATTAATAGAAATACACATAAGAGTCATGACCAAAACAATCACATTCAATGAGCTCCGTCGGCTCAAAGACAGTTTACCCGACGGTTCGATGCACAGAATTGCCGACAAACTGAACGTTACCGTTCAGACTGTCCGTAATTATTTCGGAGGCACAAATTATGATTTTGGTAAAAACCTTGGAGTACACATCGAACCGGGTCCCGACGGCGGCATAGTTGTTCTGGATGACTCAACAATTTATGACATGGCTCTTGATATATTGAAAGAGCAACAAGCCGACGCCGAATAAGCTTCTGTGAGACTAATAACAGTTGCGATACATACTTATGATAGGGCGGTAGCTCTGAAAAATCTTCTCGAAAAAGAAGGCATTGAAACCGTTCTCCAAAATGTCAATCTCGAAGAACCAACTGTCTCTTCGGGCGTGAGGGTACGCATACATGAGCGCGACCTGGCGCTCGCTTTGCGCGTTATCGAAAACATGGACATTTTTGTCGCCAGAGATGTCGCCGATAACTCCGACGAAAACGTCATTCTCGTTCCGGTGGATTTCAACGACCGCACTATGAATGCCGTCAAGGTGGCTTTTGAACTGGCGCATGAACATTCTCTTGATATTAAGTTCATGCATACGTTCATCGATCCGCGACCGTCCGTTAATGTCCAGCTGACGCCCTCGCTCACTTACGAGGTGGGGGACAATAAGTTCCGCAGACAGCTCGAAGCGACTGCAAAGACTCGTATGGCTCATTTCGCCGACCGGGTACGCGACATGCTTAAAGCCGGTTTACTCCCCCTCGTCAAATTCAGTACCCTTGTTATCGAAGGTGTCCCCGAGGATGCTATCGTCGATTACACAAAGGACTATCCTCCGTACATGATCGTCATGGGAACCCGATGCGCCGCCCAGAAAGAGGCTGATATGATTGGTTCTGTGGCGGCCGAAGTACTCGATAAATGTCGTTGTTCGGTACTGACCATTCCCGAGACTGCCACGTTGGACATAGATAATAATCTTCGCAACATTGTTTTTTTGACTAATCTCGACCAGGAGGATATCTTGGCTTTGGATACTATGTCACGCATTTTTGTTGACACTCATGCCAACGTGAGGATAGTGCCTATCCAGGGTAGAAAACGTTTCTTCGAAATCCGAGGTGCGCGCGATTCGTCAGAACGTCTATTGCAATATTGTCGTACTAATTTCAGTCGTTTCAATTTCGAAATTCGTAACATAGATCTCGAAGACGGCTTTGAAAGGTTGGAACAACTCACCGAGGACGGCGATATTGATCTTATTGTGTTGCCTCATAAGCAGAAAAATATTTTCGCCCGGTTTTTCAACCCGGGAATGGCTCACAAAATCCTCCAAAGCACCGACATACCCATGTTAGTCATAAGGGTTTAAGCGCAAACACAAGCGCCTCGCGGTTTATCCGCGAGGCGCTTGTGTTTTTGATATTTTACCTTGAAAGTTTAATAAACACCTTGTGCCATCATAGCGTCGGCAACCTTCATGAAACCGGCTATGTTTGCACCTTTCATATAATTAATGTAACCGTCGGGTTCGGTCCCGTGATCCACGCACTGCTGATGTATGTTACGCATAATTTCATGCAGACGACGGTCTACTTCCTCGGCCGACCATTGCAAGTGCTCGGCATCCTGACTCATTTCGAGTCCCGATGTGGCTACTCCGCCCGCATTAACAGCTTTGCCGGGTGCATAAATTATACGTGCTGCAAGGAAGGTGTCAATGGCTTCGGGTGTACATCCCATGTTGGATACTTCGGCAACAAGTTTCACTCCGTTGGTAACCAGCTGTTTGGCATCCTCGCCGTTGACTTCGTTCTGTGTCGCGCATGGAAGAGCGATGTCGACTTTCTGTTCCCACGGTTTCTTGCCTGCATAGAATGTTGAGCCTGGGAACTTCTGTGCATAAGGAGCTACGACATCGTTACCGCTGGCGCGTAATTCCAACATATAGTCGATTTTTTCTTTATTCAGTCCTTCGGGGTCATATATGTAACCGTCAGGTCCAGATATCGTAACGACTTTGGCACCAAGTTCGGTGGCTTTCAATGCAGCGCCCCAGGCCACGTTGCCGAAACCGGAGATAGCGATGGTTTTGCCTTTGATGTCTTCTTTCTTGGTGGCAAGAACTGACTGGACGAAATACAAGGCTCCGAAACCGGTAGCTTCGGGGCGGATACGGCTGCCGCCAAATGACAACCCTTTGCCGGTAAATGTGCCGGTGCATTCGTTGGCAAGTTTTTTATACATGCCGTACATGTAACCTACTTCACGACCGCCTACGCCTATGTCGCCGGCGGGCACGTCGCGGTCAGGTCCAAGGTGTTTCCACAAATTGAGGATGAAGGCTTGGCAGAAGGCCATGATTTCTCTGTCGCTTTTTCCTCGCGGTGAGAAATCGCTGCCGCCTTTCGCGCCGCCCATCGGAAGGGTGGTGAGGGCATTCTTAAATGTCTGTTCAAAACCAAGAAATTTAAGGATGGACAGATTCACTGAGTGATGAAAACGTATGCCGCCTTTGTACGGACCGATGGCATTGTTGAACTGAACGCGATAGCCAAGGTTGTTCTGTATCTCGCCCTTGTCATCAACCCATGTGACACGGAAGGTGATGATGCGGTCGGGTTCTACCATGCGTTCCATTATCTTGTTGCGTTCAAATTCGGGATGTTGGTTATATACATCCTCTACTGTCATCAGTACTTCTTTGACAGCTTGTAAATATTCTTTCTCGCCGGGGTGTTTTGCCTCCAGGTTGGTCATGAAATTGTTAATATCCATAACGCTGAAATTTGAGTTGAAAAAGGTTTATTTTTGGTTTTTAGATTTGTGGTTGTGCTTAAGGGTTAAATCCTTGTTGGAATTTGCGTATTGATGCGACAAAATTAAAGTAAAAAATTATGGTGACAACATATATTAGCCCAAAAATATGACTATTTGATGTTAAAAAATCTTAATATTTATCTCGCCACCTCTACCGTCACTAACATTAACTGCATTCCCACCCATCCCAACCGCCCCATCTACCATAGCTAAAACAGCTAAAATAGCTAAAAACAGCTACCTCAGCTAACATAGCTACTCCACCTCCACCAGCTCAAACAATCCTATAACCCTCCGTATATAGCACCCAAGTGGAGCGCCACTTCCTCCTTTGTCATAGCGGTCGGTCACTTGCGGCCGACAATCATTATACCCAATCTTCACACGTCCCATATATAATAATGTATAAAACCGCCTCCAAACCTACTTTAATACCCTAAAATAACTCTAAATGGCAAATAATCAATAAAAAAATTTCCGGTCTATGTGGTTATTTAAAAAAAAATTACGATATTTGCACCTGCAAAACGCAAATCACCTTGTTTTGCCTTTTGCTACTTCTTTTGGCTATTTTAAACTTATTATAAAAATTAATCATAAATCTAAATTGCTTTTCCAATGACTAAAGCAGACATCGTTAACGAAATTGTAAAGACTACCGGTCTTGACAAAGCTGACGTAATCAAAACCGTCGAAAAATTTATGGAAATCGTTAAGGATTCCATGGCTAATGGCGAAAATGTTTATCTTCGTGGCTTTGGTAGCTTCATTATCAAAACACGCGCCGCTAAAAAAGCTCGCAACATTTCAAAGAATGTCAGCATAAACATCGCAGCTCACAAAATTCCTGCTTTCAAACCCGCTAAGGTTTTCAAACAGGAAGTTGAAAAGCTCCCTAGCGAATAATCGTTTAAATGCTGATTTTTCGTAACGAATTGAATTTTTAATACTTTTAACCATCTCACAGAAATGCCAAGCGGAAAAAAAAGAAAAGGCCACAAAATGGCCACTCACAAACGTAAAAAACGCCTGAGAAAAAACCGTCATAAGAAGAAATAATCTTCCGTAAAGCGGCTGAGTACTCTTCGTTTAATTACTTTCTAACGAATTACTTTGATTATCTCTTGATAGCTCGCCGCATCGTGGTTTTTTCGGCGGATGGAGACGCAAAACATCTTATGCGCTCCGCCTTGAACAAAACATTTTTGTGATAGAACAAACTTTGGGATTATGGGGACAACGATGTTGTCGCAAATCACCGCGGTTTGTTCTTATCTTTGTGACAGTATCCCTCTTTTAAAGAACTGGTTTGACTTTTATAAAATTCAATAAATTCAAACCGCTTCAAAACTTTCTTTGTTCTTCAAGGCACCGCATATTTTTGATATGTTGGGTTAACATGAAAAGTGAACTGATAGTCGATATACAACCGGACGAAGCTTCTATTGCTTTGTTGGAGGACTCGCGTCTTGTATCTTTGCAGAAGGAGGCGCGTAACATTGCATATTCTGTCGGCGATATATATATCGCAAAGGTCAAGAAACTCATGCCCGGGCTTAATGCTGCTTTTGTCAACGTAGGGTATGAGAAGGACGCTTTCCTGCACTATCTTGACTTGGGACCGCGGTTTGCGACATATAAAGAGTTCATGTCCAAGTTGATGTCCGACAAGAGGCAGGTTCCCGATATATCAAAAATGCAGATGGATAGCGATATCGATAAGCATGGTTCGATAGCCGATCAGATTCAGCCCGGTCAGGAACTGATGGTTCAGATTGTCAAGGAACCCATTTCTTCGAAAGGTCCCAGACTTACCACCGAAATTACCTTTACCGGTCGCTATATGGTGCTCATTCCTTTCGGTGAAAAAATTTCTGTTTCGCAGAAAATTAAAACTGCTGAAGAGAAATCGCGTCTTAGACAACTCATCGCTTCCATTAAGCCCCCCAATTTCGGAGTAATTATTCGTACGTCTGCCGAAGGTAAAAGGGTTGCCGAGTTGATTAACGAAATGAAGACCCTGCTCAATTATTGGAACGAGACATGTGCCCGTTGTCAAAAGCTCTCGGTGCCCTCTCTCGTTTTTGAGGAGGAGAGTCGTATCGTAGGTATGCTTCGCGATGTCTTCACGCCTGAGTTCGAGGCCATCCATGTCAATGACGAAGAGGTGCGTCGCCAAATTGCCAACTATGTCTCGTTAATCGCTCCTGATTGCAAGGATATCATACATCTGTATGACAAACCGGAGCCGATTTTTGACACTTTCGGAGTAACTCGCCAAATAAAGTCGTCATTCGGGAAAACAGTTTCGTTCAAATCCGGCGCTTACATTATCATTGAACATACCGAAGCTCTTCATGTCATTGACGTTAACTCCGGAAACCGAACTAAAGCGGGTAATGACCAGGAAACGAACGCTTTGGATGTAAACTTACGAGCGGCCGACGAAATTGCCCGTCAGTTGCGTCTGCGCGATATGGGTGGCATTATCGTTATAGATTTCATCGATATGACCAAGAACGAGCACCGTCAACAGCTGTACGACCACATGAAGGAGATTATGGCAAAGGATCGCGCTCGTCATAACATACTGCCGCTAAGCAAATTCGGTCTCATGCAGATAACGCGTCAGCGTGTCCGCCCCGCCCTCGATATCGTCACCGACGAGTCTTGTCCTTCGTGTCACGGCCAGGGTAGGGTGCAACCTTCGTTGCTTTTCACTGACACGTTGTTCGAAAAACTCGAATACGTGTGTAAGAGTCTTAATATTGCTGACTTCATTCTTTATGTGCACCCCTATGTGGACGCTTACATAAAGAAGGGATGGATATGGTCGCTGGCAAGCAAATGGAAAAGAGCCCTGGGTCATAACTTCCGTGTCGTCCCGGATCAGTCGCTTGCCTATCTGGAGTATAAGGTCGTGGATAAGGATGGTAATGTACTCGATCTCAAGGAAGAAAAAGATACCGAGAAGGCTTCCCGAACAAAACACAACGAACGTAACTCATTGCGCGGTCTCCTTTCAATAGACGAGGAGGCATCAGAGGTTCAGGAAAAAACTTCTTCCAAAACAAAGAAGCAGCAGACTGAAGTGGCTAACAATGCTAAAAATAATGCTGACTCAAGTAATGCCAAAAGCATTGTGGAGCCAATTAATGCCAAGAAAAAAGCCGAGTCATTAGAAAAAAATGACAACGAAAACGAAAACAAGATGTCTGTGGCTGTTGAACCTGCCTTAAAGAACCCTCGTAAAAAAGAAAGTAAAAATAAAAACACATCAGTTGACGAAACAAATCTCACTCAATCGCCTGTTATTGGCGAAATTGCTGAAAATCAACTGACTAATTCTGACGCTGTAAAATCGGTAACTAATCGGGGAGATTCCGGCGAAAGAACTCGTCAAAAATCTGCCCGTAAGCAACCAAGGTCTACCGAAAAGAAAACTGATAAAAACTCTGACAAAAGGTCGGAGAATGCCTCCGCGCTGTCAAATCACGGGGACAGTGATGTCCTTTCGGTGCCTAACGAAGTCTCCGGTAATAACAGCAGCTCTGCGCCCATAACTTCCACCCCGGATGTAGATACTTCGACTAAGAGTAATGACACTTCAGCTCAGAAAGTTGAGTCGGCCGATAGTGTGAAATCGAAAAGGCCATCTCCTAAGAAACGTGGAAGGCAAAAAGCAAATAATTCCCAGAATCCTTCTTAGCCATTATTTGGATTGGAGACCTGTGTGGGATTGGTGACTAATAAGTGTAAATTTCGGGGTCACGATACCGCCAAAGCCGGTCTTAAACCTGAATAAGCCCTCATTCTGAACACCCTGTACCGATGTGGGTCCATAGTCGAGGATAGCATTGCTCTGATTTTCCTCTTCCAACAATTGATGACGATAATACGAGATGAGGGCGTATGCCATAAAGGTCATTGCCCCGTTTTCACGTCCTGTTTCGGTGTCACCGCTGTTTATGACTTGTACTATATCATCGCGCACTTTGAAGCAATATGCACCGGCACAAGCTTCACCGTCGCCATTTACTACCATCCAGAAATCCGCCGGAACAATAGCTGCCGTTTCAATAACAGCTTTTTCGGTCATCGCCATCTCATAGTTGTGATGGTGGTGATGGATTGCAATCAGTCGATAACATGTATCGGGACTATCGGCGCGAACAAGTTGTAGTCCGGCGTCGACAGCTCGTTTTAGGTTGCGACGTGAGTTGCGGTTCCACTTCTCTGTACCAATTGCTTCCTTCAAATCCACATGGAACGATGTATCAGTGATTACTATATCGGTGGGTCGTCGAAAGCCTTCGAAAAAGGCCGATTCTAAATCGCCGTAAACAGTGGGAGGTGTGACTAATTTGTAACCGTCGGTTTCAGAAAGTTCATTTCGAAGTAATGTGCCGAATGACATAACTTCTTGAAGGGAGATGTCGCTCGTCACGCTAAGCGCCATGTAGGGCGCCGACCATGGCGAACACAGTGTGTCGTTCTTAAGTCCGAAAGCTATGCCGATACGATTGTCAGCTACTGCACATACTACGGATTCGGCGCGCGGTTGGTTTAGGCGTAGAAACGCATCTGACCCAAACACTGTCGTTGGACGTAGACCAACGCGACAATAATCCTCCAAACTTAAGAATTCAATTTTCATGTCTCAATTATGTGTCTTGCTTTCCCTTCGCCCAATATATATTGGTTTATAATGTATTGAGCATTAATTTGTTATATTTGCTATTGGCTGTGGTAATGCGTCATCCTTTACAGTTCGCCGATGCCTTCGCGCAAAACAATTGGGTCGTCAGGATCAGACAGGTCAACTATGGTCGAATGTTCCAGGATACTGCGTCCTCCATCAATGACAACGGCAACATCGTTTGCGTAGGTGACGGCCAGGTTTTCGGGTTCGGCAGCCGATTCCGGGTCAGCGTCAGGGATATCCACCGAACTCGAAAGCAATGGATTGCCGAGCTCTTCGGCTAATCTTCTGGCAATGGTATTGTCGGGAATTCGCAAACCGATGGTCTTGCGGTTCTTGAAAATTTTGGGAAGTCTGGTAGAGGCCGGTAGAACAAAAGTGAAAGGTCCCGGTAAGTAATTTTTCAAAGTCGAAAAAGCCGTGTTGTCTATGCGGACATATTCCGAGGCCTGACTGAGGCCGGAACATACCAAAGACAGAAGGTTTTTATTGGGGTCAAGTCCTTTGAGTCGACACAGATTTTCGATGGCTTTCTTGTTAAGTGCGTCAACACCAAGGCCGTATACAGTGTCGGTAGGATAAATAACTATATAGCCGTCACGAAGCGCGTCTACCGCTTCAGCTATGTGGCGCTCGTTTATATTTGTGTCATATATTGTCAGTACTTTCATGGCCGGTATATTTTAACGTCTATATTAGTTGCACTTGCGTATTGTACGAGCAATTTTTCTATCCTTTGCGATGTGTCGAGTGCAGAAGGATAGTCCCCGTAACAATTGACAGTAACCACAAGTCTTCTCGTGGTATGCGACAGTTTTGTGCGTTCGTTATCGCTTGTGGGTGTGCCCACTCCTCCTGTGCTATCACGCCAAACCGGCAGTCCTTCAATATTAAGCGCACCGCGTCCTATCGCTTCGTAAGGTTCATTGGCTCGACCAACTCCGAGAGTAAGAGTGTCACCGTTGATTTTATCTCTATCAAAAGCTCCGATTGAATGACCGGTTTCCAGAGAAACAAGGTTGATAAGGTCGACGACTGAGTCACTCCTGTACAAATCAAGGCCTTTCACAGCCCTTCTTGTGAGAGCCTCTGCCGAGGGTCGGTACCTATTCGGGTCTTTACCGAAGTCTTTATAAGCCCGACGGGTAGCCAATATGGCAGGGCATTTGTTAACCGATTCGATAGCCAAGGTATCCTTTAGCCTTTGGCTTGTCTGTGTAATCTCCTCCCACAATGTTTCATCAGTGGGCTCATTCACAATATCGGCCGTTATGCACGCCACAGTCAGTTGTGGCGCTTTCTGGCCGATTATATCTTCAAAGAGTAGTCTCATGCGGATTGATTGGTTTATAATTCGATGAAGTGGTTATAAGCACTCATATTCCCATCAGGTCGCGGTAAATATCGAGCGCAACACATATATCCTTTTCAGATACGGTAACGTTTATTTCGGGTTTGCCGAAATCAGATAAAAGTACAAAATCGATATTACCCGAGTCTATGTTCTTTTTATCTTGACGCATATACTCTAACAGTTTGGGATAGTCATCGCACGTAATATCATAAGGGCCGTAACTATTTTTGACATAAGTTGCAAGTTTATGCAACTCAGCACTGTCAAAGCCCTTAAGCATATTGGATAACACGGTTTCAACGACGAGACCCTGTGCAACTGCGAAACCATGCGCCAAAGTCGATTTACGGTCATTGACGGCCAGCGACTCAAGAGCGTGACCTATTGTATGGCCGTAATTAAGAACCTTGCGTAATCCTGATTCATGTGGGTCGGCGTCAACAACATCTTTCTTGATGAGAACGCTTTCCTTTATGAGGCCTATGAGTGCGTCAGGGTTGACGGGAGGTAAAGTCACATCGTACGCCATTACTTTGTCAAAACATTGTTTTCCCTTAAGCATAGCGTGCTTTATCATTTCCGCATACCCCGACAACATGTCGTAGTTGGTAAGGGTTTGGAAAAATACAGTGGAAATTATAACGACGTCAGGGCAATAGAAAAGGCCTACATGGTTTTTAAAACCGTTGAAGTTTATTCCTGTCTTTCCGCCAACTGACGCGTCGACAGCGCTCAAAAGTGTTGTCGGAACGTTAACTACTGTAAGGCCTCGTTTGAAAGTGGCTGCTGCTAAACCTCCCAAATCTGACACCATACCTCCGCCAAGGTTGATAAAGAGTGCAGAACGGGTAGCCTGCGCATCGCTTAACTGTTTCCATAAACCGGTGAGTTGTTCTATATTTTTGTTGTCATCGCCGGCTGGAGATGTTATTTTATGAGCCTTTCGGATGGTCTCAGATTGGCTTTCAAGGATGGGCATCACGAATTTAGCGGTATTAACGTCCACATGGACGAAAATATCGGAAAAATTATTCTCTGCGACATATTTCTCGAGAGTATCAGCGACATTGTTGGTGAAAATCAATTTGGTATTCATAGTTTTACGATAAAGGGGTGTTAAAAAGTCTTCTTGTTTAATTCTAATAACAAATCAGGAAGCTTTTCGGCAAATTGTGGCATAGAATCGAAAACGATATTGGCTCCGGCATCAATTAATTTATGCCTTGGTATGGGACCGGTATTTACTCCTATAGTAAAGATGCCGGCGGCCACACCCGAAATTATGCCCAGCGGAGCATTTTCAACTACGATGGCTTCCTTGGGATCGACTCCGGCAAGTTTCAGAGCTTTAAGATATGGTTCGGGATCGGGTTTACCTTTGCTAACATCATGCGCAGTGATGCGACGTTCGGGAGGGAAAGCGCCGTGAAAATCGTTATTAATTCGATCCAGAAGGGAAGCTTGCCCTGACCCTGTAACCAACACTGGAAGGATGTTGTTTGCAATGAGGGTGTTAACCATGTCGAGAGCTCCCGGCATAATCCGGGCTTTGTTATCCGTCTGAAAATATAACGATTTTCGGGCGTATAAGTCTTTTGCCTCCTCGTCGGTGGCCTGACGGCCGAAAGCACGCTCAAAAAGAAGGTTCACAGTGGCTTTGCCCGTCATTCCTTCATATTCAAAAAATTCCTCTACAGTAGCTTCGACACCAAGCTCGGTAATCATCTTATGCCAAGCTCGTGCATGCCAAGGCATCGAGTCATAAAGGGTGCCGTCCATGTCAATCAGAGCGGCTTTTATCCTTGTCTGATTTGCAGTCTTATGAGATATGTTTTTGGCAAAGTTATCCACGGCGGTAGCGTTTGTATTGTCAATACAGGAATTTGCCATAATCAGATGTTGTGGCGTCTTCTACGACGGCGTGTGGAGTTGTTCACTGCAGCCAGAGAGAAAACGGCGCCGGACAGTAGCGAAGATTCGTTTAATGAGTCATCTCCGCGTTTGGACTTTCTGTTTCTTTTATTCGGTTTTTCAACTGGAAGAGGCGCGTCTATCAATCCCTCGCGGATATATTTGAGAGAATCCTCGTGAGTCAATGTGTCGGCATTGAGGTTGATGTCGGCTGCCACCGGAGTGCGGTCAATGCGCAGTCTTGAGAGACGGGCGTCACGTGCTCCGCGTTTAAACACGCTTGAAATCTCGTTCATGAGGTTTATTCGCGTCGTGTCAACTATCGCGACTTGACGTATCTGCTGTTCGCTGAACTTTGCGCCTCCCAATCTTATCTTTATTTTGTCAGGATTACCCGAAACATTAATTCCGAATTTAAAAGGAATGGGCGATTTAAGAACGGCTATATGATAGTTGAAATTCATGTTAAAGTCATTATATCCCTGCACGCCAATCTTGTACCTGTCGAAATCAAAAACAAAAGGATAGACATCAACCTGATTGTCGTGAACTATCATCTGCACATCCATGTGGTCGATAATGTTTTTTTCTTTGTCTTTGAACAACAACCAGCGAGACAGACTCTTGAATGTGCCGGGATCCAACAACACCAACGAGTCTCCCTTTACGCCGATAGCGGCATCCAGCGTGGGCATGACGATGTTCATGTGCTTGTCAATATCGGTTGTGGCAGCTATATTTGCCGATATGATACCGCTGAAGTCTCGCATGACGGGAAGCATTGAGTCGACTGCGGGCACCAACTTGAGAAAACGATGCAAGTTGAAATCTTTGAGTTGCAGACCGAAACCGAATCTTAATTGGTCGGGATGCAACCCGGAGTAAAGAGCCGAAATGTCAATACTGCCCACGTCACTGCTTGCCGTGAGATTCTGCATGTTCATCGCTCCGTTGTAGATGAGGATTTTACCGTTCATGTCATGAAGGTCAAAATCAGAGTATCTTACATGATTTGATTTCATGGACAACTCAGCATCCAGATTTTTAGGAATGAGGATTGGCATCATCGAGTCTGGAGCGTTCTCGGTAAGTTTTGCGATATGTTTTTCCAGTTCTTCTTCATCTTCGTCCAACCGGTCAAGATTGATGCGTTGTCTTTCATCTTCGGGAGTGGCCGAATAAGCCGAGCCGGTCATAATGGTCTCGGTGATTTGGTTGACATCTATAGTGTCGCTAATCATATCGAAATTGACACGCAATGGTTGCTTGCCGTCGATTGAAGTGAAAGCCTTGCGCATGTTGGATAGTCTGCCCGAGATAGTGAAATCGCTATGACCGATTTTATATTGAAGGTCGGTGATGTTGAGACTGTCGTTATTAAAAGAGATGTCTATGTTTCGGAAACGGTTACGCAACGGCAGATAGGGAGTGTAAATACTCGCGCGCTGCGAGGTAAGTGAGCCGTCGAGTGTCCAAAGTGACAGCAAACGCTTGAAGAGAGGAGATGCACCCCAATCAAAAATGTCTAACGTGTCCTCGGCTAAATAACGTTCGTGAACTCGTGGGTATTTGCTGCGGTGACGGTTGTGTATTTCAAGAGCATATTTGGCTACGGAGTCCGGTGGTAATGACGGGTGGGTGTAATGAATAGAGTCGGCTATGTGAGAGAAACGTTGAGCAGACTTACTCTTTGCCAGTCGCCGAGCATCAAAATGAGTGTGTACATTATTGACAACAATACGTGTATCCTGACTGCCAGCTGATACCCGTCGTAAATCGAGGTCGAAGATAAACTCGGGAGTATGGATATCATTGTTGTAAGCCTTCACTACTGTCATACCCTTGACATCACGCAAACGCACGACAGCCGAATCGTTGGTTTTCAATAAATTGAAAGTGGCTAAGCTTAGATTGCCACCCATCGGATTGATTCGTCCTTTGGTAAGACGTTCCGAAGAGTTCTGAGCAGCGAGGCTTATGTTGAATTTGCTCAAATTCATGACCAGATCAGAATGTACAATCATGGCAGTGTCAATCTGGAGGCTAACACGCATCATTGAGTCGGCTACTGTTTTTTGTCCTTTGCCAATCTTTTCAGAACTACCGAAATGAAGCTTGGCTCGATGAATGTCGAACATATTTACAGTGTCACCGGCCAGCCAATAAACGTCCTTTAGCCCTATGTCACCCTTTATGTATAAGTTATGGAAATTCTCAGGCGACAACATTCCAGCCGACCCTTTCACATCGATACGCGCACTCACTTGTCCGCTTACCGTACCGTCGATGGCATCACGCAAACGTTTTGGCAGCTTGTTTAGGTCTGTTGTACCCGAGACAGTGCCATCGAAAGTGGGATCCGTCAAGAGTTTAGACAAAGTGCCGGATAGCTTTATATCGGTAGCCGGACCTTGGAGTTCGATATGTCGGATGTTTGCGACGGCGTCATAAGGGCTGCCGTCCGGCATCCACACGACAAGGTCAGCGGTGAATTTATGTAAATCAAGGTTTTGCCATTTCAGCCGAGAAGGCGGAACGTTTATGGCCACTGAACAATCGGGCAATGAGGTGTCTATAGACCAAGGTTTGTTTAACGTCACAGTGATATTGGCGGCGAATTCCGATGCATTCACTTCATAACCCTTAAAGGTACACCCGGGTATGTCGAAAGTGAACTTAAAAGGAGGAATAGTATCGCTACCGACATTCCAAGTATCGTCGGCATGCAGTGTCATATTGACGTTGGCGTCCGTATCGATACTGTTAGCCGAAGGTATGTCATATTCACGAGCCAATTGTTCGGGAACCATAGCCAGTACCTGCGAAACATTGATAGGACGAAAAACGATGTCGCAGTTTTCTATCTTGAAACCATTTTTAAAGTTGAGCAAAGTGTTGATGCGACCTCCCAAAACAGATAGCGTGAAATCGAAGTTGGCGAGACGAAGTATGTCTGGATTATCTTGGCTCCAATGCAAAGAGCCATTGAGACCGAAACTCATATCCGAGATATTAAACATCTCAATCAGCTCGCTCGGTGCCTGGAATTCGCCGTCGAAGTTAAGCCGGTACATCGGTGCGTCGTTACCGTCCAGTATGACACGTGAAAAAGTAGCCCCGAGTTCGGTTCCCGACTGCACGTTGTTAAATCTTAACTTTCCGGGATTGACAATCTCGAAACGCTTCAGCGATATTCCGGGGACTTCGTTCCAGTTAAAAGGTTTTTCGGAGTCACGGTCTTTAGCCGGCACAATGTCGAAGTTTGTGAGAGACTCGTTAATGACAACGAAATTAGCGGAAGGAGTGGTAATAGTGACATCCGACATGTCAAGCTGACCGGAAAACAACTTCATCACATTCAAGCCACCACTGAATCCTTTGACAACCAGGACAGTATCGGTATAAGCGGGAAGTGTGGCTTTTTGTGAGGCGTCCATGTCGCGAGTCACCGTGGACAAGAGGCGCAGGTTTTCTATTTCGGCATGAACAAAAGGAAACGACCCCATAATAGTTAGCCCCACATTGTCGATTTTCACATCCACGTTTTGAAGCGCTTGTGTAGCGATGCGTTCGGTCAGCGGTGTGAGGCGTTTGGGAGTCAGTATGTTCAAAACGCCCATAAAAATACCTATCGTAAAAAGTATAGCTGCCATTATTGTCCAGCATACTATTTTAAAGATAGTTGTCAGTGTTTTATGCTTTTTGATTTTCGTTGTCATCAAATAATGGAGTAGGGATTACCTTTTTAATGCGTCAGTCACGTGCCGTTATATGAAAACACCCCTGCTTACGCTCGTATATAACGTAGCAGCGTTCCTGGGACTTCAGTTCGTAAAGTATTTCGGCTAATAAGTTTTTGAGATCTTCGGCGGTGCGGTGAGTCCCGATAGTGTAGGGGAAATTGGTGTAACAGATGTCGAAAGTTGTACCGAAAAGGTGTGCTGACGAATCGACAGAAGCCCTGTTGACGCGCCGCAGTTTTTTCACCGAACTTCGGGTTCTTAACAGACTCGTTACCTTCAGACGATATTCGCCTCCCCCTCGTGCCAGGAGAGTGTCATGGAATCGTTGTCCGATTTCTTCCAACAGCAATTTGGCCTGCGGAACTAAATATGGATATGAGTGCTTTAGTTCGTCGATGTAGAGATTGCGATCCGAGCGAACCTTGACAAGTTGATTTTTGGCAGGAAGGATGACCGTGTCACCGCATATTGGATCAATTCCTATGCGTTGCGCGACTTCGTAGTGCAGGTAATTGGAATCACGGAACAGACTGCGGAGTGTTCCACCGGGATAATTAAGAGACAGTCGGAGGCATTCGTCGTCGGGCATGTTTTCCGCTGCGTCCCAGAAACCGACCGGACTGTCGCTTTGCAGCAGGTCGATGATGGCTATAGCCCCCTCGAAATCCTCCTCATCTTCCTGAAAATCATACGTTTCATACCCTTTGGATTTGCAGCTACCACCCATCAATAGACCAAGCATCAATAATGCAGGTATTAAACGCATAGTTTTCAATGACTTGTGATGTGATAGGTGTAGCTTAAGCACGGGGACGGGATAAAAGAGGTGATAATTTGTGCAAATTTACAAAAAAATTGGCGATAAGGAACGTAAAGACATCAAAATCATGAACGTAAAAAAGGAGGGCAATCGGCTTCCTCAATTCCGATTGCCCTCCGCGGTATAGGGT
>JAFLTY010000020.1:0-8145 GCA_022509065.1 Muribaculaceae bacterium
ACCCGCGACCCCCTGCGTGACAGGCAGGTATTCTAACCAGCTGAACTACCACACCTTGTTTTTGTGGAGAGTGTCCTTTCGGTTTTGCGGTGCAAAATTACGGTGATTTTTTTAAATTACCAAAATTTTTACGAAAAAAATTCCGCTCAATTTGATAATTTTATTTCAATTTGCTTAATAGTAATTATTTAGGTGAAGGCGCAGCGTGTCGTGTCGCCCGTAAAAAATATATAAGGAATAGCGCGCCCGCAAGAAAAAGCGACACCGAGAAACTGCCAACCAGTCCTGTCATTCGCATGTCAAATGTGAACGTCATGAGATATGTGGCTGGTATACCCGCCACGATATAACAGAAGAAAGCAATCCAACTCATTGGCTTGACGTGCGAAGTTCCGCGCAGAGAGTTGGCAAAGTTTATCTGTGTGGCGTCTCCAAGCTGATAAAGAACCAATGGAGGTATGAGGCCTATGGCCATAGAGACTACGCGTTCGTCTTCGCTGAAAACCCCCATAAGTTGTTTTCCAAAGAATATAAAAGTCAATGAGGCGGCTAACATAAGCACAAGCATCACATGATAGCCGCGCCAAGCGTATCGTCGCATGTCAGCGGGGGTGGGAGAGCCGGCGGCGTTGGCAACTTTAACAGCGACAGCCGAGCCAAAGGAATAATATATGCAGAATCCCAGCGTACCGACAATGATAATCACCTGCAAGGCGGCAAGTTCGATGTGTCCCATCCAACCGGCCATGATGCCGGCAACGGTAAACGAGCCCGATTCGCATATCATCTGAATGGCAATGGGGTAGGAGGTGCGAAAAATTTTACCGGTGTGCGTTCTCCATACTTTACTGATGAAGAAACCTCGGGCATAGTCGGCATATTTCTTAGAGCGAAAGAACACCATCGCTATAGCGACGGCACAAAGAATGCGCGCTGCCAGGGTGCTCAATCCCGCGCCGGTCAGTCCCAACTCGGGCATGCCGAAGTGTCCGTATATAAAGATGTAGTTGCCGATGACATTGACAGCATTGGCTGTCAGTATTATCCACATGGGCATACGCGTGTTGTTAATGGCATAGCTCCATTGTGAAAATACATTAAAAAACATTATCGGCAGCAAGCCTGCCAACGCTATGAGATAATAGGGACGAATGGTGGGCAACAGATGTTCAGGCTGACCCAAACGGTGCAGGTTGAAGTAAAGAATGGTCATGATGAGCGCCATAAGCAGGGTGACCCACAGATTCAGTCTGACTGCCGAGCGCACCAGTGACCCTATGTCGGATTTTGCGTTCGACGAAAAAAGAGCTCCGGCGAGTGGAGTTATTCCATAGCTAAAGCCGATGACACCTAAAACGATGACATTGAAGACGTTGTTGACAAACGAGGCTGAGGCAAGCGCATCCGTTGAGTAGCGTCCCACCATTATGTTATCGGCAAAACCCACCACAATCATCCCGACCTGCCCGACAAGTATCGGCAGAGCCAATCGGATAAGCTCTTTGTACATGCGCAGTGCACTCATGATTTGGGTTTTTGCCAACAACCGCGTTATTGTTGCGCTGAGATTTGCGTCGCTATGTCGTTGAGCAGGAAAGCCAGGCGAAGGCCTCCGGTAAGGAGTTGTTGTTCGATGATGGGAGCGGACCAGGCTATTTCGTTATAGCTGATTTTTGATTTTTCGGGCATCTTTTTGTAAACCTCGTCAGCTATGACAACTGTTTCTTTTGCCCAGACATCAATGAGGTCGGGAGTGTAAACCCCTTGCAGGGGAGAACCTTCGGGGAAAACAAGTGCAGTCTGTTCGTCATCGCTGAGACGATCCAGTTGATTGACCCATTCGGTATAGCTCCATTTGTGCGCCGAGTCTACCAGCGAACCGTCCCAAATGCTGTGAAGATTGGTGTCACGGTCAAAATATTTGAGTTTTATGGTATTACCACCCAGGTCTGTGGCATGACCCATGTGCATGGGCTGGTGCATGTCGCCCACAAGATGGACAAGTATCTTCAGAGCCAGAGCTTTTTCCTCTTTGCTCTGTTCGGGGTCTATAAGGGCTTGATATTGTGTGCGTATAGCGCGTACGACATCGCCCGACGGGTTAAGACCCATGGCCTCGTAGGGCACACCTTCGTTAATGTTCTTATAATGCCATGTCTTAGTGTAACGATACTCGGGAGTGTTACTGGCGTTGTCGAGCCAGTTGGCCCAATAAATTATCGATTTGCCATCGAGCAAGTCGTTTACCATGGCTTGAGCCTCGGCGGTGAGATGGGCTTCGGCTATTGCCGCTGTGACGTCATGGCCTTTTTGTCCCCAGCCAAACGACGAGAGTATTCCCGTGGCACATAGCGCCGCTGTCACGAAGAACTGCTTTTTCATTCTGTATGGTTTTGATGGTATTATTTATTTCTTTTTCTTATCGACAACCTGGGTTGTTTTGATGAGTTCGGCGTTGAAGCCTATTTTTTTGAAAGCCTTAATGAGTTGTTGTGCGTCAGTCTTGTCATCGGCGTAGGTAATGGTTATGGTGTTGTCTTTCAACGACACGTCAATATTGCTGACCCCTTTTTCGTAACGCAGATTAGTCTTAATTTTTTTCTCGCAAGTCTGAGCCATCTGATGATCGAGCGTGAAAACAGACTGGCTCTTTCCGCCGGCAAAGGCTATAGCCGATATGGCGCACATAACAAAAGCTAAAAGTATCTTTTTCATATCAATGACATATTAAAGTGAAATGTTATGCAAAAATACGCAATTATTGTGAAGCATTTCGCAAATTTCCCTTTTAAATTTTTCAATCAACATGACGGAGGATAAAAATATTGAGAGTTTTTGTACATATCGAAACTTTTCCCGATTCTAATAATACCAATAATATAGAATTAACTAAACAAGAAAGGCTCAGTAGATTTTTTCTCAAGCTTCACTGGAAGCGCCTCCTTAGTCGACTGACTTTGTAGACGCGATAGTGTGTAAGAACCGGCTCTTAATTTGGCGGAATGCGATAAAAATGTTAACTTTGCGGTGCTTTTTCGGCAACCAAACCGTGAGTCGGCCACCAAGGTGTGGTGTGGCTCACCATGTTGTGTATGGTGAAAAAGTTGTTATGATGTTGTTTTACAACTACTTATTAACAAAATTAAGTGTCTGCGTAAATTCGCTGTCAATAGAGAATTACAATGGGTAAGTTTACCGAGTTTAAAATACCGTTGAAGTCCCTTCAGAAGGGTGAACACGATTTTAATTTCCATCTGGACAAAAGTTTTTTCACCAAGATGGAAAACACCGATGTACGCAATGCCGATCTTGATGTGGTGTTGCTCGTGGACTATAACGGCGACATATATAATCTGGATTTCAGCGTCATGGGCACCGCCACTCTTATATGCGACCGATGTCTTGATGACCTGGAATGGCCAATAGAGGCTACATACAGTATTTCGGTGAAATATGGCGAGGACTACAACGATGACAGCGACACGTTGCTTGAGATACCTTACGGTGACAATGATTTGAACGTGGCCTATATGCTTTACGACACCATAATGTTATCCATCCCCATCAAGCATGTTCATCCTGTCGGTAAGTGCAACCGCGCCATGACGACTATGCTTAAGAAACATCGCGCCGGCTCAGGTGAAGATGATGAGCTAATGGACGATTTGGTAGACGAAATGGACGATATCGATGCGGGAGGCGGTAACGATCCACGCTGGGACGCTCTCAAGGGTCTTGGCAGCGAAGAATAATAAAAAAGCATAAACCCTTTCGACACATAATAAACAAAAAAATACGGATTGAGATCCGTCACAAATAACATTTATTAATCACTTAAAAACAATGGCACATCCTAAACGCAAACAATCCAAAACTCGCACCGCCAAACGTCGTACTCACGACAAAGCAGTAGAACCCACATTGGCACTCTGCCCCAACTGCGGTGCATGGCACATCTACCACACAGTATGTGGTGAATGTGGTTACTATCGTGGCCGTCAAGCTATTGTGAAGGAAGTGGCTCTCTAAAAATTAACCGACAAGAGTCAAACTCCTTGGGATTCGAATTCCCTGCACAGCAAAAACGCTTGAACCGCGTATAAGACGTGGCCGATTGTCGGCCGTCAGCAAACAAGCTTCCGGCCGGCATCGCCTCATCTTACACAGTATTTACTACAGAACAACAAACGCTCAACGACATGAGCGTACATAATATAAATACAATATGACCAACGCACGTATTTCGGGCATATCATCATTTGTACCCCGGTTTATTCTTGACAACGAAATGTTGTCAGAGATGGTAGACACTAACGACGAATGGATAACCACGCGAGTGGGTATTAAGACGCGTCACATCCTCAAGACCGATGAGGGTCGCGGCTCATCCTATATGGGCATTCAGGCCGTCAATAAACTGCTTGCCGACACGGGGATAGCCCCTGAGGATGTCGATTTGCTGATATGCGCCACGACAAATCCCGACTACCGATTCCCCAGCACCGGCTCTATAATATGCCATCAGTGCGGACTGGTCAATGCTTATTCCTACGACAGCGAAGCGGCGTGTGCCGGTTTCCTGGTGTCATTGCAAGACGCCCGAGCCTATATATGCTCAGGCATATATAAAAACGTTATAGTCGTGGCTACCGAAATGATGTCGTCCATGACCAACTACAAGGATCGCGCCACCTGTCCCTTATTCGGTGACGGAGCGGGAGCCGTTTTGGTTCAACCTACCGATAAAGAAGGTGTGGGCATCATAGACGGCGTCTTTCATGTTGACGGATCGGGCCTTGAACATCTGGTCATGAAAGGTGGCGGCTCAGCTTATCCCGCCTCTCCCGAGACACTTGCCAACGATTGGCATTATGTCTACCAGGAAGGACGCGCTGTTTATAAACATGCCGTGATGAACATGCTTACTTCGTCGCTCGATGTGATGAAACGCAACAACCTGACAGTCGACGACGTTGACTATGTAGTGCCTCATCAGGCCAATCTCCGAATCATCGAGGCCGTGGCAAACAAGGCCGGCATACCTATGGAAAAAGTGCTTGTCAATATACAAGATCACGGAAACACCTCCGGTGCTACCATACCAATCTGTCTCGACGACTTTAAAGGTCAGCTTAAACCCGGCGACAAAATCATTCTCACGGCGTTCGGGGCAGGTTTCACGTGGGGTGCCATGTACATTGTGTGGGATATCTAAAAAGTATCCGTATCACACATATTCATATACGTCGCATAAAATATCACAATTCCGGGAGTCACCACGCTGATGTCCCGGTTTGTTTTATCGCCTCCGGACAACTTGTTTAGCCATGGTGCTTAAAACTTTTCGATTTTTGTTTGTTATTACAATAAAAGAGCATCTGCAAACTGTGACAAATACGGCATGGTTATGACTTTGACAGACTATTTAACATGAAAAAATCTCCTCGCGGTTATAACCATATAGAAGATGCTGAACATACGCCCTGAATTTGTCTGTACCTTTGGATTTATCTCATTATTAGCAAAATGTAAGCAAAAGAAAGAGGCTATTTTAGGTACACATTAAGAAAGATATATCAAACAAAAACAAATATACACAGACACATGGAAGAAAAGAAAACACATAAATCAGGTTTTGTTAACATTGTCGGTAACCCGAATGTCGGCAAATCGACGTTGATGAACGACCTCGTAGGTGAACGCGTTTCGATAATAACATCGAAAGCACAAACCACCCGTCACCGCATCATGGGAATTGTCAATACTCCCGAGTATCAAATAGTCTTCAGCGACACTCCCGGTGTACTGTCCCCTAAATACAAGTTACAGGAAAGTATGCTGGGCTTCAGCGAAGGAGCCCTTACGGACGCTGACATTCTTTTGTATGTGACCGATGTTGTCGAAGACCCGACAAAAAACGCCGACTTCCTTACCAAGGTGGCAAAGGAGACCATTCCGGTACTTTTGGTAATTAACAAAATAGATCTTGTCAAGAGCCAGGAGGAACTTGAAAACATCATTGCCCGTTTCAAGGAATTGCTCCCCAACGCCGAAGTATTCCCCATCTCGGCAAAAGAAAACTTCAATGTCAACAACCTGATGCATCGCATCGTGGAACTATTGCCCGAGGGTGAGCCGTATTTCGGAAAAGACGCTCTGACTGACAAACCGGCGCGATTCTTTGTTACCGAGATTATTCGCGAGAAGATTCTCCTTAATTACGATAAAGAAGTGCCTTATTCGACCGAAGTGATTGTAGAGAAATTCGAAGAGAAAGAAAACTCTATCCACATCATGGCGGTGATATATGTCGAAAGGGACAGTCAGAAAGGCATTATCATAGGCAAAGGCGGATCGATGCTCAAAAAAGTTGGCATGGAGGCGCGCCGCGACATCGAGAAATTCTTTGATAAAAGCGTCTACCTCGAACTCTTTGTCAAGGTAGAAAGCAATTGGCGAAACCGCGAAAATAAACTGCGCCAGTTCGGGTATATCGAGTAAGGTTTTTCCCGGGCCTTTCGAGATGCCGTGGGAGCAATATGTCAACCCAACGCCAAGAGTATTGCCCAACGCCATTTTGCCGAACGGTCGAAAATAGGTAACTTTGCGTTAACAAACCCCACATCATGCCGGGATATGTCGCGCGATATATCTATGGCAAAACACTATCGACAACACTAACTTAAAACACTCGTAATGGGACAATTAGTAGCTATAGTCGGACGACCCAATGTCGGTAAGTCCACACTTTTTAACCGTCTAACCCAAAGCCGCACTGCCATCGTTGATGAAACAGCCGGAACGACACGTGACCGTCAATACGGCAAAGTGGACTGGAATGGCAAAGAGTTTTCGATAGTCGACACCGGCGGCTGGGTTGTGAATAGCGACGATGTTTTCGAAAGCGAGATAAACAAACAGGTCGAGCTTGCTATCGAGCAGGCCGACGAGATCCTGTTTGTCGTTGACGCCATGAACGGTGTTACTGACCTTGATGACCATGTCGCCGAGATTTTGCGTAAATCGCGTAAACCGGTCATCCTGGTGGCTAATAAAGTGGATTCGAACGAGTGGGTGTATAATGTCCCTGAATTTTACAGCCTGGGTCTCGGTGAGCCTTATCCTGTTTCGGCGATAAACGGGTACGGCACAGGTGATCTTCTTGATGAAATAGTTAAGAAGCTGCCTGAACGTGACGATGAAGAGGAACAACTCGACGACGTTGCTAAGTTTGCCGTTGTCGGTCGTCCCAATGCCGGTAAATCTTCCATCATCAACGCCTTTATAGGCGAAGAACGCAATATAGTTACCGAGATTGCCGGAACCACACGTGATAGCATCTACACCAGATACAATAAATTCGGGTTTGATTTCTATCTGGTCGATACTGCCGGAATACGAAAGAAAAATAAGGTAAACCAAGATATCGAATATTATTCGGTAATCCGCAGCATACGCGCCATCGAAGCGAGCGACGTCTGCATCCTTATGATAGACGGAACGCGTGGTATAGAGACTCAGGATGTCAATATATTCTCGCTTATTCAGAAAAACAAGAAAGGACTTGTGGTTGTCGTCAACAAATGGGATTTGGTTGAAGACAAGAGTCAGGTAGCCATGAAACACTACGAGGCGACCATACGCGAACGCTTTGCTCCATTCACCGATTTTCCCATCATATTCTCGTCAGCGCTGACCAAACAGCGCATATATAAAGTGCTTGAGACAGCTCTCGAGGTCTATCAGAACAGACGTCGCACTGTGCCTACCTCGCAACTTAACACTTACATGCAGGAAGTCATAGCGGCCTATCCCCCTCCAAGCAACAAAGGCAAGTTTGTGAAAATCAAATATGTGACCATGTTAAAAGGCGCTCCTATACCATCATTTATATTTTTCTGTAATCTTCCCCAATGGGTCAAGGAGCCTTACCGACGGTATCTCGAGAACAAGATTCGTGAGAAATGGGATTTTACCGGTACTCCCATAAGTGTCTTCATGCGCGAAAAATAACCGACTTATGTAGTTAAAGAGGAGGTTGATTTCTGCCTGTCGGTAGTGGGAGCCGGCATTCAAGTGACAAATACCCATAAAAATGATGAAGAAGATAGGGGATTGTGTGGGTGTTGGTTGCAAAAAATGTTG
>JAFLTY010000020.1:8245-45654 GCA_022509065.1 Muribaculaceae bacterium
AGGGGATTGTGTGGGTGTTGGTTGCAAAAAATGTTGTAAATTTGCGCAATAAAGGTTAAGTATGTCGAGCCACGTAAAGATAGAAGGCATACTTACGCCTCATAACATCATATTTGCTTATGAACTCAAAACTGCTAACACTCATACTGACGGCCGCTACAACGAGCGCATTAAATGCCTCGGGTGCCGTAGTCGGTCCTTATAATAATTACGCGTCGACTATAGTTTGGCCTCGTCCTGATATCAACGGGGTGGATGCTGCGGGACTTGCGACCCGCGGACTGTTGTATTACGATCTTGCCAATCCTGTCGGAGCCATTGACCGTCTCAGAGAGACGTTGTCCGCTCAGCGCAGAAGTGGCGCTCTTAGCGATGCGGAAGCCGATGACCTCTTCCAGGTATTGACCGTGAGCGAAGTGTATGCCGGCACGCCTCAGTCCACCTCTGCTGTAGAGGAGTGTTTGCATCGACTGTTAGCCTCACCACATCGCAGTGACTTGGCTCTCCTCCTTGCCGACCTTATCCTTGAACAAGGTCAAACAGGAACGGCGCGATTGACTTACGAAGGTATAAACGTCGAGACGTTGAGTCCAGCTCTGCGACCCGATTATTTCTACCACCGAGCATACACCGATTTGCTCCTGGCCAATTATGATGAGGCACGTCAGGGATTCGACACCGTCGAGTTGCTCAGTTCCGCCGAATATGGCAACGCTGCACGTTTCTATCTTGGGTATATCAGTTATATTGACGGTGATTATGCCCAAGCACTCGACCAATGGGATAAAGTGCCCACATCTACATTGCCGGGCAGTATGGCGGATTATTACCGCGCCCAGATCTCATACTATCAAGGCCGGTACGACGAGGCATTGCGTCTTGCGTTGCCGTTGTTGGACCGCAAGGGAGTAAATTCCTTGTTCACTGCCGAGGCAAACCGTATAGTCGGGGAGGTCTATTATCAAAAAGACGATATGGGACGCGCTATCCCTTACTTGCGCCGTTACATCTCGGCCGTAGACAATCCGGAGCTGTCGACGTTGTATATACTTGGTTTGGCCGAATATCAAGAAGGCGACTACACGGCGGCTGTCGAAAGCCTTACACCCGTGACAGTCGACCAGTCGGCAATGGGTCAGAATGCATATCTATATATCGGTCAGGCTATGCTTAAGGTTGGCGATGACAACGCAGCCATCATTGCTTTCAACCGCGCTTTGTCGATGAACTACGATCCTGCCGTGACAGAGGTGGCCTACTATAACTATGCTGTGGCCAAAAGCCGGGGCGCAAATGTTCCATTCGCTTCGTCGGTAACCATTTTTGAAGATTTTTTGACCAAATTCCCTAATAGTCGATATGCTGACGATGTCGCCCGATATATAGTCACCGGCTATGTGACTGACGGTAATTACGAGGCGGCTTTGGCATCTATCGATCGAATAAAAAAGCCATCCGACGATATCCTCGCCGCCAAACAAAAAATTCTTTATACCCTTGGTAGTAAGCAGCTTGCGGCCGATAACGCGCAGAGAGCCATTTCTTACCTCGAACAAGCCAAAAAACTATCGGGATATGATAAATCAATAGCAGCCGAAACCTCGTTGGTGTTGGGCGAGGCATATTACCGTGTAGGTCAATATGACGCAGCGGCCTCCGAATTGCTTGAATACATATCGGCAACCGATGTGAGCTCCACCAACCACGCCATAGCCCGTTATGACCTCGGTTACACTCGCATGGCGCAGAAGGACTGGGGAAAAGCCCAACTTGACTTCGAGAGACTTTTGGCACATCCGGGTCAACTGTCTAAAACCACGCTTGCCGATGCTCAGACACGCCTTGGCGACGTGCGTTACTATCAGCGCGACTGGGAGGGTGCGGCACTGGCTTATCAAGCAGCATTTGATCTCGATCCCGACGGCGGTGATTATCCTTTATATCAGAAAGCCGTCATGCAGGGCTACAGTCGTGACTACAACGGTAAACTGACGACTTTGGCTCGCCTGCAAAGACAATTCCCGACGTCAGCTATAATTCCTGACGCCATGATGGAGGAGGCCGAAGCATATATCCAACTCAAAGAACCCGATAAGGCCGATAATACTTACCGTAAGATTATCAATGAGTACGGTCAGACCTCGCAAGGTCGCCGTGCGTATCTGTTCCTAGCATCGGATCTTGCCGGTAACGACAAGACAGACGAAGCCATCCAGGTCTATCAGCAACTCATCCGACAAGCTCCCACAAGCGAGGAAGCTGTTCTGGCAGACGAAGCTGTGAAACGTCTCCATGCCGAAAGAGGCACGCTGAACGAGTATTCAGAATTTATTTCATCAACCGGCACACCTACCACATTCGATGCTGAGGAAGCCGAAACGCTGTCTTGGAACGCAGCCGAACATGCCTATCTCAATGGTAAAGGCACAGCGTTGCTTGAGAAATTTGTCAGCGATTATCCCACAGGCACTTATTCAGCACGCGGTTTGGCTTATCTGCTTGACACTGCACTTGACGATGAAAACGAAAACGCCACCTATAAATGGGCTTCGTTGCTCGTTGAGAACTACCCGGACAATGTCGTTACCGAACAGGCATTAGTAGCCAAAGCCGATATAGAATACAGCCGCGGACATGCCATGGATGCCCTTCGTACATGGCAGCTACTTGACAACAAAGCCTCGACGCCCGAAAACCGTAATATTGCTCGCATGGGTATAATGCGTGTAGCTCGTGAGACAGGCGATGCCAAGATGTTGCGCGAAACATCTGAAGCCCTCATGAAGTCATCGACGCTTGGCGCCGAGGATAAGACCGAGGTTGTTTTCAGTCGCGCCTTGGCAATGAGTCTCGATGGCGAGACAGACGGAGCCATAACCGTTTGGAAAGAACTGGCCGTGAACGCCGATGACCTGTATGGAGCTAAAGCCGCAGTATTTGCCGCCGAGGCATTGAACGCCACGGGTCGTTATGACGAGGCTGCTAAGTTGTCCGAGGATTTTGTCAATTCGGGAACACCACAAACTTACTGGCTGGCGCGTGGTTTCATAGCGTTGAGCGACGCGTATGCCGGACAGGGACGTACGTTCGAGGCCAAAGAATATATAAAGGCGCTCAAAGAAAACTATCCCGGCAACGAAGCCGACATTTTTGACATGATAGAAGAAAGGCTTAAATAGGATGTATCCCCCTTCAGTGAGATGTGATAGTGGCATTCATTCCTAAAAACCAATGATAACAAACGATAATGAAGAAATATAGCATCATATATCTGACCTTACTTTCGTCCACACTCGGTGCATCGGCGCAGACCCTCAGCGAAGAAGTAGTCATAGACCGCGAAATAATACCGGTCGAGCGGCCGGCAGTTCGACCGACCTGGCTGATGCCGTCATTGCTGACCCCTGGTATTGAGAAAACACGTCTGTCATTTAAGGAGTATCTTGGAGTTGCCGAGATTACACGCTCCATATCGCCGCTCGAGCCTGTGGCATGGGCTGACTCGGTGATGCGCACCCCTTATGACGGTTACGCCTCGATAGGATATTTCCCCACCTACAACCTCGATGTGGCTGCCGGGTATCGGTTTATCCGTACAGAAAAGCTCAATGTGGGAGCGCACATCAGCTACGACGGCAGCAGTTGGTCGGGATATCATGAGGACATTGATCGGTACAGCCGTAACAAAATAGCCGTCGGAGCAGACGCAACGGCTGTTTTCAATCCGGGCACGTTAAGAGCCGATATCAACTACGCGTGGTCTGAGACAAGTACTGCCCAACACCCGTTGGCTTATCATCGCGGCAGTCAGAGTCTTAATACTGTCGATGTCGACGTCTGTTGGAAACCTTCGCATAAAGGTGTATTCGGCTGGGATGTTTCGGGTAATTTCGGGTTTGGAGGCTTCACGTCAAACAAAACTGACCAATTAATGCCCTACCTGTCTATGACCAGATTCGATTTTAAACCTGTGCGTGACGTTACAGCCGGTGTAGCTTCGAATTTGTCGTTGAAAGTGAACAATTCTGTCGATTTTGTCGTCGGATTAGGTGCCGATTTGCGTCATGTCGCTGATTTCACTTATGTTGAACCGTTTATTGGGGCAGCCACGAATGTTTTTTCGGAGGAAGTGTTTCTCGAAACCCTTTCAGCCGGAGCCAAAACAATGGGCATCATTAATGTGCGACCCGGTTTTGAGTTTGGCTCCTCGCGATTCAGCGGACGAGCCGGCATTCGAGTTGATTTCAACACGGGCGGATGGCAAAAAGACACACACATCGCCCCTGATGTTGATTTAAGATGGTCGCCACTCTCAACCTTCTCAATAGTGCTGAAAGCAACTGGCGGCGAAGTAATGAATACCAATGCGTCACTGTGGCAACGTAATCCGTGGATGACCGGCACGCTGACAACTGAGCGCAGTCACTTAAACGGCGATGTTCAGCTTAGCTTCACCTTCGGTTCTTATAAAGGATTCTGGGCTGTGCTGAACGGCGGATGGTCGAGTGTAAGCAACTGGGTGACTCCTGTGCTTATGAACGGCGTTAACACGTGGGCGCGCATGGACAATTTCAACGGATTCAACTATGGACTTGAACTGGGATACGCCTGGAAAGACAAGGTTGTTGTCACCGGTCACGCAAAAGGTGCAGGCCATGGTCGCTACTATCGCTGGGAAGACAATCCGTCATGGGCGTTCGACATAGGAGCAAAGGTACGACCCATCGACAGGTTACAGATAGAGCTTGGTTACGAAGTGCGAATAGACCGTTGGGGTCATGTGCTTACTCCGGTCATCGTTGACGGTACTCCCTGCTTCTATGCTACCAAACAGGCTTTAGGTGACACTTCGAATCTTTACCTTGGAGGAAGCTATCGCATAACTGATGCATTCAGTGCCTTCGTGAAAGCCGAAAATCTTTTGAATTACCATTGGTTCATCACCTCCGGTATCCGTAGCCAAGGCATTCACGGCTTAGTCGGCATCCAGTATCTGTTCTGACACTCCTCCGAAGTCAATATAAGAGGAGGTAGATGAGGGAGAAAGCTGCCGTCAGGAGGAAAGACGCAGCGGAAATGACTATGGTACGTGGCAGGAAGGTGATGTCGTAGCGTCGCTTGCATATTGCGCAAACAATGAATGTGTAGGCTGCGAACCAGGCGACATAAGCTATTCCCAATCCTACGACCCCCCCCAACAGATATCCGGCGATGTTGCAACCAAATCCTATAACACTGCTCGAAATTTCGGTGGTGAGATAGGCCTTGCCATCGCCTTTGGCCAGGATAACGTAGGCCATACACCATGAGACGGCGCGAAATATCACACCCGAGCAACAAAGCACAACGTAGGGAATGATAGGCAGAAACTCTTCGGAATAAATCACTCGTATGACAGGATTTATTAAGACAATGAGAACGCACAGCAACGGGGTGAGAATATACAGCGTTATGTTGAGCTGATTGGATGCCGTCAATTGTAAGCGTCGGCGTCCGTTTGCCTGAGCAGATAGCCGGGGATAGTATTCGAGTACCATAGCCGAGAATATGATGCCGACATACGAGTTCATCAAGGTATAACCCGATTGATACAGACCCAGTGTGTAGGTCGAGGCGTAAGTGTTAAGAAACAGGACGAAAAGATATGCGAAAGCCTGTGAAATGAACACCGCAGCCGTGATTTGAACTCCCAGTTTGATAAAGGAGCGCCCTTTTTCAACTACCTCTGTCCGAGGGAGCGTTATGCTTTTGATACGCGGACGGAAAATATAAGCGCCGAGCCATGATGAGACCCCATAGGCGAGTATTATCCATACGATTGAATCAATTCGTAGCCACACAACCAGGGGAACAGCCACCAGAAGACCGGTGACAGCGCCTACCACATTAGAGAGCGCCACCGCCCGGATTCGTCTCAACCCCTGATTTTGAGCTATTGTGCAGTTACTGTAGGTGACGCACAGTGGTACGACAGACAGGATACAGAACACCGGCCAGCGTTCTATGGTCTCGAACGTCCAAAGGCTGAGCAAAGGAGACAAAGCACATGTGACGGCCATACCGGCTAAGCCCAACCATATAGTCCAGCGACGAACCACAGTAATGGTGACCACGGCATTCGATTCGGAAGTCTGGGATATGTCACGTTGAGCGCTCTGGTCTATTGACAGTCGCGTTGATTGGCTGATAAGGTCGACAATGCTGTTTAAAAGGACGACGAGACCCATTCCGGCCGGTCCGATAAACCATGCAATGGCCTTGTTGCGGATAAGCGAACAAATTATTCCGACAATTCTAACACCCGAAAACAACCCTATGGCACGTGTTATGCGTGCCGATGCCGAATGAGAGTTCAATATGCCGCTCATGGGAGGATGTGTAAATCGAGGTTGAGAAGGATTATGCGAGGGGTTTTCTTGCGAAATTGTTTTTATTTCACCCAATCAAGTGGGTTTAGTTTAGTCCTTTCGTCACGCACCTCAAAGTGTAGGGTGGTATTTCCGTCGGCTGTCGCTATGGTGCCCAATGTCTGTCCACTCTTGACAGCCTCGCCCTTGCGCACGTTTATTGATGACAACCCGGCGTAGACAGTAAGATAGCGACCGTGTCTGACGATTATGATGTTTTCGAAACCGTCCATAAAAAATATGGATGACACTGTGCCGTCAAAAACCGCACGCGCTTTAGTCCCCGCAGCCACAGATATGTCGATACCGCTGTTGTCCACCTGCACGTGGTTGAGTTGACTGTGCTGGGAGCGACCGAAGGTTCCGGTTATGGTATATTTACCGGCAACGGGAAACAACAGTTTGCCTTTATTACGGTCGAACGAGCCTGTCAACGCTCTTTCGGTTTCGGCATATCCTTGTTGTGAGGATGTGCCGGATCCGGTTTTGCCTTTTGAGGTCGACCCTTTTGATGATGATTGTTTGTTGCGTTCTTGCTCGGCTCGTCTTTGCTCCTCAAGGATTAGGCGGTTCAGTTCGTCATCGAGTTGTTTAAGGCGCCGTTGTTTGTCCTGCAAAACTTTGTTCAGTGAAGCACCTTCCTTACGCAGGTCGTTAACGAGACGTTCCGATTCGCGACGACGATTATCAAGAATGTTTTTCGCGGTGGAAAGTTGCTTCAATGCCGCCGAATGGTTTGCTTGCACACTGTCGAGTTCGTAGCGCACTTTCTCGATGTTGCGTCGCCGGGAGCGAAGTTGCGCCACTTGTTTATTCTGAGCGCGTTGCACCACATTAAGATAGTTCATGCGCTGACGCATCTCGCTGACGGTTGATGCCGATGTAACAAAAGCGAGAGGGGTTATGGACATTTTGCGAACGTGCTGATGGCGCAGCCCTTCGGCTATCTGCACGCGGAGCAACGAATCGGCATACAGCAACGATGCTATGGAGTCGGTAAGTATGTCCGAACGTAGCTGAAGTTCGTCAATGGTCTGTGTCAGGTCATCAATGGTGTTTTGCTGGCGTTCTATCTGACTGTCAAGGTTGCTGAGTTGGTCAAGCTGACTGCGGGTGCGTTTCTCGTTGTCGGTGAGTTTCTTTTTTGTGTCGGCAATCTCTTTTTCGGTGCGTTGTTTTTCCTGTCGTACTTCGCCCGATTTGCGGGTAGTTTGCGATTTGGTTGTGCCTGATGAGTTCTTTTTGGCTGACGAGTTACCTCCCGTTGACTTTTTTTTGGATGTAGTCTTTTTGGATTGGGATTTTTTTGTCGATGACTGTTTTGTGGCAGTCTTTGCCTGAACGGGAAAGTCGGTGGCGACACAGCAACATGTTGTCACAACAACTGCAATTAATATCCTGGAAAAGATTTTTTTTATGATATTTTTGCGCAAAACACTCATTGGACTAAAAAATCAGAAATTTAGATTCTTAAAATAACTTTTAAGCGATGATAAGGTGATACGCTTGTAGTTTGAGGGCATATTGAAAGAAACATTCCGTTGGGCATCGTTCCAAGTAGCGTCCGCAGGATTCCATGTCAGCATACCTTCAAGAGTCATTTGCTCGGATTTGGCATCGATAGCAATTGCCGATGCGACAGATCCCGCAGGAGTGTCAACAAAACGAGACGCCGCAATTTTCACGTCATCATTGTCGGGAATGCTTTTCTGACCGAGAATTATGCTCTGAATGTCGGCAAGAGACAAGTAGTTATAGCGTCTGCCAAGTAGGTTGTCGAGAGATTCGGCAAAAGCGTATTTGTGATACTTGTCAATGAAGTACGCCGAATCGTTGTCCAGATAAAGGACAGCCACCTCCATACCGATGAAACGCATCGAGACATGGACATACTCACCGTTTTTCATGGTGGCGCGAGCGCTGAAACTTGCCGACATGGGTTTGTCGACAGTAATGTTAACCGGCGTGTATAGGGTAGTCCATTCGACCGATTGGCCGGTGTAAGACTCGGCGACGGCTATTTTTTTTGACGAATGGCATGCTGTGAAAGTCATGGTCAACATAGCCGGAATGAAAAACAATATCAGTAGTCGTAGTATAGATTTCATCATTCGGTTGTTTCGGGAGTTTGGGTTTCGGATTGGTCTGGGTCGTCGTTATGGTCGTCTGATGACAAACCTATGCCGTAACTGTCTTTATATTTTTGCAGAACGGCGCTATCCTTGTCCATAATGGATATGCCGATAAGAGAATGCATTATGGCCGGTTTATATTCTTCTCCCATCGGAACCATTATTTCCACGAGGTGTTCGAGAAATACCTGACTGTTGCTGCCAAATGTGTTGATGAGAGCCAATATGGTTGTCATATAATCATCCTCAGAACGTAAAATCTCAAAGAAATCGTCCGACGGCAGGTTAACCTTGCCGATAAACGGTTCTCCGGCTATTTGCAGTATTGACTTCATGTCGGGGAGTGCGGCCTCATAATCACCCTTTTTATAGAGTATCCAAGCACGAGTGTCCAAAGCGTTGGCGTTTTGCGGTTCGTAATGGATGGCTCGCGAAACTATGCGCAACGCTTCATCAAGATCGGAGCCTTCTTCACCCATGAAAAAAGCCAAGTTGTTTAGTATTTCGGGGTTAGCCGGGTCGACAAGCTCGATGAGACGCAAAGGTGCGATGGCGTTAGGATAGTCTTCAAGCATGGCGTAACTTTGGGAAATCATTTCCTTGACTGCTATCCATTTCCTTACGGGGTTCGATGAACCCAAAGCGTCCTTATATTCGGCAATGGCATCGGCAAGTTCCTCATTGCTCATTGCCGGCAATTCGGCTTGTCCGGAAGCCACTCTCTCCTGATATTCGCTACGCAACATATTTGCCCAGTCGAGCATCGTGTCCATCGTGACAGGTTCGAGCATCTCTATGACTTTGTTATACTGTTCCGATTGATACAGATACTGTGCGTAAACTGACAGCAAGGAAAGATAGCTTGAAGAGTCGCGGTCTATTTTGTTCAGAAGGTTTTCGTAACCTGCGTTTATATCTTGGTTGGGGGGGAGCATGTTGCCTATGATGGCGGTCAACTGAATGATGTCGTTAATGCTGTCCGGAGTGTTGGCAAACATGTCTACCCAATGAGAGTAACCGTATTTTGTGGTCCATTCATTCATATTGTCGGTGATGACCGCAGCGCGTGCATAGTCGACGGTATGAAGCGGATCCTCGGCGATAATGTCCGAGAAACTACTGTTAAAGCGCATAAGAACCGAGTCATTATCGGGTACTTCTCCAAGATAATTGATGTAGGTGGCTGTGAGCTCGGAAAGTACATCAAAGCGAGCTTCAGCCTCGTTATCCTTGTCGTCGATAAACCGATAGGCCAACGCTATGGTTTTTTGCGCCAGACTGTCGACGGGTCCTGAGCCGAATAATTGCATCAAAAAACCACCTGTTGGGTTGCTTTCAAAAAGTTGGCGGTACGTGTCATAGCATTTTAGAGTGTCTTGTTGATATTGGTATATATTGGCCAACAGGTCGAGAGTGCTTTCATCTTTGTCCTCGCGCGCTTCAAGCGAGCGCACCAGTTTTTGCATAGCGTCGTTGTCTTTTGTCGTTATGGCGAGCACCGCGCGTGTACGGTCGATACTTTCGTTATAACCTGTGAAACGTTCTATTTCGTCTGCCAGAACACGCAGAGTGTCAGCAAGTGCGAGCTGCCCGGGCGACAGGTGTAAGGTGTCGGTGATATCTACCGAGTCGTCATTGCCGTAACACCAAGCGCTCAGTACATCGACTCCGGTCTTCAACGCGTTGTCGCGAAAGATGGCGTCGGCCGGAAACTGACGGTATGCCTGCAGGGCAGTTCGGAAAGCGTACGTTGTGTCGGTGTCGGCATCCGGCGGAGTTGAGTTGAAAAGCGTGGTGTAATAATAGTAAGCGGGTGATTTGGCTTGACGGATAAGGTCAAGCTGTTTGTGATAGGTCGGGTTGCTGTCGTTATGCAGTATAAGGTCGTAATCGTTATAGGCCAGTTGCACGTCGGTATCGCCGGGCATCAGTTCATAGGCTCGATCGATAAGTATTATTGAAGGGAGGAAGGCATTTGACGAGATGGCGTGAGCATCCTCGATATATCGCAGGGCTTTGTTGCGTGCAGCTTTGGCGTTTATGTCGTTTTTTTGTGACCCCGTTCCGGCAAACGAAACGGCGACCGGCGACAGCACCACAACCGACAGTAACAAAAAGGCGGTGTAGCGAAGCAGTTTGTGACAAAGAGAATTGTTGGACATTTGACAAAGAGGAATGAAAAGAGAGAAAAATTTATTCGACGCCGGTGTGACCGAATCCTCCTTCGCCACGTGCGGTCTCGTCAATTTTGTCAACCTCGTGCCATGTGACATGGAGGTATGGTGTGACTACCATCTGACAAATGCGTTCGCCCGGTTCGATGGTATAAGGGGTGTCTGAAAGGTTTATGAGGATAGCACCTATCTCGCCTCGGAAATCAGCGTCTACCGTACCCGGAGAGTTAACCAGACTGAGGCCGTGTTTGAGAGCAAGGCCGCTTCTGGGTCGCATTTCTATTTGCAGTCCGGGGGGTAACTGAACATGCAAACCGGTGGGAATGAGCGCTCGTTGCAAAGGAGCCAGGGTCACCGGTTCTTTTATGGCGGCTCGAACGTCCATGCCAGCGGCTTCGAATGTCTCGTACGCCGGTAGAGGCTGTCCGCCTCGGTTAACTATCTTGACGCGGATGTTTTCGGTTTTATGAGAAGTTTCCATGCTTATATTGTTCAGTTATTGATGGTTAGACGTTTGGTTAAGGATCCTGTTTGCAATATGTATACGCCCCGCCCGGGAGCTTTGATGCGGGTAGTTCCGGGTTGTATGTTCTGATGCGTGATCAGTTGTCCCAGGATGGAGTAAAGGCGTATGGTGACAGTACGCGGTGTTGAGATGTAGATGTATTGACCTTTTACGGTTACCTCGGTTTTTTCGTTGTCATCAGTTTCGGTGACTGTGGAGGGTGCCGGTTTGTCGATTTGAGCCGTGAGATAGTCGCCTCTGGTATCTGGAGAGACCGCAAACGCTGTCTTCGAAGAGTTTCCGAAAACGATTAGAAGGAGTATAAGACAACAGCGCACAAGAATGTTTCTCGGACTGTTGCACCAAGATGGCGGACACGAAGTCATGTCCGCGGTATGTGTCACACGCATTTTTGATTTCACACTTCAAAATTAAAAAAATTCCACCTTATCGCCAAATCTTGAGTAGGCTCTAAAAAAATTTGTATTTTTGCATACGTAATGTCCGAAAAAATTTTTCTGATAATAAATCCGATTTCTGGGACACACCCCAAGGATAAACTTCGGAATCGTGTTGTCGAAGCACTCCGACAACATGGTTTCGAAGTGACAACTGCCCTCACCGAGTATAGCGGCCATGCGTCGGAGCTTGCCCGTGAAGCCGTCAAGGCAGGTTACAGCGGCGTCCTTGCATGTGGTGGCGACGGCACGGTCAACGAGGTGGCAAGCGCTATGATAAACACCGGTGTCCCCATGGGTATATTGCCGTCCGGATCGGGCAACGGACTGGCTCGACATCTACTCATGCCCATTGACGCTATTCGTGCCGTCGATATAATCGGGCGAAGATGTATACGGGATTGTGATTGCGGAATTGTCAACAATACGCCGTTTTTCTGTACCTTCGGGGTGGGTTTTGACGCGACAGTGAGCGACCGTTTCGCCGAGGCCAGCACACGCGGTGCGTTGACTTATGTTAAAAGCGCTCTGCAGGAATTTGCCTCTTATAAGCCGGTTCGTTATCATATTGATGCTGACGGAGAAGTCTTTGACGATGATGCTTTTCTGGTGGCTGTCTGTAACGCCAATCAATACGGCAATAATGCCTACATAGCGCCGCGCGCGTCGATTACCGACGGCAAGCTCAACCTTGTCATTGTACGAAAGATACCACGGTTTGATACCGTGATGCTCGGCATAGAGATGCTTTGTGGCACGCTTGCCGAAAACCATGGAGTATTGATGCGCGAGGCAAGTTCGATAACTATCGAGCGCAAAGGCGGAGGCCCTGCGCACATGGACGGCGAACCTCTTGTCGATGTGGGTGACAAGATTGTCATCGAGTGTTGCCCCGGTGCCCTTAAGTTGTTTACAAACCCTGACAAACCTCCATTCCGTCCACTCATTACCCCTCTTCAGTCTGTCGTTAGCGATGTGGGGACGTCATTGAGAAATCTATTCGAAGAACTGTAAGACTCATAGCGCCAACTCGCGCTTAAATTAACAAAAACTGAAACATGGACTTTTTAAAAGGCATAAAAGGTATAATTTTTGATTACGGAGGCACAATAGATAGTCACGCTGATCATTGGAGTCATATCATATATGACGGTTGGAAAGCATCCGGTCTGGACATTGACCGTAATGTTTTTCGCGACGCCTATGTGCATGCCGAGCGCGAACTGGCACGCGTGCGTCACATTTTGCCGGGAGATAATTTTCTTGAGCTTCTGCGTAAAAAAATGCGTATAGAACTGCGTTGGCTTGTTGATAACGGATATCTTTCAGAAGAACGTATTGAGCCGATTTCCGAATCGATAGCGCAATATTGCTATAGGGCGGCTCGTAGAAGCATAGAGGATGCCCGTCCGGTGCTTGAAAAACTGTCAGAACATTACCCTATGGTGCTTGTAAGCAATTTCTATGGCAATGTCGATGAAGTCCTTCGTGACTTCGATTTGCGCAAATACTTTCGTGGGGTAATAGAAAGCGCGGTGGTTGGCATTCGCAAGCCTGACCCCCGAATTTTTATGCTCGGAGTCGTGACCCTGGGACTCGAACCCGAAGAAGTGCTGGTTGTGGGCGACAGCCTCAAGAAAGACATTATGCCGGCGCGATCAATTGGCTGTCGGACAGCGTGGATAAAAGGGCGTGGATGGACAGAGGACGAAGACGCGGCTACCGACCCGGCGCAGATTTCCCGATTGGAGGACATTCTGGATGAAAGAGATGGCGCCAGAAAACAAAAGGTTGTGGTTCTCGGCGCCGGCGAGAGTGGCGTTGGCGCCGCTATACTGGCAAAAGACCAGGGTTACGATGTTTTCGTTTCGGATATGGGTCACATAAAGGCTCGTTATAGCAAAGACCTTGACAGAGAGCATATAGAATATGAATCGGGTCAGCACACCCGCGAAAAAATTCTCGATGCCGATTTAGTGATAAAGAGTCCCGGTATACCGCGTGATGCACCCTTGATAGTCGAGCTGGCAAAACTCAATATCCCGGTCATCAGTGAGATAGAGTTTGCCGGTCGATACACAGAGTCTAAAATGATATGCATCACAGGCTCAAACGGCAAGACGACCACCACGATGCTTACATATCATATCCTGCAGGAAGCCGGTGTCGATGTCGGTCTGGCTGGAAATGTCGGTAACAGTCTGGCATGGCAAGTGGCGAGGAATCCTCATCGGGTATATGTTATTGAGTTGTCCAGTTTCCAACTTGATGACATGTATGACTTTAAGGCCGACATAGCCATCATGCTCAACATAACTCCCGATCATCTGGACAGATATGATTATAAGTTTGACAACTATGCCGCGGCGAAATTCAGGATACTGCAGAACATGAAATCCACCGACGCTTTTATTTATTGGATGGGAGACCCGGTGATTCGCCGGTTTATGGATAGCATGGACTTGCCTATGCGGTTGTACGGTTTTACCGAGACAATGGCGGATGATACACCTTGTATTCCGGCTGCGTATGTTAAAGATGGACGATTTATCGTAAACACCCCCAGAACCTGTCTTGATTTCAACCGGGACGACTTGGCGCTCAAGGGAGTACATAATCTATACAACTCGATGGCTGCGGCACTGACAGCTTGTCTGATAAACCTCTCATCTGACGTAATCCACCGTGCTTTGGCCGATTTTGGAGGGGTTGAACATCGTCTCGAATACGTTGCCACTATCAACGGTGTGCGTTACATCAACGACTCTAAGGCGACAAATGTAAACTCGGCTTACTATGCCTTGGGTTCAATGACTACCCCGACAGTCCTGATACTTGGAGGTAAAGACAAGGGTAACGACTACTCGGAGATTCTGCCTCTTGTCAAAGAAAAAGTGAAGACTATCGTGGCAATGGGATTGCATAACGAGAAGATTGTTGAATTCTTTTCTCCCCACGTCACGGTTCTGTCTACGGACAATCTTGCTGACGCACTTGCCGCCTGCGCTACTGCGGCTCAGCCCGGCGACACTGTATTGCTGTCTCCCTGTTGTGCCAGCTTCGACCTTTTCACCAGCTACGAAGACCGCGGCACCCAGTTTAAGGATGCCGTCAGAAGCCTTGAAAAGAAACTTGGATAAAGGCGAATCGCTCAGCCTGTTGGTTCAGCCTTTGCGGAGTTTGGGGGTGCTGTTTTTTGTCAGGGCTATGCAGACGAAGGTGAACAGACCCAAAGCTATAAGCAAGAGTGTCTGACATCCCATTACCAGATTGGCAAAAGCTGTGGCTGGTTCCTGCGCAAGACCATACATTCCGAGCGCAACGATTACTGACCATTGCCAGGGTCCGATGCCTCCATTGGAGGGTACGCCCATGGCAAGACTCGACAGTACAAAGGTGACCAAAACCGCCAGTATGCCATATTCGCGTATAATGTCGGTGGTGAACCCGAAGGCATAAAAAGCTATGTATAGCTGGAAAAAATAGCATCCCCAAATGCATAGCGTAAGCAGAATCCATCGTCCTTTGCCGCGCATGGTAGCTACTACTGCGAAGCCTTGCCACAAACCCTTGACAAAATGTTGCAATTTGCCGATCAGTCGGTTTTCGGTGGGTCGTTTCAGAAACCACCAGGCAACGGCCACACAAGCTGCGACTCCAAGCCACAACCACGGCGATGTGGCTACTGTGAAGACCCATTCGAGAGTGCCTGAATTTTGGGAAAGGTATGACCCGATTTGATGGGAAGCCAGCAAAAAAGTGACTACTGTAAGCAAAAGCACGGTGACAGTGTCGGCCAGTCGGTCAGCCACCATGGAACCGAAGACCGTGGCAAAAGGTGCATCCTGACGTTTGGATATATATCCGGTGCGCCATATCTCACCCAGGCGAGGTAACACGAGATTGACAGCGTAGGTGCCGAAAATGGACAGTATGAGAGGAAACAATGGCGTGTCAATACCCAAGGCGCGCAATTGTATTTGCCAACGCATGGCACGGAATATATGACTGAAAACGGCTACTCCAAGCGCTATGCCTATAAAAGTGAAATCGCACTGTTTAGCGATGATGTCCATCATCTCGTCAAAATTGACATCACGAAACAGCATGACGCACAGGAGTACTGTTATTAATAACGGCACTCCATATTTAAGGATGTATGTCAGTACGTTACGTGCCGCACTTTTAGGCTTGTTCGAGACTTCGGCGTTGCTCATTTCTTGACCGGTGTGTTAGTCTGAGGTACATCGATTACTTTAAGACGGTCGCCCTGTTCGTCGACTATCGAGCGATAATATCGCTCGTCGTAACCGCCAAACTTCGGGTTTGCCGGCATTCCAGTGGCAGTGCGCTGAAATGTGCCGTCTTCGTTGACCGGTTTTATGTTACCGTCCATATATCGCACAAAAAGCTTGTCGCCTAAGGCTTTGTAATCTTTGGTGACTTTGTTTGCCCAATAATTGGCGACATTGTCCAGAACCATCGTTTGCGATTTTGTGTCCAGACCGCCGATGGCGTCGGGAAGCACTGCAACAACACTCTCGACTTCGGTTTCGAGAGGTAACTGAACGGCGCGTATGTCATCAATCATCTGGCTGTAACGATTATACGCCTGATTGGCCACATAATTATTAACCCAGAAGAGAGCGTCCCACGACAGCGTGAGCATATCGCCGTTGCCTTCGCTCACTTCGTATGGAGCGTGAACCGTAGAGTTGAAGATAGGAATGTAAACCCCTGTGTTGGCATCGTCAACTCCAAACCATAGAATGCCTCTCATAGTAGCGGGTCGCTGGCTGTTCATATCCGAAACAAACGAGAACCCTGTCTGCTGGGTGGCGATGGCACGTTCGTGGGTGTATTCGTTGCCGTCCACAACGTATGTGAGAGGTCGCCATCGGTACGGCACATGGAAAGGCCCGGCTCCTATATCGTTGTTCATGTCCAAAGTTGTGCCTTCAAAGTGGTCGCGCATCATCCATTTCAAGTCGTTGGCGCTCACTTTCTTTTCGGGCACAATCCATAATGGCATCGGGTCACCGAGGCCTTCGGTAATCCAAGGCAGATAGCTATCCATCTCGCCTTCAGGGGCAAAACGGTTGAAATATGCCCAGACGCGGCCATCGCATCCCCGCAGAGCGCCCAAATCGTAAACGGCGTATGCACGCGAAAAGTCGAAATCGCTGTCTTTGCCATCGTAATATCCCATTCTGCGTGCAAACGAAATAACATCGTCGCTATAAAGCGTGTTCTCTTTGTCATCAAGAGGGAAAGTGTGAATGCGCGAGTGGTTGGCATGGCCGGCAATCGCGTTGTCGGGTACTCGGCGAGCCACCCAGACTGCTCCCGGGTCGTCTTTACCTTTGCCAACCATTTCGAGAAACCATACTTCGTCAGGGTCGGCTATCGAGAACGATTCGCCCTCGCTTCCGTAGCCATATTTCTCAGCTAAATCCGTCATGATGCCGACAGCTTCGCGGGCTGTTTTGGCTCGTTCCAAGGCTATGAATATCAGCGAGCCGTAGTCTATCATTCCCGACCCCTCGAGTTCGGGACGGCATGCCCATGTGCTCTCTCCTATGGTTACACCATGCTCGTTCATATTGCCAATACGGTTGTAAGTTACAGGAGCCTCGGGTATTTCACCGCGCAACTCGTGGGTGTCCCAATCCACTATGGGGCGCATAGTGCCTGGTGCATGCGTGCCGCCCTGTTTTTCATATAGTTCACCGTAAAGGACATGGCTGTCAGCCGCGTATGTTATCATGGTGCTTCCGTTGTCGGTAGCCCCGCGCCCGGCTATAAGGCTGGTGCAGGCGTCGGCGTCCGTAGTGATGGCACAAATTGCCAAAAGCGAAAGGGATATTTTCAGTAAATTATGCATATATATCATTTTTTATTTGCGATAGTTTTGTTTGATTCGTGACGTCTTTTATTATTAGGCGCACCTTTCCCGACAGTTTTTGTTGATGGCGCTCCTCTATGTCTATTGTAGGAATGCCTTCCTTTTGTCTTGCCACCACGCCGAGTGCAGGGATTGGGGTTGTATTGAGGTGTGGGACCGAACTCTTCGGGAAGATTGAGTTTGGGTACTTCCTTGCGCAGAAAATGCTCAATACGTCCGAAAAATCGCTGGTCACTCTTGCTCACAAGGGTGACGGCGCGTCCTTCGGCACCGGCGCGAGCTGTCCTCCCTATGCGATGCACGTAATCTTCGGCCTCTCGGGGAACATCATAGTTGACCACCATCGTTATGTCGTCAATGTCTATGCCGCGAGATACAATGTCGGTGGCCACGAGGATGTCAATATTACCGGCTCTGAAATCCAGCATAACCTTGTCGCGTTCCGCTTGATCAAGGTCGCTGTGTATCTCGGCTGCGTTTAGCTTCAGTTTTTTTAGTTCGCGGGCCAGTTCCCGGCATTTAATCTTAGATGAAGCGAAAACAATGACGCGTTTTGTCGGATATGTGGTGAAAAGATGAGTCAGTATGCGGTTCTTGATGCATTCGTCACACAGTATGGCCGCTTGCTCTATATTGTCAGCGGGACGTGAAGGAGCCAGACGTATCTCCTGCGGGTTCTTCAGGACGTTGGATGCCAGCTTGCGTATCTTGGGAGGCATAGTCGCGGAGAAAAGTAACGTCACGCGGTCTTCGGGTAAATGACCCACCACCTTCATGATATCGTCATAAAAACCCATGTCAAGCATCCTGTCAGCTTCGTCAAGAATGAAATATTTCACCTTGGACAAATCCACATATCCCATCTGCAGATGAGCCAGCAAACGTCCGGGTGTTGCTATGACGATGTCGGCTCCTTCTTTAAGTCCGCGTTGTTGTTGTGCGTAAGTTACGCCGTCGGTGCCCCCGTAAATGGGCAATGACGACAAGTCAAGATAATAACCGAATCCCTCCACCTGATGGTCTATTTGCTGTGCCAGTTCGCGCGTGGGAGCCATGACCACACAATTGATGCTGTCCGTGGGCGCGTTGTCGTCATAAAGTCTGCTTATTACCGGCAATAGGTAGGCCGCCGTCTTACCTGTTCCGGTCTGCGCTATACCGATAAGGTCGCGTCCGGACAGTACGACAGGTATGGCCTGCTCTTGTATAGGGGTGCAATCCTCGAAACCCATCGAGTCGAGGGCGTCAAGAACGCTGGGGTTAAGGTCAAAATCTTCAAATCTCATCTTGTCATAGAACCGAGGCGCGCTTTTTTCGCTCGGCGAAGCCTTGGTTTGCGACAAAGTTACGAAATTTTCCCCGTATTATTAAATGCATTGAACCTCGTACCGCTTAATGGGGCATAGTTCGTGTGTTTGTATCCTTTTCAGAATGCAAATATACGAGTTAAATAAAAGGGTAGCCGAATGTAGCGGCTACCCTCCTGTGAGTTATGGTCTCAAGTATGATTAGTGTCTAACCACTGTCTTGTTTACTGTGGTGGTGCCGTCTTCATGCACATTGCGTACGATATATACACCGTCTGACGGAGTGGTCACTTTTTGACCGGTGATGGTGTAATATTCGGTCGAAACCACTTTGCTGTCATTTGTCACTTTGGACACACCGCTCTCTTCAGTCACTTTTCCGGTCTCTATATCGAGAGTCACCAGGTCGCTGTATGTCGTGACACCGTCGTAAATGTATGTCATCTGCACACCGGCAGTCTTGATATAACGTTGGTATATGCCGATCTGATGGTAGGTGGCTGTACTGAGATAGATGTCCCAGTTGTTGTTTACGCTATAGGGAACCAATGTGGTGGGGCCTTCAAGACCACTGTACACGTATTCTTCGTCGTCGGGAACGAAAGTCATGATTTCGCCATCGATATATACGCTGTAATACAGGCACGAAATGTCAAGCAGGTCACCCGTGGTAGATGTCATGGGAAGCTCGAAATCGAACGATGTGTATCCGTAGTAGTCCCACAGGAAAGGAGTCCACCACAGCGCATAGGGATTCGCCGGAGTGCCGGAGTACGATGCATTCTGAAGTATCTTAAGGTCGGAGAATGCGTCGACATAGTTCAGTGTCTCCGTGCCGCTGTTAAACAACAGATATAGGTCGGGATCGGTGCGTGTCAGCGAGTGTGCTTCGGCGTCATAGTCGAAAACATAATCGGCGTCGGTCAACAGGTATTCGGGGCTGAAAGCGTTCCACTCCTGATAGTCGGGGTTACGGTAACCGCACATTGTGTAGATGTAATATACATCGTCATCGAATTCGAAAATGCCAAGGAACTGCTTCTGCGGGAACACCACTTTGTCGCCTTCTATGCTGCCTTTGATTGCAAGATTCCTCAAAGTGCCGTAGTTGCACAAGCCTTTTATGTACATGTCGTTGCCGTCTATGGCCACTTCGACCTCATAACCCGAATCGCCGCTTACGCAGTTGTATATCTCGGTCGTGCAGTTGGCCGGTATAGACACTGCGGTGTCTTTAAACAATGTGTATGTCTGCGAAAAATCGCAATAACCCAACCAATCGCCATAAGCCTGGTCTACAATTCCCAGAGAGTATTCGCGAGGGTCATCGCCGGTAGCGGGTTCACCGGGAAGTTCGAGCACCCAACTGCCGTTTTCGTCCTGGATGTATCGTATGCTTGTGAACGATTCGGCGGGAAAATAAGAATAAGCCAGTTCGCCGTCTTCATCGATAAACTCTCCGAGTTTAAGCACGTTAAGGGTTATCTCCAATGGCAATTCGCCCGGAACCTCTTCATACGCGAGAGTCTGAGGCAAAGGTATCTCGATTTGGTCACCTAACTTATAACCTTTGACATAGCTCCCGAACGGTGCCTTGTTAAGAATGTCATATATATAAACCTCGTTGCCGTCCTCATATATAGTGGCTTGGATGGCGCCCGCTTTGTACGGTTCGAGCCACGACCCTAAAAACATGAAGTAGCCGTCGCAACTTTTTTGGTAAGTTGCCGGAGTGCCGGACGGCACGGTGATTATGCCATGGTTGTCGGTGGCGGCGGCTTTGGCTTTGCGAATAAGAGAGCCGTTTTCAAGAGCCTCCAGGGTACGACCCGGTTTGGCTTTACAGGTCACGGCGCGAGGTGTTTGGGCTTTTTCCGAACGAGAGTCTGTCAAGTGGTTAACGCCCGCGTACGATGCGCCACAGCACATCAGTGCCGCTAACGTTAAAGTAAAGAGTTTTGTCATAAAGATGGTTTTTGGATTAGAAAAAATACATATTGGAAACCTTAATGCAAATTGAAGAACAAAACGATTAAAGTTTAGGCAAAGGTACGACATTTTCGCATCATTGCCAACAGGTGAATATAAGTTAATTGAAAGAAAATGCGTATATTTGCATAAAATATATCAAAAAACAACTCTTTCCTAAAAGAATTTCAGATAAATCAATCAAAAGCTTTTATTAATGAATAAAATATCATTTTTGGCACTCAGTGTTTGTTTTACACTGTCACTATCGGCTCAAACTGCAGACTTGCAGTTGTCAACTCCTGTGAACAAGCAACTGTCTGCAAAGAATACAAACCGTAATGTTTCGTCAGTCCATAAGATAACCGGAAACATTACCGAAGAAACCGTTGTTTTAGACAATGGCTTAAAAATAAAGACCGTAAAGGGTCTTCCCGAAAGCGGCAAGTCAATAAACCCCGAGCGTATGTCTCCCTCCAAGGTCAAGGAAACCCCGGAAGGATATAATTTTTATGAAGACTTCGAGGAGTGGGACGGCGAAGATGCCGCGTGGCTTCCCGAAGGGTGGATCATCGACCATAAGAACTCTCCCGTTTCCGACCGTGGGTGGAAAATGACACAACCACTCTCGTTATACGATTATATTGACAGTAAGTGCTTGACTTACGAGGTTTTCGAAGACGAGGTCGATGAGTGGGCAATAACCCCCGAAATCTCAGTCAGCCGTGGTATGGAACTGCGCTGGAGCACCATGACAAGCCCATATTTCTATGATTGGTCGTATCTTAACAATACTACTTTTCAGCTTGACAAGTACGAGATAATCAACGACATCAAAGTGAACATATCGATTGACGGCGGTCAGACATGGGCGACAGTCTTCAGTCACGCTCAGGATCTTATCGACACCGCTCCAAGCTTTTTCGCCATGTTCGATTACAGGGTTCGTCCTTTTGTTTTGTCACTAAATAAATATGCCGGTCAAAAAATCAAGGTTGGTTTTCAGATTGTTGGACACGGTGGCAACACTACCTTTATCGACGATGTCGCCGTGGGTTTGCCACTCACCGATACCTCCTATAAGCGTCCGCTATCAAATCTTTATTTCGGAATTTGCGAAACCGACGAATTTGTTCCCGCGTCCATCATGGCAGGTCCGGTGTTCGCACCCGTTACCTACACCAATATGACCTCGACTGCCGGTGCCAAATTCGAATGGTCATATTCCACAGGCGATGACCTCCTCACCTCTTCTGACAAAAATCTCACAGTGTCTTATCATACGGACTACACCAGCGATTTTACCACACGCAACAATCTTTACGAATTCCCTGTGCTACGCGCCTGGTCCACTTTGACGGCTCCGGTCGATTTTACTTATCCCGGATTCTATCAGGCAGGAGGCTGTGGTGAATACGAACGCTATTTTACCAATACCGAAGAGTATGAAATCATAAACCTGGGTCTTACTGTGGCTGATCCTTTTACCGAGGGGACTGCAACCTACGCCGATATCATACTGCCTTACTTCGGTTATAATCACGAGTCGGATCGCTACTGGTCAGATTATTCGTTTGGCGACTACGCCGATGAAAACAACTGGGCGCATCTCGTAAAAATAGCCGATTTCTTTTATACTCCCAATGTGCCTCTTGTCATCGACGGTGTTCACACACTCGCCTATGGCAAAATAAGCCGAGACGCTGTCCTTACCGCCGAAATATATCTTATTGATGGTGGTTTTGTAGTGTCCGACACACCTTACGCCACGGCAATTTGTACCGGCGAAGATATCGGCATTACCGACCGCTATTCGGGCAGCGATTTGTTGTCGCTTAACTTTAAGTTTGATAAACCCATTGTCATGACCAAAGAGGTCGCCCAGTATTTTATTGTGGCTATAGGCGGCTTCCACGATGCTGATAACGTGGAGTATTTCTCGCCCGAAATGTCCGCTTATTCCAATCCTAACAACCTTGGTCTGGGATGGGTCGGCAAGGAATTGTGCTTGGACGGCACAAGGCTGCCTCTGTCATGGTCGCCGGTCGCTAACCATACCGATGACGAATTGGTCTCATTCTATATCATGCTTGACGCCCATCTCCCATGGCTCGAAAGCGAAACCGACGTGGTGACAGTTTGTGGCGATGACACCAATACTGAAGTATCCCTCGACAGCTATTACCCCGCCTCAAGCCTTCAGGTGGATGGTCTTCCCGACTGGATATCTTGCGCTGAAATAACAGGGCGGTATGGCGATACCAAACTCACACTTTCTCCTATATTCAATACCAACGACAACGATAAAGCCACCATCACAATACATGGACCCGGAGTCAGCAAACAAATTAACCTCGAATCGAAGGCCTCATCTGTCACAGATATTCCCGTTGATGACTCTAACGCTCCCATAGAGTTATACACTCTTGATGGCCGAAGGGTGAGCGGTAGCGGCTCGACCGGTCTCGATTCGGGTGCTTCAAATCTTGCTCCCGGTATTTATATCAAACGCCAGGGCTCAACCTCCACCAAAGTGCGACTCTAATCAGTTATTATGCTGTAAGCGTGTAGCCTTTGAAAAGGACGCTCCCGAAGCGTGGAGCACGCCATGGGGTCATAGTAAACCTCTATATTCGAAATATCTATTGGTATTAAATAATGTGTCGACGCATAAACGTTGACACATTATTTTTGTGTCCGGTTAAACGTTTGGGTAGACAATACTAAGACATAGTTAAAATATATTAAAATCGCCTAAATTGTTTGGATGATAAAAATAATTGTATTAATTTTGCACCGAAATCAAAATTAAGGCGCGCTAAAACTTGATTAAAACAAAATTATTTTTAAACCTATTATCGCTAAAAAACTATGGACAATCTTCAAGAAAACCTTATCTCGGGTGTTGTCAACGCTGCTGGCTCGACAACCCTTTCAGCCGAAGACGTCAGTCGTAACCAATCCCGGGAGTCCGACGCTGACATTTCGGAGAGCTCAACATCAGCTGTCTCCGTCGATACCAATCCTTTTGACGAAGCTGCAATCGACCGTTTCGCCGATCGCATAATAGAGCGAATACGTCAGGCCGAGGAAAACGGGTTCAAAAAAGCAGTCGAAAAGGTGCGTCAAAACCCCGAACAATTCGGCATAACGTCATCAGTTCCCAATTTCCTCGCTGACATACGCCCCGACATTTGGGAGAACTGAATGCCGCCATGTTAAGCATCCGCTTTTAAAAAGATCATTAGATTCTTAAAACCTTTTTCATATCCTGCAGGATAAATCTTAATCTTTTACACACAAACAAAATCACTTAACCACAAACCTACAAACAACTAATTACTATGTCTACATTATCACAATCGGGCAATGCCACCCAGGTAAACGGCGCTCCTCTAACCACCACAGTGACCAACTCCGTCGGCACGTTGCTGTCAGCCGAAATTGACAAAAGAGTAACTAAAATCCGCCCCATGGCTACTCCTGTCGACCAGCTGTCGCGCTGCGGCGATATACGTCATGCCGGCTCTATGAAGGTGCAGTATTACACAGCTGATGTCAAGGAAGTCTCGACCAATATTTCCAGCGATTATACCGGTAGCGACTATCAGGCGCTCCCGAACGGCGATCAATCGTCCGGTCAGCTCACGCTTCATGTCGACAATCCCGCCATTTTCTCGGTGTCCGAAACCATACTCATGCCTGAGGTAACCATCAATAAAGCGCCTCTTATGCTCTATCTTACAAAAGTCGATGTCGACTCCATCTCGGGCATTGTTGTCAACGAAATCAAAAATGCCGGTACTACATTCAATATGGGCGTAAAGACCGGTCGTAAGGTAGTACGCATGGGGCGTGCGGCAGGCGAACTTGACGTTCAGACTCCTCAGTTCGAGACTATACCCAAGCGTAGTGAAAACTACTGTCAGATTTTCAAGATGCAAGTCGAAGAGTCAGCAATACACAGACTGGCCAACAAAGAGGCTCAGTGGGGTTTCAGCGACCAGGAGGAAGTGGCTATCATCGACATGCGACAAGGCATGGAGAAAAACTTCATTTTCGGCCGCAAGGCTATCATCACAAACGGTACAACTCCCGATGAGATTTATATCACCGGAGGTATATGGAATCAGGACGGTTTGCAGGAATATAAATACGAAAAAGAATCGTTCACCGAAACCAATCTCATAGAAATATGCCGTAAAGTGTTTACCGGCGGTAAAGGTTCGGCACGTAAAATACTGATGGGTGGAAGTGAGTTCATCGAGATGCTGTCCAACTTGCCTTATCAGAAAGTGGTGAACGGTGCCGACTCAGTGACACGATGGGGTCTTGAGTTCCGAGAAATAAAATCCAACTTTGGCACTCTCTATGTCATCCATAACGAAATTTTCGACCAGTGCGGTCACGAAAAAAGCGCTATGGTCATCGACCCCAACATGCTCACAAAGTATGTGCATATACCCTTCTCGACCCAAAAACTCGATTTGCGCTCGGCAGGAACTCGCAACACTGATGCGGTGGTCATTACCGAAGCATCCTGCCTGGTACTTCGCAACCCCGCGTGTCACATGCGCATCGAGGCCGAATAATTCACCTTGTTTGTCCCCTTCAACGTTATTTTTACAATGTTGATAACTCTTGACGACGAACGCATGCTCGGACTATGGCGCGAAGGCGCCGGTCTCGAGCCGGCGTTGGCCGACGCTTCGATAGAGCGTTTCGACGGCCTCGATATTAATACTGTGTTGCGCGTCGCGATGCGAGCCTGGTACGTAAGATACCTTCACGACGCTCCTGTCGATATGGCGCCTGTGACCAATCTGCTTCCATACGCTAAAATGACACGGGCTTCGTTGCCCGACACATGGTGCGTCAACCTGGCTTGCCGGACAGCAAGAGTCTTGTCATTTGACATCGAGGGTTATGGGTCTCTCCCGGTAATCAATCCTTATGATGACAAAAACAGGTCGCTCATGGCTGCCATGGCAAACAAGTTTGTGCGAAATGGGGCGCGTCCCACGGCTTTATATCGTCCCGGTGCCGACTCGGTCTTTGTGGGATTGCCTTCAAACGCTAATCCTGTCATAAAGGCTGTTATGGGGGTGCGAGTTACCGACGACGATACTTTTGTTGTCGACGAACGAGTCCTTGCTGACATCCCTCTCCTTGCAAAAGAAGCTCTTAACCTTTAATACTCTAAAACTATGTCTTCACAAATAAACCGTCGCGTGTTCGACACTGTCGTCGAACTCTGGGGAACGCGTGTTCCACTCATGAACATGCGTGACCGTCTTAAACGATACACCTACGGTGACCAATGGGGCGACATCGTCTATGACGACAACGGTGTCAGAATCATCGAATCCGAATTGCTTAAACGCTCAGGCCGTCGCCCTGTGTCAAACAATCTGATCAGGCGTCTCGTAAAGGCTGTCATCGGACGATACCGCGAAATGGCTGTCAGTAACTTATGGTATGACACACCCGGTACGACTTCCGATATTGTCGCCGATCTCGATGAGCTGGATTGTCGCCTTCTGGAGGAGTTCCTTATTTCGGGGATGGCCATACAGCGTGTCGCCGATGACGACCCTCTGGCAGGACACATCCCCTGTGTCCGGAACGTCAGTCCCGACAAATTTTTCTGTAACGCCTTCCGTGACCCGGCGGGAGCCGACATCGACATGGTGGGAATGTTGCATGACATGTCGCCGGCCGAGGTGTTCATGCGCTTTGCCGGTAAGCGGGGCATGAACAGTCAAAAGCTGGGGCATGTGTTTGAAGCCTCGCGAAACCGTATCAATACTTTACCAAGTGCGCCTGCCGATTTATTTATCGCAGAACCGGGTCGGTTGCGTGTCATTGAGGTATGGTCGCGCGAGTTCGATAATGCCCGTAACTTGCTTTGGCGCGTCAGGTGGTTCGCTCCCGACGGCACTTTGCTCGATTCGTACACGTCTCCTTGGGCGCATGGAACTCATCCTTTTGTCGTTAAGTTCTATCCTCTCACCGATGGCGAAATACATTCCTTCGTTGAGGATGTGGTCGAACAGCAGCGCTACATCAACCGTATCATCGTTCTTATTGACCGCATAATGTCAACATCTGCCAAAGGTGTGCTTCTTTTCCCAACGTCACAAAAAGAAAGCAAAATGTCCTGGGAGGAGATATGCAAACGATGGGCAGCCCCGGACGGTGTCATTCCCATAACGGGTAACGGACCGCATATACCCACGCAGGTCAGTGGAACCAACGGCGATCTTAGTGCCTATCGGCTACTTGAAATGGAACTTAAACTATTTGACCGGACAGCAGGTGTCGGCGCTGCTCTGCTCGGCGAAGCCGATGGCGAAAGTGCAACTCAGGGTATAGAGAAACTCAGAGCAAAGGTCGAAAACGCTACAATTGCGCTCGCCGACATCTTCTATACCTTCCGGGCTCATATACGCCGACGTGATACCAAACTCAATGCCATCTGCTCACCCCGGCAGAAATAGCTAAAATAGCTTTGATAGCTACAATAGCTATCCAACCCCTTTTGTTAATCCAAAAACATTCACACCAATCATGTCATCAGAAACTTTTCATATTTCAAAAACCGAAATCATCGACACGGTACTGGCTCTTTCGGCACTCCGGGGTGATGTGACAGGACGTGGCATGCTGCTCGTTGACAACGACAGCGTGGCCTTGGCTGCCGTCCTCAAAACACTCGTGCCAAAATGCCTCACTGAGCATAACATCGAATTTCAGGAGGATGATTCGGGATGGACAATAGGCCCGACGGCCTTTGACAAGAGCGTCTTGGCGGACTATCTCATTTCGGGATTGCTTTTCCGCATCACCGCCAACGAAGCATGTCGCCCGAGGCTTCTCCACGAGCCGTTCCCATCTTCATCATCAAAAATACAACCTTTCTTCTGACCTTATAGTCTGTTCTCAACAGACGACAGTCTGTCTTATTTCACCAAGACGCGTCGTGTCGACTGGCCGACAACCACAATATACAGATTGGGTGCCAGAGAGAAGGTGTGAAGGCCGGCTTCAAAGTGGCCGTTAACGTAAGTGACTCCGTCGACACCATGTATGGCGATATTGGCAGCCTGTTCCATATTGACGGTCATCATGCCGTTTTCACACCAGGCATCCCAACCGTGTCCTTTTTCATCGCCGAAACAGATATCCTCAACCGAGGCCTGTCCCGAAACTATGATGTCGTCTATGCATACTCGTTGCCCGTAAGTCTGGCGTAGTCTCAACCGGACATTACCGGGGCAATGAATGCCAACAGTGTATTGTTTATAGACAATGGTCGATGAGGACGGTGTCGGCAGGTCAAGAACAGCGGCTTCTGTCCATGTGTTGCCTCCGTCGCTGGAATAATCTACAGCCACTTTTGCCGAACCGTCCTTGTTGCTCCAAGCGGCCGCCTGTAAGGTGACTATACCCATGCCGCCGGACTTGTCGGTGGTCATGGTGGCTGAGCTGTCCGAGTTCTTGCCCAGACGCAGGTAAGATGTACCGCTGTACGCTTCGTCGGCCGCGCGATAGACGCCGGCGTTCGACAGCGCCCATGTCGCCGCGTTGCCTACATAGGGGGTCGAGGTGTAGTTGCCGGTTTCCTGTCCGGGATTGTCGAAGTCCTCAACAAATACTGTCTCGTCTTTAACAAGACCGGTCACTTCGGCGTTATCGTAGACATAACTGCCCGCCACAGCCGTGATAGGCGTTGTGAAAGTGCCTTCCTCATACGACAACAACCGAATATACATGCGGTCTTCGCGAGGATCGACGACAAGATTGGTTCCCCACGACGCCTTGTCCGAACTGAGTTGGAACGGTGCCTTGACGCTGAAGGTGATATCTGTGAATATGTTTTCGATGTCAAGAAGCAACTCCTCGGCCTCCGATGCCACTCCGGTGCTTGATGTCAACAACAGGTCGCCGTCATACAGTACCTGAATACTCGGTATGGGCTCGGCTGTCGTTACTGTCATCACGTTCGATGTCGAGTTGACGTTGGTGATATAGAAGCGATATTGTGTAGCCGGCTCAAGCTCGTCAACAAGACAGCTTTCGGCCTTGGCATTTACCGACCGTGGGTAGGTGTCTATGCTTCGTCCGGTCATATCTTCGACATGTATGGTGTAGCAACCTTCCGCATCCTCGTCACCGATATACACCCAGTGGGCTATAAACGAGCAATCCGATATGTCGGTGGGCTGAGTGGCCGGCAGACCGTCTACAGCAGTCACCGTGAGATTCACGCTGACGTCTATGTTGTCCGAGGATGAAGTCAATTTTAGCACTCCGTTGAAAGTGCCGGCTTTCGAAGCCTTCGCGGTGATGATAAGAGGGGTGCCGTTGTCGCTGTTGACTGCCGATGCCGTCAAGGTCGATGTGTTAAGCGAAAAGACATTGTCCGACTGTGTGATGGTTGCAGTCACAGCGTTTTTCAATGCGGTACCTTTTACATTGAGCGTATATGTTCGCGCCACGCCTACCGATACTGTGCCAAGGCTTGCGGTGCTATTGTTCACCGGTGTATTGATGGCAGCTTTGGCGGCGCTTCCCGAAGTCCATCCCGACGTTTTCTTGTCACCCCAAATGTGCTCTACCATATCAGGATTGTCAATAAACGGGTTGCGGTTGTGTTGGTAAGAGTACACAGCGTCGTTGCGAGCTATCTCTTTGGCGCTTACCGGGTCTTGGCGATGCCATTTCAGTAATAACTCTACAGCCCATGTGGTGAACGCCGGATAAGCGTTGCCGGCAAGCATAGGAGAGTCCCATGTCGATATGCGATCGTTATATGCAGCTGCCATATAAAAATATGAACGGGCGAAGTCACCCTTGTACTCATCGTCGGGTTCGAATACTGTCCCTGAGTAGCCGGCGAAGGTTGAAGACCCCAGTCGCCCGAGAGCGCGTACCGAACCGTTTGAAGCAAGTGTCGTTCCTTTGGAACACTCTCCATAGGGATAGTCGCTGCGCTGTCCGTTAACCTTGCCGTCGGTGGGATATAGATGGAAAGCATCGCTATACATCGGCGAAGCATCGTTAAACCAGCTCTTCGGCATGGAGTGCTCGCGGTTATAACAGTCACCGACATTCTTGTAATTGCCGCATTGGTCATTGCCGGGAGTCCACTCCTTGGTAGAATACATATCCCACAGTTTACCGTTGGACTTGGCATCGGTAGTTTTGAACACATCCCACAAACCGTTATAACTCACCACGCTGGGATTACCGACCACATTTTTAAGCGCTGTCAGTAACGCCGCGCCGCTTTTGTTCTCACACGAACTATAATAGTTGGCAGGTGCGGCCGCATTCAATCCTGCATAGCTCAATATAACGGCTATCGCACTCAGGGTTGTTCTGATTTTTTTCATGATGGTTAATCTATTCTTCCTTCGGAGGCTCTACGTCCCCGTTGTCTTAAAATTCAGTGAAAGCCAAAGGTAACAACGTTTTAAGCGAAGGCAATCGGTACACCTTGTCACGTCCTGCAAGTAACACTTTTACCGGATGTCCGGCGAGCGTCTCATACTCGAGTAACGACTGGCGACATGACCCGCAAGGCGGGATAGGATCGTTGACAAACTCTCCGTCGGTGCCCCGTGCAGCTATGGCCACGCAACGAAAGTCAGTATTAGGATACTGGGCATGCGCATAAAAGCACGCCGACCGTTCGGCACAGGTGCCAGACGAAAAAGCGGCGTTTTCCTGATTTGACCCAGCCACTATCTCTCCGTTGCCGAGCAAGATGGCGGCTCCAACAGAAAAATGACTGTACGGTGCGTAAGACCTGTAAGTTGCCTGACGTGCGGTGTCGACAAGGATACGTTCCTCTGCTGTCAGCTCCTCGAAGCTTAACTCCTCGACAGGCACAGTGATATTAATTGTCTTCATGGTCTATCCATTAATTGTTTATGTAATCTATCCTTTTCTTATGGACATGATATATCACTTTATTGGGGTTATTATCCATCCCTGATTGTTGAGATGATTTTACCCTGCTGATAGTGAAAAAACCTATCGGCATTGAAAATCGACAGGTATATCGTGAGTATGCCCACAAATTTACACAAAAACGCCGAAAGTTACAATAATCCACAATGACACAAACGTTCAAGCACACAAACACACCTGCTTTCAACACTGGTTTTGTTCAGTGTTCGCAAAATAGCATATGCGTGGACGAGATACCCCGGAGGTATAATAACGATTAAGGGTTGGTGGGGAGGATTTCGATGTCGAAGACGATGGTTTCCATGGGGCCGATGTCCAGTCTGGGCATGCCGTGGCCGCGATAGCCAAGGCTACCGGGTATCCAAAATGTGGCTTTGTCACCCTCACGTAACATTCGGAGCCCTTCCTGCAAGCCGGGTACCACGCGGTTTATAATCATAGTCGCTTTGTCCTTGGACTCAAAGACTTTGCCGTCAAGGTGTTTGCCGGTGTAGGCCAGCGACACTGTTTTGGCTTCGCCGACAGGTTCGCCGTCGCCTTGATGACGAATGACATACATTAGTCCCGACTCAGTCTTGACTATGCCCGGAGTTTCGTTGGCAATACGGGTCATTAGTGCCTCACCTGTCTTGATGTTTTGGATAGCTTCGTCAGTAGCGGCCATCTGAGCGTCCTCGCGATCGAAATGAGCATTGTTCACCTCCGAGATGATAGCGTTGAGTGTCTCTGAGTCAATGCGCAGTTGCGCGTCATCAACATTTCCGGCAGTCATGTACTCCTTCATGGAAGCCAGGAGGGTTTCGGGACGTACATTGACACCTTTTTTCTCTACGACGGCAATCTGTTGTGCGAGCATAGCTCCGTTGTACACGCCGGCGTAGTACGCTTCCGGGTGGTCGGACAGCGCAACGGTACGGAATCCGCGCAGGAAAGCTGGAAGATCATACTGACGTCCTTCGTTGTTTTGGAAGTTGTATAAATCCTGCGATACTTTCGCTGATATCATGTCGGCATAAAGGCTTTCTATGCTGTCGGCAAGAGCCTTCGAGCCCTTCGATGAAGACGTGTTCATCGCTCTGGTAGCCAATGCCATGTATTGTTGGCTTACATCGTACGATGTATCGGCGTGGATGGAGTCTTCGGTATTGATGTTCTGTTCGATCATATCGACGAGTCTTTTTCGGTCGATAGGTAATCCGGCTTGTGTCAGTGGGTCGATATCCTGGTTGACCTGCACTCCCAAGGACAGTCCGAAGACGTATGCAAGGGGATGACGTCGGTCGAAAACCGTTGCCATACCGTTAAGAAACTCGTCGGCGCTAAACGTGGAGTCGCGTTGAGCCCGATAATGCTCTATCTCATAAAGAAAGCGAGCTCCCTGAACTTTGCCAAGGAGGGTGGCGATAGAGTCTGAGCGCGGAGTGTAAGTGGCGGTGTCGGGACCCTCGTCGGCGTTCCCCCCTCCGCATGTTGCCATTGACAGGCAGAAAAAGAGTGCAACAATAGCTGTTGCACTCCGTTGTGTAGCTGTGAATTTTTTCATGATGTGGTTTTATTGCCCAATCGGCACTTATTCTTACTTAGCGATATCCACAATCTCGATATCAAAAATCAGATTGGAGTTAGCGGCAATTCCGGCTTGTGGAATGGCGCGTGGGCCGTAAGCGAGATCCGAAGGAAGATAAAGAGTGGCTTTACCGCCTTTGCCGAGCATGCGAATACCTTCGCCAAAGCCGGGAACAACCTGGTTGGGTTGGAAAGTAGCGGGTTGGCCACGGTCGTACGATGAATCGAACACAGTGCCATCGGTAAGGGTACCGCGGTAGTGTACTGTGACGGGGGTGTTTTCACCGGCGCGTGTCGCGTCGCCTGGTTTCTCAATGACAATACCGAGTCCGGAGGGGGTAATCGTCACATTTTTTGGCATCCACGAAGGGATAGCTTCGTTTGAAGACACCTTTTCAACAGCTTCAGTGACTTGTTCGCTGACAACTTCGGCCACTTCTTCGGCAGTTTGGGAGAGGGTTTGTTCCTCTTGTTGGCTGACGGCGTCGTTGGTCATGTCTTCGTTATTGGTTGTGGATTCCTTGTCGTTACCCGAGCATGCGGCCAGAGCGGCTGTCATTGTTGCGAGGGCTATGATTTTGATTTTATTCATCGTTATCTTTTTATGTGTTAAGGTCTGATTAAAAATGGTTTTTTATTTAACCTATTGATAGTGAATTGTTTCGGAAAGAATTATTGGAAGTGCATCAAAAAGGTTGAATTTCCGATTCGTCCATCGAGGAAGGTGAGGATGTTTCATTATCGACTGCAACTTCGACGACATTTGTCTCCTCTTCAAAGACATCAAGACTGTCTGTGGGTATCACGCCATCGACCTCCTCGACTACCATAACTTCGTCGACTTCGCCACGGCGCATCTGCTCGCGTTTTTCAAGGATGCGGTCTATTGTCTGATAGAGATCCTGCACTTCTTTGTAAACCAAAGCGTATTCAACCTGATTCATGTCAAAGTCCTGTAAATAGTTGCGGAACTGGCGCATGAAAAGGTCGCGGTTGACGTTGACTCCTTCGGCTTCCATGTTTGTGAACTGTTCAGCCATGCGTATAGCGGCGCGTATGCCCATGAGCTTGGCCGGAGTGTATTTGTGGCCGGCGATGAGTTGGTATCCTTCAATGTATTCGTCGATAGATGGAAGATAACGAACCTCGTCTTGCAGGTTGATACCCATAAACTTGCCAAGAGCTACCGACAGCGAGTCGCATGTCTGCTTGCTTACGATAGTGTCATTATCTACACATTTGTCATTGCAACCGCCGCATGATGTGGAGAGGGTGGCGAATCCGGCAATCACTGCTATGCCAAGTAGAAATTTTTTCATTGTCAGAATTTTTAAGTTTGTATGTTAATTTCTTGATTGATATATCTTTTGTAAAAAAGAGTGTAATTTTTTATTGAAATCGAATATGTTGGGTTAGTCCTCGAGTTCGGAGGGATGTTTGGCGTAATATTGTTCAAGCAGATGATGCAAATCGAACCAATACTGTCGCGTACCTTCCGAATCGGGCAGCTGTACGGTAACGCATTCATAGTAAGGTTCTTGGAATTCCTGATTAACCACAGTAACCCCCGAGAGGTTGAAGTAATCGAACTCGTGCGACGGATCGACCACCACAAAGGCATGTTCGGTGTCTGCCCCCGTTCCCGAACGCGATATGGTGAGTAACAGGTGGTCGAGCTTGTGTTTCCATATACGGGCGAGATTTTGTTTGCCCGACTGTTCGTAGGCATACACCAGGTACATGAGCTGTCGCAAGTGCAAGGGATTATTTGCCAGTGATTTTTCAGCGAGATCCTTTATCTGTGACTTCTCGTTACGCGACAAAGTGCCGTGTTTGTAGTAGAGGGGCTCTGTGGCTTTCAGCCTGTCGGCAAAGGGATAAGGTCGGTAGGGATTATAGTCCTCCTGAAACATCGAACCGTAGTACAGGTAATGGTACCCGTCATCGGTCATTGTGGTGTCGTTGCTGTAGAAAGACTTAAGGAGTTTGGGGTAATAATACTCTGAGTCGGGATTGGTTGTCTCAGCGCGTATTACCTCGAAATTGGGATGAGTAGGTGTTGTCTTGGTCGCCGCCATCAAACGTGTCGGCATCGACAGAGCGATTCCGGCTGCTAAAACTATAAAGAAGAGCAATTTCTTACTTTTCATCCCTTTTTTGTTTTAGGTTGCGGTTACTAAACGCTTATAAGGCTCGAATGACGATGCCGGCTATGATAAGACCGGCCATCGATGCAGTCATAACAGACGGTATGCCTTTGGCTCCCAAATAGTTGAAAAACTTAATTGTTGGAAATTCCAGAGCGGCGCCCCTTGATGTCCTGGCATAGGCGATTGCTCCGATGAGGGCTCCTAAGATAGCGCCTCCAATAATGCTTGCTGCCGAATATAGGGTGAGGCCGATAGCCATGCCTGCCAACGCTCCTCCGGCAATATATCCGAGTCCGCGTCGTGAGTCACGTATATGAGCCGGTAGCATATAGCGGTTAATGACAACAAGCACTACGGCTATGCCCCAGAATATCATAGTAGAGTTCGGGAAAGGGGTGTAGCCACTCAGCCGGGCAGCCCACATTGCAGCATAAGTCGCCACGCACGACGGTGTGCGCGGAAAAAACATCGAAACCACACCTGCGGCCAACAATATCATGGCTATCACCAACCACGGCGTTGATGTCAGTTCAGTTGTCATTTCCATACTGTTAAAAAATGTCCGAACGATATGAACTTTTATATTCGGTCAGAGAATATATCTCTGAGAACGATTTGACAAATACTTTACAAAAGTACAATAATTTTGTTACAAACTCTTGTTTGGGTTTGTATTTTAACATCATTTAATACAAACAGAACGTGTTAGTTGAAAGTGTAAGAATGAATTCTTTAATTATGTTTTTTGTTGTTATTCATCTTGGGCTATCGGAAAGTAGCTCGGTGGCTAATCACAACAGTTCATCATGTTTGTTTTATTTTTCAATGTCTTGGGGAAAACCGGTTCAATAAAATTTATACAGGATTAACATAACTGAGTCATGGTCTATAGATTGGTCTATAAATAGTGACTGTTTGTAAAAAAGTCATGGTCTGTCAATAACTGTCCCGACATACTGACATAATGTATTTCTTTCCCCATACACCGGCAATTTTCTAAATGTTCGGTGCTTTGGAACCCACACAGTTGTATGTATTTATCTCGAACGAACATTGAAAAATACGGCATTTGAAAAATTTTGTGCAATTATAAAAATTTTGATAACTTTGCAACGCAGACCGAACCGCAGAAGCCCGGCCTTGGGTAACGAGGGGAGGGATGCAAGACATATTGTTATAGAGCGTTTATCCGACGCTTGTTCTTGACATACTGAAATGTGGCAATTTCAACTCTCAATCAAGAATAAGACAACGATGAATGCCTTGTGGATATGTAATATCCTGCGGCGGTGCACGGTTACCGCTGTGGTTAATTGCATATTTTGCGTGAGGCTTCTGAGTTGTTCATCTTATTGAGAAGGCGAAGCCACATGCCAAGTATGTGAGATGGACAGCAGGTAAGTTCCCCACGCATTCTTTTTGTTAAATGAAAACGCCAATTTCTGGGGAGAATTGGTTTATATAATTTTATGGAAGTAAGCAAAAACGGTAAAACAAATGATTTTTATTCTATCAAAAAAGAATATGATATCCTCAAAAGTGTTTACAACGATGGTCTATTTTTCCTTAAAAAGAAGGGAAAAGACTCAGAGGAAACATTAAATGTATTAGTATTAGATGTTATTGACCATATATTCGTAATTTCTTTTACTAAGGATACAAATAATAAAGTTTACACACTCATAGAAAACCTATTTAAAAATCTTGATAAGAAAAGATTTACGTTACTATGTGAACATGACATCTTTCCGCATCCATGTGCCATGGCCGTTGATGAACATCTTAATAAACGACAAGAAGATGAAAAATTCTATTGTACTATAAAAGAAATAAGTTACGAGACAGGATGTATGTTAGTGTAATGTAGTTATATAATAATTAGTTAATTATATGAATCAAGATAGAACGGATCTGTTCATTGAGGATTCGGTGGAAAAAGGAAAAATGATAGATTTTCTAATTTTTTACAAAAAAATCAGCATCATTCATACCGATAAAGAATTAGACAATAAATTTCCACAAATAAAACCATTTATTAATGATAAAATAGGGAAACAAAATCTTATCCATATAACAAGAGAGGAACTCAATTCTTATGATGTATATAGTATGTGCCCAAATTCCATTGCTTATACTGTAAAATATACGAAAAGTTTGTGTTTTCTTCGACACTTAAGGAACTCCATTGCGCATTGGAATCTTAATTATCAAGATGACAAGTCAGATATAATAATCTTTAAGGATTTTAAAGATACTAGTAATAAGACGTTAACTTGTTATGGAATTATTAAGGAGGATACTTTTAAAGAAATTATAAATGAAATTTCAAAACTTCTAAATGAAAATCAATAAAATGATGAAAACAAAAATAATCCTTATTTTAATTGGAATAATAGTTTCCAGTTTCACAGTTACACAAGCCTACGATTTCGCGGTTGACGGCATATTTTATAATATTACAGATAAATCGAATAAAGAAGTAGGGATAACATATAGCTCTTCAAAATATAAAGGCCAAGTGGATATACCTTCATCAGTCACTTATAATGGAACAACTTATACAGTGACAAGTATAGGAAGAGATGCTTTTCGGGATTGTACCGAACTCACCTCAGTAGCAATTCCCTTTTCGATAAAGAATATAGGTATTTATGCTTTCAACAATTGTATTTAGAAGGGTATAAAAGACTATGAAAAACGGGGAATAACTATTATAAAAACATTGAGTATTAGCATATTATAGATTTTAACACTTTCGGGGTTGGTGTTTTGTAATCACCGATTTTAGGCATATTTTTGCTACATATTTCTACCGCGGAGAAGTCAAGGCTTTCCGCTTTCGTCATTTTATAAGGGCAG
>JAFLTY010000021.1 GCA_022509065.1 Muribaculaceae bacterium
CAGTCTTACCCTTACCGTACTTCTCGAAGATCTGTACTTTTTCTTCAGAATTTAAGTGCATTCTTTTGAAAATTTATGGGTTAGAAATAAATAAAAAATTAACTGTAAATCAGGTTATTACCATCACATTGACTCACGTATATTCGCCAACGTCGATCTCATCGACGTGGCCTCGCGAACACGGGATGACCCGATTTCGCCGCAAAATTACAAATTTTATTTCAAACCACCAACCCCTCCGACCACATTTTCTCTACCGCAGGTTCAACTTGTCCGTTTTGTAGAGTCCAAAGGTTAAAAGTTTCAAAATAAGCAGACTCAAAATGGCATTTTGTTAGCGTCTTTGAGAAAAAAACTGTATCTTTGTTCCTATAAACCTAAATATTGATCTTTATAAGTACTATACCATAGCAAATGAACAAAACCATCATATTAGCCGTGGCCGCATCGCTCTCTTTCACAGCGGCCGCTAAAGGCCTTGATTTACAGAGTCGTACCACGTTACAGCGTCAGGCTGTCGAAAACGCCGCCCATCAGCGTAACAACACACGCCCCATCTCCGCATTAGCCAATTCCGCTTCGTCGTCCGATAACGACGCCGGCGTCATGGGCTTCGTCAAAATCGAAGATGGATATACTGCCCAAGACCTTGAGGCTGACGGTCTTACCGTACTCGCCGTCAAAGGCCGTATAGCCATTGTCGCCATGCCGCGAGACAGTGTGGAGGCTTTTGCTGTCAAACCCGCCGTGCGCAAACTCACAATACAACGGCCGCTGCATCATGCAATGAAGAACAGCCGACAGGCATCCGGTATCGATGATATACACCAGGGCACCGGCCTCGACATGCCATACACAGGCAACGGTGTACTCACTCTCATCGTTGACCAGGGCATGGATCCTAACCATGTCGCTTTCCTCGACGACAACGGCAAAAGCCGCGTCAAATACTTGGCTGCCTTCGACGGAACTGCTGACCGTTACGGCGTGCCCAACTTCTCGCTATATGGCGACCAGATCTACGATATAGACCAAAACGGTAACGTGTATTGGTACCCTACTGTCGATAAGTTCACGACCGACGAGAAACAGGCCTTTCATGGCACCCATACGATGAATATCCTTGCCGGCGGCTACAAAGGCAAGATACAGGAAACCATAGGCCTTAGCGGCATACGCCCGGTAACGCAGACTATCGACAACCCATATTATGGAGCCGCCCCCGAGGCCACAATAGCCGCCTCGTGCGGTTCGCTCCAGGACGCCTGCATTGCCTACGGCCTCAACGGCCTGCTGGATTTCGCCGACTACGCCAAACAAACCGAAGGTATGCCGTCGGTGGTCAGCCTGTCACTGGGTGCCAGCCAAGGCCCACACGACCCAAGAGGTCTGATGAACCAGTTCCTGGACGAATGTGGTAACGAGTCCATCATCGTTGTGGCGTCGGGCAACGAAGGCGACCTCAAGATTGCCCTCAACAAGACATTCGCCCAAGGCGACACTACCATGGCCACCATGATATATCCTTTCGGATACCGTTACGATCCGTCAGCAACTCAAGACCAGTACAACACATATATACGCACCGGCGCCGTCATGGTCTACTCGGCCGACGATACTCCCTTCACTCTGCGTGCCTTCATCATGACCGGCCAGGATGGAAACTATCGTCGCAGAGCCACATTCGACATTACCGGCGAGAACGGCAACTACTTCGTTTCCGATGCCTTCTACACCAACTACGTCGGGGGTACTGTCAACAGCACCGTGGCACGATATTTCGACGGTTACATAGGTGGTGGCACTATGCTTGACGAAGACCTTGGCCGCTACTACGGCGCTTTTGACTACTATCTGTTCACCAACCCGGAGACCGGTTATAACGATGACGGCAGCGAAGGTGTCATCGTCGGATTCGAAGTCATTGGCGTCGACGGACAGCGCATCGACTGTTACGGCGACGGCGAAAACACCTGGATGTCCAATTACGGTATGGACGGTTATATGGACGGTCAGTACGACGGCACCATATCTGACATGGCAGTAGGACATAACGTGCTTGTTGTCGGAGCCTATAACAAAAGCCTCATTTGGACATGTCTCGACGGATCGCGCTATGGTTACGACGAAAGCCACGGTATGTACCTCGACGACATCGCAGTCTACTCGTCCTTCGGAACGCTTGCCGACGGACGAACACTACCCCACGTATGTGCCCCGGGCACCGGCGTGATATCGGCCATATCCACACCCTATGTCAACTACGTCTTCAACGGTTATGAACAATACATACCGATGAACATGCAAGCCAAAGCCGAAGTTGACGGTCGCACATATTACTGGAAGGCCGAGACCGGAACATCGATGTCCACGCCTCTCGTGGCAGGCTCTATAGCCCTGTGGCTCGAAGCTGACCCAACCCTAACCATAGACGATGTACGCGACATAATATCTCGCACTTCGATACGCGATGAGAAGGTACTTCAAGGTGAAGCCGCTCGCTGGGGTGCCGGCAAGTTCGACGCTTTGGCCGGCCTTAAGGAAGTGATAAGAAGAGCCTCGGTCGACGGAATCACAATCGATGGCCACAACGACCGTCTTATAGTCAATCCCAAAGGCAACCGGAAGTTCAACGTCTTCGTGGGAGAAGCCACGTCGCTTCATATCACCGTCTACGATATCGCCGGCAGTCGCCACTTCTCGTCAATATACGACGGTTGCGAGGCCGATATAGACTTGAGTGCGTTACCCGCAGGGGTGTATATCATCCAGGCCAACGGCCATTCAAAGAAAATCATGTTAAACTGATACTCAACAACTTGAGTCATAAAACAATTCACGTATTGAGTCATAAACAATTCACGTATTCACTCTTCATAGCTTGTATTCACTCTTCATAGCATATATTCGCTCTTTATTGCACTGAATGCAGCAATCTAATTAACATATTGAAACATAAAACATTAAAATAACCAATCTCGGAAACAACTAATCCTGATTTGTGATATGAAAACATTGTTGAAAAAATTTTGTGCCGCTTTCATGACGTTGTGCGCACTGGGTTCGACAAACCTTGTCAACGCACAGGACGCGGCGGACATGCCGGTAGTGATGACTATCCGCACGAACATATACGGGTACGTCGGTCCGGACAACTACTTCACCGTCTATCTGGGGTCTACCGAAAAAGACTGTGAGTTCTATGTCGAAGGACCCAAGACTCAGGAGTATGTCTATGTCAATCCATACTCGGTAGGCACTGACAGCGAAGGCAACAAGACAGCCATAGCGACCGCCATTCCGTTGAGTGTCACAGAAAACAACAACGAGGTCAGGATTTATGGCGACGCGTCGAAACTGGACTATATTGACGTGCATGGTTGTTATCTGTCGTCCATAGAGTTGTCCGAAGGACTAAACCACCTGAGCGTGCTTGACGTATCGTACAACGAACTCACCGAAGTAGACCTGTCGCACCTTCCTTCGCTCGAATCCATCGACTTGTTGTGCAACTCGTTTACCGACCCGGCGAAGATGAAGATAGGCACAAACCATCCCAACCTTGTCATCCTGTCGGTGGGTATCAACGATGTCATCGACGAGGAGCTGGATCTTAAAAACTTCCCTCAGTTGCAGTACTTCAGCGCGCGTAACAACTACGGACTTACCTCGATCGATCCCAGCGGCTGCCCCAACCTGATATCGCTGGTCCTCGAGGTCACCAACATATCGACAATAGACGTGTCCAAAAACGCCATACTTGATGTGCTCAATGTGTCGAACACCAAGATTACCGACATTGACCTCTCTCATAACACCAACCTGGGTGAGTTCTACGCAAGCCATGACGGATCGTTCAACAACCAATACAAGATTGAACACATCGACGTGTCCAAAAACACACGACTTCAGTATCTCGACCTTGCCGGCAACCGCCTCACAGAGATAGACCTGACCCACAATCCCAATCTGGTTCTCCTGTATCTGCAGAGAAACCGTCTGTCCGAGATTGACCTAAGCAACAACACCAAGTTGTCCATTGTCGACCTGTCCAACAACTTGTTTACCTTCGCAACCTTGCCGCTGCCGCGTCCGGGTTGGGACTATATGTATTATCGCTCTCCGCTTGACTGTTATTTCAAGTATAAGGTTGACGAACCCATCGACTTTTCGAAGGAAGTCATCCGGGCACCGTATGTAGACGACAACGGCAACACCATCACGCCGACGACCTATGCCATGGCTTTCGGAGCACCGCGAGTAGACGCCGAATATGCCCTTGACGAATCGCTGTACACCTACCGGGACGGCATCATAACCTTCCATGAGGCCATCAAGGACTCGGTGTATGTACAGTTCTTCTGTGACGCTTTTCCTGATTGGCCTCTGGAGACAGCCAAGTTCGCTGTAAAAACAGCCGAGGACTATGACGCTCCCACCACCGTGATGTCGTTCACGCCGGACCGTACGATGGCCGGAAAGACCGTCAGCCTGCGACTCGGCGCCACTCCGGTGTCGGGCAGTCTGAGCTATCCCGCCGATGTTTACGTCACACTCCCTACCGGCACCGTCACTTTGTCCGGCGCCATCACCGGAGCAGAATTGCCTGACGAACCCAACGTGACCTTCACGATACTCAGCGGTCTGCGTCCCGTGACTATATCGTTGACAGACGGCTTCATCGCCACTGAGATGGCTATTGACGGCATATCGATGATCGATATAGACGTGACGCCCACAGAGAGTTTCACCGACCTTTCGATAACCAACTGCAACCTGACGGCGATAGATCTGAGCTTTGCGCGCGACTTGCGCCATCTCGACCTGCAGGGTAACATTTTGACCTCCATTGACTTTGCGGGAGCTCGCGGTGACTATGAGAAGTACAGCCTGACCGACGTCAACCTGTCAAACAATCGTTTGACATCGATGACCGGCGTTGTGTATGACATATACAAAACATTGAATCTGTCCAATAACGCCTTCAGCAGGTTTGACTTCAAGTACTATACAGGCCTTGTCAATCTCGACATGAGTAACAACGCTCTGGAAGGCACGTTGGATTTGACAACGACAAGAACACTCAAGACGCTCAATCTTGCCGGAAACCGTCTAACCGAGGTAGCCTTGGCCGATTCGCTGCAGTTGACCGATATTAATGTGACCAACAACAACATGTCGTTCGCCACGCTGCCCATCATCAGTGGCGATGATGTCACATACAGCTACGCGCCCCAACTTCCCTACCCCATACTGTCTGCCGGCTCGGGAGTCAACCTTTCCAGTCAATACCTTGACATCGACGGGGGAGTGACAACCTTTACGTGGAAGTATGCCGACACCAACCAGACGGTCGATAACGGGCTTATCACCAACGATAAGGGCAAGATACTCTTCGACGCGACCCTTACAGGCCGTTCGCTCTACTGCGAGATGACCAATCCGGCGTTTCCGGACTTCGACGCTCAGCCAATGACCACCACGACGATAACCGTACGCGAGAAGCCGACCAATGTTGTGGCCACCTTCACCACCGCCCAGACAGGGCAAGCTCAGATAGGTTTCCGTTTCAACAAGTTCGGAGCAAATGCCGTTTATGTTGACTGGGCAGGTGACGGCAGTTCGCTCGACGAATATCTCTACGATGAGAACAACACCGCCATATACCGCGCCTGCAAGACCTATGCCGACAGCAAAGCCATTGTTTACAGTTATGAGGATCCGTCCGAAGTGACTATGATGTTCATGATGGACATTGCTTTGAAAGACCTCGATGCAACACCAATGACCAAGGCAGAAGCTTTCGACATTCACAATGCCGGTCTTACCGACGGCAGTATAAAGTTGCCGGCCAGCCAGGCACTCTTTGAGCTTGTGCTCGACGGCAGCAATTTCGAGACCCAGAGTTTCCCGGGCTATCCCGCGCTCCAGACACTCACGCTGTCCAATAACAAGTACACTCGTTTCGACCTTTCGCCCTATCCCAATGCCATGTTTGTCAATATCAGCGACAACAGTATAGAAGAGATCGTCATGGGAGAATCGTCGTCGCTCTATCAGCTTGACGCAACCAACAACCGCCTTACAGATATAGACCTGAGCGGCATGACAAATCTTTCCGAACTGCTTCTGGCTACTAACCGGCTCAGCTACATAGACCTGTCACCGGTGCGCGAAAAACTGCGTGTCCTTAATGTGGCCGGTAATAATTTCACCTTCGCCACACTGCCACGTCCTAACGAATTCAACAGTAATATGTATATTTCGTTCTACTACGCAAATCAGCAACCGATGACAGTAAGCTGCGTGGGCGGAAAAGTCGACTTGTCGGCTCAGGCCGATGTCAACGGCATAGAGACCGAGTATCGCTGGTTCCTTGGTGACAAGCAAAGCGACGTGTATTATGACGCGTACTACGAGATGTTTGTAGGCGAGGAACTTGAAGGACCCGGTGTTTCCTCCGATCCCGAATATTCGGTGACGAACGGCGTCACCACGTTCCATTATCCACAGAACAGACGCGTTATCTGCGCCATGACCAATGCTGAATATCCCAACCTTATACTTTACACTACGCCGACAGCCGTTGAGGTGACCGGCATTGAGGATGTTGCACAAGACGGTGAAAACCAATTGGTTGATGTCTATAACATGCGTGGCATTTGTGTTCGTCGTCAAGTGAAGGCTAAGGAGGCAACCACCGGACTGACTCCGGGTCTTTATATCGTTGGCACCCAGAAAGTTTTGGTGAGGTAAACTCACGACAGATATCGTTATCACGTGCCCGAGGAAAGAGTATTTTTCCCGGGCATGTTTTCGTTATAGGCAAAGGAGAGGAAGTGTGAAATGACGAACCTCTCTTTAGAAAGTACGTCTGACGAGAATTGGTGTCCTCTGTGAAGGACGGCGAGGTTGATGGTGATAGTACCGAGGAGAGTACCGGTGAGAGTACTAAGGAGAGTAAGACACCACACTTAGCGCTGTCAGGTGCTGAGTACGAGGTGATTTTCTCGCGCTGAACACACACATCAACGCGCAGGTTCGGGGTAATTGTGAAGCATACAGCATCGAAGTTTTCCTTAAGGGTATTGATAATATCCGAGTTACGAGCACTATCTTCAGAAGTCAGGCCGAAATTGCCTTCCGGAGTGACGGTATGAAGGAAAGGCGAAGCTTCAAATCGCAGACGGTATGAGCTGTCAAGGCGGAAAGGTCGCTGTATGGTAGCGCGTAGGGTGAAAGTATGCGCGATGAGGTATCCTTCGTCGCCCTTTTCATGATGAAATTTGTATGAAGAGAGTTCTCTGTCGTGAGAAAATGGCAGACCATCCGGTGGCATGACAAGCGTAATGGGGCCGTATGCGACGGGAGTGTCATGACGATCGACAACAACGGGGCGTATAAGAAAGGGCTGAAAGAAGACGCGAAAATGTCGCGCTTCGGCATCCAGTCGGCTGTAGACGGTGAGATCGTCATCGCCGTCGAAACGTGCAGCGATGTCATCAGCAGGAATGGTCTCGTAGGAGATACCCGAGAAATCGGGATTAATTGCATTGTTTTTCATAGATAAAATTTGTTCAGATTAATTTTGCGTTTAATTTTGCTGCAAAGTTAAGTATTATTTTTGAAATGACAAAATAAAATGCAAGAAAAATGTTTTTTGACTTGGCCTGGTATTGTCGGACGCAAGCGCCCGACCGCTATGACAAAGCAGGCAGCAAAGCTGCCGTGGGAGTAAAAGGAGGGAGCGCGGTGTGTCAATGCAATGGAGACGCCGAGAAGAGGCAGAGGAACGGCAAAGAAGAGTGAGTAGAGCGGCCGAGGAGATGCAGAGAAGAGTCAGAGGAGAGGATATTTTGGGTGGGTTAGAAAATAGGTTGGCGATTTGTGTGGGTAGGTCAGCATTTTTATGTAACTTTGCGCGAGAATTAAACCAAAACCTCTTTTAATTAACGAGAATTAAACTGAAACAGCGCTCAAATTAGCAAAAAATTAGCAACTTAACTTCCTATTGATGAAAATTTGTAACATATCACAAACGATTAGAGTTAGGAGCTTGTATAGCAAATTGGCGAGAGTTAGTGAGATTTCGGGTAATTGAAGAGGATTTAACAAAACATCCCCACACTATGGAATTGATGAGATTTAAAATGATCGAGGAAGCCATGAACCGCAGCGCATTAGAGGTAAAGGCTCCCTCCGCCCGGCCGTCGGATTATTTCGGGTCGAAAGTCTTCGGCAGGAAAGCCATGCGTAAGTATCTTGACAAACGTACTTATGAAGCGCTTGTAGATAACATAGAAAAAGGCACACCGCTGACACGAGAGATAGCGGACAGCATAGCATCGGGGATGCGACAATGGGCAATGGAGAACGGCGCTGACCATTATACCCACTGGTTCCAACCGCTGACGGGAGGCACAGCCGAAAAACACGACTCGTTCGCAGATCCAGACGGTCATGGAGGCGTTTTGGAAGAGTTTTCGGGTAAGATGCTGATACAGCAGGAGCCCGATGCTTCGTCGTTCCCAAGTGGCGGCATACGCAACACTTTCGAAGCCCGCGGCTATTCGGCCTGGGATCCCACCTCCCCTGCCTTTATCGTGGACACCACTCTTTGCATACCGACCGTTTTCATCTCTTATACCGGTGAAGCGCTCGACTACAAAGCACCACTGCTTCGTTCGTTGTCGGCACTCAACAAAGCCGCTACCGAAGTATGCCAGTATTTTGACAAGAATGTGAGCCGTGTGTTTTCCTATCTGGGTTGGGAACAGGAGTATTTCCTTATCGACGAGAGCCTATGGGCAGCTCGCCCTGACCTTGTGCTGACAGGACGCACAATGATGGGACACGAACCGGCCAAGAGCCAACAGCTTGAAGACCATTATTTCGGTGCAATCCCGATGCGCGTCATGTCTTTCATGCGCGATCTTGAGTATGAGTGTCACCAACTTGGCATCCCCGTTAAGACACGCCATAACGAAGTAGCGCCCAACCAGTTTGAGTTAGCCCCCGTGTACGAAGAGGTTAACCTGGCCAACGACCACAACCAATTGCTTATGACGGTCATGGACAAGGTTGCACGCAAGCATCGTTTCCGTGTGCTACTCCACGAGAAACCCTTCAAAGGTGTCAACGGCTCGGGCAAGCACAACAACTGGTCGCTTGGCACCGACACCGGCGTAAATTTGTTAAGTCCCGGCAATACTGCACAAAGCAATCTGCAGTTCATCACCTTTCTTGTAAACATCATATCTGCCGTACACAAAAACAACGGTTTGCTTAAAGCGTCTGTCATGAGCGCCACCAACGCGCACCGACTTGGCGCCAACGAAGCGCCGCCCGCCATCATATCGACATTCCTTGGCGAGCAGATATCGGGCGTTCTTGACCACCTTGTTGAAGACAGCGACGAAACGATACGCTTCGACGCTAAGAGCGTTTTCAAGATGAGCGGTATGACCAGTATCCCCAGTATATCACGCGACAATACCGACCGCAACCGCACGTCGCCCTTTGCGTTTACCGGCAACCGTTTTGAATTCAGAGCAGTGGGTTCGTCAGACAACTGTGCCGAGGCCATGATAGTTATCAACACGGCCGTAGCCAAAGAACTTAAGGAGTTCAAGCAGGAAGTCGACGCCAAGATAGCAAGCGGTGCGAAAAAAGAACGCGCCATCTATGAAGTGTTAAAGGAGAAGATTCAAGCCTCGAAACCCATCCGTTTTGAAGGTAACGGTTATTCCGACGAATGGAAAGAAGAAGCCAGCAAACGAGGACTTGACTGCGAGACCTCGACACCCGAAATCTTCAAACGCTATCTCGACGCACAGACAATGGAGATGTTCAAGGAACTTGGCGTTTACACGCCACTCGAACTGGAAGCGCGCACCGAGGTGAAATGGGAGACCTACGTAAAGAAAGTTCAGATAGAGTCTCGCGTGTTAGGCGATTTGGCAATGAACCACATAGTTCCCATCGCGTCGAAATACGAAGCCATCCTACTTGACAAAGCTTGCAAGATGAAAGAGCTGGGACTGATTTCGACAGCGGACATCGATTTGATACGACGTATTCAGGATCACACCGTGGCCATCCAAACCGGCACCACCAATATGATAAACGCCCGCAAGAAAGCCAATCGCATCGAAAACATGTACGAGAAAGCGGTAGCGTATCATGACACAGTGGAAGTCATGTTCAACGAGATACGTTCGCATATAGACGCGCTCGAGGAGATTGTCGACGACCAGCTATGGACACTGCCAAAATACAGAGAGATAATGTTCATAAAATAACCCTATGATATCAGAGCCGGTTGGCATTTGTTGTCCAACCGGCTCTAATTAATTAGTGCGTAAAGGGTTACTTTTTTTATGAAATTTTAATGGCAAGAATGCTTGGTCGCCTAAAAAAATATCATTACCTTTGTAGTGAATTAAAGACGATGCAATGAATTCGCGCCAAAGTCAACAAGACCCGGCGCCTAACAGTCAAAAAAACCAAATTTCAAAAGAATACATGAAACGTAAGTTGCTGATAGAATGTGAGAACAAAGTTTTACAAACAACTTGCGTCATGTTTTACGGTTCGTATGTCAAGAAATAATTCCGCAGTCATGTGGAATTTTTTTTTACATATATAATAGCGCGCGTCACGCGCACGAACAATAATCAATAGGCAGTAACATCGCCAGGTAGTCACCAATCAAAAACGACAGACAAGGTAGAAACAAAAGTCAGAATGTCAAACCAACCCAACATAGTCCGCTTCCCCGCCTTTGTGGATTTGCATGTGCATCTACGCGAACCGGGCTACGGATATAAAGAGACAATACTGACCGGCACCCAAGCCGCCGCGGCAGGGGGCTACTCGGATGTTTTCGCGATGCCTAACGTCAACCCCGTGCCCGACACTGTCGAGCATCTGCAGATACAGAAAGACATTATCTCGAGCAGCGCAGTCATCAACGTACATCCGTACTGCAGTATCACCATGGGACAGAAAGGGCGTGGCGAGTTGGTAGCTTTCGATAAACTGGCGCCATTGACTTCCGGATTTTCGGACGATGGAAAAGGCATACAATCGGAGAGCCTTATGCGCGAAGCGATGACACGTTGCCACGCGGCAGGTTCGATGATTGTGGCGCATTGCGAAGTTGAAAGCCTTCTTGACGGAGGGTATATCCACGCAGGCAAATACGCGGCAGAACACAACCACAAAGGTATATGTTCGGCCAGTGAATATAAAGAAGTCGAAAGAGACATACAATTGACAGAACAGACGGGCTGTCCTCTTCATATATGCCATGTTTCGACAAAAGAAAGCGTGGCACTCATCCGTGCCGCAAAGACAAAAGGACTGCCTGTGACATGCGAAACCGCACCACATTACCTATTGCTCAACGACCTGATGCTGGAGGAGAGCGGCGATTGGAAGATGAATCCGCCACTTCGGTCGGAAGAAGACCAACAGGCACTTATCGAAGGTATCATTGACGGCACTATAGACTGTGTTGCCACCGACCATGCGCCCCACTCCTCCGAAGAGAAATCAAGAGGGTTGCGAGACAGCGCCTTCGGTATTGTAGGTTTGGAGACGGCCTTCCCATTGCTGTACACCTATCTTGTTTGCCGCGGCGTGATTACCCTTGACCGATTGGTAGAACTTATGTCCCGTCGCCCCAGCCAGATCATGAACCTCGCTGACGATGACAGCTCATATACACTATTCGATCTGGACGAAGAGTATGAAATAGACCCGTCGAAGTTCAAGTCCAAAGGACATTCGACACCATTTAAGGGCTGGAAAGTAAAGGGTCGGTGTTTAAAAACAGTTTGTAACGGAAAAGAAGTGTACAACTATGCGACAACTGACCTTTAAAATAACGGCCAACGAAGCCCTGACACCGCTTATCAACAGCATGTGGCTTGAAGGGGTTGACGAAGAGGTTCGGAAGACGGTAAAGAGCGTCGTTCCCGGACAATTCATCAACGCGGCCATTGAAGGATGTTACCTGCGGCGTCCGGTGTCAGTGTGTGATGTACAAAACGACAAGATACGCATAGTATATAAGGTTGTAGGCAAAGGTACCGCGCTTATGCGTGAGATGCACCCCGATACAAGCCTTGACATACTTGTGCCGTTGGGTAACGGGTTCGATATAAGCCGGTCGGGAAGACGACCGCTGCTGATAGGCGGCGGCGTAGGGGTACCACCCTTACTTTTTCTGGCCAGAAAACTAAAAGAATCTGGGGTAACGCCCGACGTAGTATTAGGGTTCAATAGCGGAAACGAAATCATCCTTGCAGAAGAATTCCGCTCACTCGGGTGCGACATACAGATAGCTACCTTAGACGGCAGCACGGGACAAAAAGGGTTTGTCACCGACACCCGAGCAGTCAAGGACAGCCAATCGACCAACAGTTTTTATTACGCATGCGGGCCATTGCCCATGCTACGGGCTATCCAAGGGCAGTTGGGCATCGACGGGCAACTGAGCGTGGAAGAAAGGATGGGTTGCGGTTTCGGCATTTGTATGGGCTGTACCTGCCATACCAAATCGGGCGCCCGACAGGTTTGCACACACGGCCCGGTGTTTCAAAAAGACGATATAATATTATAGAAAGGACAACATACCCATGGCCAACCGACTCGAAATAACCTTAGGTAACATTACACTGAAGAATCCGATAATACCGGCATCGGGCACTTTCGGGTTTGGCCTTGAGATGGCGTCATTGTACGACATCGATTGTCTGGGAGCGATAAGCATAAAAGGCACCACCGTGGAGAGCCGCTACGGCAACCCTACTCCACGCATTGCGGAATGCAGCAGCGGGATGCTGAATTCGGTAGGACTTCAAAATCCCGGAGTTGAAGCGGTAACACGCGACATACTGCCACGACTGCGCTCCGTCTACCACCAACCCATCATAGCCAATATCAGCGGATTCTCGATAGCCGAGTATGAGCACCTCGCCAAGACGCTGAGTAAGGAAGCTCAAGTCGGTATTCTGGAAGTGAACATATCGTGTCCCAACGTCCACGACGGCGGAATGGCTTTCGGAACGAGCGCCGAGACAGCCGCGGAGGTAACGAAAGCTGTTAAAGCGGTGTCAAGCAAACCCGTATTCATCAAGCTTTCCCCCAACGTCACCGACATAGTCAGTATCGCCAAAGCCTGCGAAGAGGCCGGAGCCGACGGGCTGTGCCTTATCAATACCGTTTTGGGAATGCGCATCGACATCCGGCGGCGGGAGCCTGTCCTGGCCAACAAGTACGGCGGGATGTCGGGACCGAGTATTTTTCCGTTGGCCTTAAGAATGGTCAACCAGGTAGCACAATCGTGCTCGATACCGGTGATAGGTTGCGGAGGTGTGGGTACGGCGGAGGACGTGATAGAGATGATGATGGCCGGTGCGAGCGCCGTTGAGATCGGCGCAGCCAATCTTGTCAATCCGTATGTATGCAAAGACATTATAGACCAACTGCCCGACAAACTCACAGAATTGGGCATTGAGAACATAAAGGATATAATAAACATAGTAAACCAATGAGCAAGTCCGACCATAATAACGTCATAATAGCCTGTGATTTTGACAGCGCCGAAGCGTTGTATCGTTTTTTGCCACAATTCGGCGAATCGCGTCCTTATCTCAAAATAGGCATGGAACTGTATTATGCCGCAGGGCCTGCCATAGTGAGAGAACTTAAAAGCAAAGGTTTCCCGATATTTCTTGACCTGAAGCTGCACGACATACCCAATACGGTAAAGAAAGCCATGTCGGTATTATCGAAACTTGACGTCGACATGTGTAACCTTCACGCATCGGGGGGCATCGCCATGATGAAAGCCGCCGTCGAAGGGCTGACACGCAAAGACGGCAGTCGCCCCATACTGCTTGCCGTCACACAACTCACCTCGACGAGCCGTGAGACAATGAACAACGAACTGCTTATTGACGGACCGGTGGAACGCGTGGTAGCCCAATACGCGAAGAACGCTCGGGAAGCGGGACTTGACGGGGTGGTATGTTCGCCTCTCGAAGCCGGCATAGTGAAAAAAGAATGCGGAGACGACTTTCTGACGGTCACTCCCGGAGTGCGTTTCTCCAATTCGGACACGCAAGATCAGAAGCGAGTGACCACACCGGCGCTTGCCCGCGAACTTGGGTCGGATTATATAGTGGTGGGCAGACCGATAACCGGGGCTCAGAATCCCTACGAAGCGTATATGCGGTGTTTGGCAGAATTTAACGGCATAGAATAGACATTTGATATAAGACACAACCAATGGAAGCAAAAACAGACAAACGACATATAGCCGAAGACCTGTTATCGATAGGCGCGGTATTTCTTCGACCTGACGAACCCTTCACGTGGGCAAGCGGCATAAAAAGCCCCATCTACTGCGACAACCGACTGACACTCTCCGATGTAGCTATACGCGAAGACGTAGAGGAAGGGCTTGCGCGAATCGTCCGTGAGCATTATCCCGAAGCCGAAGTGCTGATGGGAACCTCGACAGCGGGAATAGCTCATGCCGCCATAACGGCGACCAAACTGAGCCTTCCGATGGGTTATGTGCGGTCGTCGGCAAAAGACCACGGTCGCACGAACCGCATAGAAGGGAAGTTGACCACGGGGCAGAAAACAGTTGTTATAGAAGACCTTATATCGACCGGAGGCAGTTGTATAGAAGTGGTAGAGGCACTCCGGGAAGCCGGCGCCGATGTTTTGGGTATAGCGAGCATCTTCACATACAACATGGAGAAAGGCCTGGAGGCGCTTAGACGCAACGAGGTGAAGAACGTAAGCCTTTGCGACCTGGACGCCTTGCTCGATGTGGCTGTAGACAAGAAATATATCAAACCGACAGACAAAAAGAAACTGTTAGCGTTCCGCAGCAATCCGTCAGATGACAGCTGGCGCAACGCCTAAGGATAAGCAAAAGAGAGTTATTCACAATAACAAACAAGTGAAAAAATGCGACATTTAATAGACTCGACCGATTTAAGCGTTAAGGAAACTCAGGAGATTTTAAATCTTGCTCTCGATATTATCGAAAACCGCACAATGTACAGTCATGTATGCGCCGGGAAGAAACTGGCGACACTCTTCTATGAACCGAGCACGCGTACGAGACTGAGTTTCACAGCAGCCATGATGGAACTTGGAGGAAACGTCCTCGGGTTTTCGGATGCGAGCACCTCGTCGGTGAGCAAAGGAGAAACCGTAGCCGACACGGTTCGTGTAGTATCGGCGTTCGCTGACATCATCGCCATGCGTCACTATAAAGAGGGAGGCCCGTTTGTCGCATCGCAATATTCACGCATTCCGGTAATAAACGCCGGCGACGGTGGCAACGCACATCCCACCCAGACCCTCACCGACCTTCTCAGCATACGCCGTGAGCTGGGACATCTTGACAATCTCACCATAGGACTGTGCGGCGACTTGAAATACGGGCGGACGGTGCATTCGCTCATTAAGGCTATGAACCGTTATGAAGGTGTAAAGTTTGTTCTTATAGCTCCCGCAGAACTACGGCTGCCCGACCACATAAAGAATCTTGCACCGACGAAATGCGTTGAAACAGCGACGCTTGAGGAAGCGTTGCCCACGCTTGACGTCCTCTATATGACCCGCGTTCAACAAGAACGTTTCGCCAACAAAGACGACTATGAACGTCTTAAAGACAGTTTCGTTCTGGACGCGCGCAAGATGCAGCTTGCAAAAGAAAAAATGATTGTGCTGCATCCTCTACCTCGAGTCAAGGAAATAAGTCCCGATGTGGACAGTGACTCCCGTGCGGCCTACTTCCGTCAGGTAGAGAACGGCAAATTTGTGCGTATGGCACTGATTTACACATTGCTGCATAAGACAACCGAAACCCGCGAGCACTCAGAGTCCCTCAGTGTCACCGAGGAACCATGCACCAACAGACGGTGCATCACCGCCACCGAGCCCGTGGAAAGACTATCGTACGAAGACCACGACGGGAAAAGACGGTGCGCCTACTGTAACCACGTTCTGGCCAACAGCTAAAAAATGAAATTAAACAAAAGATAATATTCAAAACCACCAATCACCATGTCTCTCATTACAGATCGCATCATTGACGAAGGGCTGACATTTGACGATGTATTGCTTGTCCCCGCTTATTCCGACGTATTGCCACGCGATGTTCAACTGGGGTGTCAGTTCACCAGAAACATCCGTCTGAACATTCCTATCGTATCGGCGGCAATGGATACCGTTACCGAATCGACCATGGCCATAGCGATGGCACGTCAGGGCGGTATCGGCGTGATACACAAGAATATGACTAAAGAGAATCAGGCAGCCGAAGTAAGGAAAGTAAAGCGTGCCGAAAACGGGATGATTTACGAGCCGATAATCATTCACCCGGAACAGACCGTAGGCGATGCCCTGAGACTGATGAAAGAGAACCATATCGGCGGCATACCGGTGGTAGATGTTGACAACCGTCTTGTCGGTATAGTTACCAACAGGGATTTACGTTTCCAGACAGACAGACACCGTCCGATAGCTGAAGTCATGACCTCCGAAGGACTTATCACCATTCATGACCATGACTCGGTGAACGTTATCGAAGTGCTGCAGGAAAACAAGATAGAAAAACTACCTGTTGTGGACAAAGACGGGCACCTTATCGGATTGGTGACCTATCGCGATTTGGTTAAGAACAGAGACTTTCCCAACGCATGCAAGGACGGCAAAGGTCGTCTGCGAGTAGCTGCCGGAGTGGGTATAACACCTGACGCACTGGAACGCGTGGAGATGCTTGTGGCGGCCAATGTCGACGCCATCGTTCTGGACTCGGCGCACGGCCACTCGGCCAATGTGGTCAACACCCTCAAAAAAATCAAGATGGCATATCCCGGCCTTGATGTGGTGGTGGGTAATGTAGCCACCGCCGACGGAGCGAGATTTTTGGTCGATAACGGCGCTGATGCTGTTAAAGTGGGTATAGGACCGGGGTCGATATGCACCACGCGAATAATAGCCGGTATCGGTGTGCCCCAGCTCACGGCCATCTTTGAGACAGCCAACGCCATAAAAGGCTCGGGAGTGCCTATCATAGCCGATGGAGGATTGCGTTATTCGGGCGACATCGTCAAGGCGCTTGCAGCCGGCGGAGACAGCGTGATGTGCGGCTCGATGTTTGCCGGCACTGAGGAAGCTCCCGGCGACACCATCATTTATAACGGACGTAAATTCAAGTCATACAGAGGTATGGGCTCGATAGATGCGATGAAAGCCGGAAGTGCAGACAGATATTTCCAGGATGATGAAAGAGGCGTTCATAAACTGGTGCCCGAAGGTATTGTCGGCCGCGTGCCCTACAAAGGCAGCGTAGAAGAAACCATATATCAGTTGATGGGTGGTTTGAGAGCCGGCATGGGTTATTGCGGAGCTCATAATCTTGAGGAACTCAAGAAAACGAAATTCATACGAACCACATCGGCGGCCATGACAGAAAGTCATCCTCACGATATCACCATTACCAACGAGACACCAAACTATACGCGAGCCAACTAACACGTTATCGTTTTCATGGAAAAAATTTATATAGTAGATTTCGGATCACAATATACTCAGTTGATAGCACGACGCCTGAGAGAACTTAATGTGTATTGCGAAATCCACCCGTTCAATAAAGTGCCGGAGCTTGATGAGGAAGTGAAAGGCATAATACTGTCCGGCTCGCCGGCCTCGGTAAGAGACGCTAATGCCCCACAAATAGATTTGGCGCCTGTTTTCGGCAAATTACCGATATTAGGCATCTGTTACGGCGCCCAGTACCTCGCGCAAACATACGGCGGAGAGGTTTTGCCATCGCCCAGCCGCGAATATGGACGTGCCATATTGATTATCAAAGATAAAGAAGATGTCCTGTTCCAAAACGTTCGAACGGAGAGCCAGGTATGGATGTCGCACGGAGACACGATACAGAAACTGCCGAACGAGACACGTGTGCTGGCCTCGACATCGGATGTACGTAATGCTGCCTTTCGTTTCGACAACGCGCCGGTTTGGGGCATACAGTTCCACCCCGAAGTTTATCACACGGAACAAGGCATGCTGATACTGCAAAATTTCGTGGTGTCGGTATGCGGATGTAAACAAGACTGGACTCCGGATAACTTTGTTGAACAGACAGTCGCCCAACTGAAAAAAACCATTGGTGACGACAATGTCATTTTAGGTTTATCGGGAGGGGTGGACTCGTCGGTAGCTGCCATTTTGCTGAAGAAAGCTATCGGCGACCGTTTGCATTGTATTTTTGTGGACAGCGGATTGCTGCGATATAATGAATTTGAAGAGGTTTTGGCCTCGTATAAAAACTTAGGGTTGAACGTCATTGGAGTAGACGCATCCGAACGTTTCTATAATGACCTGAAAGGAGTGACCGAACCCGAGGAAAAACGTAAAATCATAGGCCGCGATTTCGTCGAAACTTTCAATGAAGCCGCCGCAAAGATACCCAACGCCAGGTGGCTGGCACAAGGGACCATTTATCCGGACGTTGTAGAATCGGCCTCGGTAAGCGGTCCGGCTGCCAAGATAAAATCGCACCACAATGTTGGTGGTCTTCCTGAAAAGATGCATCTTAAAGTGGTTGAACCCTTGAGGTTGCTCTTTAAAGACGAGGTGCGCCGTGTGGGCAAGTCATTGGGCATGCCACAATCGCTTATAGGACGTCATCCTTTCCCGGGACCGGGACTGGCAATAAGGATAATAGGTGATATAACACCCGAAAAAGTGCATATCCTTCAGCAGGTAGACAAGATATTTATCGACAACTTGAAACGCGCCGACCTTTATGACAAGGTATGGCAAGCAGGCGCCATCTTGCTTCCGGTACAAAGTGTCGGGGTTATGGGTGATGAGCGCACATACGAAAGATGTGTAGCTTTACGAGCCGTTTCGTCGGTGGACGGAATGACCGCCGACTGGGTGCATCTGCCTTACGATTTTCTTGCTCAGACATCAAACGAAATCATCAACAAGGTTAAAGGTGTCAACCGTGTCGTTTATGACATATCGTCAAAACCACCGGCAACAATCGAGTGGGAATAAAAATTCCGCTTATCGAATCACCATCAACCAATAGAAATTAGCCAAACAAAACCAATTGAAATATGAAAGTCGGTATTATAATGGGTTCGACATCCGATTGGGAAGTAATGCAACCCGCAGTGACAACGCTTGAGTCCTTCGGCATAGAATATGAGAAAAAGGTTATCAGTGCCCACCGTGCACCTCATGCTCTTTTTGAATGGGCATCGACTGCAAAGGAACGCGGACTAAGCGTCATAATAGCTGGCGCGGGAGGCGCAGCCCATCTGCCCGGTGTAATCGCCGGACTCACCATACTGCCGGTTATAGGTGTCCCCGTAAAGAGCAAAATGCTTGACGGACTTGACTCTTTGCTCTCGATTGTTCAGATGCCTTCTGGCATCCCGGTTGCGACAGTCGCTATCAACGGCAGTAAGAATGCAGCACTGCTGGCAACCAGTATCTTGGCGCTGAAATATCCCGAGTTGGAGGAAAAACTGGTTGCTTTCCGTAAAAGCCAAACAGAAGCTGTCCTGGCAGCACAAATCTAAGAAACGCACTTTTATGCCTCAACAACACATGCAAAAAAATACAGCCTATAGAGTTTTCGTTGAGAAAAAACCGGGGTTTCAAGTCGAGGCTCGGATGTTGCTTGACGAACTGAACCAAAATCTCCAACTCGACATCAAGGATCTGCACTTGGTTAATGTGTACGACCTTTTCGGATTTTCAGAGCCGTTGCTTAAGCAATCACTTTTCAAAGTGTTTGCCGAGGAACCGACCGACACGTTGTCAACCTCGTACAATCTTGACGGTAAGAGATATATTGCTATAGAATACTTGCCGGGGCAGTTTGACCAGCGAGCTTCTTCGGCTATCGATTGCGTGCATCTTATTGATCCGACCGCAGAGATAAACATCCGTAGTGGCAAATTGCTTGTGTTTGACGACAATGTAACCGATGAGGATATTAATAGGATAAAACACTATGTGATAAATGCCGTTGAATCACGCGAGAAAGATATGAATCAATTGCGAGATTCGGAAATCGCCTCACAAAAGGTGGTTGCGAAACTTGACGGTTTCTGCGACATGGATCATAATGAGCGAGTCAATTTTATCAAGGATTGGGGTCTGGCCATGAATGAGGATGACCTTATGGAGGTTATCAAATATTTTCGTAAGGAAAAACGCAATCCTACTGAGACCGAACTGAAAATTCTTGACACATATTGGAGCGATCACTGTCGCCACACTACCTTTACAACCAAGCTTGAACATATCGACATTGAGCCGTCGTTTATCAAACCCGATATAGAGGACACGCTATGTCGCTTTTATTCAATCAGATCGACTGGCAAAGACCTTATAAGTCATGGGTCGGAAGCTAAAGAAGAATGTGCTTCAGAACCGTTGACATTGATGGAGCTTGCTACTGTAGGAGCGCGCTATCTACGTTCAATCGGCAAATTAGACGACCTTGAAAAAAGCGAGGAAAACAACGCTTGCAGCATCATCATTGATGTAGATGTTGATGGGAAAACGGAGCAATGGTTGCTTCAATTTAAAAACGAAACTCACAACCATCCCACCGAAATAGAACCTTTTGGAGGAGCTTCCACATGTCTCGGGGGCGCCATACGAGACCCACTGTCAGGACGCGCTTATGTATATCAGGCGATGCGCGTCACCGGTGCCGGTGATATATGGCAACCCGTATCGGATACTATTCCGGGCAAATTGCCTCAACAAGTCATTTCGAAAAAAGCCGCGGCCGGTTATTCATCTTACGGTAACCAAATAGGCTTGGCCACTACTCATGTCCGCGAAATCTATCACCCCGGTTTCGTCGCTAAACGACTCGAAGTAGGTGCTGTAGTAGGAGCAGTCAAGGCTGCCGATGTAGTCAGAGAGAGACCGCAACCCGGCGATATAGTCCTTATGTTGGGGGGCAAGACAGGACGTGACGGAATAGGAGGCGCCACGGGCTCGTCGAAACAACACACTCAGTCTTCACTCGAAAGTTGCGGTAGTGAGGTGCAGAAAGGTAACGCTCCGGTGGAACGCGCGCTTCAACACTTGTTTCGCCGTCCCGAAGTAACTCGACTCATTAAGAAAAGTAATGATTTCGGAGCCGGCGGCGTATGTGTAGCCATAGGAGAATTGGCCGACGGCCTGGACATCTGGTTAGACCGTGTCCCTGTCAAATACACAGGTCTTAATCCAACCGAGTTGGCTATCAGCGAATCCCAGGAACGTATGGCTGTTGTCATTCCTGCCGAATACAAGGAACAGTTTAGCAAGTATTGCCGGGAAGAGAACATCGAAGTCACCCATGTGGCTAATGTCACAGGCAACAACCGCATGCGTCTGTATTATAACAGCGAACTTGTAGCAGACATCAGCCGAGAGTTTATAAACAGTGCCGGAGCACCGCACTATGCCAACGCCACAGTAGGGTCTGTAACAGACCGTAATCCTTTTGCACAATCTCCCGACGGTAAAAACCTCGAAGATAAAGTCCGGTCTGTGCTAAGTCTTCCGAATGTCACCTCGCAAAAAGGGCTCATTGAGATGTTCGATTCGACAATAGGCCGTTCTACCGTCCTGATGCCTTTCGGAGGTAAGCATCAACTCACCGAGACGCAAGTTTCAGTTCAAAAAATTCCATCCAAAGGCTTTACCGAGACATCCAGCGTCATGTCTTTCGGGTATAATCCTTTCATTTCTGAATGGAGTCCCTATCATGGCGCCGCATACGCAGTGGTTGAAGCCTGTGCTAAAGCGGTGGCTGCCGGTGCCGATTATAGTAAAATGCGCTTCTCGTATCAGGAATACTTTGAACGCATGACTTCCGCATTGTCTTTTGGCAAGCCCCTCAGCGCTCTTCTTGGGGCGTTAAAGATGCAACTTGATATGGAGTTGCCCTCTATTGGCGGTAAAGATTCGATGAGCGGCACCTTTGAAGACATCAATGTTCCGCCAACTCTCATCGCTTTTGGCGTGACTACTGAAAATGCTAACAACATAATTTCCCCTGAGTTTAAAAAGTCCGGGCACTATCTGTACATTCTAAAGCACAAACCCTTAGACAATTACATGCCCGACGTTGAACGCTTGAAGAAAAACTGGGATTGGTTGCATGAAAACATCAAGTCCGGTGTTGTATGTTCGGCGTATGCTCTGACCACGGGAGGTTTGGTTGAGGCTCTGGCAAAAAGTGCCTTTGGCAACATGGTAGGCGCCGAAATCAACTATCCTGAAGACAATCTGTTCGATTACTCTTACGGGTCCATTCTGATTTCCACCGAAAGAGAACTCGATTTTGATGGTTTATTGCCCATAGGCAAAACGATAGATAACACCTCATTGATAATAAACGGGCATGAAATGCCGTTATCAACTTTGTTAGACATCAACACCGCGCCTTTCAACCAGATATATCCGTCGACGGCAAATCACCAGTTCCAAGGTTCTTTAAATCCTATATCCGACGAGAACGATGCCAACATTTCGGCTTCGTTCAAAAGGTCTAACTTAAAACCACATGTCCATACCGACCATCCGGTTGTATTTATTCCGGTATTTCCGGGTACTAACTGCGATTATGACAGCGCCAAGGCTTTTGAACGCGCTGGAGCTTCGGTCAGGTCAATGATTTTCCGCAACCAAACAGCAGACGATGTAGCGGAAAGCATAAAAGAGATGACCGATGCTATTGACAACTGTCATATACTCATGATAGCCGGCGGTTTCTCGGTAGGTGACGAACCGGACGGCTCCGGCAAATTTATCGCCAGCGTTCTGACCAACAAACAAGTCGCAGATTCAATAAACCGACTTATTGAACGTGGCGGTTTGATATTGGGCATTTGTAACGGTTTTCAGGCATTGATAAAGTGCGGTCTTTTGCCTTTCGGACATCTTGGCGAAGTCAACGGCAATTCACCCACCCTGTTCCGTAACGATATAAATCGCCATATCTCACAAATCGTTACCACGCGAGTGGCTCGATGTGATTCTCCCTGGCTCAGTGCGTTCCACGATGGCGAGTTGTTCAGCATAGCGGTTAGCCATGGTGAAGGCAAATTTGTTGTTTCGGAAGAAATAGCACGGGAACTATTCAAAAACCATCAGGTCGCTTTCCAATATGCCGATCCTTTGACGGGAGAACCCACAATGGTTTCGCCTTATAATCCTAATGGCTCTTTCTACGCAATAGAAGGGATTGTCAGCCCCAACGGCCAGATTCTTGGCAAGATGGGACATTCCGAACGTTTCGAGGAAGGCCTATTCAAGAACATTTCCGGCAACTGTAAGCAATCGATTTTTGAAAACGCTGTCAATTACTTTAAAAATAATTAAACCTATCCAACCATGGCTCAATCATATCAGCAAGCAGGAGTAAACCTTGAGGCGGGTTACGAAGTAGTCAGCCGCATAAAACAACATGTAGCGTCGACCATGCGTCCCGGCACAATGGGCAACATCGGTTCGTTTGGTGGCATGTTCGACCTTAGTGCGCTTCATCTCAAAGAACCCGTTCTTGTTAGTGGCACCGACGGCGTAGGCACAAAACTTAAGATTGCTTTTGCGCTCGACAAACACGACACCATAGGCATTGACGCGGTCGCCATGTGCGTCAACGATGTTCTTGCTCAGGGTGCCGAACCACTTTATTTTCTTGACTATATCGCTGTGGGACACAATATTCCCTCAAAAATAGAAGCTATTGTCGCAGGGGTGGCCGAAGGCTGCAGACAGGCAGGCTGCGCCTTAGTTGGAGGTGAAACAGCCGAGATGCCCGGCATGTATCCAAACGGTGAGTATGATATCGCTGGCTTTACAACAGGTGCAGTGGAAAAATCCAAGATTATCGACGGCTCGAAAGTCAAGGTCGGGGATGTTTTAATCGGACTGAATTCGTCCGGCATACATTCCAACGGTTACAGTCTTGTCCGAAAAATAGTATCAGATAATCATCTTGACTTAAATAAAGCATATCCTGAGTTTGACGGACAGACTTTAGGCGAAGTATTACTGGCACCAACAAAAATCTACGTCCTTCCCGTCCTTGAGGTTCTGCGCCATGTCGATGTACACGGCATTTGCCACATAACCGGAGGTGGTTTTGACGAAAATATACCGCGCGCTCTCAAACCCGGTATGGCCTTCTCGGTCATTGAAGGTTGGTGGACAGTTCCTCCTATATTCAAAAAATTGGAGGAATGGGGTCACATTCCTCATCGCGAAATGTTTAACATCTTTAATATGGGAATCGGTATGATCTTAATCGTCGACAAAGCCGATGCCACCAACGTTATAAGCATTCTGCAACAAAACGACCAGCAGGCTCAGGTAATTGGAACCGTAGTGGAAGGCGAGAATGTAATCAAATCAATGAAGTAAAAATCTGAAGACATAAATATAAAATGGCAAAAAGAGCATTATTCAGTGTTAGTGACAAGGCAGGGATAGTTGAGTTCGCCTCCGGTTTACAAAAACTGGGCTGGGAAATTATCGCTACGGGAGGAACCAAGTCCCTGCTGTCCAAATCCGGCATACCGGTGATTGACATAAGTGAAATAACCGGTTTTCCTGAAATTTGTGACGGCCGAGTAAAGACTCTGCACCCAAAAGTACACGGCGCACTCTTGGGTGTACGGGAAAATCCCGAACACATGAAAGAGTTATCTGAAAACGGAATAGGTTTCATCGACCTTGTTTGCGTCAATCTTTATCCTTTCAAAGAAACCATCGCCAAGCCGGATGTCACATTGGATGAAGCTATTGAAAAGATTGACATTGGCGGTCCGTCAATGTTGCGAAGTGCAGCCAAGAATTACACGAGTGTCACAGTGGTTTGCGACCCGCGCGATTATGCCGGCGTCTTGCGTCAGATTGAGGAAAACGGGAACACATCCCTCATGACACGATTGGAATTATCAGCCAAAGCATATACGCACACCGCTCAATACGATATGTGTATCGCAACGTATATGCGTAAACAGGCCGACCTTCCTGAAAAACTGTTTCTTGAGTTTGACATCAAGCAACCATTGCGCTATGGTGAAAACCCACATCAATCGGCAAATTTCTATGCGTCACCCGATGTACAACCTTTTTCATTAGCGGACGCAATACAGATTCAAGGCAAAGAGTTGTCATACAACAATATTCAGGATGCTAATGCGGCTCTTTCGATTGTTCGCGATTTTTCCGACCCGTTTTGTGTCGCTCTCAAACACATGAACCCTTGTGGAGCTGCACAGGCTGGCTCCATCGAACAAGCATGGCAAAAAGCTTTTGAAGCCGATCCCGTAAGCATTTATGGAGGCATAGTGGCCGTCAACCGTCCTCTTACAAAAGAAATAGCCCAAGCCATGAAACCTATCTTTTTGGAGATAGTCCTGGCGCCCGATTATACCCCGGAAGCCCTCGAAATTCTTGTTACCAAAAAGAATCTACGAGTCCTCAAAGTCAACATGACACAATCGGACAAACCTGTCAATCAATATGTCGGGGTGACAGGCGGCATGTTAGTTCAGCATCAGGACACTCAGACCGAGATACTGACTCTCGAACAGGTAGTAACTGAAATGAAACCTACGCCCGAAATGCTTGCCGATTTGCAATTTGGCTGGAACATAGTAAAACATGTCAAGTCAAACGCAATTGTCGTCGTTCAGGACTTACAGACGCGAGGTGTTGGAGCAGGGCAGATGAACAGAGTAGGTTCTGCTCAGATAGCATTAGAACAAGCTGCCGCTTCGGGAAACTGTGACAGACTTGTACTTGCGTCTGATGGTTTCCTACCTTTCGATGACACCGTTGAGCTTGCCGCGCGATATGGAGTCAAAGCTATTGTGCAACCGGGCGGCAGCATCAGAGATGCCGAGTGCATAAGCAAAGCTAATGAAAAAAATATTATCATGCTCCTGACCGGAGTAAGACACTTCAAACATTAATATGAAAAAAGTTCTTGTAGTTGGTTCGGGAGGCAGATGCCATGCGATAGTGCATGCTTTGCGTCGGTCTCCTTCGGTAGGGAAGATATACTGTACAGGCGAAAACCCCGGCATTGGACAATATGCCGAACTTGTGCCCATTAAAGATACGGATATTGTCGGTTTGCGCGATTGGGCGGCCGAAAATAATATAGACCTTACGGTGGTTGGTCCCGAGGTACCCTTGTCTTTAGGTATCGTTGACCTTTTCCGTGAATCAGGCCTTAAAATTTTTGGTCACACAAAAGCGGCCACGCGCATCGAGTCGAGCAAAGAGTTCGCCAAACAGATCATGAAATCAGCCAATGTCCCGACAGCTGATTACAAATCCTTCACCAACTATGACGACGCTTTACAATTTGTCCTTAGTCGTCCTTTCCCGGCGGTAATCAAATACGATGGGTTGGCTGCCGGAAAAGGTGTTGTGATTGCCCGCACACCCGAGGAAGCCGAGGCGGCTTTAAAGGATATGCTCGTAAACGAGACGTTTGGAGGCGATAAGGTTATCATAGAAGATTTTCTTTCCGGTCCGGAATTCTCTTTTATGTGCTTTGTGTCGGGTAAACACGTAACTCCGATGCCCGTGGCTCAAGATCACAAACGAGCTTTTGACGGAGACAAAGGTCCTAATACCGGAGGTATGGGGGCTTACACGCAATTACCGTTCATCACCTCCGAAGATAAAGAATATGCCTTGAAGCATATCTTGCAACCTGTGGCAGACACCATGGCCGATGCCGGATTCCCACTCTCCGGAGTGCTTTACGGGGGACTGATAAAGACTCCGAATGGCATCAAGGTTATTGAGTTCAACGCTCGTTTTGGCGACCCCGAAACGGAGGTTGTGCTTCCAATGCTTGACAGCGACATCTATACAATAATGGATGCGGTCGCTTCTCGCCATGCCATTCCGGAACCGACATGGAGCGACAAGGCTGTTTTCGGTGTGGTGTTAGCCTCAAATGGTTATCCGGGCAAGTACACAAAAGGTGCCGTAATTGAAGGTCTGAAAGATGTCGAAACGACAGTTTATCACATGGGTACAGCTATTAAGGACAATAGCGTGATTGCATCGGGAGGACGAGTACTAATGGTTGTGGCAGCCGAAAAAGATTTGCAGACTGCAAAACAAAAGGTGTACGACGAGATTAAAAAAATCAAATGCGACCAATTGTTCTACCGTAGCGACATCGGGCATTTTGCTTTCTCGTCTCAATCCATGACTAAAATTATTGATGGAAAAAAAATAGCAGACGAGATTAAAACAAATGTCAAAAACCAAATTGACGTGATTCGTCAATCGGGTGCTCGCATTCCGGCTTTAGCAGTAATCGAAGTAGGCGACAATCCCGCATCGCGCGCTTATGTAAGGAATAAAATCAAAGCTTGCGAAGCGACCGGCATCATAAGCCATCATTTCAGCCTGCCGAATAGTGTATCCGAATCTGAGCTGCTTGATTTAATTAATAAGCTGAATCAGGATGACACCATAGACGGCATATTGATTCAATTGCCGTTACCGATGGCCATTGACACCGACAAAGTGATCAACGCCATCCGTCATGACAAGGATGTCGATGGCTTCCATCCGCTAAATGTGGCGTCTCTTTGGAATGGCAACGCAACCCTTGTGCCATGCACCCCCGAGGGTATTATGTATGTACTGCGACGACTCGAAATTGAACTTGACGGAAAGACAGCTGTGGTTGTCGGAAGGAGCAATATCGTCGGCAAACCTATCGCCAAACTTTTGCTTGACTCAAACGCCACTGTAGTGATGGCTCATTCCCATACAGCTCATCTTGAGGAAATCACCAGACTGGCCGATATACTGGTCGTGGCGGTAGGAAAAAAACATTTCATCGATTCCCGTAACATAAAGCCCGGCGCAGTTGTCATAGATGTAGGCATTAACCGCGGTGAGGACGGAAAACTTTACGGAGATGTCAATTTTGACGATGTTTTACCCCTTGTCTCGGCTATTACCCCTGTACCGGGAGGCGTAGGTCCTCTCACTGTGGCCATGCTCATGCTTAACACACTTAAATGTTATAATCTTCACAAACAATAATTTTTTATTTACGCAAAAACACGTAATTTGTTTAAAATGACAAAAATAGGAACGCCCCTTACACCAAGCGCCACGCGAGCTTTACTTTGCGGCTCGGGCGAATTAGGGAAAGAAGTAGCTTTGGAACTTCAACGTTATGGTGTTGAGGTCATAGCTGTTGACCGTTATCCCAACGCGCCGGCAATGCAAGTCGCACATCGCTCGCATGTTATTAACATGCTAGACCCTGAGGCTTTAAGAGAAATTATTCTTAAGGAGCAACCTACTATCATTATCCCCGAAGTCGAGGCTATCGCAACGCCTGCCCTTTTACAACTCGAAAAAGAGGGCTTTACAGTCATACCGACAGCAAACGCGGCTTTTCTTACCATGAATCGCGAGGCTATCCGCCGTCTGGCTGCCGAGGAACTCTCCCTGCCTACAGCGCCCTATCTTTTCGCTGACAATTACGATGAGTTTGTTGCCGCAGTAAATAAAATCGGCATACCCTGTGTCGTCAAACCAATAATGAGTTCCTCTGGACACGGTCAGTCGACCATCCGTTCGGCATCGGATATCGATGCTGCCTGGCAGTGTTCACAACAATCGGGACGAGCCGGCGCCGGTCGGGTCATCGTGGAAGGATTCGTGCCCTTCGATTATGAAATAACTTTGTTGACTGTGCGCCACTCCGGAGGCACAACATTCCTCAATCCTATCGGTCATCATCAAGTCAATGGAGACTATCAGGAATCATGGCAACCTCAGCCCATGTCATCAGTCTGCCTGGCGAAAGCGCAACATATAGCCAAAACTGTCACCGACGCTCTTGGCGGCTACGGAATCTTTGGAGTCGAAATGTTTATAAAAGGTGATGAAGTAATCTTCAGTGAAGTGTCTCCACGTCCTCATGACACAGGAATGGTTACCATGATATCGCAAGATTTGTCCGAGTTCTCGTTACACGCTCGCGCCGTGTTGGGATTACCAATTCCGGACGTATTTTTCCGCGGACCGTCGGCTTCAAAAGCCATCGTGGTGAACGGCGATACAAACCAAGTAGTTTTCTCTAATCTCAAGGATGTTCTGGCGGAGGAAGGCGTGCAGATACGCTTGTTTGGCAAACCCGAGGTGAAGGGACATCGTCGCATGGGAGTGCTCTTAGCGACAGCCGACACGGTGGAACATGCGTTGGAAAAAGTAGAAAGAGCTTATAATAAACTTCAAATAACCACTTTATAGAACACGTCAAAATGATACAACGATATTCGCGTCCTCAGATGCAGGCAATTTGGACGGAAGAAAATAAATTCAAGGCTTATCTCGAAGTAGAGCTTCTGGCTGCAGAAGCTTGGTCGGAACTTGGAGTAATACCGGCTGCGGACATATCACTGCTTCGTAAAAAAGCAGGTTTTGACATTGACCGCATTCATGAAATAGAAGAAACCACTCACCATGATGTAGTCGCTTTTACCCGCGCCGTCAGCGAGACTCTTGGCGAAGAACGCAAATGGGTTCATTATGGATTGACATCGACAGATGTGGTTGACACCGCCAACGGTTACCTGATTCGCCAAGCCAACCAAATACTGCGACAGGATCTTATAGACCTCATAGACACCCTCAAGGAGCGTGCTTTAGAATTTAAATACACCCCTGTCATCGGTCGTACTCACGGCATGCATGCCGACGTTACATCCTTCGGACTGAAATGGCTCCTTTGGCTGGAAGAGGCGAAACGCAATCTGCAACGTTTCGATATGGCCGCCAAAGATGTTGAAGCGGGCAAATTGAGTGGAGCTGTGGGTAATTTCGCGAATATTCCCCCCTTCATTCAGGACTTCGTTTGCTCGCACCTACACTTACAGTCGGTGCCTATTGCCACTCAGGTGCTACAAAGGGACAGACACGCTTATTATTTCTCGGTATTGTCTCTCATAGCATCGTCGCTCGAGCAAATGGCGCTGGAGATTCGAAACTTGCAACGTCAAGAGGTCAGAGAAGTCGAAGAGGCCTTCTCAAAAGGACAAAAAGGCTCATCGGCAATGCCTCATAAACGTAATCCCATAGGCAGCGAAAACATTTGTGGGTGTGCAAGAGTAATGCGAGGCTATATGGTAACCGCCAACGAAAACATCGCTCTTTGGCACGAAAGAGACATATCCCACTCGTCGACAGAGCGAATCATCATGCCCGATGCCACGATATTGCTCGACTATATGTTGACACGTTTCACAAAGATTTTGAAAAACCTTGTCGTATATCCCGACAGGATGCTCAAGAATATTTATCTTACCCATGGCGTAATATTTTCACAACGTCTCATGAACGCTCTGATTTCTAAAGGTCTCGTAAGAGAAATGGCGTACGATACAGTGCAACCCATCGCAATGAAAACGTTGCAAGAGGAATCAGAATTCATCAATAATGTAAAAGCTGACGAAAAAGTCACTAAATACCTCACCGACAAAGAAATTGACGCTTGTTTCACACTCGATTATTATATGTCGAATGTCGACCATCTCTTTAAAAAGTGTGAGGTGGAATAATTAATCAAATCATTAACCGGAGACTACATGTCAAGGAAAGTATTAAAGTCCGCAAATCCATAATTTCAATACCGATTTGATATTTAATCTCCGCTCAAAACAATTAATATCTTTATGCAAAAATTAGATGTAGTACTCGGCCTTCAGTGGGGCGACGAAGGCAAAGGAAAAATTGTTGACGTTCTTACCCCCGAATATGATGTAGTGGCTCGCTTTCAAGGAGGACCTAACGCCGGTCATTCAATATATTTCGGAGACAAAAGTTTTGTTCTGCATACTGTACCTTCCGGAATATTCCGTCCGAATACATATAACATCATCGGAAATGGCGTCGTAGTCGACCCAATCATTCTGATGAAAGAAATACATGACCTAGAGCAAATGGGCGTGGACGTAAAATCCAAACTTTATATTTCCAAGCGCGCGCACTTGATACTGCCCACCCATCGTCTTCTTGATGTCGCTTCCGAAAAAGCAAAGGGCGATAAAAAAGTGGGAACTACCGGCAAAGGTATCGGTCCCACATACACTGACAAGATAGCGAGAGTCGGTTTACGCATGGGAGATCTTTTGCTTCCGGACTTTAAGGAACGCTATGATGCTCTGACAAACGAGCACCTCGCTCGCATGGGCAAGGACACAGCTGTCGACCATGAAGAATGGCTCAACGCTGTAAAAGAGCTCGTTGAAAAGTTCAAAGACAATTTTGTTGAAAGTGAGATTGTTGTCAACAAATGGCTCCAAGAGGACAAACGCATACTGGCCGAAGGCGCCCAAGGGTCTCTGCTTGATATAGATTTCGGCTCTTATCCCTTTGTCACTTCCTCAAACACTCTTTGTGCCGGTGCTTGCACAGGATTGGGTGTCGCCCCTTCACATATCGGCAAGGTGTACGGCATTTTTAAAGCCTACTGCACTCGAGTTGGTTCGGGGCCTTTCCCTACCGAATTGAACGATGAAACCGGCGAGCAGTTACGTCGCCTTGGACACGAGTTCGGAGCAACCACAGGTCGCCCGCGTCGTTGCGGCTGGTTGGATTTGGTAGCCCTTAAGCACACTATCACCCTGAATGCCGCTAATTCGCTCATCATGATGAAAAGCGATGTACTCGATGGTTTCGACACAATTAAAGTATGTGTGGGATATCAGACAAAAGACGGAAAAACACTTGACTATTTCCCCATGTATGTAGAGGAAATGGATATCACTCCCGTTTATAAAGAATTTCCCGGATGGAAAACCGACACCACGTCTTGCCGTAGCTACGACGAGTTACCAAAGGAACTGAGAGACTACATAGAATTTATTGAAAAAGAAACCGGGGTATCGATTGACATCGTCTCAGTCGGACCGAACCGGGACAACACAATCGTTAGATAACCGATAAGCACGTCAAACACAGACCGAATACGCTTTAACATTCAAAATGGAAACACTCAAACACGAATGTGGCATAGCCCTTATAAGGTTGCTTAAACCCTTGTCATATTTCCAGGAGAAATATGGCAGCTGGACCTATGGCCTTGACAAACTCTATCTGATGATGCTTAAAGAGCGAAATCGAGGTCAGGAAGGAGCCGGGCTTGCCTGTTTGAAGATGGAGGCACTCCCGGGTCAGGAGTATTTTTTTCGTGAACGTGCCGAAGGTAGCGAAGCTATCAGCGAGATTTTCGACATTGTGCATTCCAAAATAAGCAAGTCACTTAAATCATCGACAGGTACCAACAATCGTCCCGACGTAGAATTCATAGAACGCCATACGCCATACGCCGGCGAGGTATATATGGGTCATCTGCGTTATTCCACTACCGGCAAGAGCGGTCTGACGTTCGTGCATCCTTTCCTGCGAAGAAACAACTGGCGCGCACGCAATCTCTGTCTTTGCGGAAATTTCAATATGACAAATGTCGATGAAATCTTCAACGATCTGACGCGTCTGGGTCAGCACCCCAGAATATACAGCGACACATATATAATGCTCGAACAAATCGGGCACAGACTGGACAGGGAGAGCGAGCGGCTGTTTGGCATTGCTTTGGAAAAAGGTCTTAAAGGAACCGAGATTACAAAATATATCGAATCCCATATATGCATTGAGAATATACTTCGCGAGTCCAGTGCCATCTGGGACGGAGGATATGTCATTTGCGGAATCACAGGCAGTGGCGAGACTTTTGTCATGCGTGACCCATGGGGTATACGAACCGCTTTCTATTATACCGACAACGAAAAGGTTGTGGCAGCATCAGAGCGCCCCGTTATTCAGACGGCCTTGAATGTCGAGATAGAAGCCGTACACGAACTTGAACCGGGACAGGCGCTTATTATATCAAAAAACGGCGAATGGCGTCTCAGTCAAATACAGCCACCGGCGGAGAGAGTGTCTGCCTGCTCGTTCGAACGTATCTACTTTTCCCGCGGTTCGGATGCTGACATCTATCATGAGAGGAAAGCACTTGGCCGCAACCTTATGCCTCAGATTCTTTCTGCCATAGACAATGATATAGAAAACACCGTCTTTGCGTTCATTCCCAACACTGCCGAAGTCGCCTTTTACGGCATGACCGAAGCCATGGAGGAGTATCTATGTCAAACAAAACTGAACAAGCTGCTGGCTCTGAAAAGAATGCCTACCCCCGAGGAGACCACTTCCATTATGAACTGCCGTGTGCGTCGGGAGAAAGTGGCGCTCAAGGACGTCAAGCTGCGCACGTTCATCACCGAGGGAGACAGCCGCAACGATTTGGTGGCTCATGTATATGACATCACTTACGGCTCGTTAAGACCTCATATTGACAATCTTGTAATCATTGACGACAGTATTGTCAGGGGTACAACATTGCGCGAGAGTATCATACGGATACTTGACAGACTTCATCCCAAAAAAATGATTTTGGTGTCATCGTCTCCTCAGGTAAGATATCCCGATTATTACGGTATAGATATGAGCTCGATGCACGAATTCATCGCTTTCCGCACAGCCATTGAATTGCTTCTGGAACGAGGGGAATGGGACTACATCGCTCAAATATATCATAAGTGCCTTAGTCAGCGAAACGCCAAGCCTGAAGAAATGATAAATTATGTAAAGGATATCTACAAACCATTTACATCAGAGGACATTTCAACCAAGATGGCAGAGATGCTTCGCCACGACGATGTCAAATCGGAAATAAAGATAATCTTTCAATCTCTGGACGGTTTGCGAAAAGCGTGCCCCAATCACATGGGAGACTGGTACTTTACAGGAGACTATCCTACCCCGGGCGGAGTGCGTCGCATCAACGAGGCTTTCATAACATACATTGAAGAACGCTTTAACAACATCAAATAAGCAATAAAAGCCAACCATAGAATCAACAATACACTTTCTATGAAACAAAGTAAAGTCACATTACAGTTAGACAACGGTCAGTGTTTCCACGGCACTTCTTTCGGATACGAAGCTCCAACCGAGGGGGAAGTGGTTTTCAACACAGCCATGAGCGGTTATCCCGAAAGTCTTACAGATCCGTCGTATGCCGGTCAGATACTTGTTCTCACCTATCCCTTGATAGGCAACTATGGTGTGCCCGACTTCACATTTGAACCTGACGGATTGGCAACGAATATGGAAAGTGACAAAATACATGTCAAAGCCCTTGTTGTCAGCTCGTACAGTGGCGAATACAGTCATTGGAACGCCAAGGAAAGTCTGGCCGATTGGCTTAAACGCGAACATATCCCTGCAATAACGGGCGTAGACACCCGCGAACTTACCAAGATACTTCGCGAGCATGGCGTCATGATGGGCAAAATTATCTTTGACGACGACAATTATAAAAACCAGGACACAACCGACGAGAGTGATGATACTTCGCGCAAAGAGTATCATAAATCGAGTTATGAGTCAGTTAACTGGGTGAATCAGGTGTCTTGCCAACAACCGATTTATTACAATAAGGGAGCTGACAAGAAAATTGTCCTGTTGGATTGCGGTGTCAAACATAACATCATCCGCAACTTGATAAAAAGAGGAGTGGAAGTTATGCGAGTTCCTTGGGATTACGACTTCAATGACTTGCAGTTCGACGGACTCTTCTTATCGAATGGCCCGGGCGACCCCAACACTTGTGACGCAGCTGTGCAAAACATCCGCAAATTCTTAAATTCACAACGTGTGCGACCTCTAATGGGCATTTGCATGGGAAACCAGTTACTGGCCAAGGCTGCCGGCGGTGAAGTGTACAAGTTGCCTTACGGTCATCGAAGTCACAATCAACCCGTTCGAATGGAAGGTTCGACACGTTGCTTCATAACGTCACAAAACCACGGTTACGCCGTCGACCCCAACACTTTGCCTTCGGAATGGAAACCTTACTTCACAAACATGAACGATGGCTCGAACGAAGGAATCCGCCATATTTCAAAACCCTGGTTTTCAGCTCAATTCCATCCTGAGGCTGCCTCCGGCCCTACCGACACTGAATTCCTTTTTGATGATTTTATCTCCCTACTCTAACTTTATCCCTTTCATTTTTTACGCATTACGCTTCAACGGAACATATAACAATCTATGAAACAAGTAAATCTGAAAAAAGTACTGGTGCTCGGATCGGGCGCGCTTAAAATAGGAGAGGCTGGTGAATTCGACTACTCCGGCTCGCAAGCTCTCAAGGCATTGCGCGAGGAAGGCATAGAAACCGTTCTCATCAATCCGAATATCGCAACGGTACAAACAAGTGAGGGGATTGCCGACCACATATATTTTCTGCCTGTCGAACCGTCGTTTGTTGAAAAAATCATCAACAAGGAACGTCCTGACGGCATTCTTCTTTCGTTCGGAGGTCAGACTGCCTTGAATTGTGGGGTGGAATTATATCGCAAAGGCGTTTTCGAGAAATACGGCGTTGAGGTGCTCGGAACCCCTGTGCAAGCTATAATAGACACCGAAGATCGCGAATTGTTCGTTGAGAAACTGGCACAAATAGATGTAAAAACGATAAGCAGCGAGGCATGCTGCAGCATAGACGAGGCAGTGGCAGCGGCAAGGGAACTTGGCTACCCGGTAATTCTGCGTGCAGCGTATGCCCTCGGAGGCCTCGGCTCCGGATTTTGCGACAACGAGGAGGAGTTGAAGGAGTTGGCCGAAAAAGCTTTCTCATATTCACCCCAAGTACTTGTCGAAAAAAGTCTGCGCGGTTGGAAAGAGATTGAATATGAAGTTGTTCGCGACCGTTATGACAATTGCATAACGGTATGTAATATGGAAAATTTCGACCCGCTGGGTATCCATACCGGAGAAAGTATCGTAATAGCGCCATCGCAAACGCTTACCAACTCAGAATATCATAAATTGCGCGAGTTGGCAATAAAAATCATACGTCACATCGGCATAGTGGGCGAATGTAATGTGCAATACGCACTTGACCCCAACTCGGAGGACTACAGAGTTATCGAAGTGAACGCACGTCTTAGCCGCTCATCGGCTCTTGCTTCGAAAGCCACCGGGTATCCCTTGGCATTTGTCGCAGCCAAACTGGGGCTTGGATACGGTCTTTTCGAACTCACAAACTCCATCACTAAAACCACATCGGCTTTCTTTGAACCCGCATTGGATTACGTGGTGTGCAAAATGCCTCTCTGGGACTTAAGCAAATTCCGCGGTGTCGACCACCAACTGGGGTCGTCGATGAAATCGGTGGGAGAAGTTATGGCCATAGGACGCACTTTCGAAGAGGCACTTCAAAAAAGTCTTCGCATGATTGGCCAGGGAATGCACGGTTTTACGGACAACAAGGACATACCCGTCAGCAGTGAAAAAGAACTGGACGAGGCTTTACAATCACCCACCGACAAGCGAATTTTCTTTATCGCGAAAGCAATGAAGATGGGGTATACCATCGACAAGATACATTCGCTGACCAAGATTGACCGTTGGCTACTGCAAAGGCTTTATAACATTCATAATACTGATCGGGAACTGAGTCATGTCCCGTCGTTGAAACAACTCAGTGGAGAATTGCTTTTGAAAGCAAAGAAACAGGGTTTCTCCGACTTCCAGATAGCACGCGCTTTACATCTTGAAAAGAATTGCAGCTCGATGGACAAGGCCGTTCTACAAGTACGCGCCCGTCGCAAACAGTTAGGCATCGTACCGTATATCAAACAGATAGACACACTGGCTGCCGAATATCCCGCTCAGACAAACTATCTCTATCTGACATACAGCGCTATGGCAAGCGACATCAAACCCACTCACGACAATAAGACAATCGTCGTGCTGGGGTCTGGTCCTTACAGAATTGGTTCGTCGGTTGAGTTCGACTGGTGCGGCGTGCAGGCGCTAAAGACAATCCGCGACAACGGCTACAGTGGCGTAATGATTAACTGTAATCCGGAGACTGTGTCGACCGACTATGATATGTGCGACCGACTGTATTTCGATGAACTTACTTTCGAACGCGTTCTTGATATTATGGAGGCCGAACAGCCCAAAGGTGTCATTATCTCGACCGGCGGTCAGACACCTAACAACCTGGCTGTTAAGCTCGACGAACAAAATGTGCCCATCTTAGGAACGACCGCGCACAGCATTGATAACGCCGAGGATCGCGACAAGTTCTCGGCCATGTTGGATCGCATCGGCGTCGACCAACCGCAATGGAGCGCGCTTACCTCGAAAGAGGCCATTCACGAATTCATCGAGAAGGTTGGATATCCCGTTTTGGTTCGTCCATCGTATGTCTTGTCAGGAGCGGCAATGAATGTTTGTACCACTCCCGAGGAATTGGATCATTTCCTTAATCTGGCTGCTCAGGTAAGCAAGGAACATCCCGTCATTGTCAGCAAATTCATGGTTAACACCAAAGAGGTTGAAATGGACGCTGTGGCAGACAAAGGCGAAATCATAGCGTATGCCATAAGCGAGCACGTCGAATTTGCAGGTGTGCACTCGGGAGACGCCACCATAATGTTCCCTGCTCAGAAACTCTATGTAGAGACTGTGCGCCGAATTAAAAAAATATCGGGACAGATTGCGCGCGAACTTAACATCTCCGGACCGTTTAATATACAGTTCCTGGCGCGAGATAACGAAATTAAAGTTATCGAATGCAATCTTCGCGCTTCGCGAAGTTTTCCTTTCGTCAGCAAGGTGTTGAAGATAAACCTTATAGATATAGCCACGCGCATAATGCTCGGATTGGAAGTGCAGAAACCTCACAAGTCGCTCTTTGACTTCGATTATGTCGGAGTGAAGGCCAGTCAGTTCTCGTTCAATCGTCTGCATAATACGGATCCGGTTCTTGGCGTGGACATGTCATCGACTGGCGAAGTGGGTTGTATAGGACAAGACGCTGCATCGGCCCTGTTGAAGGCTATGCTATCTGTTGGCATGAGAATACCGCAGCAGTCTGTCTTGCTATCGGCAGGCGACCCAAAAGACAAGGCTTCGTTACTCGAACCGGCACGACTGTTGCATCACAAAGGCTTTAAGATATATGCCACAAAAGGCACAAGCGCTTTCCTAAACGCCTACAAAATTCCGAACACGCAAATATACATGGATCACGAGCCGGGAGAACCAAAGGTGTTACAACTGCTACGCGACAAAAAAATAGATCTTGTTGTTAGTGTACCAAAGATTGTTGACAATGAAAATATTGACAACGGTTACAAAGTGCGTCGCTTGGCCGTAGACCTTAATATACCACTTGTGACAAACTCAAGGCTCGCTTCGGCATTCATAAATGCGTTCTGTTCCATCTCGGTCGACGAACTCGACATACTCAGTTGGGAAGAACTAAAATAACTTGTTAACTAATTAATCTAACCACACATACAATGATTGCCTTAACATCAACCAACTTTAATTTACCACATCAGAAAACTGTTTATCACGGTAAAGTTCGCGATGTCTATTATCTTGACAATGATATCCTTGCTATGGTCGCTACCGACCGTATCTCGGCTTTTGACGTCGTGCTACCCAAAGGGATCCCATATAAAGGTCAGATTCTGAACACAATAGCTGCTAAATTCCTTGATTACACAGCTGATATTGTTCCTAACTGGAAACTACAGACACCCGATCCTATGGTTACCATCGGTGTACGATGCGAAGGATACCCCGTAGAAATGATTGTCCGAGGATATCTGTGTGGTTCGGCATGGCGCGCTTACAAGGCTGGCGCCCGTGAAATGTGCGGCGTCAAACTGCCCGAAGGGATGAAAGAAAACCAGGAGTTCGCCGAACCTATTGTGACACCGACAACAAAGGCTGAGATCGGCGAACATGATGCAGACATCTCGCGCGAAGAAATTATTGCAAGGGGACTTGTACCTGCTGAGGAGTATGACAAGATTGAGAAATACGCCCTGCAACTTTTCAAACGTGGCCAGGAGATTGCTCGCCGCCACGGCCTGATACTCGTTGATACCAAATATGAGTTTGGTAAACATAACGGAGACATTATGCTTATGGACGAAGTCCACACACCGGATTCCTCGCGCTATTTCTACCTTGATACCTATAAGGAACTGTTTGATAAAGGTTTACCCCAGCGTCAGTTATCCAAGGAATTCGTGCGTGAATGGCTCATGGAAAATGGTTTCCAAGGAAAAGCCGGCCAGCAAGTGCCTGCCATGACCGACGAGATAGTCGAAGGTATCAGCGACAGATATATTGAGCTTTATGAACAGATAACAGGCGAACGCTTTGTCAAATCGGATAAAGCCATTACCGAAGCCGAACTTTCATCACGTATAGAAAATAATATCTTGAAAGGTCTAAAAGACCTCGGGAAATAATTTCCCGTGCGGCGCACTGTCGAACCGGCTCTTAAACGCTTTCGACAATTATCTAATGTTGTAGCACCAACGCAGGTCGTAGTGGTGCTACTTTTTATTTGGTTTTAATCAATAGAGGTCTTCTTAGTGAGCTTCGTTTTGAAGATCTCAATAAGCATTATGGCCAAACAGATGGCATTACTTGTAATCAGTGGAATATTATTAGTCAATATGCCGTTGATCATCCAGAAAAGATTGCCTAATGAGACAAGGTATTTCACCATATTGGCTGATTTACATAACATTCCGACAGAGCGGAATACTGTCGCTATCCAACCAATAATTTCAGTCAGTAATACAAGAGTCATGGGTTAAACAGTTGTTTCTCAATATTATCGTTCAAAAATATCCGGTTTTTTAATTAATAACGGCCGCTGGAATCGAGGGATTTCAGCGGCCGTTATGTTGAGTTATGTCAATTCAAAACTTATTGAAGTTTGAATGTCACGGGAAGCATGTAAGTTACGCGGACAGGCGCACCGTTGTTACGGCCGGGAATCCATTTCGGCATCTTCTTAACAACGCGCACGGCTTCTGCATCAAGAGCAGGGTGTTTACCGCGTACCACGGAGACGTTTGTAATCGAACCGTCTTTTTCGACAATGAACTGAACGGTAACTTTACCGGAAACGCCTTCTTCGGCAGCTGCCGGCGGATAATTGATGTTGTTACCGAGCCATTTGTACATTTCGGCGTCACCACCTTGGAACTGAGGCTTTTGTTCAACCATTGCCATATTGACAGGACCTTCCTCTTTAACGACAGGTGCGGGTTTTTCTTCGACCACTTCGGTAATAACGGCCGATTTGTTAAGGTCTTCTATACCTTCCTTATCGGTGCTACCGAGCGCACGGGTGTCTTCGAGGATTTCATCCTGGTCTTTCATTTCTTTGTCCTTGTCGACAACGTCAACGATAGCGAGCTCTGTAAGAGCCTGTGTAGCTGTCGTTTCGTCTTCTTGCTGGACATCTTCGGGTTCGGGTTCGGGAATATCTTCGATTTCCTGAACCATTTCGTCTTCGTCCATTTCGTCTTCGGCTGTACCTATATCAACAGCTACCATATCGGCCTGTGCATCGCCTACCTCGTCAGCACGCTCAAACACGCCGTTAACGGCCAATATGAGAATGATAACAAGTGCGGCAAGGACGCTAAGCACTATGATTACCGCTGTTGTATGACGTTTTGGTGAACCTTGACGAAGGGTATAGGCACCGAATTCTTTGTTTTTACCTTCAAAGACTATATCGGTCCATTCTTTTGAAGAAAGATCTACATCTTTAGCCATAATTCATTTCGGATTGTTTAGTTAAACATATCTATCTTTCTTATCATCAACTGTTTTTACGCACGTTATCGCGGATAACTTGAACGCCGTTGGCTTTTTCGTAATTGCGGAGCAAAAGCGTATCGGTGGCATCAAGATGTTCGAACGAGTATTTACGTATCTGGTTAAGCTGAAGTTCGTCGAAGGCGTTAATGACGTTTTCGTAAGTCGTATTGGGACCGGCTTTCAGGATTATAGTAGCAGGGAGATTGAGTGTGTCCTTGGCTATTTCGAGAGCCTGGGCATTGAACTCGTCTTCTTTAATCTCCTTGTTGGCATAACGTTCTTTTAGTGCGTCATATTTGTCCATAACCATTTCGTTACGTCTACGCAATATTGAACGAATGCCCTGAGGTTTTCCGTCGGCGTTGGCCTTATACGTTTCCATAGCTACGGCACCTTTGTAAACCTGTTTGTTACCGATGTTGGCGTTCACTGAATCGGGCACACCTTCGTAATAATAGATTGTGTGGAGTGTATGGCCGGTTTCGGGGTCGGTTTTGGGTTTGCCGTTTTCGTCATATTCTGTATCGAGAATGAGGGTCATCACAAGGTCTTTGTTTACCTGGGTCACCTTTTCGTGTTTTTCGTTGGGCTTGGCAGGCAGAATGATCTGTACGGTCTGCGATTTGATCATTGTTGTACAGAGCATAAAGAATGTGATAAGGAGCATGTTCATGTCCACCATGGGAGTAAAGTCTACATGGATAGACATCTTCTTCTGGGCGCCTTTTTTCTTTTTGCCGCCTTTGTCTGATTGTTCTATTTGTGCCATTGTTAAACTTTACTTTTATGAGTTGGACTTAAGGGCTGTCATCAGCGTGAATTTGTTAAGCTCCATGAAACGGAGATTTTCAAAAATCTGGTTGATGACTGAGAAAGGAGTATCCTTATCGGCTTTGATGGATATCGACTGGCCTTGCATCAGTGTGTTGTAAAGCATGTCGAGTGAGCGAATCTTTTCAGTGTCATCGGGATTAGCGGGATCAAGACCTTCGGTCCTGAGTTTGTTTTCGCGGACATCCTGAGCCACCAGTTTGAGTGCTTTCATCCAAACCTGAAAGTCGTTAAGGTTGTTGTCCTTTGTGTTGTTGTTGATAGGTATACCTATTCTGTTTGCTAATTCGGGGAATTTGCTTCCGTCCAAGTCGCCCATGAGCTGGTCACGGCGTACGATATCCATATCGAGGACTTCGGGGAGGTAACGGAAGGGTGTTCCCATCATGTTTGTTTTAGCGAAAGCGTCAATCTGACGTTCGTTGAGCGACAGTTTGTTGCGTTGTCCGGCACCGTCGGTATTATAAACCGACACTGCTTTTGTTATGATTTCGCGACGCAATTGTTCGCTGGGCAGAACGGAGTCACCGGCAAAAGAGATAAATATTTTACCTTCGGTAATTGTGGGGTCTTCCATTTTGCCACTTTTGTCAGCACTCGAGACCAGGATGGTCACGAGGTCTTTGACGGGTACTTTTTCTTCAGACACTGACGAAGGGGTATATACTATGGTCGGCTCTTTCTGAAGGAAAGTCGAAGTCAACATGAAGAAAGTAAGCAAAAGAACGGTAACGTCACTCATCGCGGTCA
>JAFLTY010000022.1 GCA_022509065.1 Muribaculaceae bacterium
CTTGTTTACATTGTTGATAAATTCCATATAGGCAATCAATTTTGAAGTTTTTGCAAAGTTAACAATTTTTGACGAAAGGTTAAGTCCTTATCGTCAAAAGTTTATCATTTAATTTTCCGCCGCAGGTTCAACTGCCAATGAAAGAGCCATGGAAAAATTTCTGGAAATTTGGGTAATTATTTGGTCAATCAAAATAAAAGCATTATTTTTGCACCGCAAAGGCAAAAACCGCCTGAAGGAGAGGTGGGTGAGTGGCTGAAACCACCAGTTTGCTAAACTGACGTAGGAGTAATCCTACCACGAGTTCGAATCTCGTCCTCTCCGCTTTCTAACCTGGTTGCGAAATATCGCAACCAGGTTAGTTTTTTCAGATAGCAAGTGTTAGTTGTGTCGGGCGCAAGCGCCCGACCGCTATGACAAAGCCTGGGGGTGCGGGTGCGAGGGGTTGTGTGATTAGTGGGTGAGGGCTTGGATAGCAGCTTCGAGGATGGTGTCTTTGCCGGTGAGGGCTTGGACGGGGTCGAGGTCTACTGCCCAGCCTTCGGTGGGCTCAACGCCGAACTCGGTGTCGTTGCCTTGCGGATCAAGTACACGGCAGGCCGATATGCGTATTCCCCACCCGCACGGTAATTCCGACGATAGGGGCATCCCGCTACCACCACCCGTTGTTGCTCCGACAATAGTAACTGTGGGGAGGCTTTTCATTATGCCCACGAAATTGTTGGCGGCACTGAAAGTGGAACGGTTGGTGAGTACCACTACGGGTTTGGACCATAACAAATGACCTTCGGTGGGTTTATACGAATATTCGTATGGCTTCGAAAAGTCGTTGTGAGCCGGTCCTTGCTTGTGCATCATATATCCGGCTACGACAGGTTTGTCTATAAAACGACTGACATAGGTTTCGACGTTGGTGAGCGCCCCACCGCCGTTATCACGCACATCGATGATGAGGCCGCTACAGACGTTAAAATAATCCAATATGGCGTCTATATTACCTTCACCAAGTCCCGAAGAGAAGGTTGGGATACGCAGATACCCTATGTTATGCCCAGGGAGTATGCCGTAATAAACCGAACCCAGAGAATGATAATCGAAGTTGAGGTAATACTGTTCGACGAGACGTTCATCGTAGTTCTGGGGGTAATCGCTCCACCATTTGCGATAATATGACGTTTCGAAAGGCGAAGACAAATTGACATGACCGTCGCGCAGTTCATCGAGCATAGCAGCCATCACGTTAAAGAGGGCGCGTTGAGTAGCGCATTGTTTTGCCTGCTGACGATACTTTTCGCCGACAGCACTCCAATCAATGCCTTTCTGTTCAAAAAAACAATAATGCCCGTCTACAAAATTCCACAAAGCATCGAAATTGCCTGAAATATCGTTGTCATAGTCCTCTATCGAATTGCAACCTGTAAAGGCACAGACCAACGTCATGACCAAAGAGGTAAAATATATTTTTTGCAAACGTCGATGCATATTTGTTATGATTGACCTTGTTTTCATGTTTATTATCTTGCGGCACTAAACCAGTCTGTTGTCAGCCCGAGGACAAAATTATGGTTGATGCGTCGACTTACTATGTCATGCACCTTTGTCGAAAGAATATCTATGCCGTAACCTACTCTGAGCCACTTGGGACCAATCTTTAAATCGACGGTCAACCGCTGATCGAGCCTGAAATACTTTCCCCAGACGGCAGGGCTGAATATAGCATGACGATCTCCGAGATAAATTTCGTAATACAACTGACCATAGTCGGGAGCGAACATAGCTCCGATTACCGGCAAAGCGGCACGATAGAAAGCCACTGCCTTTACTTTACCCACATTAAACCTCGCCGTTGCATAGGCAGCTATATCTGCAGTCCACGAGGCATTTGCGGCAACAGGGTTGTTACCGTTACGACTAAGATACAATGCTCCGGCATCGACCGTCGTCGCACCACCCACCCCAACTTCATATATTGGAGAGAAAGCATGTCGATACATTATGGCCCAGCGGCATTGCAACTGAGCGCCAAGCATAGCCGAATTACGTACGGGGTTTAGAGTGCGGTCGGTAGTTATATCGGCGTTGAGCATCCATAGAAAAGGTTTTGTCGTCGCCACGTTGATATGTTCGTAGCCCAAACGCACATCCCATCCTTTGTAATGTAAAGGAGTGAGATAAGTGTCGGCCCGATTGGCTCCACCAATCTCCAACATGAACGAATTGTTGACGGTGTTTATCGAACGGTCAGTTGTTTGACCATAGACAACGGTAACACAAAACAACAACGTCAATATGCCAAGCAACTTCTTCATTTTGTCATGTGGTATCAAAAGTTCGCGTTTCGGAAAAAATCAGACGTGGAGACTGTAAGTTAAAACAATGTGACGGTTCAAGCTTCGTTCAGAACAACCGTTGTTGACCTGTCAATTCATCCCGAATTTCTTCATCGCTCCGATCCGGTTCGAGAACTTCGGGTTCTTCGATATTTTCGTCGGGGGTATCGTGAAACTCCTCTTCAGATTCTTCGACCTCCCGCGGTTCCAGTTCGACCACATTGTCTACCTCAAGTTGCGTGAGACGTTTGCCCTTGGCCTTGAACGATTTAACACCGATAAATTCGGCAGCATCTATTTCGAGTGGAGTTCGCGTAGCATCCAAACCGCCAAATTTCAATTCGAAACGAGGCAACACAGCGTCGCTCAAGGCGATAAGCCTCGAGTCGGCCTCCTCAGACACGAATCTCTGGGGCTTGACAGTAGGTTCGAATGTGTAACGCTTCATATAATAATATCCCGTCGACGGCACGTCGTAAACGGCAGTCCATACGCGTTCAGGCTCAAACTTAAGAATACGTTCGATTCCGGCATCATAATGATTTGTCTCGTCAAAGTTGGTGGTGAAATAGTCACCCGACTTCATGATGACCAGAATCTTGTCGTTTGCGCCGAATTCGCCGAGGTACTCACCGCGGCCGTCATAATTGAGACGCAACACATCGTGGTCGAACCATACCTGACGACCACCCAAAGTAGATACGCCCCTTTCCTTAAGTTTGATAGAGTGCACGTCGTTACGTGTCACAAGATTGCCTTGCGCCGTACGACTCTTGATGGCGAGTTTACTGAAATCCACATCGATGTGCAGAGTCTTAAGCCGCTGCTTGGGAGAAAGAAGCACCCTCACCACCTCAGCCTCGCCATTCGAGTTGGCAGAGAACCACACAACCTTGGAACCGGGCACGGGGCTTTCAGGCCGATCCTGGGTGACATTATACTCACGGTCGCGCACTATGCCGACAATAGCGAAACGCTTCTGATAGTAAGCGCCACCCTTACCGTTTTGATAGATAACATTATATATGGTGCGGTTATCCTTAGGTTTAAACACAGCAATATGGAGGACATTTTTGCCTACGAAGAGTTTGTCCTGAACCTTTGTCACCTTATAACGACCATCCTTGTAGAAAATGATGATATCGTCGAGCGACGAACATGTCGCAATGGGCTGCTCGTCTTTTTCGGGCTTCAAACCGGTGCCGACAAAACCTTCGTCTTTATGGAAGTAAAGTTTCGCGTTTGCCTCGACGACCTTTGCCGCCTCGATATTATCGAAGCTGCGAAGCTCGGTACGACGGGGATAGTTTGCTCCATATTTGTCCTTTAAATCAAGGAACCATTTTACGGTGAAGTCAGTGATATGGTCAAGGTCGTCTTTAAGACGGGCAATATCCTCGTTCAATTGGTCGATTTGTCTGTCGGCCTCAAAGACATTGAAGCGAAGAATGCGCTTCATTTTTATTTCAAGTAGCTTAAGGATATCGTCGCGCGTGACTTCGCGAATAAGATTTTTCTTTATCGGATCGAGACGACGATCGATATGATTGACGGCCACATCGAGGTCGGCGGCTTCTTCATATTCCTTATCCTTGTAAATACGTTTCTCGATAAAGAACTTTTCGAGCGAGGCATACATGAGTTGTTCGTTGACCTCGTCAAGTTTGATATTCAGCTCCGCTTTAAGAATCTCGCGTGTCCTTTCGGCTGAATACCTCAGCAAGTCGCTGACACCAAGGAACTCGGGTTTTTCGTTCTGAATGACGCAACAGTTCGGCGACACGTTGACCTCGCAATCGGTAAAGGCATATAAGGCGTCTATTGTCTTGTCGCTTGAAGTACCTGGTTGTAGATGAATGACGATACGCGCCGTATCGGTAGTCTGTTCAACAACCTTACGAATTTTAATAGTACCTTTTTCAAACGCGCGCAAAATGGAATCGATGACTGCGCCTGTTGTCTTGCCGTACGGTATCTCGGTGACAGCGAGAGTCTTGTTGTCGACTTTTTCGATTTTCGAACGTATTCTCAGCGAACCGCCCCGTCTACCGTCATTATAACGTGACACATCAATGTAGCCCCCCGTTATGAAATCGGGATATAGTTCGAAAGCCTCGCCGCGCAAATGGGCAACGGCACCGTCAATGATGTCATTGAAGTTGTGCGGTAATATTTTCGAAGACAGTCCGACAGCTATACCCTCAGCACCCTGAAAAAGGAGAATAGGAAACTTTGTAGGCAAGGTCACCGGTTCTTTTTTGCGGCCGTCATAACTAAGCGTCCAGTCAGTTACCTTGGGACTATATAATGTTTCGAGAGCGAAAGGAGACAGACGCGCCTCAATGTATCGGCCTGCAGCCGCTTCGGCACCCGTCAGCACATTACCCCAGTTACCTTGGGTTTCGACCAATAGCTCTTTCTGACCCAACTGTACGAGTGCGTCCTTAATAGAGGCATCGCCGTGGGGATGATATTGCATAGTGTTACCGACGATATTGGCCACTTTGTTGAAGCGCCCGTCGTCGAGAGTTTTCATTGAGTGGAGAATACGCCTTTGCACCGGCTTGAGACCGTCCTCGATTGCAGGGACAGCACGCTCCAATATAACATAAGAAGCATACTCCAGAAACCAGTCGCGATACATGCCACGCAAACTGAAGGCTGCGCCCCCCTCAAGCTCGGCTGTCGGCGACGTTGTGTCAGCGTCATGATTTGATTCCGATGAGTCAGCGCCAGCGTCCTCCGCAAAATCGGTATGTAAAGTGTCCGATTCTTCTTCGATATATTTTTCACCGTCGGTGCGTTCGTCGTCCAATTCTGAATTATGCATTATGATTTTTTATGGTAATGAGATTATTGAAATTTCTGTGGAAATTATGTGGTGGGAAATAAGTTAATTATATTTTTCGGATAAATTGACTTATGTATCGATAGTCATTGAGCCGCTGTGAGGAGGCTTGTCAGTGCAAAAGCATCATCGACTGAGACAAATCGGATATCAAATCGGTCGAAACGCCTTGAATGACAGATGAAACAGTCCCGTCAGTATTAATAAGGAGAAAAGTCGGATAAACCGTTATACCACATTTTCTGATTAGTGAATCCTCGCCATTGACAACAGGGAGCGATTCGGTAAGAGATGCATCGTCCGGTTTATTGCCGTCGCGGAACACATAAACGCCGGTCACGTTGAAAGGCACAGCCTGCAGTGCACTTTCGACAGCAGCCAAAGCTTGTGGTGTTGACGCCACGTCGCTGTCAATGAAAGACATTAGGACAGGTTGCGCCAAGTCGTTTTCGCCACGTGAATGACTCATTCGACCTGCTCCAGGGACAATATATGAGAAAGTAGGCATGGCAGTACCGGGAAGGTTGTCAGCCTTGAAATTGGATGTTCGATACTTCTCGAAAATATCACCGTATCGCTCCATGAGGTATTCTTCGTTTATCGACGGACAATCGCCTGCGACATCGCTCCAAGTGTATTTAGCATTGACAAACTGTTCGGATATGCTTGCGGGATTGTACACAAAATCGATTTCGAGCGGGAGCCAAGTGGCTGTGTCAAAAGTATAGGTAAATTCAAGCGCGTCGTAACCGTTTACGGTACGTGACCCTGAGAGGACACCACGAGGCTCGTCAAACGAGTAGGTGTAAGTGGAGTCGTTGGCCATGGCTGCTATTGTTTTTGCGATGAACGGAGGCAAAATATCAGCGAACTGGGAGTTACGCGCCACTCCACCGCCATCGGCAGTGAAAGGTATGCTGTCCTCAACGACATGATATTCCTGGAGACGAGAGTCCCTGTATCGGAAATGATCGCCGTTACAGTAGCTACTGAAGCCTTGCGAGAGTTTATTACCGCGAGGCAATTTCCAGTCTATGAGGTAAGCGCACTCGGAGTAAGAGTCGGGAGTGTTAACCACCGTAAGCTCAATGTCATAAGCAACAGGATCGGCAGCAGATGGCAACAAAACCTCGTAACGCACATGAGCCTGTTTGCAATCGAAAGTGTTGATACGCGCAGGCAGATCCATACCTTGAGCGACACCACACAAACATGAACCGGAAAGAAATAATGAAGCAATAATCTTATTCATCATAACAGTGACACTCAATTATTTAGATCCGAGCTTTACAATAGCGCCGGTCACCGGCGAGAATTCGACAAAAGCAGGAGCTTTCTTGTCGGTAAACAACGCAGGGTCGATGCCGAACACAACACCCAACTGAGCGATATCGACATCGGCGCTGCCGATAATATTGCCGTTAAAATGCAGACTTATTCTCGCGCTGCCGGGTATAGAGTATGCCACTCCACCCTTAGGGAATTTCTTTGCCTCACCCTTTTCGTTCTCGGGCAACTTTCCTCGCGTGAGAATCTCATAGCTAAGATATAACGGAATACCGGACAAATCGTCCTTTGCCACAACACCTTCGATAGGCGAAACGCGAGCCAAGAGCACTTTTGACTCGTCTTCCTTACGAGGGGTAAAGGTTATTGTGGATACTTCGGTAAATGTTTTTACTGTGCCGGTAAACATGGCGGTAAGAGCGGCCTCCTGAGCAGAAAGACCTGCCAAAACGAGTTCTGTCGCTCTGCCGTCCGGTGGCATAGCCTCGGCATCACCGCTAAAAATGTCGTTGCGACGTTCGCGCAACTCGAAAATACGATTAGCAGCCGCCTGAGCCTTCCTGCCAATGGTGGTGCTAAGAGTCATCTCCTCAGTGACAGCTTCGCGAGCGGCCGGCGATTCGAGCGGAGTGGGCTGAGCCGGGACAGCTTTGGGGAGCTGAGGCGAAACAGGAGCGTCCGCATCGGTATTGATAGCCAAAGGTACACCATCCTCCATAAGTGACATTGTTACACCGGAGCCATTTTTGAACTGGACCTGCCAGCGGTTGTCGGGGTCGGCTGTACCTCGTGGCGTTATAGTAACGGACTTAACAACGACAAGATGTTCGGGCTGACGAATGACATTTTTGTCGGAGAGTCCTAAATGGCGGGTAGCATAGTTAAAGAATTCTCCGGGTTGCTTTATAGTGTGTTCGGTCTCAACGGTGATATCGACCACAGTCATGGGCAACGAGTAGACTAAAGCATATTCGTTAGTCTTGTCGGCAGTGAACTTTTGGGTAGACTGCGCGAAACAAACCACTGACGTTCCTAAAAAAGCGATGGAAAATATTGTAGCAAATTTTTTCATATCTTAATCATATAGTGGGCATCAAAGAAAAATAGTTGCCTGGCGAAATATCAAAAAAGAAAACCTAAACTTATCATATTAAAAAGCTAAAATTATCGGTCAATCGCCCATTATCTGTTTAATGGCAACTCCTATATTATCGGCGATGTCATTGGCTGTGACACCATACTGACCGTTGCGTTGTTCGGCAATTTGCCCTGCGAGGCCGTGAATGTAAGGACCGACAAAGGCGGCGAGCTCGCTACGCATACCGGTTGCCATCAAACCTGTAATCAGACCCGTCAATACATCTCCAGCCCCGGCTGTAGCCATAGCGGGTGTACCCGTTGAGTTAAACATGAGTTGCCCGTCGGGACGTATGACGGTAGTGTAACGTCCTTTGAGGACAATAACCACCATATAGTCTTCTGCACATTTTATGGCTTTGCGTAGACGCTCCTCGTCGGATGACGATTCTCCGAAAATCCTGTCAAACTCACCTGCGTGAGGAGTAATAACTGACAAAGCGGGGAGGAAATTAAGGATGAGTGGACGAGTCGCGATGATATTCAGGGCGTCGGCATCGATAACCAACCTTCGGCCGGCTGCCTGAGCGCTTTTAACAAATTTCTCGAAGGCATTTGCTGTTTCCTCGGCCGTTCCTATTCCACAACCGACACCGACAGCATCGTATTTGTTTGAGAACGGCATCTCGGTCATACAATCATTTTTTTTCGTAGGGACAAACATTGCGCATGGAGCGGCAGATTGCACGATATCACAGCCGTCGGCACAACTTATGACAGATACCTTTCCGGCGCCGGATCGCAAGGCACCGCGAGCAGCGAGCACGGCCGCCCCCATCATGCCACGGCTGCCGGCTATCAACAAGGCGTGACCATAATCGGCTTTCGAAGAAAACTCTTTACGTCGCGGCAACATGCGTGACACTATTCCTCGATCGACGTAAGTAAAAGTAAAAGGAGCCTCTTTTATGGCAGCTGTATCGAAACCAATGCGTATAGTTTTCCATTTACCTACCACTTCGGCGTTTTCGGCCAACATAAAGGCCAGCTTAGGAAACTCGACGGAAAGAGTGAGCGAAGCGTGCATCATGTCGTTACGAACGGACGCACCATTCCATTCGGACATTAAACCGGATGGGATGTCAATGCTAATCACATAAGCGCCGCTCTGATTGACACTATGAGCAATGAGCTGGAAACTGCGAGGCATAGTGCGATTAAGCCCACGACCAAAGAGGCCGTCGATAACAGTAGCGGAAGACGGTGGTTCAACCCATTTGAACGATTCGGCACCCGTCACCTCATAGAAAGTTACCGCGGGAGTTTCGGCCAGACGTAAACGCATAGCGTCACAAGAAGGAGAGAGACGCTGACCACCAATATTAAAGAGGTAAACGACAGGCTTGTAGCCATCGAGGGCGAGAAGACGAGCCGATTCAAGAGCGTCAGCACCGTTATTGCCCCACCCTGCAAGAACTATAAGGAGCCCATCGGGACGGCAAACCATTTTAACCTCTTCGGCGACTGCGGACGCGACACGTTCGACCAAATCAAGTTCGGTGATGTTCTGTGCCTCAAGAGTACGTTGTTCAATTTGCTGTATCTCCTCGTTAGAAAGTATCTTCATGATGGTTTTATTTTTTCAGTATGCAAATTTATACATTTTTAAATAAAAACCCAAGCACAAGCAACGAGCAAGAAAAAATAACTTCAAATTTTAGTACCATTGCCGGCTCTAAACACTTCCATGACATATTTATTGACGAACCAGGTTATTATGATATTGCAGGGGAATATAAAAATTAGTAACTTTGTGGGTTGTATTAATAGTGAGAAGCATTTCTTATATGACAGAAAATACAGCCAACAACATGAACGAGAGCACGAAAAGCGCGCCATCGAAGCATATTGCTCAAAACGCCGAGTTGACTGAGACAAGCACCGGTAAAGAAACGCGCCAACCTTTGCGACTCGCAGTATTAGGGGCGACGGGATCGATAGGCAGGCAAACACTCGACCTGGTGGCAGCGCATCCGGAGCGTTTCGAACTTGTCACCATGTCGGTAAACTCTCGGACAGACGAAGCGTTAAAGGCAGTATCGAAATTTCATCCCCAAACGCTTGCCGTATGCGATGAGCATGCAGCGCGTGGCATTCGCGACATAATGAAAAGAGATTTCGGGAGCACAGAGCTTGTTACCGGAAGCGATGCCATGACAGAGATAGCTACGCGAGACGATGTAGATATGGTAGTTACGGCGACTGTGGGATACAGCGGTTTACTGCCTACCGTTGCAGCCATCAAGAAAGACAAAGACATAGCATTGGCCAACAAAGAAACCCTTGTGGTAGCCGGTGACTTGATTTCAGAACTGCTAAAAACATCGCGAACACGTATTTATCCCGTTGATTCGGAGCACTCGGCCATAGCGCAATGCCTCGAGGGCGAAGAGCGAGATAATGTACACCGCCTCATCATTACAGCTTCGGGAGGTCCTTTCCGAACGCTGACGGCTAAGGAGCTTGAACAGGTCACAGCGGCCGATGCGTTACGCCATCCCAATTGGAGTATGGGGGCGAAAATTACCATCGATTCGGCCACGATGATGAACAAGGCATTCGAAATCATTGAGGCTCACCATCTTTTCGGTATAGCACCAGACAAAATAAATGCCATCGTGCATCCGCAATCCATAATCCATTCGATGGTAGAGTTTAAAGACGGCGCCATAAAAGCCCAGTTGGGCATCCCTGACATGCATCTGCCCATAGCGTATGCACTGGGAATGCACCACCGCATAGCAGGAGCTTCGGGGTATCTTACCTTCGAGCAGATGCACAATCTCACTTTCGAGCAGCCTGACACAGAGCGTTTTCCGTGTTTGACATTTGCGAATACGGCGCTGATCCGTAAAGGCAATACAGCATGCATAATAAATGCTGCCAACGAGGTCGCAGTGGACGCTTTCCTGCATGGACGCATCAGATTCACCGACATTTTCGATGTAGTGGCACATACGCTTGAAAACATAGATTATGAAAGCTCTCCCAGACTTGAAGACTATATTGAAACCAACACATTAAGCCGCAGAAAAGCTGAAGAGTATATCAATAAGTATAAAGTGATAAATTGATCAAACCCGACAATAGATATAAATGGAGACCATATTAATAAAAGCCGCCCAACTTATACTGGCATTTGTCATTCTTGTCACGATACACGAGTTCGGACATTATATCTTTGCCAGGATATACGGCATGCGCGTAAGTAAATTCTATCTATTCTTCAATCCGTGGTTTTCGTTGCTTAAATACGACCCCCGAAAAAACACCTTACAACTTATAGCCTGGACGAAGAAAGTAAAAGGTAAAGACGGTAAAGAGACGACGCAAGAGGAACCGCGAGCTCTCAAGACATTTCGTTTAGGCAAGCCCCATCCTTCAACCAATCCTGACAAGCCTGGGTGGCGAGACACTCTTTACGGCATAGGCTGGTTGCCGCTTGGCGGTTACTGCGCCATTGACGGTATGGTTGACGAGACCACCGACGCCTCTCAACTGAGCGCCGAGCCACAGCCGTGGGAATTCCGCGCGAAAAAGCCTTTCCCTCGCCTCATGGTCATGATGGCCGGGGTGATAATGAATTTCGTGTTAGCTATCATCATCTACATAGGGATAGCATTGTATTGGGGCGACCGCTCGATACCTTTCGATAACGTATCGGAGGGCTGGGATTTCGCACCTGAGCTCAAGGCTGCGGGGCTACAAGACGGAGACATGCCCATACGAATTGACGACACTCCTATCGACAATACAGACGATATGGTGTTCTGGCGCTTTATTCAAGACGGAGCGAAGATTACTGCAGTGCGTAATCACACTGATACTATCACCGTCACTATACCTGATGGCACTCTCGCCATGTACGCGGATCCTGACCGCAAACGCGTACCTATGGCCCTGAGAGTACCTGTAATAGTATCGCAGATATCGCCTGGCGATGGTGCCGATAAAGCCGGTATCACTGTCGGTGACCGTATAGTCAAGATAGCCAATGACACTACACCCTCGTACTCGGAACTAACTCAGGCTCTTAAAGAAAACGCCGGTAAGACCATTGAAGTTGGCTTAGTACGTAACGGATTACCGATGAAAGTTAAGGCAGATGTTAGCGAGAACGGAACACTCGGCATAGGCCTGACACCTCCCGACCAGATATATGACTTTGACCGCATCAATTACGGATTTTTCGAGGCTATTCCCATAGGAATCGGCCGAGGTGTGGACAAACTGACCAGTTATGTCTCCTCGCTAAAACTGCTGTTCACTAAACAAGGTGCCAAAAGTGTAGGAGGTTTCGGAGCCATTGCAGACATGTTCCCGGAAAAATGGAACTGGGAATCGTTCTGGTATCTCACAGCCTTTCTATCTGTTATCCTGGCATTTATGAATATACTGCCCATACCGGCTTTGGACGGTGGCCACGCGCTCTTCACCCTCGTAGAAATAATAACACGTCGCAAGCCGTCGGAGAAATTTCTTGGTTACGCCCAGATGGTCGGAATGGCTTTCCTTTTCCTCTTGCTGATATACGCCAATTTCAACGATATATACCGATTTCTGATTAAATAACGTAAAGGTTTTTAGCCTTGTACATAATTGAAACCGACAAATTTTATAACGTGTGTGAATACTAAACAGACCGAACTCCCAATATTGACTCTCGCTCGAGGAAAAGAAGAATCGCTTGACCGGTTCCATCCATGGGTTTTTTCTGGAGCACTTCGCAAAGTACCTGAAGACCTTGAAGAAGGAAGCCTGGTACGCGTGGCGGCATCCGATGGACGCATTATCGGAACGGGGCACTATCAGATAGGCAGTATAGCGGTTCGTATACTGTCTTTTGGCGATTTCCCTGTTGACGAGGCTTTTTATGCCATGCGACTGCGAGACGCATTCAGACTGCGACAGGCCTTAAACATGGCTCGTCCCGACAACAACGCTTATCGCTTGATACATGGTGAAGGCGATTTTGTGCCCGGACTTGTAGTTGATGTCTATGGCCATACTGCTGTACTTCAAGCCCATTCGGTCGGTATTCACCATGCGCGGAACATCATTGCCGAGGCTCTCGTCAATCTTGATGGCGCTGAGATTCATAACGTATATTACAAGAGCGAGACAACGTTGCCTTATAAAGCACGGCTCGATCCGGTCAATGACTATATAGTCGGTCGATATGAAAGCGACGAGGCGACAGAGAACGGACTCCGTTTTCACATCGATTGGCTTAAAGGACAAAAAACCGGATTCTTTCTTGACCAACGAGACAACAGAGAGTTGTTGCGCAAGTATGCTCATGGAAGAAGAGTGCTCAACACGTTTTGTTACACCGGAGGATTTTCGGTGTATGCTCTTGCCGGCGGGGCGCTCTCCGTGGACTCGGTTGACTCGTCGGCAAAGGCAATATCGCTGACTGACGCTAATGTGACTTTGAATTTTGGCAATGACACAAGGCACAAATCGTATGCCGAAGATGCGTTTAAGTTTTTGGATCGTATGGAGCAGGACAGCTATGATCTGATAATACTGGACCCTCCGGCTTTCGCCAAGCATAGGTCTGCGTTAAGCAACGCTCTGCGCGGTTATCGGCGAATCAACGCCCGGGCTATCGAGCGGATAGCTTCCGGTGGCATTTTGTTCACTTTTTCGTGTAGCCAGGCAGTCACTCGCGAGCAGTTCAGACTGGCTGTCTTTTCGGCAGCTGCCCAGACAGGTCGCAAAGTACGTATATTGCATCAGCTGACGCAGCCGTCCGACCATCCGATCAACATATATCATCCCGAAGGGGAGTATCTTAAAGGATTAGTCTTGTATATAGAATAAAAACTCACAAAATACCTCGTCATGAAATCAACCCTAATAACAACCGGAATCGCTGTCGCTCTGTTAGCGACGGCCTGCAATTCAAGTTCAAAAGACATGGAAGACAATGACACTTTCGATTATGTTGTGGATCGTTTCGCCGACATCGAAGTGCTTCGCTATCAAGTGCCGGATTTTGACAATCTGACACTCAATCAGAAGTTGCTCGTATATTACCTTACCGAAGCAGCATTGAAAGGACGCGACATCCTATGGGATCAAAACTGCGAAGTCAACCTGGAACTTCGTCCTGTTCTGGAAAAAATTTACACCGGTTATTCAGGTGACCGCGACAGCGCAGACTTTAAGGCTTTCGAAAAATACATGAAACAAGTATGGTTTGCCAACGGTATTCACCATCACTATTCGACAGACAAGTTCCAGCCGGAATTCGGTCGTGAATGGTTTATGGAAGCATACCGTGGGGCTTACCCCGAAGACGAACGCGGCGAATATCTCGCTGAAGCGATTTTTAACCCCGCACTCTATGCCAAACGTGTCAATCAGGAAGACGGTGTCGATTTGGTAGTTACATCAGCCAATAACCTTTACGGCCCCGGAGTGACACAAGCCGAGGTTGAGGCTTATTATGCCGCTTTGCGCGATACTACAGATACACAGCCAATTCCATACGGGCTCAACACTCGTGTAGTGAAAGGTGCTGACGGCAAACTGACTGAAGAGGTATATCGCATAGGAGGACGTTACAGTGATGCCATAAGCGATATAGTAGCCTCTTTACGCCAAGCTTCTCAATATGCCGAGAACGAAGCTCAGCGAGCCACTATCGATAAGCTCATAGAATATTATACCACCGGCGATCTGCGCACATTCAACGACTACTCTATAATGTGGGTGGAAGACACCGACAGTCAAGTTGATTTTATAAACGGTTTCATTGAAGACTACGGCGATCCGTTGGGTATGACCGGTGCATGGGAATCGATAGTTAATTTCAAGAATAACGAGGCGAGCGAACGTACTCACACAATCAGCAACAACGCTCAGTGGTTTGAAGATCACTCGCCTGTAGACGCCCGCTTCAAGAAAGACAAAGTGAAAGGCGTCAGCGCCAAAGTCATCACGGCAGCTATTCTCGCCGGCGACTCCTACCCCGCTACTCCCATTGGCATAAACCTTCCGAACGCCAACTGGATACGCGCCGCTCACGGATCTAAATCGGTCACTCTGGAAAATATTACCGAAGCGTACGACAAGGCGAGCCATGGTAACGGCTTCAACGAAGAGTTCGTCATTGACCAACCCACTCGCGAGCTACTTGACGAGTATCTGTTCATTACCGACAATCTGCACACCGACCTGCACGAATGTCTGGGTCACGGTTCCGGCAAATTGCTGCCCGGCACTGATCCGACAGCTCTAAAAGCTCACAGTAGCACTATAGAGGAAGCGCGCGCCGATTTATTCGCACTCTATTACTTGGCAGATCCGAAGTTGTTGGAATTGGGTTTGTTAGACAACCCCGATGCATACAAGGCAGAATACTATAAATATCTTCTTAACGGGTTGATGACACAGTTAGTTCGCATAGAATCTGGCAATAACATTGAGGAAGCTCACATGCGTAACAGGCAGTTGATAGCCGCTTGGGTATTGGAAAAAGGCGCGAAAGACAATGTTGTCGAATTGGTCAAAATTGAGGGCAAGACGTATGTACGCATCAATGATTATGATGCCCTACGCAACCTTTTTGGTCAATTACTGGCTGAAATCCAACGTATCACCAGTGAGGGCGATTATGAAGCTGCTCGCAGTCTTGTAGAAAATTACGCAGTCAAAGTCAATCCTGATATCCATCGCGAAGTTCTGGAGCGATATGCAAAACTCGATATAGCACCTTATAAGGGATTTGTCAATCCAGTATACACGCTTGTCACCGATGAGGAAGGCAATCCTGTAGACGTTACAATATCGTATGAAGAGGATTATCCCACCCAAATGCTAAGATATTCGGCTGATTACTCGCCTCTAACAAAATAATATTCGAAGGAAATGGCTGTCATCCTGAATATAGAGACATCAAATACCTCGTGTTCGGTAGCGCTCACTGCAGAAGGAATGGTTTTGCACCATCTCGAAAACATGCAGGGTCGCAACCACGCGGCTACGGTGAGCGACTTCATGAAAGCCATGTTGGTTTTCGCGAAGGAGAAAGGCATCAAACTCGATGCCGTCGCAGTGTCGTTGGGACCGGGCAGCTATACCGGATTACGAATAGGACTGAGCGAAGCCAAAGGTTTGGCCTACGGTCTAGACATTCCGTTGATAGGCGTATCGACACTCGAGCTGATGGCAACGCAGGTGATGTTCGCAAGTATTGACAATTTGGAGGACGCCGTTTTCGTTCCCATGCTTGACGCGCGTAGGATGGAAGTATATACAGCCGCCTATGACATGGGTCTGACACCCTTAATCAAGCCCAGAGCATTGATACTGGAAGATTCGGACAATCCATATTTCAGAATTATCGAGGACGGGCGTCCGGTATTGTTCTTTGGAAACGGCATGCCAAAATGGAGGTCGATGACAGAAAATAAAGCTTTCGACAATGTGTTTTTCATAGATAATGTAGAACCCCTCGCGGTCGATATGACGGCTTTGTCAGAAAGAGCGTTTCATCGACGCGAATTTATTGATGTGGCTTATTCAACTCCGTGTTATCTTAAAGACTTTCAAGCCACAACACCTCGTAACAAAATTGTTTGACACTCAATCGGTCAAGACACTATACTATCGAAATACCGTTTTGGTTTTCTTTGTAATGTTTATTAATTTTGCACCATAATTATCAACCTCGCGAAAAAGAAGATAAACCCACACCTATGATAACCTACGACCAACTCAAAGACGCAATAGAACGACGCGACGCTCTGAAACGCTATCTTGACATTGACGGCAAACGTATTCAGGTGGAAGAAGAGGAACTACGCACTCATGTTCCCGACTTTTGGGAGCATCCCACCGAAGCTCAAGCCCAGATGAAAAAAATAAAAGATTTGCAACAGTGGATAACAGGTTATGAAGAGGTAGACAAGGCTGTCGGCGAAGTCGAAACAGGCTTTGAGTTCGTAAAAGAAGGCTTGTTGGAAGAAAACGAGATTGACGCACTGTACACCGACGCCATGTCAAAGATAGAGAACCTTGAACTGCGCAATATGCTGCGCCGCGAGGAAGATAAGCTTGGAGTCGTTCTTAAAATAAACTCAGGTGCCGGAGGAACGGAGAGCCAAGACTGGGCATCTATGTTGATGCGCATGTACCTCAGATGGTGTGAAAAAAATGGATACAAGACATCAATAGCCAACATTCTTGATGGAGACGAAGCCGGTATAAAATCATGCACGATAAATGTCGAAGGAGACTTTGCCTATGGATACCTTAAAAGCGAAAACGGGGTACATCGTCTTGTACGAGTATCTCCTTATAACGCCCAAGGTAAACGTATGACATCGTTCGCTTCAGTCTTCGTGACACCACTCGTTGACGACACAATAGAAGTAAAAGTTGACCCGGCTTGTGTTTCGTGGGATACTTTCCGCTCGGGAGGTGCCGGCGGTCAGAACGTCAACAAAGTAGAATCGGGCGTGCGACTCCGATATCAATTTACCGACCCTTATACAGGCGAGCAGGAAGAAATTCTAATAGAAAATACAGAAACCCGCGACCAACCCAAAAACAAGGAAAACGCGATGCGTCAGTTGCGTTCCATTCTGTATGACAAAGAGCTCCAGCATCGCTTGCAGGAACAAGCAAAGATAGAAGCGGGCAAAATGAAGATTGAATGGGGCAGTCAGATACGCTCGTATGTTTTTGACGATAGGCGCGTAAAGGATCATCGCACCAATCATCAAACCAGCGATGTCAACGGTGTTATGGACGGAGATATCGACGGGTTCATAAAGGCTTATCTGATGGAGTTCTCGGGTAACGAAGATTAATTTTTCAAAAATAGAGAGATGAATCATAAATCACTACGCTTCATCATATTGTCGTTAGCGCTTTTGATGTCTTACCCGAGCTTTTCGGCAGTCAATAGTGTAAACCATCTGTCACAAAAAGAGCTTATGCAACGACTTAATATAACGTTCACGGCCGATTCTCTTGACAACGGATGGTTGGATAACAATGATCTTTCCGAAGTCGAGCGCCAAATGACCCTTATTGGCATACAATCGGCATGCAATGGAAACGCAACTGTAAATGCGGATAAAAAAATTACTTCCCTTGACAGTTCGTTAAAAGAATACACCGAGAACGTTTATAAGTTTCGTAAAGAGAATCCAGCTACATGGCGAGGCACGACACAATTTACATCGACCACGGTGGCGGATGCGCATGTGCTTGTCGTTGACAAGACTGATCCGGTGACCGGCAATAGAGTTCTCATTGTGTTCAGTGACGGTGACACTACTGTGCCCGTACATGGTGTAGGAGGCATCGATGTAGATGCGTGGCGTCCGGAATTTGTCAAAATAAAATAAAATTACCTTAAAATCAAGACCTTAAAAATATGAATGTAACTGAACGCTTTCTTAAATACGTCACTTTTGACACTCAGAGTGATGAACTGACAAATCTCACGCCATCAACACCGGGCCAGATGGTTTTCGCCAAATTCCTAAAAGAACAACTGGAAGAACTGGGGCTAACCGATATAACTCTTGATGACAATGGCTATCTAATGGCCACATTGCCTTCGAATGTCGACTATGCCACACCTACGGTAGGTTTTATAGCCCATCTTGATACAAGTCCCGACATGTCCGGTCGGAATGTCAATCCTCGTATTGTAAAAGACTACGATGGTAAAGACATTGTGCTGAATAGCGAAAAGAAAGTGATACTTTCGCCATCCGAATTTCCCGAGCTCACACATTATGTTGGTGAAGATCTGATAGTGACAGACGGCACCACATTGCTTGGCGCCGATGATAAAGCAGGTATAGCCGAAATTATCTCTGCTATGGCATATCTCTTAAAACATCCTGAAATAAAGCATGGCAAAATCAGAGTCGGATTTAATCCTGACGAAGAGATAGGTCTTGGAGCCCATAAATTCGATGTGCCGACCTTCGGATGTGACTTCGCATATACGATGGATGGCGGTGAGATAGGCGAATTGGAATACGAGAACTTCAATGCGGCAATGGCAAAAGTGACATTTGTCGGTCGCAACGTTCACCCCGGCTATGCCAAACACAAAATGGTCAACTCCATGCGCATCGCAAATCAATTCGTCATTATGTTACCGCGATGGGAAACGCCTGAACACACCGAAGGGTACGAAGGATTTTACCACCTTGTCGGCATGGAAGGAACTGTAGAGAAAACAGTGCTCACTTATATTATCCGTGACCATGACCGAGACCGCTTTGAACGCCGTAAAAAAGAATTCGAACACCTGGCACGCAAAATCAACCATGAGTTTCCCGATTGCTGTTCGCTCGAAATCAAAGATCAATATTATAATATGCGCGAAAAGATTGAGGACAAGATGGATATAATTCATATCGCCGAACAGGCCATGCGCGACTGCGATATTGTTCCAAAAGTCGTTCCTATCCGCGGAGGCACTGACGGCGCTCAGCTTTCTTTCAAAGGTCTCCCCTGCCCCAATATTTTCGCTGGCGGCCTTAATTTTCACGGCCGCTATGAATTCGTACCCATCCGTTCAATGGAAAAGGCTCGTGATGTCATAATCAAAATCGCCCAGATCGTTGCAAACGATAAAAAGTGAACATACCGGTAAGACCTTATTACCGCATGTGACAATAATAACCGGGCCGACAGCCTCAGGAAAAACAGCTCTTGCTGTCCGGACGGCTCAACGGCTCGGTTGTGATATTATATCGGCCGATTCACGCCAAATATACCGAGGAATTCCCATAACCACGGCTGTTCCGACATTTGAAGAGCGTGGTGGCGTGAGACACCATCTTTTGGAATGTCTGGATCTGAATCAGCCCTACAGTGCCGCGAACTTTGCTTCAGATGCGTTGAGAATAATTTACGAAGCCGGAGTCCGACAAGAAAAAAACATCATAGTTTGCGGAGGATCGATGTTATATATCGACGCTTTACTTGGAAAACTCGATGACCTTCCTGACATATCGCCTGAAGTAAGAAAACGCGTTCTCGCCCTTCACGAAGACATAGGGATGGAAGGCCTTTTGGCACTCCTTTCCAATCTTGATTCGACAACTTATGAACGTGTTGATAAAAAGAACCCACGCCGCGTTATGCATGCCGTAGAATTATGTCTACAAACCGGTAGACCGGTTTCTGAGTTTGTAGGCAATGCTCTCAACCGCCAATTACCCTTTAGCTACAACATTTATGCTGTGAAGATGTGCCGGGATGAGCTTTTCGAGCGTATCAACAAACGGGTCGAGATTATGGTAGAGGCAGGTATGGAGACGGAAGCACGCTCGGTTTTTCATCTGCGGCATCTCAACTCGCTTAACACTATTGGTTTTAAGGAGTGGTTTGACTATTTCGATGGAAAAATGGATCGTGACACAGCGATACAGCGAATAGCCAAGAACACTCGCGTATATGCAAAAAAACAACTGACTTGGCTAAAAGCCCAGTCAGATGTTTTAGATGCCAAGTTTCTTTAGTTCAGAAACGAAAGCAATTTATGACTCTTGTTTGCAGTCTTCAAAAGGTTCAAACATTATTATTGAAGATGACAGTTAGTCTACAAGGGTGACGGCATAAAAAGCTTGTCTTCCCGTGGGAGTAAGTGCTTTGATAAACAACACCTTGTCATCATCACTTTTCATGACGGCATTGTAAATCTTTTCGACATCGGAAGGTTTATTCACCTGAGCTCCGTTGACAGTAAGCAAAACTGTGCCTTTCGATATACCGGCGTTGCTGAAACGACCTGTTTCCACATCTTCGACAAGAACGCCATAACGTACCTCGAGTTGTTGTTTTTCGTCAGCGGTGAGTTCGCGCATTGTAGCGCCCAGATCAGACACCGAGCCGGCGCGAGTCACAGCAGTGTTACCCTGACGGTTTCGTAACTTCACAGTCTTCTGTAACTCTTTGCCATCCCGAATCAGAGTGACAACTGCCGTATCACCGGGGCTTAAACGAGCGATAACCTCTTGTAAATGGGCTGTCGATATGGTAGGATGTTCATTAATGGCTATGATAATGTCTCCCGGCTCTATGCCTGCTTCACGAGCTGCCGAACGATCTTCGACACTATCAACCCAGATACCTGCGTTGACGCCTTCAAGTTTTTTCTCGGCGATAAGTTCAGGTGTCAATTGTACGAACATAATACCCAAATAGGCTCGTTGAACAGCTCCAAACTGTTTGAGGTCGCCTATTACTTTGCTTACGATGGATGTAGGTATGGCAAACGAACAGCCAATATAAGCTCCATTCTGGCTGTATATGGCGGTATTGATACCTACCAACTCACCTTCGAGATTGACAAGGGCACCACCCGAATTACCTTGATTGACTGCGGCATCGGTTTGGATGTAACTCTCGATACCTCCCGACGAAGGAGTTCCTGTGGTGGTGGAAATATTACGAGCCTTCGCACTGACGATACCCGCTGTCACAGTTGATGTGAAACCAAAAGGATTACCGACTGCTAACACCCATTCGCCAACCTTAAGGTCTTCACTGTCGCCCATAGGTATGACATGCAGGTCTGGAGCGTCAATCTTTATCAATGCTATATCAGTAGTGGGATCGGCTCCAACCACAGTGGCATTGAAATTACGATTGTCATTTAGAGTCACCTCAAGTCGCTCTGCACCGTCAATAACATGATTATTGGTAACTATATAACCGTCAGTGCTGATTATCACACCTGAACCGAGGCCAATTTGACGTTGAGAAGGTTTTTCCTGCTGGCGAGGCTGTTGTCTCGGTGAAGACGGCTGTCCGAAAAAGTATTCGAAGAAAGGGTCACTGAAAAAATCGCGCTGACTGTATTGCTGCCGCGTCTGAGGAGTGGCGTACGACTTGACACTGACAACACCATTGACTGTAGATTCAGCCGCGCGTGTAAAGTCTTCGCGACTATAACCGGCATGCTCCATCACTACGGTCGTTCCAGGTTGATCTCCTGCCACACAAGCGCTTGTGCCTAAGGCACTGATGCAAATAAGGGACAAAAATATTTTCTTCATATTAATTATTATGTTTATAGTATTTTATTAATCAAATGTTTATAATTCGTAAGATTTGTTCCCCAGAATGATTGGTTTAGAATATGAAATGTTAAAATCAAGGAGAATTTAACTTAAAACGTAAAATCTTCATCTAAATTATACAATTGGGATGCCAAAGAAAGAGTATAGACGTGTTTTTAAAATACTTTAGTAATATATGCTCGATATTGACACATTTTATCATTTATAGAATCCGAATTCAACATAGCAACCCAATATGCCAAAGGGGTCTTCCAACATTTTGCGCAGATATTTTAAAGTTGCTTATTTATAATGACACAACAGCTCTTTGAAATTAGGAATCATTTTTATACTTTTGCATTTAAGACCATCACATTAAAAGTTATGAGATTCATTATCACTATCATTGCTTTCTCACTTATTTTTTGCGAAGTAATCAATTCCTCTGAAACGCCTGAATGGCAAAACCAAAAAGCGTTTCGTATTGGACAGATAGATGCTCACCAATGTGTTGTACCTTATGGCGCAAACCCATTAAAATCAATATCTTCTGACGAGTATGCCAAGTCTCCATACTACCTTAACCTCAACGGTACGTGGAAATTCAAATGGACTCAAAATCCCGAGCTACGGCCTGTGGATTTTCATCGGCCGGATTATGACGTAACATCGTGGGACGAGATTAATGTTCCCGGTAATTGGGAGTGTCAAGGATATGGAAACAGAATATACGTCAACACTCGCTATGAATTTGACAGTCCAAAGTTTAATTTCACCAAAAATCCGCCTTATGTCCCCGTCGAGACCAACGAAGTAGGGTCATATCGTCGCACTTTTAAAATTCCTAAGGATTGGAATGGTAGGCGCGTTGTGCTTTGCGTCGAAGGTGCTACATCGTTTTACTATGTATGGGTAAACGGCAAATACCTTGGTTGCAATCAGGACTCTAAGACGGCTGCCGAATGGGACATCACTAATGTGTTAGAGCCCGGAGAAAACAGTATCGCTTTTGAGGTCTACCGGTGGTCAGCGGGAGCTTACCTCGAATGTCAGGACATGTGGCGCATCAGCGGAATTGAACGCGACGTGTATTTATACAGTACTCCAAAAACATACATTGCAGATTTTACCGTCCGCTCTCCTCTTGACGCAACTAATTACCGCGACGGTTGCCTGTCTCTTGACATTGAAATTAACGGTCTGACACCTGAAGATCAATCTAACCGCATGAATGTGGAGTATGCACTTTATGATACGGGAGGTAATCTGACAATATCCGGTAGCGCCCCGGCAAAAAAGCAGATGTGTTTCTCGGATACCATAGCTAATGTCAACGCTTGGTCGGCAGAACACCCTTCTCTATATACCCTTGTTATAAACCTTAAAAACGACGACGGCACCACAACCGAGACTGTGGGTTGCAATGTAGGCTTCAAAACCGCCGAAATTAAAAACAGACAGTTCTGCCTTAACGGGGTACCCATTCTAATAAAGGGGGTAAATAGACACTCTCACAGTAATCTAACAGGACATTATGTCGACCATGAGACTATGATGAAGGATATTGAACTGATGAAATTGAATAATATAAACACTGTCCGCAACTGCCACTATCCGGCATGTCGCGAGTGGTATCATTTATGCGATGTGTACGGCATATATCTCATTGACGAAGCCAATATTGAGTCGCATGGCATGGGTTATGGAGAAGAATCTCTTGCCCGAGACACAACATGGCTTGCTCCTCATTTAGATCGGACGCAAAGGATGTATGCCAAGTCTAAGAACCATCCTTCGGTGACCTTCTATTCATTAGGTAACGAAGCAGGAAACGGAATAAACTTCGAAGAGACATATCGCTGGTTGAAAAGCGTTGAGCACAATCGCCCGATACAATATGAACGAGCTGAAACAGCTTGGAACACGGATATAGTGGCTAATATGTACAGTACCATTGACTTTATAAAGGATTATGTGCATAGACCGGATACTTATCGTCCCATTATTCTTTGTGAATATGCCCACGCCATGGGTAATAGCGTAGGCAGTCTGAGCGATTATTGGGAAGTTTTCGAAAGCGAGCCATTGGCACAAGGTGGCTGTATATGGGATTGGGTGGATCAGTCGTTTCTAATCAAAGACGACGAAGGCCGGGAATTTTGGGCTTATGGCGGCGACTTCGGTGATGATGATATACCCAGCGACTTTTCTTTTTGTTGTAACGGTCTTATAAACTCTAACCGTTCACCTCACCCGCATCTTGAAGAAGTAAAGAGTGTATATCAAAACATCAAAGCCGAGCTGAAAGACTCAGAAAATTTAACAGTAGAAATCAGGAATCTGCACGATTTCACAAATCTCAACAATTTCACCCTGAACTGGAGTATAACAGACAGCGATAACCGTGTTTATCGTAACGGGACAGAAAACATATCGATTGAACCACACGGTGTGGCTACACACTCATTCGGCAAATTCGATATACCCGACAATATTCCGGAGGTTTTTCTTAACATGAGTTGGAGCCCTAAAATCTCGACTGCCTTGATTTCTAACGACCATGAAGTAGCTTTTTCGCAGTTTGTAATACCAGGAACTTATCGCTGTCATATTCTTCCGAAATCCATGATTCAACATAAGCATAACACTTTTACATCCGGCAATACTTCTTTTACTATTTCAGACACTACAGGAGCTATTACCTCGGTGATTCATGACGGTAAGAAGATAATCGATGAGCCAATCGTGCTTTCGTTATACCGACCTCTGACTGAAAACGACGAACGACATCATGGGCGTTTGTGGCGCGAAGCTGGTTTGGACAATATAAGCCAGCGGGTAAAATCTATAGCTATCAGCGACACATGCGTTGTGGTAAGCACCTCTTTGTCGGGTAAGAGCGGTCAGGATATCGGCGTTGCCGACTTCGAGTACTCGATTGACGATAACGACAATCTTGTTATTACTTGTCATTTTATCCCTGATAAGCCGTCTTTGCAATCGCTTGCACGAGTCGGTCTAACTTGGCGCTCTACTGAAAACGCATGTCACAAAATAACATATACAGGACGCGGACCAGTTGAGACATACTCAGACCGAAAGACAGCAGGCAGAATTGCCGAATTTACAACAACACCTCTTGAGGACTTCCATCCTTACATAGTACCGCAAGCTACCGGTAATCATACCGACGTTCGAAAAGTAACTTTTGGCGATAATCTTACAGTGACTGCCGTTTCGCCTTTCCAATTCAGCGCTACACCTTATCCCGACTCGAATATAGACAACGCAAGACACATCAACGAACTGCGTGCAGACGGAAAGGTTACAATTCATATAGATGCCGTTCAACATGGACTGGGAACAGCCACATGCGGTCCCGACGTGCTGCCACGTTATATTTTACCTGTCGAAAAATACGAATTCTCGTTTAACTTCCGTTTTAATTAAGGACGCTATTAACAATTGAACTAACGTCCATTCATGATTGTTTGAATAGTAAGTAAATGTGCACTGCTGAAAAACATTTGAATTTATAATGGCAGACCAAAACATCTCATCACATACACATAACGGGGGCGAATCCTCCGTTTTCTTCGCGGCCAGGCAAGCCATCCGAAGACATGCTACCGGTGGTAATATCTTGATAATGGCTACAGTTGTAGCACTTATCGTTGCAAATATACCCGCAATTAACGGTTATTACTTCAATTTTTGGAATCAAGAAGTACGGCTCCAAGTAGGGTCTTTCAATCTTTTTAGTCATGATGGACATCCGATGACCTTATTGGCCTTCATTAACGATGCGCTCATGGCCATCTTCTTTTTCAGTATCGGTCTTGAAATCAAACGCGAGATACTTGTAGGTGAGCTATCATCTTTTAAACAGGCATTTCTTCCTATAGTAGCTGCTATTGGCGGTATGGTAGTTCCGGTTCTTGTGTTTTTCTGGCTAAGTAAAGACACAGATTATTTAGGAGGAGCCGCTATCCCCATGGCAACCGACATCGCTTTCTCGCTCGGCGTGTTGGCAATGTTAGGCAAACGCGTACCTATCTCATTAAAAATCTTCCTTACGACGCTCGCTGTTGTGGACGATATCGGTGGTATTATAGTAATAGCTGTGTTCTATTCGGGACACATCGAAGCTATGCTGTTGGTTTATGCCGCCGCTTTACTTGGTCTTTTGTTGCTTGGGTCGGCCATGCATATCAAATCTAAGATTTTTTACTTGCTTATAGGTGGGGTGATATGGTTTTTATTCCTTAATTCAGGCATTCATCCCACAATCGCCGGTGTTCTTGTTGCACTATGCGTACCAGCCACACCCGTTTTTGCACCAAAAAAATACATTCGCAAGATACGTAAGTCTATATCCAATTTCCGTGAAATGGACGATGAGGAACTTTCACGCCGAAGCATTCTAAGTAAAGAACAGATGAACTGGCTGAAACAAATAGAATCGGCCTCCGATAAAGTGATTTCTCCTCTGCAGGAACTGGAAGATACACTCCATCCAATAGTGAACTTTTTTATAGTGCCGATATTTGCTTTCGCGAACGCTGGAATATTTCTGCTTAATATGGATCCGGCATCTATTTTCGAGGGTATATCGCTTGCTGTCATTCTCGGTCTTGTTATAGGGAAGTTTGTAGGCATATTATCTTTCTCATGGCTTACTGTTAAACTTCGACTGGCTCCTATGCCGGCGCATTCTGATTGGCACATGATGGCCTCTGTAGCAATGCTCGGAGGTATCGGTTTCACCGTATCGCTGTTCATCGCCACTTTATCTTTTGGAGGCGATATCTCGCAGATAGACCTCCTCAACCACGCCAAACTCGGTATCGTTGTCGGGTCAGTGATTGCAGGTCTGACAGGTTTCTTATGGCTGCATAAAACATTGCCTAAAACCGGAGCCCCGGATGCCGAAGAGAAAGAATAACATAAAAGCGCAGTCAAAAGCCCATACAACAACGTTTTTACTTGACACAATGATCTTTAAATGTCTTATGAATTGATATTGTTAAACTTGACAAATATCTACATAGACAAACTCAAAATCGTTACTATTTATAAAAACTTATAACAATTTAAATTTCAATAGTCTTAAGAGCTATTTTTGATTTTTCGTCGACTCACATGAAATTTAAATAAAAAACTAAATTTTTTTACTATGAATGGCGCAGTTTATACAGGAATTATTCTTTTTGCGATAGGCCTGTTCGTATGGCTTTTCGGCATAAGCAAATCGCGTGGATTACAAAATGGCTTTGCACCGGTGTCCCGCTCAACTATTCGACGTTATCAAATAATAGGAGCTGTGGGCGCTGTATTGTTTTTCGGAGGCTTAATTCTGGCTGTATTGTCTTTTGGCTGAGATTGAAAATTTATCGCCATAGTAATAAATTGGCTCGAAAAGGTTCGCTTGTAGCATGAATGTTCTTCCAACATTCGAATTTGGTTTTCATGATATTCGCGACCACGATTTATCGGAATCTCTTGACAAATTTAGCGCTCTGGCGAATGCGGCATGCTCCGGAAGAACAAGATGGAAGTCAAGTTCCAATAGTTTTTCGGCTTCTCTCGAAGCCAACGCTATAATCTGGCCATCAGTGGCCAGGTTTGCTATTTTAAGGTCAAAGGGAATACCACTCTGCATTGTTCCTTCAATATCCCCGGGGCCACGCCATTTCATATCTGCCTCAGCTATCAGAAAACCGTCGGTGGTCTGAGTCATAAGCTCGAGTCGACGACGTGTCTCTTTGGATATGTTATGGCGCGTCATAAGCACGCAATAACTCTGGTCGCCTCCACGTCCCACCCTACCTCGAAGCTGATGTAACTGAGAGAGTCCGAAACGTTCCGCGTTCTCAATAATCATAGTAGTTGCGTTAGGGACGTTCACTCCCACTTCTATCACTGTGGTGGCAACTAAGATACGTGTAGTGCCTGAGGCGAACAATGCCATCTGGGCATCCTTCTCATCGGGTTTCATCTTTCCATGCACAAATCCGACCTTATAATCGCGGAAAGTGTCGCGAATATATTCATAACCTTCCTCGAGGCTCAACAAATCCAGTTTTTCGTTTTCATGCACCAACGGATAAACTATATAGGCCTGACGCCCTTGACGAAGTTGCAATCCCAGAGCCTTGAGAACATCCAGTCTGCGGTCGTCAAATCCAAGTTTAGTGAGTATTGGTTTACGACCGGGCGGTAGCTCGTCAATAACCGAGACATCAAGATCACCGTACACCGTCATGGCCAGTGTTCTCGGTATGGGAGTGGCCGTCATGACCAGGACATGCGGAGGCAAAGTGGCTTTTTTCCACAATTTGGCTCGTTGAGCCACTCCGAAACGGTGCTGTTCATCAATGACTGCCAATCCAAGATTATTGAAACGCACGGGATCCTCTATAAGCGCGTGTGTACCCACAAGGATGTGCAGCGAACCATCGGCGAGCTGTTCATGAATGACACGTCTCTCCTTTGCTCTTGTAGAACCCGTTAACAATTTAATATTGACACCTAATGGGGCTACAAGCTGTCGCAATGCTTCAAAATGCTGAGTGGCAAGTATTTCTGTGGGTGCCATCATACAGGCTTGGTAACCATTGTCAAGAGCCATCAACATTGCCATAAGCGCCACTACCGTCTTACCGCTCCCAACGTCGCCTTGCACCAAACGATTCATTTGGTGACCTGTACGCACATCGTTGCGTATCTCGCGTAAGACTCTTTTTTGGGCTCCCGTCAGTTGGAAAGGAAGACACTCGGCATAAAACCGATTAAAAAACCTGCCGATGGTGGTAAAGACAGCACCTCGCGACACTTGTTTTCGGGTCCTGGCGTTTTGCTGCATGTCCACCTGAATTAAAAAGAGTTCGTCGAACTTGAGTCGGAACCGCGCTTTATTTAGCTGTTCTGCACTGCTTGGCGCATGCACCGAACGTAAGGCGTCCGAAAGTCCAACCATTCCAAGATTGTTTAGCGTTGAAGCCGGGAGATAGTCTGTTATGATTGGACGGGCTATAAAAATATTATTTATCCAACCGGATATCATTCGAGAGGTTATTCCGTTACGACGCAGCGGGTCGGGAATTGAGTAGACGGGACGTAACCCCTGCGTTGATCCCAAAGCACCGGGAGGATCGACTTCCGGATGGGATATCGACCAGGCACCTGTTCGTTCGAAATAAGTGGGTTTACCGAAAATGACATATTCATTGCCTGTTCGGAAAGCATCTTTAATACGCGAAATGCCCTGAAACCATAGCACTTCGATGATTCCAGTATCATCGCTGAACACACCGACGAGTCGGCGTTTGCGTCCCTCTCCGACAATGTTAAAATGTAGAAATCGTCCTCTTAACTGAATAGAAGGCATATCACCGGCCAAGTCGGTTATTTTATATATGCTGGTTCGGTCAACATAATGCAGTGGAAAATGACGTAACAAATCGTAAGCAGAATGAATATCAAGATGCTTGCGTAACAAATCGGCACGAGCTGAGCCGATGCCTTTGATATACTTTATATCAAAATTACGCAAAGAATTCATCGCCTATACTGCTTGCCACCACCTCGGCTCAAATTAGTTTCGTTGGCTCTCCAAGAAGGCGTTTGCTATTATCAAATCGTCAGCCACGGTAATTTTTATATTACGCCTGTCGCCTTCAACCTGCCGTATGACGGTTCCGTAATGTTCGACAACCGAAGCATCATCGGTAAACGTCGGTTTATATCCTTGCCTGTATGCATTATATATAGTCTCCGCCTCGAATCCCTGAGGGGTTTGGACAGCGCAGTACAAAGCGCGATCAACAGCTACAGTATTGCCGGTCGTAGCCTCGACTCTTCTAAGACTGTCGGTCACCGGCACTGTAGGTACTACACCCGTACAGTGGTTTAATTCCTCCCAAACCCTGGATATAACGTCTCTACTTACCAAGGGGCGAGCTCCGTCGTGAATAAGAATCTTCTTACCTGCCTTGATCTCAATATTCATCAAAGCGTTGTTGACAGACTCAAAACGGGTAGAACCGCCAATGATTACTCGCGGAGTCACATATCCGTATTTGCTACACAGTTCTTCCCATATCGCAACATCATCGCCCGACAGGGTCACTATAATATTGCCAAAGGGTATTCCAAAGTCAAGAAAAGCATTGATGCTATACATCAGGACGGGATATCCTGAAGGTCCCAAAGGTTGAAACTGCTTTGGAAGTTCAGAGCCGAAACGCGAACCTTTTCCGGCTGCCGTTATAATGACATGTGTTGATAACATAGTCGGAATGACAAAATAGAAATTTACCAGGCGAAGATAGGATATTTCTCCATCATACCGTTCACTGCGTCACGGACTTCGGCAATTACAGCGGTATTTTCGGGGTCAGCAAGAACTTGGTCAATGAGGTTGGCTATCAACGGCATCATGTCCTCTTTCACCCCTCGTGTAGTAATGGCGGGAGTACCAAGACGTATACCCGAAGTCTGGAAAGGACTGCGTGTATCGAAAGGAACCATATTTTTGTTGGCTGTGATATCAGCTTCTACAAGAACACGCTCAGCCACTTTACCGGTCAGATCGGGATATTTACCACGCAAGTCGATAAGGACACAGTGATTGTCAGTGCCCCCCGACACAATATTATATCCTAAATCCACAAGTGCTTTGGCAAGTGCCGCTGCGTTCTTTTTCACCTGCTCCTGATAGGTCTTGAATTCGGGCTTAAGCGCTTCGCCGAATGCCACGGCCTTTGCTGCGATGACATGTTCGAGCGGGCCACCTTGCACACCGGGAAATACTGCGGAATCAAGCAATTGCGACATTTTTTTGATCTCTCCCTTTGGTGTAGTAATACCCCAGGGATTGTCAAAGTCTTTACCCATAAGTATTATGCCGCCGCGAGGGCCACGCAATGTTTTATGGGTAGTGGAGGTGACTATGTGCGCGTGTTTTACCGGATTATCAAGCAGTCCCGCAGCAATCAGTCCGGCAGGATGGGCCATATCAACCATGAAAATGGCACCTATCTCATCGGCAAGACGACGCATCCGTGCATAATCCCATTCGCGTGAATAAGCGCTTGCTCCCCCGATGATGAGTTTTGGACGTTCGCGCCGAGCTACTTCTTCCATCTGCTCATAATCAATAAGTCCGGTTTCACGGTCGACATTGTATTCCAAAGCCTCAAAAACAAGGCCGGAAAAATTAACCGGACTACCATGAGAAAGATGGCCTCCATGTGACAGATTGAGTCCCAGGAATTTGTCACCGGGCTTAAGACAAGCCATGAACACAGCCATGTTGGCCTGAGCGCCCGAATGGGGTTGAACATTGGCCCATTCAGCTCCGAACAATTGTTTTACGCGGTCAATGGCAAGCTGTTCTACCTCGTCGACCACTCCACAGCCACCGTAATAACGTCTTCCGGGATAGCCCTCGGCATATTTGTTGGTAAGACATGAACCCATAGCAGCCATGACTTCGTCTGACACGAAGTTTTCGCTTGCAATAAGCTCAATGCCCTTTAACTGACGCTGATGCTCTTTCTCGATAAGGTTGAAAATCGCAGTATCTTTTTTCATAATTGTAGTATATGGGAAACGATATTTAATGTCATCATTTGTTCTGCAAATATACAATTTTTTCGGCAAACAATGTTAGATGGATTGAATGCTTCAATAAACGGCAAATTCGTATATGCGAGTGGCCGGTCCGTCAGCCGATTGTTCGGGCTGTATTATAAGTAATCGCACGTAGCGCGCAACTATCGAATCATTCAAAGTACGCTTGATTCTATTCTTATGGTTGGAGAGCAGTTTGTCGATTGTCTGCCACTCTTCTTCGCTGTTATTCCGGATCTGTAACAGACAGGTAGAGGTCACAAATCCGGGGTTTTCATGACCGGCACAAAGCATCTCCCAAGACTGTACCTTTTTAGACTCTCCGAAATCATATTCGACAAAAGCCGGGCCGCTCGAGACATCGCACCACTTTGTGCGCTCGTTTCCGTCATGCAGAAAACGAGGATGCTCGCGTTCGTTTACATATCCCGACCATCTCGTCATATTGTCTGCGTTCACAAGACTGTTTTGCAAAGCAGAACTCTTCTGAGTGCCTTGAGGCACATTGTCTGCGAGATTGGATGTTCGGAATAATGGAGAGGCGGCTTTTGTTTTATCGGCGGACTCCGATGACAATGTGGCGGCAAATATTACCATGTCAGGATTTTGAGGCAACACTATGTACTCAGCATCGTATGGAATGATGAAGTCATATTTAAACATATATGTAAATTCATACGGACTGTCACCGGCAGCCGAATGACGGTGAGTTCCGGCATATGCCACTTCATTAGGCCTCAAAAAACCCTCCGTGTGTCCGCTATGCCCCCACTGTCCGATAAAGCCTGTGTACGATGGGACTGATAACGTATATGAATTATTTCCTATGATAAGATTGCCGGATGTAGCTCCTTCTTCGCCTGCAAAAGCCGCCAAGAGGTATAAGGTTTTAAAATCGGCTGCCGGAATCGACAACGTATCTGACAGACATTTTTTGCCGCCATATAGTTTTTGAGACTCTATGCGGAACGGTATGCCGTCTTTCACAAGTGTGTCGGGCAATAACTCGACAGCATACGAAAAGCCTTCCGAAAAGTCGGCGTCACTTTCAAATCCGTTCAAGCTGAAACATTTTTTGTCATAACTGAGCGGCAAGAAATGATGTTGCGATGATTTTTTCACCGGAGGCGCAACGAATTTCAATTTATATGTCGCCATGCCATTTCTGGCGACTTCGGCATGTAGCGTATTACCTGAATATGGAGCCGGTTCAAGGGTCTTTTCGGTGCCGTCGGCTTTCCATGCTTCAGCAATCTCGAAGGGGAAGGTTATGTCTCCCCTATTATTTTTGACGCCACCTGTTTCGTATAGACGCACGACATAATAGTGTGACGCTTCAGCTTTTTTCAGAGCCATGATTGCCATATCGGGATTGTCTAACGTGGTAAGCGAAAAAGTGCGACCCAACCGCCCGGGATGACTGTCGGTAACAAAAGCTTTCAGTCCGCGATCCAACTTTCCAGCATCAGCACTGGCCTTGGATGGATTAAGTTGTGTTTCATGGGGGACAAGCGAATAAGTGAAAGTGTGATGCCCATAATCCTGATGATTTTGATATACATATCGATCTGAGGTTTTAGGGGTGTGCAGTAATGTGAGCCTCAGCGTGTTATTGTCTGGTTTATCCCACCCGTACTTACTATCGCTCATCACTGTCATACCGAAACTTTCGTTTTCATCACTTAAATCGGCCCACCGTTGGGCATATACCTCATAAGCTGTCAATGTATTGTTGCCGCGCTTAATTGTTCCGAGTCCAAGGTCGTATGTAGCATCCGGGTTGGAAGCGGTGACAGGAATCTCCGCTTTAAGCAAAGCGTTTGATGTAGCCCAGTCTATTTCATTGTAAAAATCTATCCTTTCTGCCAAAGCTCCTTCATATAGTCTTACGTATTGTATAAACTCAGAGTCACCGTATTTTTTACTTATCTTCACTGTTGAGCGCAAAGGTCCGTTTTCGGTCAGAAAAATTTCGCAGCCATCAGTTATCGAGACGGGAGTGCTGTCAGTAGTTTTCTTAAGAATCTCCCAAGCCGGCCACGCAAAAGATTCGTTTTCTTCGAAGATGACCGGACGTATGCTTTTTCCTGACTGCACAAACTCTCTACCGGTTTCTTTAGATACCAGGGACACAATCTCCCCCGCATCGTTAAATTTCAAGTCATATTTTGAATTACTTAATTTATTGGCAGGTGGGACTTTCGATGGTTTGCCACTTCCTTTCATTACCACATCGATGACCGCGAAACCATTCGCATTCACTGTCGCTTCTACAAGTATATGAGCTTTGCCACTTTCGTATCCTGTAACCTGTGCTAATAAACTTTCGTTATTCGGGCCCTTGACAATTACATCTGCTGGCAGCTCATGCGCGGGTATTGCGATATTGACAACATCGGTGACGGTATGACCGGTAGGATTATAAAGTACTACGGGTATTCCTTTAACACGGGTGTCCATAATGTCGGAGACTACCGAAACTGAATGCTCAATAATATCGGCGAACTGTTTAAGTGACAGCAATTCATCATTCCACGAAAACTCGTATGCCCGAGGAATGCTTGTGCCTGTAAGATCGTCATGGAATTGATGGAAAAGGAATCTTCTCCAGGCTTCGGTAATAGCAGACGAGGGGTAATTCTCCACTCCGAGGAGTTCCGCTACTACTGCAGCACGCTCGGCCGCGTCACCAAGAGCCTCATTTTGTCGGTTATACAGTTTCATGGCGGCTTGTGATGTATAACAACCAGTACCATGGACATCCATAGTAAGTTCTCCGTCGAACACGGGTAGTTCGGGATGTTGATCATACGGTAGGAAATGTTTATACAGACTGTCGCTGCATACTGACAATATCTTTGTCGGACCTTCAGCCATCGTCGCGTCAATAACAGATTGTACAGATCCTATCGTCGGAGAACCGCCGATATCCCCTGTGCCGTAATAATGCATGCCGATGTTTAGTGGACTCGCCTTGACTCTTTGGGCGACCAAAGTGTTATGGGTCAAATCAGTGTCATCCCAACGAGTCGTGTAATCATAGGCGTGCGCCATCATAATCCTTGAACCGTCTACTCCCTGCCATAATCCAACTGTAAAGGGATATTTTTTATCACCATAAAATGGATTGACGCGCCATTGCAATTTTTGCGAAGAGAAGCCTATCAGACCGCAATGCGCAGCGATAGTCGGCAGAGTCCATCCGAAACCAAAACAGTCCGGCAAAAAAATATCAGTGCTTTCCTCACCGAATTCGCTACGGTAAAATGTCTGCGCTTGCAAAATGTTGCGTATGGCAGACTCTACTGAAGGGACGATAGCATCGGTGGCATCCCAACTGGCGCCCGTAAGATGCCAACGGCCATTCTTTACATACTTTTTTAGTAACTCATATTCATGTGGATAGTATTCTTTCATCCACAAGTATTTCACTCCCCCTTCAAAGTTAAAAATATATTGAGGATATTTCTCGAGAAGATATAAATTTTGGTGAAGTGTGTTCCATACATACTCTTTTATAGTTGATTGGATGTCCCAATTCCATTGAGTATCCAGATGGGCAGTTGAAACCATGAATGCTGTTGGTTGACTTTCAGTATTGTCAGCGCCGTTGTTAGACGAAACCGAAGAATATAGCACATTAGGAACACAGATAAGACCCAAAGCGGCTATTATCAAGCCTTGAATAGTTTTCAACTTTGACATATAGATTGATATTATAAAAATATGATTTTTCAACAATTAAACTATCAGTGTTATAAGATCTCTTATATCATCTGATTGTAGAGACATGTCGGACATGTTTGCCAATTCAAATTATATTTATGTATTGGCTTTTAGACATACGATGCAATATTCATATTTTCTATTGCAAATCAGTCTAAGGGTTAGTTGTATAGCTCTCTAAAGTAAATTTATTGATAGTTCTGCATACAAATTTATAAATTTATTATGAATTCATATAAAAAATCACAGGTAATTACCAATCTCTTCATTTCTTCAATGATTCCAATGGTTCTTCATTGGTTTTTCAATTTACAAATCTCGATTTTTTGTTTGCAAATTTGTGAAAATTTGCTTTTAGTAGTTTAATATCGAACCAAATAAGCCAATGGTTTATTGTTTCCCAAATTATTTTTCGCTAACTTTGCAAAATAAATTCTAAAAAAAATAAAAATGAAAAAAATAGTATATATACTCTTCATCATTTTATCAGTTACATTCTTTTCGTGTCATAATAATTCTCCCGAAAAGGAAAAAGACTCCAATCTTTTGAGAATTCAAATTGGCGATAAATTTGGCTTCATAAATGAGAATGGAAAGATCATAATTGAGCCCCAATTTGATGAGGCTAATTTAACATTTGTAGATGATAAATGCTTTGTAGTAATTGGAGAAAGAAAAGGGATTATCAATTCAACTGGCGAATTTATATTTGAATTACCGGATTCTGTTATATATGCCTACCCTTATTTAGAAGGATTCGCAAAAGTTAAATTAAAATCAGGTGCATATAATATAATTGATTCGTTAGGATCTTTTATTTTTAATAAAGCAAAATATAAAATTGAAATTATTAATGATAATGGTAATATTTATTTTTTGGGAGTGGCTTATCCGGATAGTTTAATGGTAAATAAAGAATCTAATTGGATTGTCTCTGACGAGGCCGGTGTTATTTTATATGAAAACGAAGATAGTATAGGAGGGTTTAGTGAAAATTTGTGCCCAATAAGAGTTAATAATAAGTGGGGATATATTGATATTAATGGTAAAGTTGTTATAGAGCCGCAATATGATTATGTCCGAGCTTTTACTACTCAAAAAGTTGCAAGAGTAAAGAAAGATGGTTTAGAATTTTATATAGATGATAGAGGAAATACTCTTTTTTCCTGCGACAAAGCATTAACCCCATTAGAATTTGACCGATCAATCATTGAAAAAAATGGAAAAAAGTTCCTAGTAGATTCAAAAGGATATTCTATTTGCTCAATAGATGCTGACGAAGTATATGGTTTTAAAGAGACTGATAGTTTAGCAACCATAATAAAAGATGGGAAGGCTTCTAAGATTAATCTTGAAGGTAAAATCGTTCTTAATACTAAATATGATGATATCGAAAAATTTATCAATGGTGTTGCCATAGTGACGAAGAATGAAAAATTCGGTGTGATTGATTTGAAAGGTAATGAAATTATCACTCCATCTTTTGATGTACCTGGTCCATTATCCGCAAATGAATATGGATTATCATCAACCATAAAAAATGTTATATGTTTGGTAAAAGTAGAAAATAATCAAGGTATCTTCTATTATTTTGATTTGAATGGAAACTTAATTGGGAAGGATATGCCTAATGCTGTAGGCTATCTTCCTAACAATCCCCAAAAAGAAGATTTTGTTAAATATTTTGATGCAAAATTAGCGGAATTAGACCCAATTGAAGGTTTATATTATGTAACTTATAAAGATTATTATCAAAACAGAATTAATCCTGATATTATGGGATTGAATAGTTCTTCTTCAGTATTTTATGCCGTATTAAAGGATACTGATTATTCTGGATATGTTGTATTATATGCCGATGGCAAAAATAATTGGTGGGTGAATAAATTCGTTCGCATTGGCGAAACGAATGACTATGCCATAATCCAAAACGAAAGGTTCAACCAAAATAGAGAAAAATACTCTTCGGAGGGTAAAGTTACTATTGAAGACCCATCAAAATTTGAATTTAGGTTAGAAAAAGAACATAATAGCAATTATAATTTTTTTGTTACTTATGAATTTGTAAAAGACTATCCGCCCTTGTCGGAGTATGAGAAAATTCAACAAATTGATTGGACTGGATCAGGTTTTGCTATTGCAGACGGATATATTGCGACGAATTATCATGTTACCAGTGGAGCAAAAAATATTCGCATAAGAGGCGTGAATGGAGATTTTGATAAATCATATAAGGCGATGGTTGTGGCGTCAGATAAAGAACATGATTTAGCAATAATACGCATTGTAGATAAGGATTTTGATGGGATAAAAGAAATACCATACCAAATTGGCAAGTCATCCGCAGATGTTGGAGAGAATATATTTGTGTTAGGTTACCCTCAAATAGACACTATGGGTGAAGAAATTAAATTAACAGAAGGTGTTATCAGTGCTTTAAGCGGCTATAAAGGAAATCAATCGATGTTTCAAATTTCGGCTGCTGTACAACCGGGAAATAGTGGTGGACCATTGTTTAATGAAGAAGGTAATGTAATCGGTGTAGTTTGCGCCAAACATGCAGATGCAGAGAATGCCAATTACGCAGTGAAAGTTTCTTATTTGTTCTCTCTTGTTAACTCATCAAATCTCGGCATTAAACTTTCTGATAATAAAATCAATGAAAATAAGGTTAGTAGCATTGTTAAAAAAGTAAAGAACTTTGTCTATCTAATAGAGTGTAGCAGTAAATAGTTATTTATATGTCACATTTCGATTATAATCCTATAGCCCAATTTTTAACACTTAAATTTTGCTGTCCCAAATGTTCCAATCATGAGGAAACAGAACCTTTCTTTGTCCCTACTCCTGATTTCGCTGCAGAAACTCACAGAGAAAGTGTGAACTCAGAATTTTTCAAGCATATTTGTTCAAAATGTAACTATGAATTTGATATTGAACTTCATAATGGTTATAATGGAGGTTCTGGTGAAATTTCTGGGTTAGGAGATAATTCATTCTTAGATGTAGTAGAAGAATTTGAGGAATATGACAATGGTTGGGAATATGAATATATAGAGGAACATGTAAGAGATATTGTAAAGGCAATAGATGCAATAGAAGATTTGAGCCAGAATATTAAAAGCATTCTCTATAAAAATTTATATGCTAACTTAATTGGCATAATGGAAGCCTATCTTTATGAAACAATACTTCATACGGTTATGAGCTCAGAAAATTCAAAAAGGAGATTTGTTGAAAATTTTAAAGATTATACTAATACGGAGATTTCTATTGCTAATATATATAAGAATATTGATGAGATTGACACACGTATACGTCACTCTCTTGATAATTTATTATATCATAATCTGCCAAAAATTAAACCATTATTTAAAGATACAATTGATATTGATCTCGGAGACATTTCACTCCTTATTAAACCAATAAATAAAAGGCATCATATTATACATAGAAATGGAAAAAATATCCAAGGAGAGGTGGTCTCTGTTGAAAAAGATGAATTACTGAATTTAGTCAATATAATTTCAAATTTTATAGAACGTATAGAAACCCAATTACATCCTCATCATCCGGATTTATCGGATTTTTTAAGTGAAGATGCTTTTGGAAAATTGAATGAGATTGACATATCGGTTTGACGGTTTGCATTTTTATCCATTGGCCAGGTCTCGTCCAACGATGTTGCCGCAGAGTGTGGTGTTACCTCGGCTATTATCGTAGAGTTGGTCGGGCGTCACAATCTCGCCATCATTATTTGACAGTGCCCTCATTACTTGTCGGCTCACTTTGGATTTCCACGTAGAGCCTTGTTGCTATAAGGCATTTGGTCTATCGACATTCAACCTCGTTGAGTATTGTATGTAAAGACTGCGGAGATATCGGAGAGTGCAGTCGGAAGTCTCCAGTTGAACCTACTCTGCCTGCTTGTTGAAAGCAGGGTAAGAAAGTTTGGAGTGAAAAATTTGGCAGATAAAAAAAAAGTATGTAATTTTGCAACGCTTTTGGCAAAGGGCGTTTAGCTCAGCTGGTTCAGAGCATCTGCCTTACAAGCAGAGGGTCG
>JAFLTY010000023.1:0-6678 GCA_022509065.1 Muribaculaceae bacterium
CAGCACTGGCCAATTATGCGTAACCATGTCTATCACTTCGAAATCAAGGGTGTGGATGCCGACGGTATAGCTATTTTGGCATACGATATGGAACATCGCAACAAGACTATCACTTTTAACTGATCGAAGAAGAGTTTATGATTAGGAAATCGTTATTATATATATCGTTACTGCTGGCTTTCGTGCTGCCTTCGTGCTCCGAGGACATCTTCGAGGGCGGCGGTAGTGACCAAAGCGGTCAGGAATTTCACGGCTATCTTACCTTCGGCCTCTCTACCGGCAATTCCGGCGAGCGTTCGCGCGAAATGAACACCGAACGCGAGGCTATGGTAAAAATAAACACCCTCTGGGTGGGTATTTTTGATGCCAACACAGGCAATAGGATAGCTCAGGAGACCTTCGAGGTGTTTAACAACTCGGTTGTCACAGGTACCAAGCTGATGGACGCCATCAAGATGAGGGTCAATATCGCGAACGTCGATGACCCCGTTTACATCGTGGGTGTCGGCAACTACGATGGCGTAACAACCGACAAACAGGTGAAATACACCTTCCGTCAAGTGGATGGAACAGACAAAACCATAGACAGCGACTTGCTTATCGCCCGTCTGCAGGATGTCAAGAACTTCAGTGAGCTCACCGAAATCGAAGTTGACACCGAATCGGCCTACGCCGGCGACAAAGGCGAGAACCCCAATTCGTTGGCTCCTCTCATGGTCGGCTATTTTGTTTCTAACACCGGTACCGAAGACCGTCCCATGATCGACCAGATCAATCAGAACAGCAATAGCACCAAAATATTTCCCGATATAGAGGATCCTGATCCTACCCAGAGTTATCTCGCCGCGCAGAAGCACATGACGACAAAGCTCGTCTTTAAGGGTGACAATGTCATCAAACTCGATGACGGAGCTCTGACCATGCATCGTCTTGTCACCACCGTCAGCGTGGTCTTCAAGGTGAAGAGCAATCTTAAGGTGTTCGATATCAAGTACAAACGCTACAACATGCCCAAACGCGTCTATATGGCGCAGCGTCGCCTGCTCAAGGACACCGATTGGAAAGGATCTTCGCTCGACGATTGGAAACGCCTCTCGCCCAACGCCGCCGACCGCTACCTCGAGGAGGGCAAATATGTCCCCACTGACGAAGAAGTGGACTTAGGCATGTACACACACGACAAGGACTGGATAAGTGTTGTCGGCGACGCCTTCTCGTTCCAGCACTTCGAAAACAAGCACTACGCCTTTAAGGAAGGTGAGACATTCAGCGACCGCGAAGAGAAAAACGAGGACGGCTCGTTCAAAATGCTCTGTCCCGAAGGTACCGCCACCTATAACAACCTGGCTTCGTACTTCGTCGTAAAGATGCGTGTGCTCAACACCACTACCAACGAGATTGCCGACGTTGAATACACCATACACGAAGGTTACTGTAACGACGAACACGGCGAAGAGCTCTCACAGAGCACCTCAAACAAAAAAGCCGTTATTGACCGTGCCCGTGACTTCAGCATGTGGCGTAACCAGAAATACATCTACACCATCAACATCAACGGCGTCAAGGACATCGAAGTCAACGCCAGCGGAGAAGATCACTACAACGGCGAGAGCGGTGTCATCTGGCGCTTCAAGTACGCTGAGGAGAACAACCCCGACGCTTACAAGCCCGAAGACAAACACGCCATCGAGATGGTGTCGAAGACCTACACCGACTTCATGCAGTTCTCCCAAGAACCCAACTTGGCTTTCCGCATCTACGGTGTGGACGACCAGGGTAAACTGGTTGATGCCGGATATCAGATTACCGGCGACATGAATGTGGCTCTTGACCGTTTTGCCGGTTATCCCAATTCGGCCACAATGAAACTTTACAACAACCTCGAAGACCTCGTAGCCGCTGTTCCCGAAAAGCTTCTCAAGGGTTTCACCATCATGGTGGGTAATACCCCCTATAATATCGTGGATTTTGTCAAGAACGGCATTGGTAACGATGCAAGCAAGCTGTATAGCCTCCGTCTCGAGGAATATAATGACAAATACACCGGTCCGCGTCGTAATTTCATGCGTGCCATCTATGTCTTCGACCTTGACAACCCCACCTTCGACAAAGACAAGTGCAGCCAGATACGTACCGTCTACGCCGCCGAACAGTATCCCAACTGCGTCGGCATCACTAAAGTAAAACTCGAACCCACTGATGTCCGCTACGATGACCATATTTTCACTGACGTCCTCGCCGGACAGAAATATGATGTGACTTGGCCAAGCGGTAAACGCGAACAACACAGTTGTCCCGACCAGCGCGGTTACTGGTTAGGTACTTCCGAAGGCGGCACCCGTGTGTTCTGGAAACACGACCCACGCTTTGAAGGCTACGAAATTAAGCTTACGAACAGTGCCGGTCAGGTTATTTATGAAACAGCCGTCCAGAATCCGGAATTGAAAAAATTCGTCCAAAAAATGACATTGCGTCCCAACCGTGACCATACCGTCAGGATGAAATACAGCGAACCTACCAAAGACGAAGATATTTTCTGGTATCCCGTATCGTGCGCCAAGGTGAAATGTCCCGATGACAAAAGGTACGAAGGTGTTACCGTGTCCGTATCCGCTCGTCCCATTGTCGATAAGGATTATTATGAAATTGTAGGTGGCTGGACAGAGTTTAAAGACAAAATTAGGCTTTATCCCGTTGACTGGAACTTCTTCGAGGCTGAAAGCGCTCCATCTCAGTCGCATAATGGACGTCAATTCCAGTTTGGTCATGGTTCAGACTACGAAGCCTGGGTAATGGCATATATGCGACAGGCTCAGTACGGGCAGCCAAACGGCGCACCTTATAATTACGACCCTGAAACGCGTCGTGACTTTGCCATCGGTGCGAATTTCTATGGCTTTGAGATGATACAACGATATCTTGGTGAACATTTCTCATGGATAACCTATTATTCTCAAGGTCAATGGCAATTCATGTCCTGGAACTACTTCGGATTCTTTGCCGGTAAATCAGGTACGGTAGAGTGTTATGTCGACCATGTATGGAGTCGTGTATGGAACTATGAAGAAGGTAAGTACCCGTATCGCCCAACAGAGCCTCACACACTGCAGATTTCTGTCTGCAACAAGGAAGGCAAGGTTGTGCAGAAATACCTACGAGACCTGACACCGCTTGAAGATCCTCCATATCCTCCAAAGGGTTCGGTTACCGGTAGCGTCTACTCGCTCCGTACTTTGGAGAAAATCCATATTGACCTTGTCGATGACGGCCCCAACTTCATACGCATCCAGACGGCAGAAAATGCCTCGGGCGTTGACTTAGACGCAATTCGATTCGTTCCCGATTAACCTATACACACACCGCTGCAGGGATGTACGTTAGGTACACCCTGCAGTGTTTATTAAACCAAAAACCAATCTGCCCGGTGACGGGCTCTTCCGCGAAGCGGAATTTAAACCTTAAATGACTTAATGAAAAGAAGAACAACGGGCTCTCTCCTCTCTGTACCTTTGTTGATGATGCTGTCCGCCTGCGGACAGATTTTCGAGGACGTCAACACTCCCCACGCCAACGCTCCCTACGAGCTCGGTCTGCAAGTGAGCGTCCAGACAAGCAAAGACACCAACTCGCGCGCCGGCGACCATGACGACGACAGCGAACAAAAAGGCACCGCAGCCGAAAACTACATAGACTTCGGTGCAAGCAACTTCCGCCTCGAAATATTCAACATCGACGGCACACATCTGCTCGACATCGACCCCGACAGCTGGGAAGTGTCGACACGCGAAGACAACATTTACGTATATCACGACCTCAATATCAAACTCGAGTTCCCCAAAGAAACCGACAGCGAGACCATTAACCGCATACGCCGCGAAGGCGTCAAGGTAATGGCGCTTGCCAACTGGAACGCGTCGCCGGCACAGAATCGCTACAACAACGTTTTTGTCAAAGCCGACCGCTCACGCCAAAGCCTCGACGAGATATGGGCGGACAACACCACATATAACTTCGATTACACACCGACCACCGGAACCGCCACGCTGCAGACATGGCTACCGTCGATAGGTGGCAACGCCAAGACGCTCATCCCCATGTTCGGCATCGGTCAGTCGACACCCTTCACCCTTAACGGCAACGAATACCGCACCGCCGTGTCAGTGCCCATGCAGCGCGCTCTGGCCAAGGTCGAGGTCATCAGCAAGATAGACGCCGTCAACGGCGGCATTGACAACGTCACCATGTCGGCCTACAACAACACGGCGCGATTCATCCCCGACCTCACCACCAACCCCTACTGGGACGTCATCGGCGCCCAGGTCGGCGTATCGTCGCTGCCCCTCAACGTCCAGACACAGTCGCAGCAGCTCGCTTTCGTCAAGGAAGGCGCGAACAAGTGGATAGCCTATATCCCCGAAATGTATCTCGGCAACCAACTCAACGACACACGTCCCCACGTCAACGTCACCCTGACCGGTAACGACACGCGCACCGTCCATTTCGCCCTTTACGACGAGGACAGCAACCCCTCGCTGCCCGACGACAGCTGGCATCACGTGCTCCGTAACCACATATACCGCTACGAAGTGTCCCGCGCCGCTATTGGTGCTAATATACACCTCCATGTCATCCCGTGGACTCGCGACGATGACGAGGAGTGGGACTACACCGACCATGTCTCGGTCAAGACCATCGAGTGGTCGGATTTCGAATCAATGAACCCCCAAACCGGCGAGATATTCCTGTCCTTCGACAAGCCGCTGCAAGGCGAATTCCAGATCATGTCGCCCATCAACGGTAAATGGTTCGTACGCCTCGTCCCCCTCAACGACGCCAAGCCCGGTGCCATATCGTTTGTCGACGGCGACGGCAAGGTGCTCACCCCCACGGTGGGCGACCCGCCATACTGCCCCGAGCTGTCAGGCCGCATTCCCGGTCCCGTCGCCTCCTTGATACGCATACTGCCGACCAATTCGGGTGAAGACCAAGAAAGCCGCTTCCGTATAGAGTTTTATGTCGAGAACCTCGGCAACTGGGTTGAAGTGCCCATGGTGTCGACAAGCAACAACTATACCAACTACACCATTGTGCGCACCGCCAACCGCATACAATGACGTGTCAGCGCCGGCGCCTCGCCTCGGCGCTCCCTCCGACCGACTCTCTCCGCCACGAAACTCCGAAAGACACTCTCTTCCAATACCACGAGAAAATACACTTACACACACATCATAACAGCCTAACCAATAAGGTTTTCACGATGACTATAATTCCTAAACTCAAACATATACTCCTTTTCGCCTGCGCGACGTTACTCACATCATTTTTCGTGTCGTGTGACGACCGCGACGTCGAACTTCCCGAAATCGGCGGCGATGGCGTCTTGACCATATCGACAGGCGGTTTCTCACGCGCCTCCGACGGCCATTATCCCGATGACGAGAACGCCGAGGCCAACGAAGAAGCCATCAAACGCGTCATACTGTTCTTCTTTGAAAAGGCCGACACCGAAGACCCCGCTTTCTTTATCTACGAGACGACGGTCGACAGGACATGTACCGCCGACCTGTCCATCCGCATACCCGCCACATATATCGACAGCTTCGACGACGGTATCGACGCCTCACACAAGAAAGGCTACGTCTACGCCCTGGTCAACGCTCCCTCGGCTCTCACCGTCGACACCGAAAGTTGCAAGATTGGCACCAAAGACGCCACACTCGACAACATACTCAACGCGTGGGTCGAGGAAAAAGGATTTGTCGAGAGCGCCTCATTCCCCAACGGCTTTGTGATGCGCGGCGACGGTGAAGTCGAAGTCACCCTCGACAGCAACAACCGTTGGAAAGTCACCGGCTACATACCCCTCGAACGCCTGGCCTCTAAGGTACGCCTTTTCGTCGAACTCCCCGACATTGTGTATATCGACGCTGACGGCAACACCATGGAAAAAGAGGACGGCGAGACCGACGCCGCTTGGGAAGAGCGCAAGCAAAACGCTGAGGAGCGCTGGACTCCCGAAAAGGAGATGAAGCTCTATTTCTACAACGCCGCCACCAAAGGACGCATCGACGCCTTTATCGACACCGACAACCGTGACGCCCATCAGCTCATGTCCGTCACCCAGGAATCGTCCGACAATGTCATCCGTCCTATCGTGAGCAACCCCACGCTCAACGATGCCGACAAGTTTGAGAAATACACCTACTCGCACACTGTTCCCTATTACTCATACCCCAACAAATGGGAGAGCAACACGCCTACCGAGGAATTCATGTCCTACGTCGTTGTCGAACTCCCATGGGAACGCCAGCACGAAGGTGGCAAGGAGATACGCCGATGCTACTACCAGGTGCCTGTCAACGCCATGAAGGCCGAAGATAGAAATATCGAGGCCAACTGTCTCGAAGCCAATCACTACTACCGCATTAAGATTCGTCTCGGTTCGTTGGGTAGCCGCGATTTCGGTTCGCCTATGGGTGTGGACGGCTCGTGCGAAGCCCTCAAATGGGGAAGCGCCAATGTCGATGTCAGCATCAAAGGCAAACGCTACCTGGTCGTGAACCAGAAAAACTGGACAATGAACAACGAATCGTATCTCGAGATACCGTTTTCGACCAGCCACAAAACAAAGATTGAGGAGTGTTACGTCACCTTCTTCCGCTACAACGACGTCTGGGG
>JAFLTY010000023.1:6778-37340 GCA_022509065.1 Muribaculaceae bacterium
TACAAGCCGCTGAACAACTTAAAGAAGACGGTGGCGTAAACGGCGAAGGTGTCGTTGAATTGAAAGATTTAACCGACGGCAAAAAAGGCGATGTACTCTATTACAAAAAAGAGTACTTCTATGACGAATATTATGGAACCAAATTACCATCCGAATCTAAATATAACGACTATGCGCCCGGTTTCCGTTATTATGTTGGCCATGAGCACCCGATAACCTTCCATCCCGACCACATCGACAAGGGCAGTTCGGCCGCTTGGACTCAATTTACCGAGCGTTACGGCATAGAAAAGGTCTACACTTGCGACATTGACCACGACCGCAGCGTCATTATGCTGAACCATCCGCTTATTCAGATGGAAACTCAACGCAACAGAAACACCGGTCAAATCACCGGTTACGAACCGTGCCTCAACCCCATGGGTCGTCTGTGGGAAGAGTACTCGCGCGTTGAGATTGTTATAAAAATCCGTCACGAAGACTGGGATTCTTGGAAAGACGACCACCTTTATGTAGAGACTGTATATATTACCCAGTATCCGGGCATCTATATCACCGTTTCGCACGACTATGCCGAGGTGGGCTCAACCGGCAACAAGTACATTATGGTTAACGGTCGCAACGTGGTAGAACACAATAGATTGGAACAAAATGCGGCTCTAAATGACGAATATCCTCGTAATGATTTCAATATGGTGGAAAATAATATAACAAACAATTATGCCGGTAACACCAATCCCAATATGTACTTGATACATACCACCCAATTGAATGAAGACTATAATAACTATGAAATCGGCGACCCCCGTTTTCTTAATCCAAATAATTTCTTAAGTGCTATCCCATATTATTCCGGAGATGAAAAATTATTTGACTCCCATAATCCCGATTATATAAAAGACGGCCGTGACGATAACAAACCGTTGCCTTACGATGGTTACTCCGGTCAATATGAAAGATGGGGTGGTAGAAACTGGGGAACTGCCGATTATATATATGAGCGTACAGGATATGTTTATACCTGGATTTTCGACCCGTATGATACTGAAGTCGTAAGTCGAAACCATGTAAATGGTGGTACTAAAAGACTGAGTTTTTACTATCCCACTGACGAATCTACTCTCAAAGAGAACTATATAGCTCCGACATTCCGCATCGCTTCGTCTTACGGACGCACTACGGTGAACGGTCGTGCCGAGATGCGCCGCCGTTGCGCCTCGTATCAGGAGGCAGGTCGTCCGGCAGGCCGTTGGCGTGTGCCCACAAAAGCCGAAATACGCTATATAGCCCAGCTGTCGGCCGACGGTAAAATACCCATCCTGTTCGGTAGTGTTATCGACCGTACTGCATGGGGTTATTATTGGTCGGCTCAGGGTTGCGTACAGGTTAACTCTCTGGGACAGGTGAAAGATTCAACTGGTGATCCGGGAGTCAATAATGTGTATCCACCCGGTGTGGCAGCCACACGTTGCGTTTACGACGAATGGTACTGGAACCGTTTGGACGGCGGTGAGTTTCCGGCTGCTATTCGAGACGACGGCCCCTTGACAACAACTTTCTTCTGGGGTGACAGTCCGAAAGATAATACCCAACCGGCTAAAGCTACACCCTAAGTCATTATAGCTTACTAAATTACGAATATACAATCAAATAACCTTCTCATGAAGAAGAACCTCAAATACATATTTTGCTTACTCATCGGTTCGGCAATGCTGACAGCTGTTTCGTCGTGCACCAACGAGGTGCTTGATGTCGCGTTGCCGGGTGAATCATATACCTTCGACAGTGAAGGGTATCTGCATCTGAGCACCACGCTCGAGATTCCTGCCATGTCCAAAGTGATGTCGCGCGCCAACACCCTTGGCGAAGCGCCCGACTACGACAATCTGCAGCTCTACGCCATGGTTTTTGAAGATGGCGCGGGCTTGAAACAGTACACCAAGGTAGAGACCGAGCGACACGCAACCGACGACAAGCACAACCACAATGAGTTGATAACGTTCGAAATAACACTCGAGCCCACGGAAAAGAATGCTGTCATACATCTGGTGGCCACCAACCAGCCGGACTTTGAACAGCAGATATTGACCGGCTTCGAAGACCGTGTGATTTCGTCCTTATACACCGATGACAACAACGAAGCTTACTGGCAGCGCATCGAGCTCGGCGGTTACATACCCAGTATCGAGAATACGATAAAGGATAACGCGCATTATCGTTCGGATGCTGAAGAGATGGCCGAGAATGTCAAAACGAAGCTGACCCATGTCCCCATGGTGCGCAATTTCTGCCGTGTCTCGGTAAACGCCGACAACGTACCTACAGATAAATTCAAGCTTACCGGCATATATGTTTTCAACACCGTCGACCGCGGGTCGGTGGCACCCTATGTGGCCGCTAATGCCGAAGGACAGCGTTTTGTCAACTACTTCAAAGAAGATGCAACCACGTCGGCCTACGAGCCCCTTGGCTATAACGAGATAGTGGCTCAAAACCATGTGGGCACATTGCCCGCCGGCGAGAAGCTCATCAACAAGACCGGTGAGGATATCACCACTAAGAGCGTGGACGAAAATGGCAACGTCGCCCCGGTTTATTTTTACGAACGTCCCGCTCGCTCCAATTCGCCCGAACGCACCTTCGTCATCGTAGGCGGTAAATATTACGACACTACAAAAGAAAAATTTATCGACACCTATTACAAGGTCGACTTGGGTCGCATTTCAGAAACCGAGATAGGTAAGGAAGCCGGAATTTTCGAATATTACAACCTGTTGAGAAACTTCGACTATAAGGTCAATATCCTCGAGGTTGAGAGCGAAGGCTATCCCAGCATAGAGGATGCCGCACGCGGCGTCGTCTTCAACAACTTCTCGGCCGCTATCGAAGTGAGCAACATGTTCAGCATAAGCGACGGCAAAGACATGATAAGCGTCAATCACCTCACATTCGTGTTCACCCAGCCCAACCAGATTATCGACCTTGAGGCTCAATATCGCTACAATATAGACAACGGGACGGGGGGGCAAATAGACAACGATAATATTCATATCTCAGTGGAGGATGGCGATGTCATAGAAAGCATCTCGCAGCCAGGTGTGAAGTTCACCGGTGAAGACAATACAGAATGGATTCGTTTCCAAGTCAAGGGTAAAGACCCCGATGATTTCCTACGCGAGCAGCTGGTATATGTCTACCGCGGCCAGAAGACCGACGGCACCTACGGCCTGTACCGCATACTGCATTTCTATTCGCACAAACCGTGGCCTTTCACCAACCTGGGCATATTCCCGGGCGTGTGGCGTAATCCCGATGAATATCCCAACTGGGAATGGGAAAGAGATGAGCGAGACATAGGCCAGAACAAGGGTTCCAATCTGACGGTGTTCTTCGAGCTGCCAAACGCTTTGCCACAAGCTATTTTCCCGCTGAAGTTTGTCATAGAGAGCGAACGACAGAACATACAGAACGCATATCACGGCAACGCCGTTGTGCAGTCGGTTCCGTACGACAAATCACTGTTCTACGAGGAAGGCGCAGCCTCCAACCCCACCACCAGCCGAATACAGTATGTAAAGACTGTCACCTGGGAAGAATACTACGGCGGCCTGAGTGAGGAGAATCTGGGTAAGAGCAACTACATTGTGCGCTGTCCCTTCCTCACTATCACCGACCTTAGCCAGGATGGTGTGGGTGCAGACGACGGAACATCGACAACCCGCGTACGCATCAAGAACGACTATTTCGGATGGTACGACGAGAATACCGGACAATGGAAAATGTACGAAGACAGTTTCTTCCGTGATAGCAATACGTCCGACCCCTCGCCACGCAACTGGGACTTCTCGTTGCTCTATTGGGACAACATGCTGTTCGAGATGGACAAACGCCACGATAGAACAAATCCTGACTATCAGTCCATTTGGAATGTCGCTTATACGGCTGACAACAATGTCACGGACGCTCTGACGTTTGTCGACGGTGGCAACCAGTCATTAAATTCGGGAACCGACGGTGCCGGTCACCGCTATGTACAGACGACGAACGCCAACGACAAGATGATGACTTCGCTGATGTACAACACCGGTAAAGAAAGAGATCTGCGTCTCGTCGTGACATCGACAGACAACTCCGGTAACCGAACCGCACCCCGTATTGTCATCACCGGCAAAGCCCAAAATGAAGCGACAGTTACAGTACCCACGCCGACAACCGGCACACCCTCGAACGACGGTTATCCCACTCCGTATGTCTATTTGATAAGGGTTCCGGCCGACGTGACAGGATTCAATATCGAGATAATGCCGACAGGTACCCAGATGCGTTTCTATCAGGTTGAAATGTTCCCGCGTTGGGACAGCTTCGAAAACGCTATTCAGTAAAGAAGCATCATCTATAGCAATTGCGGTCGAACCGTTGGCGTAAACCCATCTAACAAGAACTATCTAACCCTTTATACGGGCGTACTAAAAGTGCGCCCGCATTTTTGTTCGACTGGTTGCAATACGAGCCTGGTTGCAATACGAGCGTGTTACGATACGGCTCAGTTGCAATACGAGCCGGTTGGACAAGAAATGTCATTCCGTAAATTGGTTTCGAGGAAAATAATCATTATTTTTGCCGTATGAAAAAACTGATTTTTGTGATAGGCATCCTATGCCTTGTGTCATGTGCGTCTAACGAGAGTCAGAAGGGCACTGAGACCGACCAAAACGATACCGAAATGACAGGATTGGAACTTCCGCCCCCGGTCATTCCACCCGATATCACTGACCCGGCAGAAAAAACAGCCTATAATGTCCTTCATTTCTGGGACGCGATGGATTTTGCGGATACGGTGCGTTCGCTCAACCGCGACTTCATAGAACAGAATTTCGTTAACTTCATATACGCCTTTGGTTTTGTGTCTGAAGACACACGACGTGACGCGGCGCGCATTCTCTTGGAGCGGGCACGCGTCCAACCCGAGGCTTATCAACTGATTACCGAAGTGGCCGAGACATATCTGTTTGACCCCGAATCGCCGATGGCTTCCGACGAACTCTATATACCCTTCCTCGAATACATGATAGAGTCCCCTTATCCGGACAAGGTGTCAGCTATTCGTCCTTCGATACAACTGGAAGCCGCAAAGTCTAATCTTCCCGGCACACGTGCGGCCGATTTTGATTTTGTTACGCGCCAGGGCGTTAAATCAAGCCTGTATGAGGAAATTAATGGCTTGAGGAGCCACGACAGCCGACTCCTGTTGGTGTTCTACGACCCCGATTGCGAACACTGCCACGAAGTAATGACCCGTGTGGCTGCTGATGACGGACTCAACGTGCAAATCAACTCAGGTTTATTGAAAATAGTCGCTATTTATTCAGGCGATTTCAATGAAAGTTGGCAGGAAGACGCAAACAATCTGCCCGATACATGGATTGTAGGATACGAAGACGGCACGGTGCAAGATGACGGTAGATTCATACTTAGGGCTTCGCCGACTGCTTTCCTTATAGGCGCCGATAAAAATGTTGTAGCCAAAGATGTTCGGTTGTAATACCCTAAGCTGACCAAACGTTGTACTTTGCCATTGTATTTTCTCACTTGATGACACCGTGTGTTGAAAGCCTGGTGTATTTTTTCGCCAAACCTGATTTTTTTACTAAATTTGCCATCATACCAACTCAAAATTCAATCTAAACCATAAAACACTAATATCGAACACCATGGAACTGCCTTTTGCTGAATCTTGGAAAATTAAGATGGTCGAACCGATACGCAAATCGACCCGCGAAGAGCGCGAAAAATGGATTAAGGACGCTAACTACAATGTCTTTCAGCTTCCTGCCGACCAAGTATATATTGACTGTCTGACCGACTCGGGAACCGGGGCGATGAGCGATCGCCAATGGGCTGCCCTCATGATGGGAGACGAGAGTTACGCCGGTTCACGCTCGTTCTTCGAACTGCGTGACGTGGTGCGTCGTCTCACCGGTTTTGAATATGTCATACCTACACACCAGGGTCGTGCAGCTGAAAACGTCCTGTTCTCACACCTCGTCAAAGCGGGCGATATTGTCCCCGGCAATTCGCATTTCGACACTACCAAAGGCCATATAGAATCGCGTAAAGCCGTCGCTTATGACTGCACCGTGGACGAGGCCAAAGACACTCAGCTCGAACTGCCCTTTAAAGGTAACGTGGATATAGCCAAACTCGAAAAGGTGCTCGCCGAAAACACCGACAAGATTTCATTCATAATAGTAACCATTACTAATAATACAGCCGGAGGTCAGCCCGTATCGATGGCCAACCTGAAAGACATTCGCAAGGTAGCCGACCGATATGGTAAACGTGTCATCTTCGACTCGGCTCGCTTTGCCGAAAACGCTTATTTCATCAAGACCCGCGAGGAAGGATATGCCGACAAGACAATCAAAGAAATTTCGCGCGAGATGTTCAGTTATGCCGACGGAATGACAATGTCAGCCAAAAAAGACGGCCTTGTCAACATGGGAGGTTTCATAGCAACACGTCATGAGGACTGGTACGAGGGAGCAAAGAACTACTGCATACCTTTCGAGGGCTATCTTACCTACGGCGGCATGAACGGCCGCGATATGGCGGCTCTGGCTATAGGCCTGGAGGAAAACACCGAGTTCGACAACCTCGACACACGCATCCGGCAGGTTCAGTACCTTGCTGCTCGCCTTGACGAGTATGGCATACCGTACCAACGTCCGGCTGGTGGACACGCCATTTTTGTTGACGCCCGACTGGTGCTTCCCAATGTCCCCAAAGAAGAATTCCCGGCGCAGACACTTACTGTCGAGCTATATAAGGAAGGCGGCGTTCGTGGCTGTGAGATAGGATATATACTTGCCGACCGTGACCCGGTTACGCGCGAGAACCGTTTCAACGGCCTTGACCTTTTGCGTATATGCATACCTCGCAGGGTATATACCAACAACCACATGGATGTAATAGCAGCCGCACTCAAAAATGTCTATGACCGCCGAATGAGCATCACCCGAGGTTACAAAATAGAGTGGGAGGCTGAACTGATGCGCCACTTCACCGTCAAACTTTCCCCCCTTGCATAACCTCCACCAAGGTCTATAATTTTTATCGTCTATAAATGATAAATTTGCATAAATATACTAATTTATCACTTATAGACGATAAATCTGCAAGCTAATTTTAGAGATTCTTATTGCTGACAGGCTTTATTCAGGGTTTATAATCTACTTATTGGTATATCAAACAAACCCTTAACGCGTGCGTCCTGCTTCGCACAACATTGTGTGCAGCTGGTTATTAAAGTCGTCGGCAGCCATCAGTTTCTCAACAGTGGTATGCATACGGTATCGCCAGTAATGTCGAGGGTTTGCAGGCACGTTGATGGTTTCTTCCTGTGGTTTGTCGCGGCGCAATCTGCCATCCATAGACAACAGGTCGGCCAAAGGTATGATGCACAGCATGGAAGGCGAACGGAAATGGTATTCCAGTATCTTTGCGCATATCCATGGTTCGGCATATTGAGGTGCCGCGCCTTGTTCTCCCAAAACGTTATTGAAGAAGCGCTGGGCTTTTTCTCTGTCCTCCTCCCACCAACTGCGGATACCACCCATGTCGTGGGTCGATGTGGTGCATACCGAGTAATATGGGTAACGCCATGTGTCGCCGAACTCGGCGCCGGGATCCTTGGGCATACGTTGTATTTCGAGAGCGAGAATCTGCAGGCGCTCCATGACAGCCGGAACGCAAGCCGGTATCATTCCAAGGTCTTCGGCGCAAACCAGCATGTGTGTGGCATCAATGAGCGGAGGAAGTTTCCACATGGCTTTCTCATACCAGAACTCGTTGTGCCGGTGGTAATAGAAATCATTGTACAGCTCGTTAAAACACTTGCGCTCGCCATCGTTGAGCGAACGATAGATGTAAGTGAACTGAGCTGAGATGCGGGGATGATACTTTCCTTTCTGATACGGATCTTCTATGAAGAGAACATCGTCGATGAGCCCTAACAGAGCGTTGCACAGTCTGCTGTTCTTGTCGTCTTTCGTCTCTTTGGCGAAGTAGTCGGCGATTTTGCGTTGTGTAGAGAACTCTTCCCGAAGACGATAACGTCCATACTCAAGCGGCTCAAGAAAACGTTCGCGAGCTTCGTCAACATAGTCCCCGAAGAAATCACCAAGGAAATAATCCATGATGTATGGTGTCGTGTAGAGGTCATGGTTGAAATAGAAACCAAAACGGTCACGGATCTCGTCCGGCGTTAAAGGGAGTGCCGGATTAAAGACACCAAGTAATCCATGCAAGGCATCCATAGGTATTTGCCAAATACGGAAGAACCCTAATACATGGTCTATGCGGTATGCGTCGAAATATTCCGCCATTTTGCGGAAACGCGCTTTCCACCAAGCGAAGCCGTCATGGCTCATCTCTTCCCAGTTATAGGTGGGGAAGCCCCAGTTCTGACCCATAACCGAGAAATCGTCAGGCGGTGCGCCGGCTTGGCAGTCCATGTTGAAAAGACGTGTGTCGACCCACGCGTCAGCACTTGTTCGCGATATGCCGATAGGTATGTCACCTTTAAGCGCCACTCCTTTGCTATGGGCATAGTCGCGCACTTCGCGAAGCTGTTTGTCCAGATAATATTGAACGTAATAGACTTTTTGGATAGCAGCTTTGTCATCGGGATTCGCTGCGAGTTTGTCTATCTTATCCGTGGCATATTGCGCGTATTCGCCCCAGAAAGAGAAATCCGGAGTGTTAAATTTATCGCGTAATACGCAGAAAGCCGCATATGGACGCAACCATGACATATTACGCTCAAAAAAGTCCTTGAAGTCGTCACTGCCAAGCACTTTCTTGCCGTATTTGACGAACATATCGTCGACATATTCGTTTTTGGCGTTGTTTACCCGCTCATAATCGACTTCTTTAAGGGCGTTCAGCTCTTTTCGGAGATGTTCGAAATATATTTTTCTTTCACCGACTGGTTGACCAAGCCCTTCCAATCGAAGATACATGGGATGGAGAGCGAATGTCGAGTTGGCATTGTAGGGATAGGAGTCTGTCCAGGTACCGGTCATCGTGGTATCGTTCACGGGTAATAGCTGAAGGAATTCCTGACCGGTAGCTGCCACCCAGTCAACCATTTTCTTCAAACTGATAAAATCGCCGACTCCGAAATCCTCATCCGTACGGACAGAGAAAACTGGGATGGCTGTTCCTGCGCCCCTGTATGGAGGTAGAGGATTGCAGAAAATCAGATTGTTGACACATGTCATAGCTCCTTGAGGGGCATTGAAGTCAACAACACGGTTCACACAGGTCTCCCAACGCACTACCTCGCCAGTAAGAAGGTCGGTAATCACAAACTTGTATTCAGTACCTATGGGCACATGCCGCCGAGGAACACTTACTTTCCACACCGGGAAGTCTCCGTCACACATAGGTATGCCGTCTGACGGTTTCCATGCTCCCAGACCCTCGGACGAGCCTACAAGAACCAGCCGTTGGTCAGGCGCTATCATGGGTGCCTCCACGCTAAAGATGACATTGTCATCTCCGTCTGCCTTTAACGTCACGGGCGCTGTGCGGCGATTGATACACTCTGTTATAGCCGAAGAGTAATACGGTTTGTCCGACGGCTCTTCCTGCCAGCGGTCGTACATGACTGCGTGGGTAGTGTTTTTGTTGACTTGGACTTGACGGGATGCGCCATATTCATCCCGCACTGTTCCGTCGTCGTGCCGGACAAAGTATCTGTAAGAGAAAGACTTGGTGCTAGCTGGTATGTTGATGTCAGCCACCCAGTTGTCACCTGCAACTGAGGTAAGCGCGACAGCTTTCTTATAGTTGTTTTTTCCTAATACCGCAGGCGAGCCGGTTACATACAAAGTCTCGCCCCAATTGGTGCGGTAATTGATATTGAGGGTTAGTTTCATGGTTTTGTTAATTAAAAAACATTTTCCGCTGATTTTTTATGCAACCAAAATTAATAAATTATTATCGGTTGAAAAAATCTACGCCCAAAAAATCCCCGAAAAAAATTCGGAAGACAAACTTTGATAAACGTGATGTCTGGGAAATGCAAAAAAAGAGCGCAAACCGGCTCTAACTGTTTATTCGAAGTAAAGGGTGAGGACAATCATTTTGGATGTCGCCTTCTTTATCGACTGTGTGAATTTGAGTTTTGTAGGGTCGTCTGTAAGATCGGGTCTGTTGCGCTGCAGTACGTCAGAAAGGCCGAAACAGAACTTCAGTTCGGGTATAAACTTAAAGTAAGGAAGATAGAAATCGCAACCGAGACCTACGGTGAGATATGTGTCGTAGGTCTTAAGACGAATTATGTCGGCACGCTTTTTAGCCACATCGATAGACGGCATGACTCCTGCCGAGACATAGGGCCTGGCGTTACGATACCTGACGGAACTGAATTTGACATCTATAGGCAACACAATATATGCTGACTTAAGACTTTCGTGCTCTTTGAATCCGTTGGTCTGATCATACATCTGGATGTCGCGGTTGCCGAAATAAAGCCCGGGATTGAAACGCAGGTTAAAATAATTGTTCAGCCTGAAATCAATAAGGCCGTTCACACAAAAACCGGGTTGAAAAGCCGGCTGTTCTATATACCAGTTTTCGCCATCCTCAGTGACAAAACCATTGGAAGTGAACGACACGTCCTGGGTGTGCAAACCTACCGAAAAACCCAGGTGCCAGGTTCGGTTGTCGGCGTACGGACGATTCAGTACCTTATCGTTGAATTTGCGGGCATAAACCGTCGGGATGGTCAGTATGACGCATACGGTTGTGATAAAAATATGTCGGACGATACGACTGTTCATAATATATTGAAACGTGTCTACGTTTTATTTATTGCACAGGACAATAATTTAGGGCAACTTCGTTGATGAATTGCCAAACGGGTTCATAATCCGAGAATATTCCTGCTTCTTTGTGCTTTTTTTGATGACCGATACCGTTTAACCAATATAAACTATGATAGAGTATATTAAAGGTAGAATAGAAGAGCTTACCCCAGCCACCGCTGTCCTCGAAACCCAGGGGGGTGTAGCTTACATGTTGAATATATCGCTCAATACTTTTAGTGAGCTGGAAAAAGCTTCGTCCCAAGACACGCAAGCGCGACTTTTTGTTCATGAGTCCATTCGCGAGGACGCCTGGGTGCTTTATGGTTTTTCCACTAAGGAGGAAAGAAGCCTTTTTCGCATGCTTGTAGGCGTTTCGGGTGTTGGAGCAGCTACGGCTTGCATAATACTGTCATCGCACAATGTTGTTGAGCTCGAACATATAATTGCAGGTGGCGAAGTCAAAATGCTTAAGCAGATTAAAGGCATAGGAGCGAAGACTGCCGAGCGTATAATTGTTGACCTCCGAGATAAAATAAAACCGGGTGAATCTTCGTTATTAGATTTAGGTATAGGACAGATGTCTGCTAACAAGGAAGTATATGACGAGGCACTGGTCGCATTGGTCACATTGGGTTTTGCGCGTCAGGCCAGTCAGAAAGTCCTGGACAAATTGTTTGCCGCCGAACCGACGCTAAAAGTCGAGTTAGCTATCAAGAAGGCGCTGTCAATGCTTTGACCTAAAAAACCGGGCACCCTGTCTTCGTGCTTAGCGTGCCAATAATTAATGAACCAATCAAACCGCTGGCATAATATATTCACACGCCATACGGCATCAGTGCTAAGGGCTTTACAACGACTGTCACGACATATCGTGGTGACAGCCGTTGTCGCATGTTCGATTGTCGGTTCGATTGTCATGTCGCAGATAACGGTACCCACTCCTCAGCGCCCCGCGCCGCAGTCTTACATGGTGCCTTCGAACAATGCAATGCCGTTGTCACGGTTAGACTCCATCATCCTGCCTTTCCCTGTTCAACAGACTGTTCCGCAGAGCTACGAGGATTTGATGGCAAATGAGTTGGCATATGACCTCGCATCTCCGTCAAACATAATGTCTCAAGCAGAGTTTGACCCCGAGACCGGGTACTATGTAGTGCGCACAAAAGTGGGCGATTTCGATATAGCCACCCCTTTCATGCTGTCCGAAAAAGAATATAACGACTGGCAGTTACGACGTTCACTGCAACAATACTACCGTCAGCGCAACATGGAGCAAATCACCGAGTCCGAGAAACAGCCTTTCAATATTTTTGACATGAATTTTGCGCTGGGTCCTCTCGAAAAGATATTTGGTCCCGGTGGCGTCCAACTCAAAACGCAAGGTTCTGTTCAGGTGTCTATGGGTATCAAATCCAACAAGACCGATAACCCTTCACTGTCACTCTCTTCAAGGCGTAAAACTTATTTTGACTTCGACCAGAAAATTCAAGCCACCATTGCGGCATCGGTAGGCGACCGTCTTAAATTCAACATGACATATAACACCGATGCTACTTTCGATTTCGATTCGAAAAATCTTAAACTCGCCTACGAGGGTAAGGAAGACGATATAGTTAAGAATATCGAGGCCGGTAACGTGTCGATGACAACAGGTTCATCATTGATTAGAGGAAGCACTGCATTATTTGGTGTGAAGGCAAAACTGCAGTTCGGCAAACTTACAGCCACAGCTTTGGTGTCGCAACAAAACTCCGAATCAAAAACTGTTAATACAAAGGGTGGGGCGCAGACCACCGAATTTGTCGTCAATGCCGACGAATATGACCAAAACAGACATTTTTTCCTGGGACATTTCTTCCGTGACAACTACGACAACTGGGCTTCTAAGTTGCCTTTTGTGTCTTCGGGTGTAAATATCACGCGTATTGAAGTTTGGATAACCAACAAGAGCAACCGATTTGAGCAGGCGCGCAACCTTGTTGCTTTTATGGATTTGGGTGAAAGCAATCATTTGGCCAATGACTATTGGAAAACCAATAGCGCCTATCCGATGGCTTCGAACAACTCCAATAATCTTCTTTCGGTCATCAAGGAAGATTATCCCGGCGCGCGAATGATATCGTCTGTCACACAGTCTCTCGAACCCCTTTCAGCTTACGGCATCGAAGGTGGAATGGATTATGAGAAGGTAGAAAGCGCCAGACTGCTTTCGTCATCCGAATATACACTCAACTCTACTTTGGGTTATATATCGGTACGCGCTGCCGTAAATAGCGATGAGGTGCTCGCCGTCGCCTATGAATACACTTATCAAGGTCAGGTTTATCAAGTCGGTGAGTTCTCCAGCGACATAACTACGACAGACCAGTCGCTCTACGTGAAAATGCTTAAGAGTACCACGGTATCTCCCAAATTGCCGATGTGGGATCTGATGATGAAAAATGTGTATAATCTTGGCGGATATCAAATACAGAAAAATAAGTTCAAACTAAATATCAAGTATCTGAGCGACACTACCGGCACTATGATTCCTTATCTGCCGGTTCCGGGTCTGAGCGACAAATCACTTCTGCAGGTCATGAATCTTGACCGGTTGGATTCCAATCAGGAAGGTAACCCCGATGGTTTCTTCGACTTCATTGACGGTTATACAATAGTGCCTTCTACCGGCAAAGTCATCTTTCCCGTTGTTGAACCTTTCGGCTCACATTTGCGGAGAGCTATCAACAACGATGCATTGGCCAATCAGTATGTCTACGAAGAACTTTACGATTCAACCCTCGTGGTGGCTCGACAGTTCGCCGATAAGAATAAGTTCGTCCTGCAAGGCGAATATCAAGCTTCTTCCGGTTCGCAAATACGGCTCAATGCAATGAATGTGCCCCGAGGATCGGTCATCGTTACCGCCGGTGGTGTGACTCTTACTGAAAACAGCGACTATACCGTCGATTATGCGATGGGTATTGTAACCATTACGAACCAATCGATAATCGATTCCGGACAAAGCGTGAGTGTTACCCTTGAGAACCAGTCGATGTTTTCAACGCAACGTAAATCGCTTTTGGGTCTTGATCTGCAATATGATTTCAATAATAATTTGACTGTAGGCGGAACCATCCTGCATTTTTCCGAAAAGGCGCTTACCGAAAAGGTCAACATTGGCGATGAAACCGTCAATAACACCATGTTGGGGCTTAATCTGAGCTATAACAAGGAATTCATGTGGCTGACTAACTGGCTTAACAAGATACCTACAGTGAATGCAAAAGCGCCATCGAAGTTTTCTCTCCAGGCCGAATATGCTCAGTTACTGCCCCATCAGCAAAAGAGCGGTTCTAACAAAGGGTCGTCGTATGTCGATGACTTCGAATCCACGCAAACAGGCATCGACTTGAGGTCGCCTTATGCCTGGTTTCTTGCCTCAACTCCGTACGATAACAGCCCCGATGCACTTTTCCCGGAAGCAGCTTTGTCGAACAACGTTGACTACGGAAAAAACAGAGCGCTGCTCAACTGGTATTTTATAGACCGAATGTTTACACAACGTAACTCATCGCTAGCGCCGGGTTATATCAAGAGTGACCTTGACATGCTCTCTAATCCGTATATAAGAGAGGTAACCTCGCACGAAATCTTCCCCGGGCGCGAGCTAAGTTACGGTGAATCGGCCAATATACAAACCCTCAACCTTTCTTTCTATCCCACCGAACGTGGTCCCTATAACCTCGACGCTGACAATATCACTGACACCGGTTCACTCCTCTTCCCCGAAAAACGTTGGGGGGGCATTATGCGCAAAATGGACAATACCAACTTTGAGCAGTCAAACATAGAATATATTCAGTTCTGGATGATGAACCCGTTCCTCGATCCGGACAATCCCAACTATGACGGTGGCGATCTGTACTTCAATTTTGGGGAGATAAGCGAAGATATCTTGAAAGACGGACTGAAGAGCTACGAAAACGGCATACCTGTAGACGGCAATGACCAATATCTACAAGAAACCGTGTGGGGACGCGTCACCAGCCAGAACTCCTTGACATATTCGTTCGACAACGCCACTGGGGCGCGTTTGGCGCAGGACGTCGGTCTTGATGGATTGCCCAACTATATGGAATTCGAGTATCCTGCCTATAACGAATATCTTGAACGTTTACGCGCCAAACTGTCTCCGTCCACTATCGAGACTATGTTGGGAGATGAATTTTCGCCTTTTAACGACCCCGCTGGCGATAACTATCATTTCTATCGAGGATACGACTATGACGAAAAACGGCTGGGCATATTGGAACGCTACAAACGTTACAACGGTGTCGAAGGCAACTCCTTGTCGCCCGAAGACGCCCCCGATCCTTTATATCAATCATCGCGCTCGACACCCGATGTCGAAGACATAAACCAGGATAACACGTTGAACGAGTATGAACGTTATTTCCAGTATCGTGTCTCAATACGGCCGGAGGATTTGGTTGTCGGTCAAAATTATATCACTGACAAACAGGTGTCGATGGTTAGAACCCGTAACGGACAAGACCAGGAGGTTGAATGGTACCAGTTCAAGATACCATTGTCAGACTATGAGAAAAAAGTCGGTTCGATAAACGACCTGACTACTGTACGTTTCGCACGTATGTTCATGACCGGCTTCAAGCAAGTCACCCATTTGCGTTTCGCCACCCTCGAACTTGTGCGAGGCGAGTGGCGCAGTTATGACTTTAATCTTAACAATCGCGGCGACGCGCCGGCCGAAGGCCAGTTGGATATTTCGGTGGTTAACATTGAAGAAAATGCACGTCGCGAGCCGGTCAACTACGTCCTGCCTCCCGGTGTCACTCGAATAGTAGACCCTGGTCAGAGTCAGATAACACAGCTCAACGAACAGTCTATGTCGATGAAGGTAGTAGGTCTTAACGCCGGTGATGCCCGTGGAGTGTATCGTAATACACAGCTCGATTTGCGCAATTATCGCCGTTTGCAAATGTGGGTACATGCCGAGGCGCTCATCGATAATGTTACCAATCTGCAGTCCGGTCAGTTGTCAATGTTCATACGTCTGGGCAGCGATGTCAAACAAAACTATTACGAGTACGAAATACCTCTTACTTTAACACCACCCAATAGATATAATAACGACCTCCCGGCTGACCGTCTGAAGGTATGGCCTCTTTCCAATTTCCTGGATTTGAATCTTCAGAACCTCGTCGACCTCAAAAAGGCTCGTAATGCCGCAAAACGTAACGAAGAGTCGGGTGTAGGATTCGGTACCGTGTTCAGCGGTCGCGATCCCGATAATGATCATAATATCATGTCGGTGCTCGGAAACCCGTCTATCAGCGACGTACGTGTCATTCTCATCGGCGTGCGTAACAACTCGGCTGTCACCAAGGACGGTACGGTGTGGATCAATGAACTTAAGGTTACCGATTTTGACGAGTCCGGCGGTTGGGCAGCAAAGGCAAACGCTAACCTCGCTGTCAGCGATGTCATTAACGTGAATTTTGCAACTCATGTCGAGACTTCCGGATTTGGCGGCGTGGATCAATCGCTTACCGAACGCAGGCTTGATGACTATGAACAGTATAACTTTGCGGTACAAGGCGATGTGGGTCGTTTCTTGCCCGAAAAGGCCAAATTGAGAGCTCCGATATATTATTCTTATTCCAAAGAGAAGACTTCGCCCAAATACAATCCACTTGACCAGGATGTACTTCTCAAAGACGCTCTTGACGAAGCAGCGACAAAACAAGAGCGTGACTCTATCAATAACTACGCCATCGAACGCACAACGGTTCAGAACTTCTCGTTGTCTGCCATGAAATTCGATGTGCAGAGCAAACTGCCGATGCCGTGGGATCCTGCCAATTTTACAATCAATTTCTCTTTCAGCAAACAGAATAAGCAGGATCCGACTACCGAATACGAGTACACCAACGACTACCGCGGTTCTTTACAATATTCTTATTCGCCGCTGATAAAACCGTTCAAGCCTTTCGGTTTCATAAAAACGAAGAACAAAAACCTTAAGTTCTTCCAGGACTGGGAACTTCAGTGGTTGCCCAATACCATCGCTTTCCAGACCAACATGTCCCGATACTATTACGAGCAACAAGTCAGATCGGAAACCGATGTCATGTTCCAACTGCCTGTATCGGTTTCGAAAAATTTCCTGTGGGATCGCCAGCTGGCCATTACGTGGAATCTCACCAAATCGCTTTCGCTGACATTCAACTCAAACACCTCTGCACGTATCGAAGAGCCTATCGGCGCAGTGAACCGCAAACTCTTCCCGGATGAGTACCAGGAGTGGAAACGTCAAGTGTGGGATAACATTTTGTCGATGGGTACGCCATGGAATTACAATCAGACATTTACCGGTTCATATCGCGCTCCTTTCAACAAACTGCCTGTTCTTGATTTCTTGACAGCCAACGCTACATACAACGCAACATATCGTTGGGATCGAGGCGCTACCGTCGATGGCGTCAAGATGGGTAACTCAATAGCCAACCAGGCTGCATGGTCGGCCGACGGCCGTATTAACTTCGAAGGACTTTGGAACAAACTGCCTTTTGTAAAAGACGTCAACAAACGTTTCGGTGGCACTCGCAATAACGTTGCCGAACGCAACCGAAAGGCAAAAAAATTCGAACGCACATACAAACTGCAACCCGATACTACAATAGATATCAAACACAACCTACGTTCGACAAAAGTCAAAGTCACCGCGACAAATACTGAAAACGGAACTCCGTTCACAGTTAAGACAAAAGTTATTGACCAAAACACTATCCGGGTACTTACTCACGGAGAAGAAAATCTTAAATTTGTCATAACCGAGGTTATCAAGGAAGACAAGTCCGTATGGCGCGACGTAGCCGAATACGCAACACGCCTCGTCATTTCGCCTCGCAGTTTCTCAGTGCGTTACCGCAATACAAAATCCATGACTTTGCCGTTATATAATCCATCTGTCGGAAATGTCTTCGGGCAAAGTCTTTCCTATGGGCCTATGGCTCCCGGGCTTGATTTTGCTTTCGGATTTGTTGGGGAGGGATATCTCGAAAAAGCTTTGGCAAGGGGATGGCTTATTACTGATGACGGGCAGACTTCACCCGCTGTTATGAGTAAAACTTCCGAACTTAACCTTGAGGCCAATTTCGAGATTATAAAGGGTCTTAAGATTCAAATCACCATGAATCGAACCGACAACCGTTCAAACCAGGTGCAGTTTATGTATACCGATATGCCCACAACACGTAACGGCTCATACACAATGACGCACTGTGCCATTGGGTCAGCTTTCGGTTCGTCTTCGCCCGACAATGGATATGAGAACGCTGCATTCAACAAATTCCTAAGCAATATACCGGTTGTGCGTCAGCGTGTCGAGGATATGTATCGAGGAGTGCACTATCCCACTACCGGTTTCCTTCATGATATGCCTATGGCCGGCCAGGTATTCGACCCAGAGGTTGGCACAATAAGCGAGACTTCGGCCGATGTGCTCGTTCCGGCTTTCGTATCTGCGTATTCATCAACCAACCCCGCTACTACTTGGCTCAGTCCTTTCCCCGATTTCAGTGCCGTCCTGCCTAACTGGCGCGTAACATACGATGGATTGATCAACCTTGGTAATATGCGTAAATGGTTCAAGTCGTTTACACTCACACATGCTTACCAGTGTACTTACTCGGTGGGTAGCTATTCATCGTTCCTAAACTGGGTAAGCGCCGGTGGCGAAGACATAGGCTTCACATTGGACGAACTGACAGGTAAGCCTATTCCGTCATCGCCCTTCAATATCACCTCAGTAGCCATTACCGAAAAATTCGCACCCCTTTTCGGTGTTAATCTCACTCTGCAAAACGAATTGAAGTTCAATGCCGAATATCGCGATTCGCGTACACTAACACTCAATTCGTCAGCCGGACAGGTTGTCGAAGCAACTACGCGAGGCATGAAGTTCGGTATGGGTTATAAAATTGTAGGGTTTAATACCTTCCTCAAAATGAAGGGGTCGCAAAACGGTGTCAGCAACGACCTTACCTTACAGGCCGATGTCGGTATCGACCATAACCAGGCTCTTATTCGTCGCATCGAGGGTAATTATACTCAGCCAACATCCGGCACTCGTTCGTTTAATATCAATTTCACTGCAAGCTATATATTGTCCAAGCGTCTGACTGTCTCGGCGTATTTCGATCATCAGGTTAATAATCCAATCGTTACCACGTCATCCTATCCCACAACAAACACAAGTTACGGTATCTCGCTCAATCTCTCCCTTGCGCGCTAACACCGTTTAATAGCGCATTGCAGCCGACGACTAATATTATGTAAAACCCGACTGAAACAGTTGTATGGAACGCGATGCAATCAATCTCGGCGAAGTAAAAATACCGAAACTTTTCAGGCTTTACCTTATCCCGACTTTGCTTGGAATGTTGTCGTTATGCGCAGTAACGGCCACCGACGGCATTTTTGTGGGTCAAGGCATAGGTAGCGATGCGTTGGCAGCCGTCAATATCTGTGTCGCTCCATTAATGGCACTTATTGGCATTGGCTTGATGCTGGGCGTGGGTTCTTCTGTTGTTTCATCAATCCATCTAGCTAAAGACAATGTCAAGGCCGCTCGACTAAACATCACCCAGGCAATGCTTGCCGGGTCATTGGTAGTGATTCTTTTCCTCATCATAACGTTACCTTGGCCGTCCGCCACAGGCCGGATACTCGGCAGTTCGGAGTCTCTGTTGCCATTGGTGACAGACTATATGCCATGGATATTTGCCACAACGCTCTTTCAGATTTGGGGAGCTATCGGATTGTTTGTCGTGCGATTGGATGGCTCTCCGCGCTATGCAATGTGGTGTAACGTACTACCAGGATTGTTAAACATCTTCCTGGATTGGCTTTTCATATTCCCTCTTGGGATGGGTCTGAAAGGAGCCGGAATAGCTACCTGCATAAGTTGCTTTATAGGAGGACTCATGGCCGTAATTTATATCGGATGGCTTGCGGAGAAACTACGGTTTATCAGACTGAAACGCAGTTGGAAGAGTTTACGACTGACCCTTCGAAACATCGGTTATCAGTGCAAGATAGGCGTTTCGGCATTACTGGGTGAAGCAACCATGGGAATGTTGATGCTGATGGGCAACCTTGTCTTTATGAAATATTTGGGCAACGATGGAGTAGGGGCTTTCAGTATAGCGTGCTATTATTGTCCTTTTGCGTTCATGATAGGCAACGCTATTGCACAGTCGGCTCAACCGATTATAAGTTTCAACTACGGAATGAAAGCCTTCGGGCGAGTCATTGAAACCGAGAAATTGGCCATCATTTCCGCCATAATATGTGGATTGGCCGTGACTTTGTCCTTCATCTTTCTGCCTGACTTCATGGTCGGTTTGTTTCTAAGTGGAGATACAACCACCTCGCAGATAGCAACGTCAGGATTTCCATACTTTGCGAGCGCTTTCGTATTCTTCATATTCAACCTGACAGCCATCGGATACTTCCAAAGTGTCGAGAAGGTCTGGCCTTCCATAGTCTTCGCCCTGATGAGAGGGTTGATATTCCTCGTACCCGCCTTTCTTATCATGCCCCTTCTACTTGGCGTAAACGGGATTTGGTTAGCGTTGTTTGTGTCCGAATTATTGACCTCAGTCAGTATCGTCCTTTTTTACATTTATAACCACAAAAAACATTAACCTTATACAAGGTAAACTAACATTTTGTCTATTGCCTGACATCTATGTCGGTGACCGAATGCTAATCTTCCGGTAAACTTGATATCTCCTTTTAGTGGGTTTTAAGATATGAAGTCAGCGGTAATCAACTTTTGCTTTGCGAGCTTGTGAATGTTGATGCTCGCGTGGGATATAGAATTGTCGGCCATCTTTGATGAGGTATGAGCCGGTCTGATGAAAATTGAACGGCATTCCGGCATTGATACACTGCTGGCGAAGGTTGAGCACCCAATCGAAATCAAGCGGTCGGGCATATTTGCCGGACTCGCCGCCAACACTTACTTCTTCAATCAGTTCCGGATTGAGATATGACGACAAATCTATTTGCTCAATCATCGGTGCAACAATTACCAGACGATGTTTGATTGGCAATGAGAGAAAAATCGGCATTCGATAGTCGGCTCTATCCTGATTTTCAACCGTACAACCAATCGCGACATGGTCATAACCGTCGCCCCAATCCTCAGGAAGGCATTGCGCCAAACGGTCAATTCGTTTTGTGAAGAAATAAAATGAGCAGTCTTGTCGCTGGCGGATTATATCCCAAATGTCTTCACGCCATTCATCGGCTTCCTCAATGAGCAGATCGGATGTGAAACACAGCCCAAACTCAGTTCCTGCCGGAAATTTCCAATTCTTTTTACGGTCGCGTCTAATGGGAAGATTGAATGAGGCCGTTTTTCTCACAACGTTTGTCGATATGTCCGTGCCGAAAGCGGCATCTTCACGAAAAACGTAACAATGCTTGCATCCTTGACTTATCTTGTGGCAACCGTGCCACGGATTCCATATCGGCATATCAAAAGCAAATTAGACCCACAAAATTACCGATTTTTTAGCTCTTTTGAAAGTACGTTTATCGATTATGAGAGACTTATATTAATGCGAATCTATACGAAGCGTAATCAGGAGACAAAACAATTTGCTCAATCATGGGAGCAACAATAACTAATCTATGCTTGATTGGCAAAGAAAGAAAAATTGGCATACGATAGTCGGCTCTATCCTGGTTTTCCAAAGAGCAAACAACAAATTTGGTTTAGATTTGGTTGCGATATTTTTTTTGTTTGTTATGGAAATATTTTCTAAATTTGCAACCGTAGCCATACGAAGGACTACATACATATTAGAAAAGCGTTTTAGCAAACCATACTCTGAAAACTGGACACTTTCAACCAAATGGTATGCCCAAGAGCGCTCTTTCTCGGTCGTGATTAATATGTAATTTCATATATCTCCGGCTGAGAGTGAGTTGATTTATGAGCAACTTTTGGTTCGGTAGTCCAGATTAAATCCGCAGAGTTAGTTGTTTAAAGGCAGCTCACTCTTTTTTAATGTGTTATTGGGGCTTTCAAACACCCACTCTTTTAACGCAAAATCGGCACCGGATGAGCTGACGGGGCATAAAACTACTCTTTACATGAGTTTTTGTATAAAATGTGGCGCTCAAATCACTCCGGGCTATAAATTTTGCACTTTCTGTGGCGCCCCTGCTTACCAAGCACCTCAACCGCCTCAACAACAAAACGGTGTTCCTGGCAACGGCTACTATCAGCAGCCTTCAGCCCCGGCTTATCCCGTGTTCCGCCAGACACCCCCTCCGGAAATTAACATCCCTCTACGGCAGACGCCACAACAGCCGTCATTCAATGCTCCCCTGCTTCAGGTACCCATCCAGCAAATGCCTCCAGAACAGCCCATGTACAATCAGCTACCCTCGCAGGCTGAACAACATCAGCATGTTGGAACACAAGTTTCCACCCTAAAGCCAGGGAACAACATTTCTGAAAGCCTCAATGAAAAGGTGAATAGCTTGGTGCGCGAATCCCTTCAGACTAACGGATATCTCTTGAAAGACCAACCTCTCGAACCGGATGGTCTGGAATTTAGACGCGACAATCGTTCTTTCATATATGATATGACACGGGGATCTTCCTCTGTTCTTAAGCATTTTACGATTATTACTGCGATCGCTACCTTTGAAGAAAAAGATCTTCTGGATAAGGCGGATCTTATTTCAACAATTATTTCAACAATTAATGCTCAAGAATTTGCCTCCAAATTGTATTTTGGAACCGATGCGATTAGCCGTAAAAAACATATATATTATGTTATGGCACAATATTCGTTACCAAAACATCTTATCACTGAAGAAAATGTAACTTCTCTTATTGAGGAAATCACCGATGAATTGAATCTTCAAGTAATGACTTTTTTAGAAGCAGCAAAGAACAATGGAATTTCGAAACTTAACATTGTCGACTAAAAATCAAAATATTAACCTCTATAAATTTAAATAATTATGAGTTATTGTCCTTCCTGTAGCAACCCATTAAAACCTGGGGATCGTTTTTGCAACACTTGTGGCGCTCCCGTTCAACAACCTGCGCAACCTCAGAACCAGCAACCTGCACAGCCTCAATACCAGCAGCCTGCACAGCCTCAGTACCAACAGCCTGCACAACCACAGTACCAGCAGCCCGTGCAGCCTCAGTACCAACAACCGGCACAGCCACAGTACCAGCAGCCCGTGCAGCCTCAGTACCAACAGCCTGCACAGCCTCAGTACCAGCAGCCCGTGCAGCCTCAGTACCAACAACCTGCACAACCACAGTACCAGCAGCCCGTGCAGCCTCAGTACCAACAGCCCGTGCAGCCACAGTACCAGCAGCCCGTGCAGCCTCAGTACCAACAACCTATGCAACAGCAGCCGGTTCAGCAATGGACTCCTCCAACATATCCAGAAGGTACCCCTGTGATTTCAATTGTTTATCCGGGAGTTGAGTCTACTCTGAATTTTACCGAGGCAATATCAAAAAATGTGAATTACATCAATATTCAAGTCAATGGTGTGGATATTGTACCTCCGAATACTATTAAAAAAGGTGAAAAATTTTCAATAGACGTTCCTATTACATCTCCGAATATTCGAATTGAGGTTTGGGTTACTGGTAAAAAGGTATTTAATTCCAAGCCCCAAAGTCCCACTTTCTTTAACACGTTAAATGTGTTCGATATAATAGTCAATCCCACGGAATCATACATCTTCGAGATTATTGATCCATCGGCATTAGTAGGAAACGCAAAATATGGATATCTTCTCGGAGACAAAAATGGTAACTTTATTGACGGACAAGGACATAATACCTCATGGTGGAAACAAATCGTAACTCTTTTATTACCTCCCGTCGGCGTCTTCTTTCTCTTTTCTCCCGAAGCAAAAGAAGATAAAGTCACCCGCAACTCCTATATTCTACCAATTATTGCCGGTTTAATTATCTGGGCTGTTACACTACTGGAAATTTTAACAGACTAAATTAAATAATATATGTATTGTCCTAATTGTGCATCACAAGAATTTGATGTGTTGGTTGACGGCTCGGGCCGTTGTCGCTATTGCGGAACGATCATTCCTGGTGTCGCAAAACCTGCCCCCAATGTGTTTGAACAACAGTTAAACAACATCGGTACAAATTTTCAAACCGGCAAGCGCGACAAGATAGTTGCTTTACTTCTCACATTTTTCCTTGGTGGTTTCGGAGCTCAATATTTCTATTACGGGGAATATGTGAAAGGAGTACTGTGCCTCATTTTTTGCTGGACCTTTATTCCTGCAATCTGGGCATTTATTCATTTCATTATACTCCTTACAATGAGCGACGCCCAGTTTAACGCCAAATACAACGCGCCTAACAGATGAATTACATCTCCTCAATAACTAACCCTCACCCGGGGAAGTTCATTGTGTGTAAAAGCCCTATAGAGGACTTTAATAACAACTCGATTCTCACGGTTAATCCCGGCGAGCAGGCCATTTTCGTTAACAACGGCACGATAGCCGGAATATTCGAAAATGGCCGATACGAGTTGTCAACACAAAACTATCCTTTTCTGAACGCATTTCGTCGCTTCTTAGCAAACGGTAATCTCACCTATCACTGCACCATATTTTTTGTAAGTGACACTCAATCGCCCGAAATTCTTTGGGGAATGTCGCTCCCGGTGCGTGACCCCGTCCAACAGATTTTTACAAAAATTTTTGTACGTGGTTCTTATACCCTACGAGTCATCGATGGAGCCAAACTGTTAGTTTCTCTCATGGGAATGAACATCAATTTTATGGGTCCGTCCGACATCAAGGTATATTATGGTAATAAATTTCAGCAACTTATCTCAAATGCTATAGCAAAATACATCGCAGCCAGTAATCGAGAAGTGCTTGAAATGTGTGCCGATAATCTTTCCATCTCCGAGGCTATACAACCAACCCTCAACATCCCCCTCTCGGAGTTTGGTCTTGAACTCACCAATTTCACGATTAGCGCCATGGATATCGATGCCAACGATCCTAACAGGCGTATTCTCGAAATGGCTTATGCCCGTCAACGCGAGGTGGAAATTCTCGGTGCTAACTACGGAATGATTAAAGATACTGATGTACGGATTAATGCCTCTCAGACATCGTTTGCAGGTATGTCATTCGGTACGCCGTATGCATCTACTGTACAACAACATGCCCGCGAATATCATAATCATCAGCCCAACGCAGACAATGTTGGAACGACGTCGGACGATCCAATCCGCAAACTGCATCAACTTTCCGAATTATTGGAAAAAGGGTTAATTTCTCGCGAGGAATTCGATAACGCAAAAGCTCAAATCCTTAGTAAAATGATATGAACACTTCTAATTCCTCTAACATCTTTTCTTTTCTCGCAGTTGTCTTTCTCGCACTTGCAGGTAATCTAGCTTATTTCATATACTACCACCATAATGAGCCTGCATGTGGCACCTATTGTGTTATCTTTTTCAACCTTGCTGTTCTTGGCCTTTTTCTCCCTCGTGTTGCTCCTACGGTGTTTCGCTCACGTCACCTTACATCATCGCTGTCAATTCTTTCCGGTGTTTATTTTATCATCGAAACAATCGTAGCCTGGGTCATGATTACCACCAACAACAATCCACGCGAATCTCTTGTCACGCAACTCGTGATTTTCTTGCTCTTCATTTCTTTGATGCTATACATAATGGGCGCCAACAAGCGAACCGACGCAACTCTTAAAGAAACAAGAGCTATCGCCTCCGACTCACTCTTACAAACTAAAGCCATACTCAGCCAAGCTCTCGCAACAGTTACAACCGGATCGTCACATACGCGAAGCATCCTTCGCTCCGCACTTGCTGACATCAACGCCTCGCCTCTTACCACTTCTCCTCAAACTGCCACTCTCGAGGAATGTATACTTTTGGCGGCTAAACAGTTGACCGAGAACCCCGATGATAACATTTATCAAAACTTCGTGACCTTAGTAAGACAACGAAACTCCTTAATACGCTCTTTGAATTACTAAATATAAATCATAAATAAACTTTTAAATCACATCAACTATGAACTGTCAGACTTGTGGAGCTGTAATTCCTAACGGAGCAGCTCATTGTCCAAACTGTGGAGCAGTTGTAATGACACAGCAGACCCCTCAATATCAACAATTTTATGGGACTCCTCAATCTCCATATCCTCAACCCCAGTATCAGCAGCCCTACGCTGGCCAACAAGGCGTACCTCAGAACGTTGACATGAGCGACTTGAATATTGTGCTCAAAATCGTTTGTCTCCTTTTTCCAATCGTTGGTATCATTCTTTATTTTGTGTGGAAAAGCAGTGCTCCCAACAAAGCAAAATCAGCGATTATGTTTGCCGGCATCGGCTTCCTCGTAAACTTTATATTAGCTATTTTATAAAGAATGGAAAATAACACCATTAAACGCGTTCAACGCCCTCCAAAAGGTGGCGTTAAGATTAATAAACCAGAGCCCATTGATGCCACTCCTAAAGAAGACATCAACGCCAACAGTGTCAAAAATGTCGCTCATGACACTCCCACATCATCTTCCCTCCGAAATAAAAAAGGACTTTTCATTGGCATCGGAGTTACTGCACTGGTCGTTCTGGCCATAGGTGCGTTCTTCCTTTTCAGAAGCCCCATAAATATTGAAACCTCCCAAGTTGATAACATGGGCTTGGAGGCAACACTTTATAAGGGTGTTAATACAAAGACAGACGGCTATGTATATATTATGTGGCCAGAAGGAGAAACACCAATAGCTCAGAATATTCGTGATTGGATTTATAGACAGTTAGAATATTCAACAGCCTTACCTCCAAAAAAAATGATGGAAGAAAAGCTGGAATCCATTAAACTTGGAAATAGTATAAACCTCCGTTTTGATCCATTTGAAGATGATTTTATTATAGTATCGATGTATAGAGGAAACACTCTTCGTGATGTCGCATATTTCCGCAAATCGGATGGTGCACAATTAACCAATGATATCCTTCGAAGCGTATCATCTGATTATCTATTATTGGTTCTGGATTCTATTAACGATGCTGATTTGTCACAAGAAGACCGTAAGAAAATAGATAGTATAGATTATGGTGCTTTACTCACATATTGTTATCCTTATTTCTCTGAAAAAGGGCTTGAAAATCGAGTAATTTACGGAGATACTAATTCTTCAATAACTGACTTTAAACTCTTGATCCCTTACGAAACCATTTTAGGAGTTGCATCGGAGGAAATCCTCAAATTCATTCCGGAAAAATATCTCAATGAGTTTGCCCAAAAAGGAGAGGAACTCACGACCGGTTTGGTCAAAAAGCTTGCAAAGCAAGTATTACCCCAAAGCGGCCCTTCACCTGAAATCATCAGTGATGAATTTGCTAAGATATGCTCACTCGGCAATTCTATGCCCGGGTATTTAGAGTGGATAGGCGAGGAAGAGATCATGAGTTGCTGGCATGGCGGACAAGAAGCGGATAACAATTGGAGTGTAAAAAACGTGGACTTTAAGTCAGTCTCGAACAACCAAGCTTTAGTGAACGTTGATTATGTTCATTACGGATATCAAACGACGATACCAATCAAATTTGTGACAAAAAATGTAGAACTTCCTTCAGGAATCACAACATCCAAATGGGTAATCGATGATTTCAACAACATGAAAGCTCAAATCCTTGAGGCCGTCCGTCAGCAATATGAAAACCTCAGTAAAAAAACACCCGATGAAATTTTCACCGAACTTCTCGAGGAGGGTATAAATCTACCTCCAGCCACAAAGGAATCATATAAATCTGAATATGAGAAATTCTTTGAACTTTATCAGGAATATAATCACTAACAGGGATTTATCTAAAATCTTATAAAATTGGAAGGGGGCTGTCTAAAAATAAAAAGTTAGACAGCCCTACCGTATATTGAACAAAGAGGGGTATTATATGCTGAGGCGCTTTTTTGCTTCTTCTACCAGTCTGCGTCCCAAATCTTTTGCACGGTTGAGGTCTTCCTGGAAATGGGCGTCGCGATAAGCGCGTTTGGCTTCCTCACTGAACATGTCGAACTGCATCTGGGAGTAATCGTCGAACTGGTAAGTGTTACAGATATATAGGGCTTCACCCGACCCATAGACATGCTTGCAGCCCTCCGCTGTGTTTCCGAGTAATATTGGATAGTTGATATGATCCATATATTCACGAGGGCAATTCATGGTAAAGATACAGGCGGTGTTCTTCGGATTGACGAGTTTGACCTTTGAGTCATACGAATATTTCGGGAAAAGAAAACGTTCGATAAATGCACGGAGAAGCCCCGTGGGATATCCGAAATATACCGGCGAACCCAATATCACGACATCAGCTTCGCGGGCCTTGTCCAGCCATGGCCATGTCTCATCCTTTATGCAACACACCGGGTCAGTCTTATCGAAACCTTTGCGCTGACATTGAAAACAGCTGTAACAGCCTTTAAGGTTTTTGACAGTATAAAGATTTACGAGTTCAACGTCTGCACCGGCTTCTTTGGCGCCTTCCATTGCGGCCTTCAAGGCTTTGCCTGTGTTGTGGGTCGGTCTTGGTGAACCGTTTACCAACAATACCTTGATTTTCTTTTCATCCATAACTTCTTATATTATAATGTGATTAAAATTCAAATTCTTCATACTCCGTGATACCGAGCCGCCCTTCAATCCGGTTGTGCATATCACCGGAAAGCTCCTCGGTGTAGTAAGCACCTTTGTTATTTTCAACTTTAGATAAAGTAATAGTGTCTTTTGGATAAATTCGTTTAAAATATAACAATTAATAAAAATATAGTGTTCATATCAATTAATTATTAAGTGTCGATGAGGTAAGCCAAAAATATAGAAGAAAAAAATATGAAAATCAGCCAAACATTGACCGACATTTTGATTTGTGAACCTTATAAAGCAAGACGATACAAAATCTTCAAAACCGGAATATGAGAACGAATAAGGTGAATTCAGCGTAAATCATTATCTTTGCATATCATTGTTGTTTTTTATAACAAATGCCCCGGAGCGTTAAGTATCATTGACCTAATCTCTAAGATGCGATGAGTTCGTCATACAAGACCATATCATCGGTGAGCGAAGCTATTTTCCGAGAGAAAATGAGCAAGTTCATTGCCATAGCTATGCCTGTACGTGACGAGAATGAAGCTCGCGCGGCCGTTGACAGAATACGTAATGAATATCACGATGCACGACATGTTTGTTGGGCATATATGCTTGGAGCTGATCGCAGTCGTTTTATGCTCAACGATAACGGTGAGCCTTCGGGAACGGCTGGCAAGCCTATACTCGGTCAAATAAACTCGTTCGGTCTTACCAATATTGCGGTTGCTGTTGTTCGCTATTTCGGCGGCATCAAGTTGGGAACTTCAGGATTGATAGCAGCTTACCGCGAGGCAACGCGTCTGGCTCTCGAGGGCGCCGATATCGTGGAAAAAGCCGAAGAGGTTACACTTACGATTACTTTCGGCTACCTATCTATGAACAGCGTGATGAAGCTGGTAAAGTCATTGTCGCTTCAGATTCTCGAACAATGTTTCGATAATACGTGCAAGATAGTGATTGCTGTGCGTCGTGACCAGTCGGAATCCTTAGCGCGCCGTTTCGCCGATATTGAAGGAGTCAACGCTGAAGTCGGAGATGATATCCTGTAAAGACTATTAACACGCAGCCCTTATTAGGAAATAAAACAGCATGGAGGCATAAAACTGATTTTCATGCCTCCATACAATATGTTGTATAAGTGTATTGGAAGTCTAAGAACTTCCGAATAATGTCAGACAGTGTGTCGCGAGACCAGGGCTATTCGTTGGCGTAACCCAGAACAGTTGGTGACTCAACATCAACACCAAACTCGCGAGCTTTTGCCAGAATGGCTTTTGCGAGTTGAGGCTTGAGTTCCTCGGGACAATAACGGAAATAAGCTTCGGCAGCCCTTACGTGGGCAGCGTCAGGCATAGGGTATTCGCGACGTTCGGGCAGCCCATAAACTGAATCGGGCAATTCGCGGCGTTCTTCGGTATTTAATACGTCTCTCATAGTAGTGTGTTTTAAAAATTTATTATACATATATAACTCTCTTGAGTGGTATAATGTTCATCCCCCCTGTAAAGATTCCACATTTCATGAATATTAATCAAAGGCTTCTGTAATGAAAGTCTCAAATATCTTCTCATAATTAGGTATGTATCAGTGAAATACTCAGTGAGATTGTGGGGTTTTTAATCGCAAAATAATGTACACAATATATAAATGTTTAAAATATCTCTCATTAAAAGATTGTTATTATATCATTATCTAGCAAAGACACTATTCTTGATAGATTCAAATTAGAGGTAGGAAAATGACTGATAAATGGCATCAAAAGGAGCGCATAAAATTTTGTATTTTGAATTTATAGAAATTATTGTTAAATTTGCTATGTCGTTCGAAAGAGCGTATACGTATATAGGTTTATATAGAGGCGTTATGCCCTTCATCTTGTAGTAGAGAAGCGTCGGAAACTTACTCACGTATGCAAGAAGTTGGCTTAACTGTCTCCACGTCATAGGCGTGGAGCTGTTTTAT
>JAFLTY010000024.1 GCA_022509065.1 Muribaculaceae bacterium
AAGCGAAGAAAAACGGAATCACACGCACTGAAGCCGCCGAAATTATTACCCATATCGCTTTCTATGCCGGGTGGCCGAAAGCGTGGGCAGCATTCCGGCTTGCCAAAGAGGTCTGGAAAGATGATACGTCAGGTGAGGATGCGCGTGCTGAACATCAACGAAAAATGATTTTTCCTATCGGCGACCCTAACCCCTATGCACAGTATTTTACCGGCAACTCTTACCTCGCTCCAATATCTACAGAACAGATAACGTGCTTTAACGTAACCTTTGAACCGACTGTCCGCAATAACTGGCATATCCATAAGGCCGATAAGGGTGGTGGTCAGGTTTTGGTGGGTATAGCTGGGCGAGGTTGGTATCAAGAGGAAGGCAAACCCGCTGTTGAAATCCTCCCGGGTACCGTAATCCATATCCCGGCAAACGTAAAGCACTGGCACGGAGCGCAGAAAGAAGGATGGTTCTCGCATCTCGCTTTTGAAATCGAAGGTGAAAACACATCGAATGTTTGGCTCGAACCCGTTTCAAATGAAGATTATAATGCCCTTTAGGCGCATTGATATCGGATAGAAGACCACTCTCATATATTCAAAAGAACGCCTTTCGGCGAACTTTATACTTCGACTTGTTGTTTTAACTACAAAGCACAAGATAGCGTATAATTTTTTAAAAACATAGCGCTTATCGCTAAAATTTTTAAGTTTACGCGTGTTTTGTAGTTAACACATATCTAACCTTTTATTTGTTTTATACTATGACTTACAAAGATGTTATCACAAGCTCGGAAGTTGTTTTGGTAGAATTTTATGCATCGTGGTGCCCTCACTGCCAAAGAATGATGCCAGTAGTGGCTCAGATAAAAGAGTTACTCGCCGGCAAGGTTAATATCTATCAATTTGATATTGATGAAAATGCCGATTTGGCACAAAAAGAAGGTGCCGACTCTGTGCCTACCTTTATAATCTATAAAAACGGCAAGGAACAGTGGCGTCAAAGCGGCGAGATGGATGGTCAGGTATTACTGACAAAAATAGAGTCTTATATTTAATCCCGTTGGCTATTTCACTATGGCTCGCGTCGACCATACTCTTGTCACCGACCTTTTGACGGTGCTTAAAGTACCGTTTACTGCCGACTACACCGAACAGCGTTTTGAAACTATGCCTTTCAAGACGTTGTTCGGAGTAACACAGCTCTTGAAAGATTATGGTATAGAGAGTAATGGATATGAGATCACGGATAAGAGTTCGATACTCTCAATAAAGACGCCGTTCATAGCACAAACCGATGGCGGTTTAGTTATAGTCACCGGGATCGCTCAGGGCACAGTTAATTACCTTACTCAAGGGAAACCCGAGACGATGCCTGAGAATGAATTTGTAGACGTAGTCACCGGAGTAGTACTGACTTTCATTGTCTCAGACAATGCTCGGGAACCCGACTACACCAAACATTGGCGTACTCAGTTTATAATACAAGCAAAACACGTAATACTGTGGATTTTGGCTGCAGCTTTAACAGGATATTTGCTTATAACAAACGGCACATGGCGTTTTCTCTCTGTGTGGGGACTGCTGGCAGTGGACTCATTCGGGTTATGGCTCACATATATGCTCGTTCAAAAATCACTAAAAATCAAGAACCCTACTGCGGACAAAGTTTGCGGTGTACTGCAAAGCGGAGGCTGCGACTCTATACTCAAGACTGATGCATCATCGTTCTTTGGAATTTTTAGTTGGAGTGAAGTTGGGTTTACTTACTTCGGAGTCAGTTTGCTTGTTACTTTGATAGCACCGGCCGCTATCCATTGGCTGTCCATAATCAATATCTGCTGCTTGCCATTCACCGTCTGGAGCATCTGGTATCAGAAATTCCGCGCCAAACACTGGTGCACGCTTTGCGTCTGTGTCCAAGCCTCACTGTGGATTCAGTTCTTCTGTTATCTCGCGGGTAGATGGCAAAGTCCTGTTTTTCCTCTCGATGCAGGTTTCTTCGCTCTGGGTGCAACATTTGTTTTCGTTCTGTTGGCATTAAACAAAGTCCTTCCGCACTTCTCAAATGATAACGACCAAGAATAGCACAGCTATGGAAACACCAGTTAAAACATCTCAATCGACAACCAACAGTACTGTAAGCACAAGCTTCTCAACTGATGGCTTTCCAGGGGCACATCTCCTGACTTCACTTGACTTAAACAACATAAGATTAAATCCGAACCACACGGTTCTGACTCCAGAATATCTCGAACAAATAAAGGCCAAACCACAATAGTCTACAATATTCCAACGGAATTGTTAGACCTTTGAGGATTGAACACGGGTACTGAAATGGTAGTGTATTAGAGAAGAATGCAATTATTGGGAATGCTTGTTGGCTATTTTATCAAATAGCCTTAAATTTGCCTTGTCAATTGATAATCGTCCGTTCAATATCGAATCAATCAAAAAAGATATGGCAATCAGTGATGTAAAGACATTCCTAAAAAAGTTGTCGTTCCGCACCGGTATTATAATATTGGGATTCTGTATATTATGCTATATCATATCGTTTGCTCAAATGGCGTTTCCATACAGCGCCTCCTTAAAAGGCGCTTTATGGGTCGTTTTCTTTGGTTTGGCAAAAACATTCCAGTATGTCGGGCTTATAATTATTGGGACAGAGGGCATTAAGCGGATTAAAAAATGGTGGCAGCGTTCATAACCCAAGCACAATTTATTCTTTTTAATCGACTCTTAATGATGTGGAAGGTGATGTAACTATGATAGTGCTATAGGAAGAATTGCCCTCCTGCTCGACGCGAATCTGAACTGGAATCCGTTCTCGCAATTCTTCAATATGACTAATTATGCCTACATGACGGCCGGTTCTTTTGTGAAGAGCTCGCAAAGTTTCTATAGCATTCTGCAGCGGTTCGCCGCTTAACGTTCCGAAGCCTTCATCGATAAAGAGGGTATCAAGACCCAACCGGACACCTATGTCACTCAAAGCCAGTGCAAGTGACAACGAAACCAGGAATGTTTCACCTCCTGAAAGCGTGGAAGCAGCGCGTGTCGTTCCTCCCTGATAAGCGTCGTCGACCAGGATGGCAAACGATCCGGGAGTGTTTCGCAATCGATACCGACCCGAAAGCGTATTCATATAATGGTTAGCGGAGTGTATAAGACTTTCTAACACATAACTTTGTGCAATCTTTCGGAAAAGACTCCCGTCGGCGCTACCCACATACCGGTCAAGCACAACCCATTTATCGTAATCTTCTTTTTTACTATCTGCATCTTTCTTCAGTTCGTGAACCTCAGCCTTATTACGTTCATCTTCAGACAAATCGCGATTGAGAGCGCCAATATGTTCACTTATGGTTTTGCGTTCATTACCCAGAAGTTCCAATCGATTATCTATAAACTCAGGGGTCTCGTTTTCATCAAATGTAGGACATTTAAGAGCATGTTCGTTCAATCGCTGCCGAGCCTCGTTGAGCGACTCGTTAGCTCTGACAAGTTCCTCGCGGATATTCCGTATTTCATCTGCAATTGATGTTATAGTCTCAGATGAAATTCCGATGAGTTCCTCCAACCGACTCCGATTGAAATCAACATTCTGGGTAAGGAATTCAGATAGCGCCTCTTCTTTCTCTTTTTTGCGCACGGCAGCCTCTTCCAGTCCTTTCAAGGTAAATTTTAAATTGGAAATCAGGTTATTGCCAAAACGGTCTATTTCATTGACCGATACCGGTATGATTTGTGTGTTGGAGAGGTTCCAATCAGCCATGTAATCTATAATAATCTTGCGATCGGACAATGCCCGTTTGTATATTTCATCATGATAACTGAGCTCTTTTTGCAACTGGTCTCTTAAAGTCATGTTTTTATGATAAAGAGTGACAGCTTCGTTCAGCTCTTCGATGAAACTTTCGATATTCGCTCGCCAGTCTATATTCCACGCACTTTGGACAAAACTGTCAACTTCGGTAGCATCCTTTTCATTTTCTGCAGACAGGTCAAGTATAGTTTGGTGTGTACCTTCAATTAATGTTTTCCGACGCGCTATTTCCTCCTTTAATTTTCGAAGATCATCCTTTCGAGTGTCTTGTTGAGTACGTTCGGACACAAGCAATGTTTGTTTTTGTTTCAGAATCTTTTCTTTACTTTCCCCATTCTTAATCGATTCTGTCAACACATCCATCTCATTTCTCCCTCTCACAGACAACTCTGAAAGCTCTGAAAGGACGTTGTCGGAGAGTTCGCCGATATTATAAACATTGAGTCGTTTCACCAACATACTGTGTTTGGAATCTATATTCGCCTGTTCCAAAGCAATTCTTTTTTCCTCAGTGGCGACCAGCTCGGTTCTGGCGTTATAGTCTGACTGCGCCAGGTTATATGCATCCTTGATACTTTCCAAATTCGTCTTTGCTTCTTGCCAACTTGTTTGGTGTGATGCTATCAAGGCATCCAACTCATCTTCCGATTCAAAGACATGCTGAATCTTTTGGCGACATACGGGGCAGTCATCACCTAAATGCAAACGCTGCCGCATAGTCTTTGCAAACGTATCCACAGTGTCTTTACCGGCTTCGTAAACTGCCTTACATTTCGCCTCTTCGATGACAGCCCGGTCAACCTGAGCTTTCATCCTATCTACATCAAGGCGTTTTGCGTCAAGTGATTTTTTTAGTTCGGTTACTTCAGATTGCAAACGAGCCAAAGCAGCTGATTTTTCCATAAAGCTTTCGACCTCCTGCATTACCAATTGTAACTCAGTTAAATGAGCCGTGAGACCGTCTTTTTCGGATCTTAATTTATCAAGGTTATATGACTCTAACTCAGCCTCAAGACTTGAGATTTCTTTCTCCATTTGGTCGATGTCACGGTTTTTCTTGTCAATGTTTGCCGTGTCGGTTGTAACCTTGGCTTGAAGGACGTTGAAATCTTCACTTTCTTTTTCTATTAAGTCACGCTTCTCCGCAATAATCTTGCGACGATCCATTATATATTTGAGATGCAAAATGATAGCGGAGGAATTCTCGATAGTAACATTGCGAGGTTCTATGTTAGCAAAGTATTCAGTCAATCGTGCAAGTTCATTGGAGATTTTATCCAATTGACTTCTTTCGTAAGCTATACCTCCCTCAAACTGGTCAAACTCTTTTCTAAGCGCATTTATATTGGTTGTCAAAGAGGAGATTGTTTGTTCTTGATCTTTGACTTCTTGAAGCCAACGACGTGGATCGGCGGTAAGGGTCCAATCTCTTTCAAGTTTTTGTTTCAGCAAATAATCATCATTTTCGGTTTTTGCTCGGATTAATTGCAACCGTGTTATTGCATCAGAAAGAGTTTTTTCGAGATTGCTCTTGGTAGATAACCATTCTCGTTTGGTCTGAAGTTTCTTTTGTTCTTTCTCTTTTTCTTTATCTTCCTTTTGAAGTTCAGCCAACCGCTCATTAATCATAATGCGCTCTTCGTCTGACAACAAACGTATGCCTTCAATTAACGATAGTGCTTCTTTCCATCGCGTATTTCTGTCGGCACAAATTTCATGAATACGACGACCAATACGGGAATAAATATCAGTGCCCGTGATACGCTCTAAAATTGTAGCTTTATCGTTGTCCTTACTGTTAAGAAACTTGGAAAACTCACCCTGGGCAAGCATACAAGTCCGGCAGAACTGAGTAAAATCTAACCCTACAGCTTGACTCATCTCGGCTTGTATATCCCCTACCCGAGTCAGTTCTACATTTTCACCGACACGTTTTAATGACCACTTGCGAGGTTGCAATGACCCAGTAGGCTTGTTATGAGAACGCCGAACCTCCCATCGCGCTTCATAGTCACACTCGTTGTTGCCTGTAAATGTTAAAGTCACATACCCTTCACCTGTATTTCGTCGTAATATCTGCCTGGGATTATCTATGCGAAGGTCGCCATCTGCTTCATTATTTCCTTCAGAAAGATTGTTTTTAAAACGCGGAGTATTGTCATAAAGAGCCAGACAAATAGCATCCAATATTGTCGATTTCCCAGCTCCAGTCTTACCGGTAATGAGAAAAACATCACTCTCTGCCAATGACCCGTTGGCGAAATCTATTTCTGCGTCCTGAATAGAGGCTATATTATGCAGTATGAGTTTTTTAAGTTTCATCTCCTTGGTTTAATTGATTTACCGCTTCACGAAACATAGATGCTATCTCTTGAGTAAATGTTCCACCTTTCTGTTCGATATAACGCTGAACAAGATCAATAGGGTCGAGTTCTTTAAACTCACTGACCGTCATAGATTTCAGTTCTCCGGTTTGATCGCGTCGACGATGGTCGTTGATTAGACAGAAACGGCATTTCTTGGTTGAGACTATTTGACGAGCCTCGTCAACTGCGCCGTTAGGCAAATAATTTTCAACCTCTACATTGAGTCTTATATAGGCCTCTTTATCGTCGGGAAAATCTTTTAACAAAGCTTTAGCATGATTCCAGTCAGTAAAACCTTCCAAAGGAAGATTTATAAGGGGACGCTTGTTTTCAATCTTTATCTTTCTTACCTTCGGAGCGTCGCCATGTGAGTTCGTCTCGACAATGCTTACCGAATGTTCGTACGTTTCGTCAAAACTCACCGCCAAAGGTGTACCGCAATATCGCACGTTATGCCTCCCGGTATGCACGAATTGTTCATGATGAATATGCCCTAAGGCAAGATAATCGTAGCCCTCACCGAGTTGTGAAACCTCTATTCCTTCGATACCTCCCACTACAGTACTATCAGAGCGATCGTGTTCGGTGAAATCTGCACCACGCACAGTCGTGTGAGCCATCATGATGACTGGAATACCTTTTTTATTTATTGACGCCACTCGCTCCAAAACACTTTGAAAGAAATCACCCTGCAGATACCGTTCGTTGACATACGGTAAAGCAATAACATATCCTTTGCCGTTAACATCGATTATATGCTCTTCGATTTTTTCCTGATGCAAAGTGCCTATAGTCTCAACTCCCATGAGGCTCCATGGGGTACTGAAAATTTCATGTCGGACACCGCTGTCGTGATTACCTGCAGTTACTATCATTTTCATGTCCGGATGAGCCTTTCGTAGTGACAAAATAGCATCTACGAACATTTTCTGCACAGACGCCGATGGTTGGGAAACATGAAATACATCACCACATAACAGAAATGCATCCGGTTTTTCCGTTGCAACTATATCTGTTATTTGATTAAGCATGTCGAGCTGCTCTTCTTTCCGGTCATACCCATAGAGTTGATGTCCAAGATGCCAATCGCTTGTATGTAATATTTTCATGCATCAAATTTACAAAAAAAATTCCTTTTAAGAAGGTCAGACATGAGCCTAAGAATTTGTAAAATCTTCAGGATTTATTGTTAAATATTATATATAATACTTAATATTATTAAATTTGATATTATAAATGCAAATATGCGTTAAAACGTATTAACACATATTTGGAATTCAATCAAAACAGGCCTAAATTTGCTGAAGATTCGACACTAATAAAAGCCTTGACTTAGACCTGCGGATTACTACTTTTAGCAAAAGTTTCTTTCCACATACATCTATATCTCATCCAAGCAAGGCATTTTTAACATAGGCCGATTCGTCGTGAGGCGCATAGCCGGTGTTGAGTGTCGATTATATAAGTAAGTATGATATAATCTCTACGCTTTAACATGTCAGACGAAAGACTCGTTTGAAGTTAAAAATGCCAAAATTCGGAGAGGAGCCTGCGAAGGTAAATCTTCGATTTTTTGCTTTATCATGCAAAATATTTATCTTTGTGGACAACATAATACAAGGCTTTCTTGTTAAATAAAATCAGAGATATTCACGACAACACAAAAGAGATATGGACTTTAAACGCATTTTTATAATTATCGCCGCTTGCATTTCGTTAACCGTGTCCAGTCTGGTGCCTCGAGCTGCAGCCGAGGGAGCCGCAATTAGTTTCAAACAGAAAGAATACAATTTTGGTATGGTTGATGAGAAAGGCGGCGGGGTCAGCCATGAATTTGAATTCACCAATACCGGAGACGCGCCTTTGGTCATCATATCAGCAACTGCATCATGTGGATGTACAAGGCCTACTTATCCTACAGAACCAATAGCACCTGGTAAAACCGGAGTAATAAAAGTCACCTATCTGCCCGAGGGTCGACCCGGAGAATTTGTGCGTATGGTTAAAGTTCGTACAAATGCCGACAACGCAAAGAAAATCAACCTCAAGATTACCGGTAGTGTAAAAAAATAGAACGCTATGGAACTCAAAGATATAAAATCGCCCGACGATATCCGTAACATGTCGTTGGAGCAACTTACTGATTTGGCTGCTCAAATAAGGTCTGCGCTGCTTTCCAAATTATCAAAACACGGAGGTCACATCGGACCAAATCTCGGCATGGTCGAGGCTATTATCGCAATGCATTATGTTTTTGACACTCCGCGTGACCAAATCGTTTTCGACGTCTCTCACCAGAGTTACACCCATAAGATGCTTACCGGCCGAGCACAAGCGTTTATTGACGAGGAGCATTATGACGATGTCACAGGCTATACTAATCCTGACGAAAGTCCTTACGACCTTTTCACAATCGGACATACCTCGACATCAGTATCGTTGGCTACAGGACTTGCAAAGGCTCGCGATCTGAAACAAGGCGATTGGAATGTGATTGCTGTCATCGGTGACGGGTCGCTAAGTGGAGGCGAAGCTTTCGAAGGCTTGGACAATGGCGCGGTACTCCATTCCAACTTTATCGTTATCGTTAATGACAACGATATGTCAATAGCCGAAAACCATGGCGGTTTGTACGCAGATTTGCATCTTCTGCGAACCACAAAGGGTAAAGCCGACAACAACTACTTCCGTTCGTTAGGTTATGCCTACCGTTTTGTAGAAAAAGGTAACGACCTGGAATCTCTCATCCGCGCTTTTGACGATGTCAAAGATTATCCTAATCCGGTGGTCGTGCATATAGTAACTGAAAAAGGACATGGTTATGCTCCAGCCGTAGCTGACAAAGAGCATTTCCACTGGGGGATGCCATTCAACATCGAAACCGGACAGCCGATCCACGCTGATGATGAGCCGGACTTTTCGGATTTCACATACGACATATTAACAGATCTCAAGGACAAAGGCTCCGATATTGCCGTTATAACAGCCGGTACACCTACAGTGAGTGGTTTCACAGCCGACAGAAGGCGGCTGTGGGGTTCGCGGTTCATCGATGTGGGTATAGCTGAAGAACAAGCAGCTGCGATGGCTTCAGGATTGGCAAAAAACGGTGTGCGTCCTTTCTGGGGGGTATATTCTTCATTTGTCCAAAGAGCCTACGACCAGATTTCTCAAGATATTGCCATCAATAAGAGCCCTGTTGTCATAGCCGTTTTCGGCGCTTCTGTTTTCGGCATGAACGATGTGACTCATTTAGGTTGGTTTGATCAGTCGCTTCTGGCCAACATTCCAAACGTCGTAATGTTGGCGCCAGCGGACAAAGCGGAATATGAATCTATGGTAAAATGGGCATTATCGCAGACGACATATCCTGTTATAATCCGTGTGCCGGGTGGACCGCTAAAAAATCTCAATATAGAAGTAGACGAGGATTACCAAGATATTAACACTTACAAAGTGATACGTTCCGGCCACGATATTGCCATAATAGCGGCAGGACACATGCTCGGTACAGCGTTGGCTGCAGCAGACGTTTTGGAAAAAGAAGGCATGCGACCCACAGTTATCAATCCACGTTATCTGAGCGGTATCGACGAGGAACTACTGTCCTCGTTATCTCCGGATCATCGCGCCGTGTTAACTGTCGAAGACGCACTATTGGATGGAGGTGTGGGACAAAAGATAGCCTCTTTCTACGCCGACCGGCCAATGATGGTTCGTAACCTTGGATTACCTAAGGTGTTCCTGGACCGTTATGACGCCCATGAGGTAGCAATGGATGCACATCTCACCGTCGAAGGCATCGTTGAACAAGCACGAAACGTGTTTAAATAAAATAATATAACAAAGTCGAAGCTACATTATGTTTCATCGCAAATTTGTCATCTTCATTACGTTGGCATCACTCCCGGTCACAGGATTGATAACTTCATGTAATGGAGATGGAAATGGCGATGATGACAAATATCACTTACCGGACACTTTAAGAGTAGCCACGCTTTACAGCCCTCTTTCATATTTCCTTTATCGAGGAGATACTTTGGGATATGATTACACTCTCCTCAAAGATTTTGCAAAAGACAAAGGCATAGAGTTTGAAATAACAGTCGCCCCAAGTTTGGACAAGGCTGTCGAGATGCTCGATTCAAACGCAGTTCACCTCGTTGCATACAGTATACCGGTCACCTCCGATTTCCGAAGACATGTTATACCGTGCGGACCCGAGAACTATACTACTCAAGTGCTTGTCCAGCCAAAGTCCAAGTCTGAAAACATGATAACAGATGTGACTGAACTTATAGATCGCGACGTGTGGGTACAACCCAACTCCAAATATCAGCAGCGTCTTGAAAATCTCAACCGAGAACTTGGAGGAGGCATCAATATTCATATCATTGAGCGTGACACAATAGCTGACGAAGACATCGTAGCCATGGTGTCCAATCATCAGATTCCATTGTCCATAGTTGACAGTGATGTTGCTCGCTTTCTGCGCAACTATTATAAGGATATAGATGTTTCTCTCCCCCTCAGTTTGGCTCAACGTTCTTCATGGGGCGTGTCATTGGCAAATGAGTGGCTGGCAGACAGCATAACAGCTTGGTTTGACACTGATAACGCGCGGAAGAAAAGCGCCGCGCTTTTTCAGCAATATTATGAGTCAAGTCGAAAAGATCCCGAATTTGATTTTTATTTCACATTGACTAAAGGAAGAGTATCGCCATACGATGAAGTTTTCAAAAACAATGCCAAACGAATAAGTTGGGACTGGAGGCTTTTGGCAGCGCAAGGGTTTGTCGAAAGCCGTTTTAACAATAACCTTGAATCGTGGGCAGGTGCCCGTGGCATCATGCAGGTCATGCCATCGACAGCCGAAGCGCATGGCATTGACCCCGGAAACCTTGACAATCCGTACGTAAGTATATCAGTAGCAACCGATGTACTTAAAACCACACGTGACATTCTGAGTCCTTTTGTCAGCGACCCCGAAGAACTCCAAAAGTTCACTGTAGCCGCTTATAATTCCGGAGTCGCCCATATACTCGACGCCATTGCACTTGCAAAAAAACACAACCTCAAGCCCGACGTTTGGAAAGATAATGTAGAACGTGCGCTTCTAATGAAAGGCCAACCCGTCTATTACAACGACTCAATAGTAAAATATGGATACTTCAGAGGACAGCAGACACGCATCTATGTTGATTATGTCATCAACGTTTACGAACATATTAAAAAACAAATACCTAACAACTAATCATTTACCCGTCATGAAAAAGAAAATTTTCTCTGTCGGCATCATCGCCGCTTTGTGTGGTTCAATGTTATTCACATCGTGCATAGGCAGTTTCCAACTTACCAATAAGTTGTTGAGTTGGAACAAATCGATAAGCAATAAATTTGTCAATGAACTTGTGTTCATCGCTTTTTGGGTTTTGCCGGTATATGAGGTGTCGGGATTGGCCGATTTCCTCGTACTTAACTCCATTGAATTCTGGAGTGGAAGTAGCCCTCTCGCTTATGGCAAATATAAGTTGGAAGGCGACCATGGAGAGCGCTATATCGTTGAATGCAATAAAAAAGGGTATATTGTCACTGATCTTACGCACGACACCACATTCCGCTTTGGCTTCAATCCCGACACCAAAGAGTGGAGCTATGATGCCAACGGCCAAAAAATAGTCTTCATGACTTTTATCGATGATAACCATATTCAGATGCCTCTCCCTGACGGTCAAAACATAGTGGTGACACCGGATGCCTCCGGTCTATATGCGTACGAGGCTCAATGCGAGTTGCACGACGCATAAGTACGTTTCTTCATTCTCTATTACACAAATCTGCAAAAACAAAAGGAATAAAACATTTCCGAGGTCTTTGGGAGATTAATTTAAATTCCTTAATTTTGTAGTTGGAAGCGTTAATAAAAACGCAACCATTGATTTTGTATCCTTAAATCAGTTATTAATCTTTTCCGATATTATCATCATGGCAAAAGTCAAAGGAGCTGTAACAATAGATGATGCCCGTTGCAAAGGGTGTGATCTTTGCGTGGTGGCATGTCCCACAGATGTCTTGGGGCTCCATCCCAATGAAGTCAATGACCGAGGCTATCATTTTGCATATGTCGTAAACCCTGACGCATGCATAGGATGCGCCTCGTGCGCGCTTGTCTGCCCTGACGCGTGCATCGAAGTATATCGTGTAGTCGAAAAATAAACCTGCAGTACCATGGAAGAAGAAGTAAAACTAATGAAAGGCAACGAGGCCATAGCCCACGCTGCCATACGATATGGAGTAGACGGTTACTTCGGTTATCCCATCACTCCGCAGAGCGAAGTTCTTGAGACCCTGGCAGCCGAAAAACCATGGGAAACAACCGGTATGGTTGTTCTTCAAGCCGAAAGCGAAGTTGCTGCTATCAATATGGTATATGGAGGGGCAGCTTCCGGCAAAGCTGTCATGACTTCCTCCTCAAGCCCCGGTGTCAGTCTTAAGCAAGAAGGCATATCATATATAGCAGCTGCCGAATTGCCTGCGCTCATTGTCAATGTTATGCGTGGAGGCCCCGGCTTAGGCACCATACAACCCAGTCAGGCCGACTATTTTCAAGCCACCAAAGGAGGTGGCCACGGCGATTATCACCTTATTGTTCTCGCACCTGCCACCGTGCAGGAGATGGCTGATTTTGTTGGTCTCGGCATGGAACTGGCTTTTAAATACCGTAATCCGGCAATGATTCTTGCAGACGGTGTGGTAGGACAAATGATGGAGAAGGTTGTGCTTCCTCCCTTCCGCCCTCGTCGCACCGGTGAAGAAGTACGTCAACAGTGCCCCTGGGCAGCCACTGGACGTCACGGACGTAAAAAACACAATGTCATCACATCGCTCGAACTCGATTCTGCTGCCATGGAGGTGAATAATCTGCGGTTGCAGGAAACCTATCGCCGCATCAGCGAGAACGAAGTGCGTTTCAAGACGTATTTTACCGACGATGCAGAGTACCTTATCGTAGCTTTCGGTTCAGTGGCACGAATATGTCTTAAAGCTATCGAGGAAGCTCGTCAAAAAGGTGTTCGCGTAGGACTGTTGCGACCCATCACCTTATGGCCTTTCCCGACTGAGGAAGTCGCACGTCTGTCTCGTCAAACAAAGGGCATTCTCACTGTCGAACTAAATGCCGGTCAGATGATTGAGGATGTACGTCTGGCAGTCGACGGTAAAGTTCCCGTGCATCATTTCGGACGAATGGGAGGAATAGTTCCAAATCCCAACGAAGTGCTCGAGGCTTTAAAGAAATATTTTCCGCAAACAGGACTTTAACTTCTTAAAATCGGAATATCATGTCAGCACAAGATATTATAAAAGAGGAAAACAAGGTTTACGCACGCCCTGAACTGCTCACCGACGCCATCACACACTACTGTCCTGGATGCAGTCACGGCGTAGTGCATAAGTTGGTTGCCGAAGTTGTAGCCGATTTAGGCATAGAAAATCGTACAGTTGGCGTAGCACCGGTAGGATGTGCTGTATTCGCCTATAATTATATAGATGTGGACTGGGTCGAAGCCGCACACGGACGCGCTCCAGCGGTAGCCACTGCTTTGAGCCGTCTCAATCCCGGCAATGTCGTTTTCACCTATCAAGGTGACGGTGACCTGGCCGCTATAGGAACCGCTGAAACAATTCATGCGGCAAACCGAGGCGAAAACATAGTCATCATCTTCATCAACAATGCTATTTATGGCATGACAGGAGGACAAATGGCTCCCACCACCCTCCTTGGTCAGAAAACTGCCACTACCCCTTACGGGAGAACAGCCGAACTTAACGGGTATCCCATAAAAATCAGTGACTTGCTCGCTCAGCTTGACGGCACATGCTATGTCACACGTCAAGCCGTCCATACTCCGGCCGCTGTGCGCAAAGCAAAATCTGCGATTCGCAAAGCATTCGAAAACGCCATGGCTAAGAAAGGTACCTCGATAGTCGAAGTCGTTTCCACCTGTAACTCAGGTTGGAAAATGTCACCCGAAAAAGCAAATGAATGGATGGCACAGTATCTCACTGAAAAATATCCTCTTGGCGACCTCAAGAACCTGTAGAGTGTCAGTACTAAAATTTCATCACGCAAAATCTCAAAAGCAATGAAAGAAGAAATAATAATAGCCGGTTTTGGCGGTCAAGGTGTCCTTTCAATGGGCAAGATACTTGCTTACGCAGGGCTTATGGACAACCGCGAAGTCACATGGATGCCCGCTTACGGACCCGAACAGCGAGGAGGTACGGCAAATGTAACTGTAATTGTCGACGAACTACCTATTTCGTCACCTATTGTAGATACCTACGACACTGCTGTTATCTTGAATCAACAAAGCCTGGATAAATTCGAAAACAAGGTAAAACCTGGCGGCGTGCTTATTTATGACCCTTATGGCATCCATCGTCCCCCGACGCGCACCGATATTAAGATTGTCCCCGTTGAAGCTACGCGCGCAGCAATCGAAATGGGCAATTCAAAAACCTACAATATGTTGTTGCTGGGAGCACTTCTCGCATTACGTAACATTGTCCCGGACGAAGCTGTAATACGAGGTCTTAAGAAAACACTTCCCGAGCGTCATCACCATCTTATACCTCTCAATGCCGAGGCTATCTCCAAAGGCAAAGAGCTTGTAGCAAACTATTTGCAAGCATGAGAAAAGATTTAGAACAATTATCCGAGGATCTCGAAGGACTACCAACCTATGAGTTTTTGGTAAATAAACTGCCAGAATTAACCGATGAGGAAATCAACAAGGTTATAGACCATTTTTCGCTTATCGACCACTCGGGACAGTATCTTGCCAGTGGCGCAAGGTACCTCCATGCGGTTGATAGCGAAGGTTTTCGACGACATGTAGACCGAATGGTTGCTCTCGTTATAGACCGCGATCGCGAACATAGGTATTTAGCAGATTTACTCACTGCTATATATGGTGAAGATTACACCGACCACGTAGCGGAGCTTTCGGCCAACGATGACAATTTCCGCAGACTTTACAAACGCCTGTATCCGGAGGGCGCACTTTAAAGACATAACTAATATTTTTTATTGTCATGATAAAAAAGATATTAACTTTCGCAACTGTCTTTCTTGCTGTTACAGCATGCGCCGGCAGTTCGCAAGACTCTAAAAACAATCAGGATATGACGACAGACAGCACAATGACAAAAAACGACCGTCTCGTCGAAATAGAGACGACAGCCGGCAACATAGTAGTCAAACTTTTCGGCGACACTCCAAAACATCAAGAGAACTTTCTTAAACTTGTACGTGAAGGTGCCTATGACAGCACTCTTTTTCATCGCGTTATCGACAAATTCATGATACAGGCTGGTGATCCCGAAAGTAAGAATGCCAAACCCGGACAGATGTTAGGTAGCGGAGATGTTGGCTATACCATTGATGCAGAAATCGTTTATCCCAAACACTTTCACCACCGCGGAGCTTTGGCTGCCGCACGGCAGGGTGATCAGGTCAACCCCAAACGCGCTTCTTCAGGATGTCAGTTCTATATAGTGACGGGGAACACCATTGACGACAGAATGCTCGACCAAATGGCCAATGCCCAGTTGTACAACCAAAAAGAAGCAGAGTTCAGACGTCTTGCTGATGAACGAATGGACTCGATACGGGGCATGCAACTGGCCGGGGACTCTCAAGGTCTAATGAACTTGCAGAACGAACTGGTAGCCATGGTTGAAGAAAAATTCAAGGATACCCAAACTCCGCAACTCCCCGAGGAACTCAAGGCCAAATACAAAGAAGTTGGAGGAGCGCCTCATCTCGACGGACAATACACAGTGTTCGGAGAGGTTGTCAAAGGAATGGATGTCGTTGAAAAAATCGAACAGGCACAGACCGATCGAAACGACCGTCCGGTCGAGGATATTCGCATCATCTCGATGAAGATTCTGGATTGAGCGATAAAATAAATGACCGACAACACAATAGATAAGCTTATTGACGGCATGGCTACCGAAGACATTTCGGTAAACCGTGCCGTACTTAGTAATGGTCTGAGGTTTGTCCATCACCAAATGCCTGACACCTCAATGGTGACTTTAAATGTGCTGTATAATGTTGGAGCTCGAGACGAACGCCCTGATATGACTGGAATTGCACATCTTTTCGAACACATGATGTTCGGGGGTTCGGCAAACGTCGAAGACTTCGACGGACTGTTGACAAAAGCCGGAGGGGTCAGCAACGCATGGACAAGCAATGATTTTACCAATTTTCACCTCACCGCGCCTGCTCACAATGCTGAGACGCTTTTCTATTTGGAAAGCGACAGGATGTTAGCCCCCACTCTTACCGAACAAGTTCTTAACGTACAACGTTCCGTTGTCATCGAGGAGTTTAAACAACAATGTCTGAACATTCCTTATGGCAATCTAATGCACACTCTGCGTCCATTAATGTATGGGTCTCACCCATATTCCTGGCCGGTAATAGGAAAGGATTTTGAATCTATCGCAGCTATAACACGCCATGATATAACAGAATGGTGGACAAATCATTACAGCCCAGACAATGCAGTTCTCGCCGTAGCCGGAAACATTGACTACGAGTCGGCACTAAAATTTGCGAAGAGATGGTTTGAGGACATCCCATCAAGGTCTCAATCTGTGCGACAGCATTCACCACTTGACCCTGTGAGTAATGGCGTTACTCAAACGGTGTATGGCGCTGTCCCCGCCACTCTTATAGTCGTGGCATATCGAATGGGAGCCTATGACTCGGATCAATATTATGCCGCCGACGCAATCACAGATATTTTATCTATGGGTCAAGCTTCTCGGTTTGCACAGCGTATCAACATGAACCCTGATTCTCCATTAGTCGATGCCGATGCTTCAATCTCGGGGGCAAAAGATCCGGGAATGTTAATGCTTACCGCTCGTCTGGCAGATGAAAATGTTGACATCGATTATGCGATAAGATTTCTCGTTGAAGCCGCCCGATCGATAATTAACGAAGGCATTCGTACGGAAGAACTCCAAAGACTTAAAAATCGCCAGAGAGCCTCATTCGTGTTTGGCAACATGGCATCAGTAAGTTGTGCCCAAACAATAGCCGAGGCCGAGATGCATGGCCATTCCCCCGGATACAAACTTCGCCGATACAACACTTTGACTTGCGAATCTATTATAGACGCCGCCATTGATATCTTCGATAGCACACACCCTGTCACTGTAATATACCGGCCGATTAATCCTAATTCTCAATCGTTCCAATAACTCCACTTTGAAAGACATCATCATATCCAACGAGACATCCGAACGCACAGTGCTTGTAGGACTCATCACACCACAGCAGAACGAACTCAAAGCCAACGAATATCTGGCAGAACTAGCGTTTTTGGCCGATACAGCCGGTGCCGTTACCGTCAAAACTTTTCTTCAGCGGCTCGACCGTCCAAACTCGCATACTTTCGTTGGCAAAGGCAAACTGGAGGAAATCAAAAAATTTGTTGAGGATAATGACATTGGGATGGTTATATTTGATGATGACCTTACCACCAAACAAGTGTCAAATATTGAACGTGAGTTACAAGTGAAGATTCTTGACCGCACGAGTCTAATCCTTGACATCTTTGCCCGACGTGCACAGACTGCCAGCGCCAAAACGCAGGTGGAACTCGCACAATATCAATATTTGTTGCCTCGTCTGACACGACTATGGACTCACCTTGAACGTCAACGCGGTGGCATCGGCATGCGTGGACCTGGTGAAACTCAGATAGAGACAGACCGTCGTATTATCCTGGACAAGATAAGCCGCCTTAAAGACGAACTCAAGGCCATTGACAAACAAAAGGCTATCCAACGCAAAAATCGTGGTAAATTGACGCGTGTCGCTTTAGTGGGATATACCAATGTTGGTAAATCAACAATAATGAATCTCCTTGCCAAAAGTGATGTCTTTGCCGAAAACAAACTTTTCGCCACTCTCGACACAACTGTCCGCAAGATTGCAATTGACAATCTGCCCATATTACTTACCGACACAGTGGGATTTATCCGTAAATTGCCTACTCATCTGGTCGACTCGTTCAAATCTACACTCGATGAGGTGCGCGAGGCTGATGTTTTGCTCCATGTTGTCGACATAAGTCATCCTAATTTTGAGGATCAAATAGAGGTCGTAAACAAGACTCTAAATGAAGTGTGCAGAGGAAATGAGAAACCGACCATCATGGTTTTCAATAAAATCGATGCATACAACTTTATCCCTAAAGATGTCGATGACCTAACTCCTTCCACACGCGAGAATATACCTCTTGAAGAGCTTAAGGAGACTTGGATGGCAAGAACGGGTGATGAGGCTGTTTTCATTTCAGCAAAAAATGGCACTAATATTGACGAACTCAAGGCTAAGATTTACGAAAAAGCAAAACAGATACACCTCACCCGATTCCCATACAATGATTTCCTCTATCAAAAATATGACGAACTGGGAGAAGAACAAGAGTAACCATTTGGAAAAACCACTGTAATGAATCTTCACATCACATCACCCGAAGGCATACTTGAGGCATCGGTCGATTTACCACTCAGTAAAAGTATGGCCGCTCGAGCTATAATTATTAACAGCGTGGGAGGTTTTCCTAACAGCCTACCGTTGCCCCAGTGTACCGACACAGACTGTCTTCGTCAAGCTCTCTCCGTTGACCAAGGAAATGTCAACATTGGAGGATGCGGAACGGCAATGCGATTTCTCACCGCGTATTATGCAGCTGCCCCGGGCACTGATATCATTCTTGACGGTGATGAGCGTATGCGCAAACGTCCCATCAAACCGCTTGTTGACGCGTTGCTGTCTCTCGGCGCCGATATTGAATATATGAATACCGACGGTTTCGCACCTTTACATATCAAAGGCTCTACTCTTCTGGGAGGAGAGATTTCAATTGACGCTTCGACAAGTTCGCAATTTATTTCGGCTCTTATGATGGTTGCGCCACTAATGGGTAGCCCTCTCCGCATCGCATTGGACAATGAACCCGCATCGCTTGCATATATAAAATTGACAGCTAAAATGATGGAAAGATGTGGAGTGGAACCCGAGTTTACATATAACGGCATATCTGTACCAAACTCACCATACACTACCCCGTCAACCGATATCGAACGAGACTGGTCGGCTGCATCCTATTGGTACAGCATAGCTGCGTTATCCGCCGGCTGGGTTACTCTTAACGATATCCACCGAGATAGTATGCAAGGTGACAGTAGGATGATTGATATAGGTGAAAAACTGGGTGTGATAACAGCCGAAAGCGAGGATGTCGATGGTGCTCTTGAGTTGTCAGCCAGTCCCGAAGTGTTCTCTCGACTTGACATGGATATGTCAAATACGCCCGACTTGGTGCCTGCTGTCGCTGTGATGGCAGCCGCTCTTGGCGTTCCCTTCAGATTTACTGGTGTCAATACTCTGCGACATAAGGAATGCGACCGCCTCGAAGCCTTAAAAGCCGAAGCGTTGAAAATGGGATGGCTTTTTGAAATTGAGCGTGACGATGTCTTGAGTTGGGAGAACCGACGCGTTCCGGTAACTCAATTACCGCGCATTGCTTCGCACGGAGACCACCGCATTGCTATGGCTTTCGCACCTCTGGCTCTTATGTTACCTGCTATAATCATTGAGAACGCTGAAGTGGTTGATAAGTCATATCCCGATTTTTGGGTAGACCTCGAACAGGCAGGCTTTATCGTGGCTGATGAAGATGCGGTCGAAAAAACAGACGATAATCTTCTTTGTGACTGAAAGTATGCATGTAGCGATTATACTTGGAGGAAGTCTCCTGGGCGTAGGGTTACTTTTATATTTACATCATCGTCTAACGTCAACCACAGATAAAATAGTTGTTACTCAAACCGAAATAGAGGAACAATCTTCCGACGAGGGATGTTGTGGAATGCACATTACATGCGAACGTGATTCGCTCTCCCCGGTCTTCAGTGATATCATTGAATACTTTGACGATGAAGAACTCGATGTGTTCACAAACCGTGGCGCCAATAGTTATACACCAGATGAAATAGAGTGTTTTCGTGATGTTCTTTTGACTCTCCAACCCGAGGAAATAGCGCCGTGGGCACGTTCCATTCAACAACGCGGCATAGAGCTTCCGCCCGAAGTAAGAGACGAACTGTTCATAATTGTCGGTGAGGCGCGAGCTGAGCGTTTGACCACTTCACTTTCATGATTCTCAAATACGAGTCACATTAACATGTCCGATTTTTTTGAAATAATCAACTATTCTTTTTTTCGTCTTGCAATTGTCGGAGTATGCCTCATCTCAATTGCATCTGCGATGATTGGAACGTATATCATTACGCGACGGCTCGTCGCCATATCCGGTGGCGTAACACACGCTTGCTTTGGCGGACTCGGTCTTGGTTATTTTCTCGGCATCAACCCCATAGCAATGGCAGCTGTTTTTGCAGTGGGATCCTCACTGGGAGTAGACTGGCTGTCCAGACACCATAAAGTACGCGAGGATTCAGCAATAGCAGTCATTTGGGCTATTGGCATGGCCATTGGCGTTCTTTTTGTCTTCCTAACACCGGGCTATGTACCCGAACTCAATACTTTTTTGTTTGGCAACATACTGACAGTCAATATTGATGACGTCATTGTTTTTGCCGTTTTTACTTTGCTTCTTGTATTATTCTTCGCGCTTCGATTCAAACAGATTGTGGCATGTGCTTTCGATCGCGATTTCGCACGCGTCGCCGGATTGCCTGTCCGCTTCATTACCACTACCATGACTGTTATGGTAGCCGTCTGCATAGTACTCACCATACGACTTGTCGGTGTGATGCTACTAATGTCAATGCTTTCATTACCCATTATGATATCCGAAATCTTTGTTCACAGATTTAAACCTCTCATGATTTTGTCAGTGGGTATATCTTTGGTAGCATGCTTAGCAGGGCTCTTTATAGGGGCGGCCGTCGATGTACCTTGTTCCGCACTGATTGTAATCGTCCTGGCCGCATTATTCCTTGTCGCGAAAATAGCAAAAGCTGTCGTTCCTGATTAGTATTTAGGCATCAACAGGTTCGTATGTCCATGACTGCTTAGGTTACTTAAGTTTTCTGATATGGACGAGATAAAAGTCCTTAAGAGGCTGTTCGCGAACCTGCTGTAAAATGCATTGTTTATTTAAGTTGCATTCGAATCAGCAACGCTTTTTTGCGTTGTCACGCAATGAGTTTGGATGAAATGAGAAAATTTATTAAATTTGCAATTACTAATTAAACGGACACATGTTGCAATCCGTTTTTTATAGTTTTTCGTATACAAATAAATACCTTAAACAACACCATGGCTAAAGTAAAACCTTTTAAGGGTATACGTCCCCCCAAACACTTGGTTACACAAGTTGCATCACGTCCTTATGACGTACTCAGCAGTGAAGAAGCCCGAGCCGAAGCCGACGGCAATGAAAAATCGCTCTATCACATCATCAAACCCGAAATAGATTTCGCTCCCGGTACAGACGAACATTCCAAGCCGGTGTATGATAAAGCAGTCGATAACTTTAAAGCATTCAAACAAAACGGCTGGCTTGTCCAGGATGATAAGGAGCATTACTATATTTACGCCCAGACAATGAATGGCCGTACTCAATACGGCATTGTAGTGGCAGCAAATGTCGACGATTACATGGAAGGTCGTATCAAAAAACATGAGCTTACACGTAGGGACAAGGAAGAAGACCGAATGAAACACGTGCGCGTCCAGAACGCCAATATCGAACCGGTGTTCTTTGCCTTTCCCGATAACAAAGAACTTGACGAGATAATTAAGAAAGTAACTGAAGGTACGCCCGAATACAATTTTGTCGCCGAAGATGGTTTTGGACATCATTTCTGGGTTGTCGATGACGATGAACTCATTGACCGAATCACTAACGAGTTTGCCAAAATTCCCTACCTCTACATCGCCGACGGCCATCACCGCACAGCTGCAGCTGCTTTGGTTGGTAACGAGAAAGCCAGACTCAATCCTAACCATAAAGGAGACGAGGAATACAACTACTTTCTCGCTGTAGCTTTCCCAGCTTCTCACCTCAAAATCATTGACTACAATCGTCTCGTCAAAGACCTAAACGGCCTTTCACCTGCCGAATTCCTCGAAAAACTCGAATATCATTTTATTGTAGAAGACAAGGGTACCGAAGTTTACACTCCTGCCGCTCTTCACAACTTCTCGTTATATCTTGAGGGACACTGGTATTCGCTGACCGCCCGTCGTGGCACATACGATGACAACGACCCCATCGGTGTTCTCGATGTCACCATATCCAGCGACTTGATATTGCGTGACATACTTGGCATCCACGATTTGCGCTCAGACAAACGTGTAGACTTTGTTGGTGGAATACGTGGTCTTGAAGAACTAAAACGTCGAGTCGACTCCGGAGAGATGGCTGCAGCCTTGGCTCTCTTCCCCGTATCGATGGATCAACTGATGACTATTGCCGACACCGGTAATATAATGCCTCCCAAAACCACATGGTTCGAACCAAAGCTACGCTCGGGTCTCGTCATACACGAACTTGACTAAAAATGTAACACATGGTTATATCCAAATTATCATTGCTAATCAATAAACAACCTTTTATATTACCTTTTATAAACAATCAAAAACCAATTAACATCATGAAAAAGCAATTTTTTATGGCATTGGCTCTTTTGGCAAGCGCAGGCATATCAGCGTTTGCCGGAAGTCTCACAGCCGGTGCGCCTGTTAAGGTTGCCAAAACAGCTACCGGGCTGATGGCACCCGTCTGGTCTCCCGACGGCAAGCAGATAGCCGCAGCTGGTCCCAACTACACAGGCATTTATGTATTTGACGCAGACGGTACCAACGCGCGCCAGCTTACTGGAGCAGAAGGTGCCGGCTACAAAATGGCATGGAGTGCCGACGGCAAAGAAATACTTGGCCGTACTAACGTACGCGAAGGCGTGCGCGTCCTTCACGAAACTAAAGCTTGGAACGTAGCCACTGGCGAAAGTCGCACCATAGAGGCTCGCAAACGCACCAACGCCAACCCTCGCACCAGCAACACAGGCGTTACTCTGCTGTCTCGCATGACCGAGGATGCAGCCGGTGTCACTTCGTCCACTCCCGCTTTGGCGGAATATGCCGGACGCACTGTCATCAACCCCGCACTGTCTCCCGACGGAAGCATGATAGCCTTCCAGATTGTAGCAAAAGGCATGTTTGTAATCAATGCCGACGGTACCAATCTCCGTAGCCTTGGAACCGGCTCTAACCCCGCTTGGATGCCCGATAACAACACTTTGGTATACACCATTGTACAAGACAACGGCAATGTAATTACCGGTTCTACAGTCATGACTGTTACTCTTAGCGACAACAAGAAAGAGGTTCTCATCAACGATTCGAAGCTTATCCCTCTGCGCCCGGCCATCAATGCCGCAGGAACAGCAATGGTATTCGAAAACGGTGCTGACGCTTCTATCTATTCAGTAACTCTTAAATAATACTGCCATTATGAAGACAAATACCAAATTATTTGCTGGTGTGGCAGTTGCCATCGCCGCTATTGCAACTCCTAACGTTGCTCCCGCAGCCGAAGTCAACGGTTGGGGTGACTTTAAACTTTACCTCGACCCGGGTCACTCCGGAAAAGAAAACGCAGGTATATGGGGATATTCCGAAGCCGAAAAGACTTACGCTATCGCCCAACACATCAAGGATATGCTTGAGACATATACCGATATGCCCGCCGAAAACCTGAAAATATGCCGTGACGAGACAACAGTTGTCAGCCTTCAGGAACGTACCGACGAGGCCAACGCTTGGGGTGCCGACTTTTTCTATGCCATCCACTCTGATGCTGGAGCTACAGTTAATAAAATCGTCTTGTTGTTCGGTGGCTGGATGAGAAACGGCGAAGAGGTTGAAAAAACTCCTAACGGTGGTAAAGCCTATGGCGAATTTCTCGATCCCAACCTGAGCGGTGTAATGCGCGTTGGTTCACGTGGTAACTACTACGACCGCTGCTTCTATTATCCCGGCGAAACTCATCACGCTAACCAATACCCCTATCTCCATGTTAACCGTGAATCTAACATGGCGTCCCTTCTCAGCGAAGGTGCATACCACACCATAGCTTATCAGCAGGCACGTAACATGAACAAGGAATACAAACGTCTTGAAGCTCTTGCTGCTTTCCAGTCAATCCTTAAATACCACGGAATGGAAGTTCCCTCACAAACTTTCCTGCATGGTGAAATTTCAAATAGCGAGAACGGTCAGTTCATCAACGGTGCTGTCGTTACAGTGAAAAAAGGCGACGAAGTTGTCGGCACTTACACCACCGACACATACGAAAGTCTTTTCCACCTGTATAGCAAGAACCCCGACCTCATCCATAACGGTCTCTTCACTTTCGAAGGTCTCGAAGCCGGTGCCGAATACACCATCGAGGTTGAAGCCGAAGGCTTTACACCTGTTTCGAAAACGGTTACAATCAACACAGGCGGCGAACACACTGCCGACTATGTGACCTATGCCGACTTCCAACTCGAAAACACTCTCCCGGCAAAAGTCGATGCTATTTCCATCTCCGACCCCGCTAACGTTTCTCCCATCTACCCCGTTACAATTACTTTCTCACGCAACATGGTACGTGAAAGCGTAGAAGAAGCCTTCTCGGTAAACAACGGTGGCGAAATAGGTCTTACATGGGTTAACGACTACACTCTCCAACTCGACCTCAACGAACTGCTTCCTCTCTGGGACTACACCATCACCATCGATGGCTCGATAGCTAAAAACAGCCAGACCGGACAGTTCTTCGACGGTGACGGCGACGGCGAGCCCGGCGGTAACTGGGTATATACATTCACTATGGCCGAACCCGACCTCGATGCTCCGGTTATCGTTTCAACATATCCTCCCATGGAAGGCGAAGTTAAGTATGCTACTCGCTTCCCCATCCGCATAGAGTTTGACGAAGAAATCAACTGGAACGAAGACCACAACGGCGACTGCATCACTCTCGAAGACTCCGAAGGCAACTCTTACACGGGTACTGTTAACCACGCCGTTATCCGCGGCAACTCCGTACTGCACTTCTTCCCCGATGCAGAACTTCCTCGCGACAAGACATTCCTTGTAACTGTAGCTCCCGGTCTTGCCGATATGTTCGGTAACACTACTCCCTGCTATCAGTTCCGCTTCATGTCCGAATACCGCGCTTATAAGGATTTCACCGAAATGCTTAAAGTTGACGGTAGTGCTGCTGAAGAATTCTGGAATCCCGGCGGTTCGGGCTCGAGTGCAGGCCTTATTGTTGACGAAAGCGTAACTCGTCAGTGGAACAACGTCAACCCGTTCTCAGCAACCGGTTCATCTATGGAGATGTACTATGTATTCGACGAAACCGATGCCAGCGAAGTATGGCAGGTTCGAGAATATACCAAACTCAACCAGTCTAACTCCAATGCTGTAAAAGCTACCGGACACGATCAAATACTTACTTACTGGATTTATGGTGACGGTTCGAACAACTTCGCTAACATGCTCGTACGCTGCAACAGCACAGGTGGCGGTCTGAAGATGCGCGCCGAATACACTCCTGTTGATTTCCGCGGTTGGAATCTCTTCGTTTGGGATTTAGTTAATGATGATTACGAGGCATTTACCGGCTCAGAAGACCTCAAAGATGCTTCTGCATGGTACTTCGACTCGTTCTTCTTCAAACACTATTACACCGATCCCGACGATGAAGAAATTCCTCAACAAGCTTGGGTAGGTTCTATCGGTTACCACCAGTTTGCTTATTCACACTGGGATGACAACGCCGAACGTCAGGCAACCCTCGACGATGTTCAACTGTCCGCTAAAGACATTGAAGCCGATAACGCAGGCGTTGAACTCGCAGTTAGCGCAGAACTCCTCACAATCAAGGCCGGTGCTGATATCGAAGCCGCTTATATCTATGGCGTAGACGGCGCCCAGGTTGCTGTCGCTAATGGTCATGGAAATGTTGCTACTGCCGCTATCGGTCACCTCTCAAACGGCGTTTACATCGTTACCGTTAAAACTGCTCCTGGAACTTTCTCAGCTAAGTTCGTTAAATAATAGACAGCGCGGTTCATAACTGCGTAGCATTAATGAAAAGTGACAATTCGTGTTATCGGATTGTCACTTTTTTGTCAATGTTTTTGTGTATTTAAGCATTTTTTGTAACTTTGCAAGCAACTATTTTTTGATTTGAAAATACAAACGCAAACAATTAACTATTAAATAATTACAATGAAATTACTTGAAGGAAAAACCGCGCTTATCACTGGCGCTGCTCGTGGCATAGGCAAAGCTTTGGCTTTGAAATTCGCTGCCGAGGGTGCAAATATAGCTTTTACCGACCTGGTTATTGACGAGAACGGCAAAGAGACCGAAAAAGAAATAGCCGCTTTTGGCGTTAAGGTGAAAGGCTACGCTTCGAACGCTGCCGATTTCAATCAGACAAAAGAAGTGGTTGAGCAAGTTCACAAAGAATTCGGCTCAATCGACATTCTGGTCAACAACGCCGGTATAACAAAAGACGGTCTCATGCTACGCATGACCGAGGCACAATGGGACGCTGTGATTGCTGTTAACCTTAAGAGCGCCTTCAACTTCATCAATGCCGTGCTGCCTATCATGCTTCGTCAGCGTCACGGCTCAATAATCAACATGGCATCTGTTGTCGGCGTACACGGAAACGCCGGTCAAGCTAACTATGCGGCTTCTAAAGCAGGTCTCATAGCTTTGGCCAAATCAATAGCTCAGGAAGTAGGCAGCCGTAACATACGCGCTAACGCCATAGCTCCCGGTTTCATCGAAACAGCAATGACCGCAGCTCTTCCCGAAGACGTGCGTAAGGATTGGGCTGCTAAGATTCCCTTGCGTCGAGGCGGAACTGTCGAAGACATCGCAAATGTCGCTACATTCCTAGCTTCCGATATGTCAAGCTACGTTACCGGGCAGGTCATTCAGGTTGACGGTGGCATGAATATGTAATATGGCAATTCGCTAATGCTGACTTACAACACTCACCGCAAACCTCTGGTTCTTCCCGAATACGGACGCGTCATTCAGTCGATGGTCGACCATGCGTTGACCATCGCTGACCGCGACGAACGCACTCGTTGCGCATATACAATTGTCAACACAATGAAATCCATTAGCCGTCCCGACAATAACCAGTCTGAGTCCGAACGACGCTATTGGGATCACCTCGCTATAATGAGCGATTTCAAACTCGACATCGATTGGCCGTTCGAAGTGTTGGCTCCCGACGCCATAAAAACACAGCCTGACCATGTTGCTTACGACGGGCGCGGAATAAACAAGTTTCAATACGGCCGAAACCTCATCAATATGATTGATGCGACGGCAGCAATGGAGCCCGGAGAGGAACGAGACGCAATGATTGTCCTTGTTGCCAACCAGATGAAGAAAGCCTCTCTTGCTTGGGACGAAGACGGTTATAGCGACCGACGCGTTTTTGAAGATCTTGCTCGAATCACCGATGGACAAATTGTTATTCGACCCGAAGAACTCATGCTGTGTGAATATAAGGACGCACCTAAACCAACTAAGAAAAAGAAAAAGAAATAAAAACTCTCTTCAAGACACTTGACAAATAAGGTCTTATCATTTCTTCTCTCCCAATCACTCTTTAAATGATTACGGCAAAGGAACTTTTACCTATTGGCTATGTCAGTAAGACTCATGGCATTAAAGGTGAGCTTAATGTTCGCCTGGATGCAGACTATACCACTGACGATGTCAAATTTGTCGTGATGGATGTGGATTCCATTTTTGTGCCTTTTGTCATTGAGTCTTCACGCGGAAATGCTGCCGACAATAGACTTGTAAAACTCGAAGGTGTTGACACTCAGGAAGAAGCAAAAGCTTTTGTCGGCAAAACGCTATACGCCGTCTTAGCCGAGCTCGCTACTCTTCCCGGTTTTGACCAATCGCAAGCAGATAAGTCCGAAAACCTCTACCTGAGCGATTTGGTCGGTTATACTTTGACTGATGGCGACAACAATGTTGTCGGTTCGATTACCGGCTTTAACGACGACACTCAAAACTACCTGTTAGAAGTGACATTAAACGAGGGTCGAACCGTATTTGTACCCTTTGTCGACGAGTGGATGTTAGATCTTGACCAGGACAAGAAAACCTTATCCTTCGACCTCCCCGAAGGTCTGCTTGATTAAATAATTTTGAGATACAGATAAATTTAAAAAGATATGGAAGTGTTTGATGAAGATAAAGCTGTCGACTTCATCCTCGAAAGCCTTAAACGAAACGGCATAGAAAAAAATTATACTGCAGATGACATTCTCGAGGTCATCGATATAATATGGGATTATTACGAAGATAATGGTCTGTTGGATCTCGATATGGCGGAAGACAGCAACTCTGAATCGAACGAGGACGCCGACAAGGTTGCCTTGATTGAACATGTCGTTAAAATGATTAAAAAAGATCGCGGCACAAACATTGATACCGACCATATACCGGCGATAGTCGAAGCCGAACTTGCCTACGAGGCTCAATGTGACGAATTTTAAACGACAAAACACTCTCCTCTGCTCCGATTATGAAACTCTCCATCCGTGCCATATTAATCTTCGCTCTGGTGTCTCTGTCAACGCTCCATTCATGGGCGTCTTCAAACAGTGGCATAGCCGACGATGCGGCGCGGTTCGAGAGCATGGTAATGGCGCCTGCTGTTTCACAAAAAGCTTCAGCCGCTTTGGCTCGTCATATCGAAACCATTCGCGAAGGATTTGCCTCCAAGCATTTTAACGCCACAAAGGTCAATAATCAACCCATTGTAAAAATCACAATACCGGCCTCCGAATTCTTCGCCCCTAATTCCGCGTCACTTGATAATGCTGCCTACGAAAGATTGATGTATTTCCGTCATGCGCTAACTCATCCGGAGTATTATCGATTAGTCGTCGCTGTCCATACCGATGATACCGGCGATGACCAATATTCTCAGTCCATTACCGAAGCTCGTGCACAAGCAATCAAACATGGCTTCGACAAAATAGCTACAGATGCGAATGTCAAACCAAATGTTTCCTATTTCGCTCTTGGCAAACAATTAGCACTTAATCATAACTCGACAATGACCGAGCGAGCGACAAATCGCCGCATTGAGGTTTATATCATACCGACCAACAAAGTGATTGACAACATATTGGCCAGTAAAACCCCCGCTTAAGCCATTGCATGATATTAAATCATTTTTAAGCGTACTATTTTCTCCTTTTTGGAGTAGTTAAATTTTATTGATAACTCAATCATTATTTACTGGAACGATGAAAAAAGGCATCTTTTTTTTCGTGATTTTAGGATTCGGAGTCTGCTCATGGCTCATCATTTCATCCTGTGGTCATAAACAACTGGCAAAGGGCTACAGCGAAACACTTCTAAATTATGACTATGTCGGTGATTTTAACAACGGTCTCGCTTTAGTGGAACGTCTTGGCCAATGGGGATTCATCAATGAAGATGGCGAGGAGGTTATTCCCTGTGAATACGAAATGGCCGGCCCGTTCTCTTCCGGAAGAGCTTACGTCCTTCCGTTTGATGATGACAAATACCATTATATTGACGAGAACGGCAACGTCACTTTGACCACAGACTACGAGTACGTGCGTAGTTTCACCGGCAATGCCGCTCCGGTGTCGCACGGGCAGAATTGGGCGCTCATCGACAAGGACGGCAAGGAACTCACCGATTTCATATACACCTCGTTTACGCCTTACACTTACAAAGGCAAAAATATCTTCGTGGTTCAGAACGAAGAGAATCGTTATGGCATACTTGACGACAAGGGACGAACCATTTTGCCTTGTAACTATATTTGGATGGGAAGCTTTGACAAAGGTCTGGCGGCGCTGTGGAACGGAAACGAAAACCGGCACACCACCGGCATGGTGAATATGCAAGGTCAGATAGTAGTGCCTTTCCTTTATGACAATATCGATTTATGTACTGAAAACGTGGCGAGAGTAGAACAAAACTCTAAGTATGGTTATGTCAACGTGCAGGGCTCAGTGCTTGCACCGTGTGTTTATACTTTAGCCGATAACTTCTTCCATGACGGACGGGCTTCTGTCTATCGTGGTGCCGAGGACAATCTTCGTCAGGGTTTCATCAACTCGCAAGGTGTCGAAGTCATTCCTTGCCAATATGAGCCGCCGTACGTCTATGGCGAAGGCGGCGGGCCTCTCCTTTCTTCGTTCAGCGAAGGATTTGCGAAAGTCGCCAAAGACGGTCATTTCGGCTTTATCGATACTAAAGGAAAGAAACTCACTCCTCTTGACTATGACGACGCTCGCGATTTCCATCGTGGTATAGCAGCCGTAATGAAGGACGACAAATGGGGTTTTATCGACACAAGAGGTCACGAGATAATTCCTTGTCACTACGATAATGTCAGTTACGAATCTATAAACCGACTCAAGGTTACTCTCGATGACAGGGTGCTTTTCTTCGATAAGACCGGAAAACCTCTTGTTGACGAACACTATCTGCCGTACGATTTCGTCGGCGAACCTATTGAAGAACTCACAGAGGTGATCAGGAATCAACGTGTGGGTTACGTAGATGAGGATGGTGTCGAGGTCATTCCGTGTCAATACGACCAGATCACTCCTTTCCATAACGGAACAGCGGTAGGTAATGACCGTGGAAAATACTATCTCATCAAAAAAGAAAAGGTTTAACTTCTGCCGTTAGCCCTTCTATTACTCCGAAAATCGATACCGTGCCTAAGTACTAAATTAGACTGATATAATATGCGAAACTTCTTACTCTCTCTCCTGACTGTTTTCAGTGCATCGTTCGTCCACGCTATCGATTTCGAGTATAACGGCATCGTTTACACTATCACGGACTCTGACACGAAAAAATGCGAGACAAAGGCCGGAAAAACCATCGTGGAATACGGCATTGAGTGGTATGAACCCGGCAACCCGGTGAGCGGCGATATCGTCATCCCGGACACTGTTTTGTTTGAAGGCGAGAAATATTCCGTTACCACTATAGGAAAACTGTCTTTTGTCGACTGTCAGGATCTAACCGGAGTCGTCATTCCCGAAAGTGTCACTCTTATTGACAACATGGCGTTTTTCTATTGCAAAAACCTTAAGTTTGTCTCTATCCCTTCCAAAATCAGAATAATGGGCTCCGAAGCCTTTGAAGATTGCACGTCGCTTGCCTCAATCAGTGTTTCGTCCCTCGAGGATTGGTGCCGTATTTATTTCCGCGATTATTTGGGCAACCCTCTATATAATGGTGGCAAACTCATGGTCAATGGAATGGAACTCACAGACCTTGTCGTGCCCGAGTCTGTCACTACTATTCAAAATAACAGTTTTGCAGGTTATGAGTCTTTGAGAACGGTTTACCTGCATGATGACGTTCAATCCATTGGCGATAACGCTTTCTATAACTGCGCCAATCTCGAGCAAGTGCGCATTGGTACAGGTCTGCTATCTTCAAGCCCTTACGCTTTTTATGGATGCAATGCTCTCGAGGCTGTACATATTTCCGACTTAAGCGCCTGGTGTGACATACTGTTTAGTAGCGCCTCGTCCAATCCGCTCGGCTTTGCCCGTCATCTTTTCCTTGACGGCGAAGAAATCAGCGATATCGTTTTGCCCGAAGGTCTCGGTCACGTTGCCGATTACGCCTTCTATAAGTGTCTCAGTCTCACAAACGTCGAGTTTCCCGAAAGCATGACCTGGATGGGTGAGATGGCTTTTTACGGATGCGAGAATCTCCAAAAAGTCAACTTGCCGTCTAACCTGTCGACTGTCGGTACCTGGACGTTCGCCTTATGTTCATCGCTCGCCGAAGTTACGATACCTTCTGTAATTACTAAGATTCCGGCATACGCTTTTTACAGCTGCGAATCGTTACACAGCGTCAATCTTCCTTCAACCCTTTACAGTATCGACAATGCGGCGTTCGCTTTCTGCTCCTCGCTGTCCGATATCGCTCTGCCCGCTTCTCTCAACAACATGGGCTCTAATGCTTTCTATAATACTGGAATCACCAACGTCGTCGTCCCATCCGGAAGCATAGGCACCAGCGCATTTGCCGACAGCCCCGTCGAAACCGTTACTCTTGGATGGTCTGTCAATCAAGTCGGCAACTACGCTTTTGATAACGGGTTCGCGCCGGCCGAGATCTTTGTGGCAGCCGAAACACCTCCCACACTGTTCCCGGAAACGTTCTCAGGATTCTCCTCCGACCTCTATGTTCTCGAAAGTTCAATGTCACGTTATGCCCAAGGTAACTGGGGTAAATTTACCGATGTGTTCGCTCTCGTCGAGCCGGACAGCGTCGTCATTGAGTCGCAACAGCCCGAAACGACATTAACCAAAGGTTCTTGCTTTACCTTGTCAGCTAAGGTTTATCCCGAAAATGTGTCAATCCCCTATGTGACATGGAGTAGCTCTAACAATGAGGTCGCAACCGTAGATAATTTGGGCAATGTGACACTCTTGGTTTCTGAATCCTCCGAACCGTGCGAAATTGTCGCTTCCACTCTCTACGCCAACGGTCCGATAGCTTCTTATGTCATTGACCTCAGTGAAGATGGCGTGGACAAGGTCATCGTCGACTTGACAGCAACCGAATACCCCTCCGATATCTATAACCTGCAAGGCATCTGCATCAAACGAAACGCCTCTGCCCACGATGTCGACAATCTCGCACCGGGTCTATACATCATCGCCGGCAAAAAACACCTCATCCCCTAACATTCTGTCGCTCGCACACCACGTGCGTCATCTTGACCTCACACGCCACGTCCTAACGGCAGCGAAGCTCCCTCCTTTGTCTTAGCGGTTGGGTCGCTTGCGACCGACCCTTCCATTACCTTCACCTTTGACTGACTAATGCGCCGCGTCCTAACGGGAGCGAAGCTCCCTCCTTTGTCTTAGCGGTCGGTCGCTTGCGGCCGACACTCCCATTACCCTCTCTTTTTGTACAAACCGCAAATATTAAATTTTGTTAATTGCTTGCTTGTTAAAAATAAACTTCGTACCTTTGCATCGAATTCGAATTCAAGGTATCTTTATCATTTAAGCCATTATCAACCTTTAAACACACACAATCATGAGAATAACTTCGTAACCATACACTTAGCGCGGAAACACTCCTTCGCATAACCGGGATCGGCGTCAAAACAACTCCAGCCTTCCCCTTAACACCCGCCAACGGGTACAACACCACCGTCAACATATCATGTTGACAAAAAAAACCGAAACTGTTGTTTACATAGTCTCTGTTTGAAAATCATAAAGAAGACCCATTTTCAATTGTAGAGTCATTGAAGCACTGTTTCAAATCCACATCGAAGGCTGGATAGCCACCGATCCCCTTAATTTTCCTTATTAATTTATTTATTCACACAACACGGAAGACAGCCAATCTGGTATGGAAAGACTTAAGACATCTTTCCATACCTCTTCACACCCTTACACCTCATGCGAAAAACCTCCTAATGCCACAGCCGCGCAACACAAGACCTGCACTTCATTTGCTAATCCAAAAATATTACTCACCTTTGCCATACCCAACGAGTTGCAGACATTCACGAGGCGTCAAACTGAGAGATGACCGCAACGACATGAGAACTTATACTACATATTTACAGATACTACTAACTTATTTACTATTACTATTTTCCCCGAATAAACATCTATCATGAAGAAATTTTCACTCTTGCCGCTCGTGGCACTTTGCGCCCTAAATGCCGTAGCCGCGGATGGTGACAACTTCACATATACCTACGAAGGACAAACCCTAACCTACACTGTGCTTAGTGAGGACGACAAAACCGTCCAAACCAAGAGCGGTAATATTAATTCCGCCGAAAACAATATGCACTGGTGCTTGGACGTCCTTTTCAAAGAAGACGCGTGTCATTCCAGAAAAGGATTTTCCGCTCAGAATCTGTCCCTTATCAGAAAAATGGCACTCTAGTGGGTTAAATCTTTCCCAGACAAGCTAGCATTAAGAAAAGGCTTTTTAAATCCGCCATCGATAACGATTATCTCTTCTTGATGCTAACTAAACTCAATTTTGATGCGGTTGTCCTGAAAGTCAGAGTCGGTTATAATACCCAAATCCTTCAAAGGGTGGCTGAAATTCCTCTTTTATGACTGCCTTAAATATAGTTTATACAAGCCAAACCGAAGAAAATTCTTTAGCGATCTAGGAAGAATTATCCGGCTTTTAATCTCAATCATAGTAATTGTTCTCCTCTTTCTATTAGCCAACGACAATCATCATTTAAGACAAGAGAATCAATCTCTTATACGAATTGAACTGTTAAAACAAACATCCCTATATTGTAAGAGATCCGCTAATTTAGATTTTTAAGATTTGTTAATAGGAAATATTTTTTAATTCCGAATTAATGTAAACTTGTACAATTCCATCGGTATTACCAGTTTGAGATGTGGTATATAACAAATTTCCATCCGCATGCCACATGCCTCTGAAAGTGGAAAAAGTCCCTACTTCTCTTAGCCATCCTCTAAGTTCATACGCATTACTGTCCCTTATATTTACTCCACTACCACATATTTTAAAAATTTTTCCATTAAGTATGAACTCAGGATCATCACTATAAGTAACAATGATTTCTGGGATATTATCATTGTCAAAATCATGTAACGACACTTCAAATTGCAAATCTATAATGTCATTTGCCTCACATTTGTCAGTAAATAAGTATTGTTCTTGAATCCATCCTTTACGGAATTCTATACCCCACGCTTCATTATCTCCAACAAAACCATCTATAAATAATATCGATTCTTCTTCACCGTCATTATCCAAATCAAATTGCAACTGTCTTTTAAATTCATCCATCCTGTATGGGAAAGACATAGGAGAAATTAAATCCCTTCCTGTAAATTCTTTTCTTTCTATGGAATGCCAGTCTGATTTTTGAGCCGTTGATTGGAGGCTTATAATAAGACACAAAATGGTGAATAAATCTCTTATTTTCATTTCAAAGTAAAATTGTTAGTATTATTTATAAAAGTTATTCATCAGGATAAATAGAATCCATAATATCCATCAATTCTTCATAATCAAAGTCTATTGTAAAATATTCTCCATCTGGACTCATATATTTATATCTTAAGGTTGCGTTAACTACAATCAATTCATACAGAAAATTTTTCATATCAGGATTAGAGAAATTACTCGATAATAGTATTCTTTGAAAAATACGATTATCTAATGCGTTTTTAAATCCTTCTACTGTCTCATATTCATAGACATATTCACATAAAGGGTAAAAGGAGCATTCTACCAACTTTAAACCATTAGAATAATCCCCATTACAATATGTTGAATTTATCATCTTAGATGATTTGTATAAATCTTCCATTACGGCCATCACTTTATTATTTTGATAATCAGTTTCTGCCATAGTTGTACTCTTGATGAGGGTCAAAAGTAGAAATAATGATAAAAATTTTTTCATTTTATTATTTGTTGATTTAAAATCATTGAAAATAGCTATTAGAGCTCCTGCTCAAATAGAAAATTTCTCAGGTTTTCATTTGCAAGATAAGCAAAACGCTTCTTTATTGCC
>JAFLTY010000025.1 GCA_022509065.1 Muribaculaceae bacterium
TAACAATTTGTCTTCCGACAATTTTCCGACTCAGGCAACCGGTATCATAGACGAACTCTTCGAGAAAGTCGCTTATTGTGTACACACCATCGACGAACTCTGTCTGGTTGTGCGTGACAGACGGGTCTTCTATCGCGGGCAGCGCAGTTGCGCCGTTCTCGTGGAGGCGGCGGCAACGGTGTTGGATGCGCAGCCACAAAAACCGAAAGGGATAGCCTCGATATCAGGGAACGCTCCAACCTCAATAAGCACTCCAACCTCAAAAAGCACGTCAACCTCAAAAAGGATGCTAACTTCAGAACACGCGCCAACATCCTCGATAACCCCGCTCCGTCTCAAGGTGTCAGATCTGGCGCGTCCCTCTCCGGTCGTTAATCTCAAAATTCCGGCTAATCCATGGATCGACGTACTGGCACGCTTTTTGCTGTTTCATGAAAAGTTAGTAATTTTGAAAGCTAAAACAATCAAATACGAAATAGAAGAAAAAATGTCTCTGTTAACCAACTTAATCTCACCGGCCGTATCCCGGGCGGTAAAGACGCTTTATGGCGTGGAAACCCCCGCTGCCGACATAGTGCCGCAGGCTACCAACCGTAATTACGAGGGGGACCTTACTATAGTGGTGTTCCCGTGGGTGAAAGCAGCGCGAAAATCCCCCGAAGCCGTCGCCAACGAAATAGGTGCGTGGCTGGTGGAAAACTGTCCTCAGGTGGCTCGATACAACGTCGTGAAAGGGTTTTTGAACATAGTGCTCAAACCTACATTCTGGAACAGTGTCTTGGTTGACATTGCTGCTGACCCACATCCCGGCGAGAAAGAGGCTACGGCCGATTCTCCGCTCTACATGGTCGAATACTCTTCGCCTAACACCAATAAGCCTCTCCATTTAGGTCATGTGCGTAACAATCTGCTTGGCTACAGCCTGTCGCAGATTCTCAAAGCGTGTGGGTACCGAGTGGTCAAAACCAACATAGTGAACGACCGCGGAATCCATATCTGCAAGTCGATGCTCGCATGGCAGAAATGGGGCGACGGTGCTACACCACAATCGACTGGAAAAAAAGGCGATCACCTTATCGGCGATTTCTATGTCACTTTCGACAAGCACTATAAAGAGGAACTGTCTGCCCTCGAGGCTCAGGGCATGACCGCTGAAGAGGCTGAAAAAGCTTCGACTCTCATGGCCGAGGCTCGTGAGATGTTACGTCGTTGGGAAGCCGGCGACCCCGAAATCCGCGGTCTGTGGCAAACCATGAACACATGGGTGTACGACGGTTTTGACAAGACATACAAGCGTATGGGGGTGGACTTCGATAAGATATATTACGAATCGGAAACCTACCTCGAAGGTAAGGAAAAAGTGCTCGAAGGTCTCGAAAAAGGCATTATGTACCGCAAGGACGACGGCTCGGTATGGGCTGACCTTACTGCTGACGGTCTCGATCATAAACTGCTTTTGCGTTCAGACGGCACTTCCGTTTACATGACCCAGGATATTGGCACAGCCAAACTCCGTTATCGCGACTATCCCATCGACAAGATGATTTATGTGGTGGGTAACGAACAGGACTATCATTTCAAAGTGTTGTCGCTCCTTCTGGACAAACTCGGCTTCGAGTGGGGCAAAGACCTCGTGCATTTCTCGTACGGCATGGTCGAATTGCCATCCGGTAAGATGAAGAGCCGCGAAGGCACCGTTGTCGATGCTGACGACCTTATGGACGAAATGGTGAACGGAGCGCTTGAAGTGGCTCGAAGCGCCGGCAAACTCGATGGCTTGACAGAACAGGAGATAGCCGACATAGCCGAAACCGTCGGCATGGGCGCACTTAAGTATTTTCTGCTTAAAGTCGACCCAAAAAAGAACATGATGTTCAACCCCGCCGAGTCTATTGACTTTAACGGCAACACCGGGCCATTCATTCAGTACACATACGCCCGCATACGCTCGGTACTGCGTCGCGCCGAAGCCGACGGATTCACCGATAGCGACTTCTCGGGAGTGGAGCCCAACGAAAAGGAAACCACCATTATACGCATGCTCAGCGAGTATGGCGATGTAGTAGCCGAAGCCGGCCGTACATACTCGCCGGCGCTCATCGCAAACTACGCTTACGACCTGGTCAAAGAGTACAACTCATTCTATCACGACTGCCCGATTCTCAAAGAGCCGGATGCCGCCGTGCGTAGCCTGCGCTTGGAGATAAGCCGTCAGACCGCGCGTATCATCAAGTCCGCTATGGCTTTGCTGGGCATCAAAGTGCCTGAACGTATGTAATATATCACTTTTCAGAACGTTATTAAATATATTACATAAGGCTGACAACAAAAACGATTGTTAATATGTTTAGAAACTGTTTAGTAAGATAGACATTTTAAAACTGTTTCTTAAAAAGTTAGCCACCGACTACGAAATACTAATCTAACAAATTTAAAATTATGAGTACATACCCTCCTCAGTTCAACCAACAGGCGTATGATTACGCCACCCACGCGTCGACCTCCTCGCGCATCAGCCTCATCATGAAGCGTGTCTACGCCAACATGACCCTGGCTCTGATTGTAACTGCATTTATCAGCCTTTTCTGCTCGAACAGCGAGGCCTACCTGACCTTTATGGTTCAGAACTCATGGTTCCAGTGGGTGCTTGTCATCGCATTGTTCGGAATAGTCATCGGTGTTTCCGCCGGTATAAACAAACTGTCCACCGCCACGGCGTTATTGCTCTTCTATGCGTTTTCCGCCGTCATGGGCATGTGGCTAAGTCCTATATTTGTGGTTTATACCGGAGCATCAATCACAAAGACATTCTTCATCACCGCAGGCACATTTGCAGGAATGAGCGTGTACGGGTTCTGCACAAATCGCGACCTGTCACGCATAGGCAATTTCCTCATCATGGCGCTTTGGGGTCTTATCATTGCCTCCCTGGTGAATATCTTCACCAAGAGCGACACCCTCAGCTGGATAATATCGATTGTGGGAGTGTTCATTTTTATAGGCCTTACGGCTTGGGACACCCAGCAGATCAAACGCCTCGCTGCCATTGCACCCTCTGATACGGTAGGCCGTCTGGCTGTGCTCGGTGCTTTGAATCTCTATATGGACTTCATCAACTTGTTCCTCTTCCTGCTGCGCTTCTTCGGTGCGAGCCGCGACTGATTGAGAAAACAGTTTTTGCCCCCTATGACATTATTACAACGGAACGTCATACTCTTTTTGGCTTCGGTTACGGGACTCAGCTCTTACGCCGGAGCCAAAATTGAATGGAGCAACCTGCGCCATGACTTCGGCGCTTTTGACGAGTCGATGGGTATCGCCACCGCCGAATTCACCTACACCAACACCGGTGACGAACCGTTGGTGATTACCGGTGCGCGCGCCAACTGCGGATGCACCACCCCCGTCTATTCCACCGACATTGTGCAACCCGGCGACAGCGGAACGTTGACAGTCTCGTACGATGCAGGCGGCCGTCCCGGTCGTTTCGAAAAGAAAGTCTATGTTGACGCCAACACCGAGCCTTCCCGGTCGGTGCTTACCATAGCCGGGGTGGTGATAGGGACTCCGTCGACAATCGGCGGCCGATATCCCGTTTCGGTAGGACCGCTGAGACTGGCGCACTCCGCGGCGTTGCTTGGAACTGTCAAGTCCGGACAACTTAAATCGACTTTCGAAAGCGGCTATAACGCATCGGCCGACACTTTGTCGCCCGTGGTAGAAAACCTGCCTAAATGGCTAAGTGTCAACCCCGTTCCGGAAAGGGTGTCTCCCGGCGAGCAGGTGTCGTTCAGTTTTTTGGTCAATTCAAACAAAATCTCCGACTGGGATATTGTGACCGATACCATAACGATACGTCCTTTTGAAGGAAGTCAGGATGTCTTTAAGATGCCTGTTGTCGTCACTGTGAACGAAGACTTCTCCGACCTGACCGACAAGGAACTTGCCAACGCTCCGGTGGTAGCCGTCGAAGTCTCAACGCAAACAAACCCTGTCGCAGGAGGACGGTCTAACGACATCACGGTGAGCAACACCGGAAAAGATCCGCTTGTGCTCCATAAGCTATATACGCGCACTGAAAGAGTAACCACCAACCTCAAGGCTGAACAAAAAGTCAAAGGAGGCAAGTCAATCCGTGTCAACGTCTTTGTCCCGGACGAGGTGGCGAAATCCAACCCCGTGGTAATTTTCAACCTGATTACCAACGACCCGTTGAACCCACGCTCCACCATAAAGATACCCGTAGTGCGCGACTGACTCGCAGTGTGCGACTGAAAGCGTTATGCCTGACCGAAACCCTTATGCGCGACTGAAACCGTTATGCCCGACCAAGGAGTGTTAATAGCTGATAGTGTTCAGCCGGAGTTTATGAGCGTCATAAACCCGGTGACATCGCTCGATGACAACTCCAACATCGACATGACCGTCTTGACATCGCAACCGCCGGCATGGATTAATGGCCTTGAACCCGTTGAGCGGCCGGGCTATTCTGCCAACGAACAAGGTATAGCGGTCTTTATAATCGTTCTGTTATTAGCTCTGTGTCTGTGTTTTAAGAGTGTGTGCCGCGTTTGGGCAGAACTCACCCACAGACTATTCGCCAGCAATCCCTTACAGACTGTCGAACACGCCACTTCGGCCGAAAAACGTACTATAGGCTTGTTGCTTGCCACTGCCGTTGTGTTTATAACCATACCCTTGATGGGGGCACTATCTACCTTTTCCAACGGATTGTATGCCTTCACTTTCGAAAACATTGTTATGACGGCACTCGCGGTCGGCGCTTATTTTGTTTTTCAATACGCTGTGTACAACGTGGTAGGGCTAACCTTCACCACATCGGAAGGTTGTGCCTTGTGGACACGGAGCTTCACTGCGTCGATGTCTATACTCGGCATTGTACTTATCCTCCCCGCACTTACTATCATTTTTTATCCTGTCATTACTCTGCCAATGGTATTTGTAGCGGCGATATTTTATATCATTGCGCGTATTTTGTTCATTTATAAGGGTTTTAGAATTTTTTACACTAATTTTGGCTCTCTTGTCTATTTTATTTTGTACCTTTGCACGCTGGAAATAGTTCCAATATTTATTTTATTTCATATAGTGCTGTCTTTTGTTTAACTTTTGTGGCTTTTGGCACTTAAAATCTAATTATTTTAATTGGTGAGTATTAAAAAAATATTGGTTTCTCAACCAAAACCTGCATCGGACAAGTCTCCTTATTTTGATGTAGCTCGCAAACATAATGTCGAAATAGTTTTTCGGCCATTTATAAAGATAGAAGGGCTCAGCTCGCGTGATTTTCGCAAACAACGTATTAATATAAGCGATTTTACCGCCATCATTTTTACCGCTCGGACAGCGGTCGATAATTTTTTCCGTCTCTGCGAGGAGATGCGTGTCACCATGCCCGACACGACAAAGTATTTCTGTACCAACGAGGCAGTAGCTTTGTATCTACAGAAGTACATTGTTTATCGCAAACGCAAGATATTCGTGGGCACTACTGGTAAACTCGCCGATTTGATGCCATATTTCACACGTCACAAAAACGAAAACTATCTCCTGGTGGTCAGCGATGTGAGCCATTCGGAGGATGTCAAGATACTTCAGGATGCCAAACTGAAGGTGACACGCGCTGTTATGTATCGTACAGTGAGCAACGATTTTACCGAAGACGAACCGTTTGACTATGACATGTTGGTGTTCTTCAGCCCCCAGGGTATAGAATCGCTGTTGAAAAACTTCCCCACTTTCGACCAGAAGGATATAGCCATAGCAGCCTTCGGGGTGAACTCGTGCAAAGCGGTTACCGATGCCGGTTTGCGGCTGGATATCAACGCCCCTAACGAGAAGGCGCGCTCAATGGCTGAGGCCATCGATATATATCTTACCGAGACAAATACCGCCAAATAAGCAATTTCGTTTCTGTCCAAGTCAACCGGAAGCGATATACCGGGACGCCTCAAGAAAATCTTTTTGGACAGGTGTAATAAACCAAAAACGGTATTTTTGCAGTCGGTGACTTTTTGTCGGTGTTAAAGTACAGCGCAACACATTCTTTTGAGTCGGTTCTCCCATGTAAATCTTTCTGTCTTAGTGTCTTGTATGTTAGGCAAAGGTCTACGACTATATAAACGCGAGAAGCTGTGTTCGGTGACAGCCATTGACCGACTGTTTGCCGTGCGTGGCAATCGAGGTTTGACGGTAGAGGACAAGTGGGGTAAGATAAGCTCGGCTCTTGTCTATCCCCTCCGTATGGTGTATGGCAGCAACGACGGACGCCAAGGGCCTCCGGTCAAATTTCTTATCTCGGTTCCCAAGAAAAAATTGAGACACGCCACCGATCGCGTCACCATGAGGCGACGCATTCGCGAGGCCTATCGTCATGTCCGCGGCGATATTGCCGATGTGTCAGCGGAGTCACCAAAGATAGATGTGGCTTTTATTTATGTGGCCGACCGACTCACCGATTACCGTATGGTTGAGAAAGCCATGTGGCGACTTCTGCCCATGCTTAAGTCTTTTACCGAAACGCCCGTTGACAAATGATTTGTTGGGATAGTCTATACAGAGGTGTGTGCAAAGTCGGTGTCTTTGTGCTTTGTATTCCGATAAGGTTTTATCAGCTGGCCATCTCTCCGGTATTGCCCAAGTCATGCCGCTTTTCGCCCACATGTTCGGCCTATGCCCTCGAGGCAATAAAAAAGCACGGTCCGATAAAAGGCCTGTGGCTTGCTGTCAAGCGCATAGGTCGGTGTCACCCATGGGGAGGTTCGGGTTACGACCCCGTACCCTAATGGCAGTGAGCTTGTTAATAAATGCATTTAAGAACTCATATTGAGACATGATACGAAATTTGCTATTTGACCTTGGAGGTGTCATAATGGATATAGAGCGCATGCGTGCGGTACGCGCGTTGCAGGCGTTGGGCATGAAACAAGCTGATAAGGTTTTGGGCGAATATGCCCAAAGCGGACCTTTCGGAGACCTTGAAAGCGGTCTCATTACGCCTGACGAGTTCCACAAGCGAATGGCTTCGATGATTGACAGTAACGTGTCGTATGATGAGATAGACCGAGCTTTTGTTAAATTTCTTGTGGGCATACCGCGGCATCGTCTTGAGAGTCTGAGGCATTGGCGTACAAAGTATAAGGTCTATCTTCTGTCCAATACCAACATTATCATGTGGGAAAGCGAGATTAAGCGACAGTTCACCCAGGAGGGATTCACCATAAACGATTATTTTGACGGTATAGTAACGTCGTTCGAGGCTAAGGTGATGAAACCTGACCCCGCGATATTCAAATATGCTGAGAGACAGCTGGGTATTGTACCTGAGGAGACGCTTTTTCTTGATGACTCGGAGGCCAACTGCGAGGCGGCACGTCGCTTGGGGTGGCATGCGGAGTGCGTGCATCCAGGGGTGGAGTTTAATGATATACTGCTTCGTTATTTTGATAAAGAAAGCTGCCGTCATAATGATGACTAATGATTACAGCCGGCAGGTGTCTATAACCGATTACTAACCAAGCTTTTGCTAATAAGTGCCATGCGAGATGCCAAGAATGACGAATCATTAACCGTAAGTTGTGTAGGGAGTAACCCCGCAACCGGCCTCATTGCGGCTATAGGTATGTTTGACGGAGTTCATGTGGGTCATCGCTGTCTGTTAGACCAGTTGCAGGCGAAGGCCAATACACTTGGATTGAAACCTTGCGTGGTTACCTTTGTCAATCACCCTATGGAGGTGATTGACTCCAAACGGAAGCCCGGACTTATTACGGCGATAGAGCATAAAAAGGAATTATTAGCCGCATCGGGTATAGAGGAAATCATTATTCTTGAATTTGACGAGCAGTTGCGTGGCTTAACGGCGTTGGAGTTTGCCAAACGGGTATTGAAGCCGGCAGGTGTTGAAGCTGTTATGCTGGGATTCAATAATAGCTTTGGATCGGATTGTATAAAGAGTGCCGAAGTCATGGCGAAGGTTCTTGAACCGGCAGGTATCAAGGTGTTCTCAGCCGAAGCTTTCGATGCTTGCGTTGTGAGTTCATCGCTTATAAGGTCGCACATAAAAGACGGAGATATTCCGGCGGCCAACAGGTTGCTTGGACGTCGGCATGTCGTGTCGGGAACAGTGGTGCATGGGCGACACATTGGGCACACTCTCGGTTTCCCCACGGCCAATATTGAGCCTGATTGCCCGTCGTTGCTGCCACGTCCCGGAGTATATGCCGCTGTTATGCTTGAACCCGGGATTGTCGCGGGCAAGCCGGCAATGCTTAATATAGGCACAGCTCCGACAATAACCGATGCGGCCAACGCTCCCCTCACGGTGGAATGCCACATAATAATCGATGCCAATGATGATTCGAAAACTAAGGTCAAAGCGGACTCCGGCGGTCATGATTTGAATCTCTATGGAAAGAAGATGAGGGTAGAATTGCTTGAAAGGTTGCGAGATGAAAAGCGGTTTGCCGGACTTGACGAGTTAAAAGCGGGACTTAACCGTGACAAAATGCGTTCGCTCGAGATTTGGGAGAGAGAAAAAAGCATATTATAAAGCAAAAAGAGTGATTTTATGTTTAAATAATGTTAATAAGGCAATATTTGTAACATAAAGTTATGAAAACTTAGAAAAATATTATAAATTTGCACCGTGTTTTTCATGGTATTAGATTTAAGGTTAAAAGGATTACCCGTCGTGATGACGAGTAATTTTTTTTTTGCTAATTTAGTTCAGTGCAGAATGGGGTGAGTGTCGGACGCAAGCGTCCGACCGCTATGACAAAGCAGGCAGCTTTGCTGCCGTAGGGTTGGTGCCGTAGGGTTGGTGCCGGGGGGGTTAGTTTTTGCGGGAGATGACGTAGTCGAAGAGTTCGATGAGGTTGTCGCGCGCTTCGCTTTCGGGGAAGTTGGCAGTGAGGAGGCCGACTGCTTCCCGGCGCATGGCGTTCATGCGGTCGTAGGCATAGTCGATGCCACCGTTTGTGCATGTGTAACGCACAAGTCGGTCAATATCCTGGTCGGTGAGGGTTTCGGCTTGCGAAAGTCGTATCATCTCCTCGTCCTGAAGTTTAAGGAGGACATGAAGGAGCGGTAGGGTAATCTTGCCTTCGCGGAGGTCGTTGCCGGTAGGTTTTCCTATTTTCTCGTCATCGAAATAGTCGAAAATGTCGTCACGTATCTGAAAACACATTCCGAGGAGCTCTGCGAATCGGCTGAGAGTTTCAACGCGATGGTCTCCAATACCGCAAGCGTAGCATCCCATACGGGCGCAAGCAACGAAGAGCGAAGCTGTCTTGTAATTAATGATGCGGTAATAAGCCTCTTCGGTAAGTGTGTGATATCGTGCATTATATATCTGGTCGAGTTCGCCAAGTGAGAGTAGTTTTCCCAGATGACAAAGCGCCTCGATGATGCGCACATCGTCTGTGCTAATTGCCTGCTGCATTGACGATGTGACGAAATAATCGCCTACGAGGACAGCTATGTGGTTGTCCCACACGGCGTTAACGGTGGGTCTTCCTCGTCTTGTAGGGGACTGGTCGACGATGTCGTCATGGATGAGCGAGGCGTTATGAAGCAACTCAACCGATGCAGCTGCAGCAAGCACTTTGCTGTCGACGCCACTGAACAGTTTGGCGGTGAGGATGACTATGATTGGGCGTATGAGCTTGCCTTTGGCCTGCAGGTAATTGTCTATGACCTTATCCATTAGCGGATTGCTGGTGGCTAGTTGTTTCCTCATCACTTCGTCCAGAAGTGCGAGTTCGTGCGCTATGGATTGTTGTATAGTCTGTAGGGTGGTCATTTGACCACAAAATTACAAAAAAAATCGTAACTTTGTGATATGGAAGAAAAGAAACTGTTTCTGTTGGATGCTTATGCGCTGATTTATCGCGCGTATTATGCATTGATAAGGTCACCTCGTGTTACCAGTGACGGACGCAACACATCGGCGATATTCGGTTTTTGCAACACTCTCGACGACTTGTTGCGGAAGGAGAATCCGCCTTATATGGCAGTCTGTTTCGACCCACCTCACGGACAGACTTTTCGCCACGAAGAATACGCTGACTATAAGGCACAACGCGATAAACAGCCCGAAGACATCACTTTTGCCATTCCCTATATAAAAGACATCATCGAGGCGTATGGCATACGAGTTATCGAGGTTGAACGCTATGAGGCCGACGATGTCATAGGTACCTTGGCCGGAGAGGCCGACCGAGACGGTTCTTTCATCACCTACATGATGACACCGGATAAGGATTACGGCCAGTTGGTCACCGACCGCGTCCTTATGTACCGCCCGGCACTTAAAGGAAAGGACTTTGAGATACGCGGTCCCAAGGAGGTATGTGCCCGGTACGGTATTGACAATCCACGTCAGGTTATCGACTTGCTGGCGCTTGAAGGAGACACCAGCGATAATATACCGGGATGTCCCGGGGTTGGAGAGAAAACCGCCGCCAAGCTTGTGAGCGAGTGGGGCAGTGTAGAAAACCTTCTCGACCATGTTTCGGATCTAAAGGGGGCATTACGTACAAAAGTTGAGGAGAACGCCGAACAGATTCGTTTTTCTAAAAAACTTGTTACGATAAAAACCGATGTGCCTTTAAATATAGGTCCTTCGGATTTGGTTCGTCGAGAACCCGATGTCGAGAAGTTGCGCGCCATTTTCAGCGACCTGGAGTTCAAGAGTTTTCTCAGTCGCCTTCGCCCGACCGACGCGACACCGGCTACTGTATCCGGTAATAGCGGCCAGCCGTCACTCTTTGGCGATTCCGATCAGCCCAACCTTTTCGATGACGGCGGACTGTTTGCTGTTCCCGAGGAGGGAGAGACAACGGCAATCGTGCCCGTTATCAGCGATAATCCTGAGGTCATAGCCTCGTTCATGACCGATATCATTAAAGGTGGTTATAGCCCCGCCATTTCGTTTTATGCAGAGGGTGACGAGGCCATGACAGCACGTCCGAGGATGCTGGCGATAAGTCGAGATGACGAGAAATGTCTTGTTATACAATCGTTCACACCGGAAATCGCCGAATTGCTTGTTCCGTTGTTCAATACTCCGGGACTATGTGTGGCCAGTCACGACGTGAAGCGCGACACATTGTTGTTGCGGCGTATGGGCGTAGAATGGAGCGGCTCTTATTTTGACACAGGAATAGCGCATTATCTATTAAAGCCCGAAAGCAGCCATTCGCTTGAGGATGTTGCACTCCAGGTCGTCCGTGTATCGTTGCCCGAGGCTACGATGACACCGACAGAACGTCGTAAACCCTTGACGGGTGATGTCGAGCAGGTAGCAACGCGCGTGGCATCACGAGCCGATGCAGTTCGTCGCCTTGTCGAACCGCTGAGGTCGTCTATCCGTCAAGACGGCCTTGAGCAGTTGCTTGATGAGATAGAGTTGCCTTTGGTACAAGTTCTTGCCGATATGGAATGGCACGGAGTACGCATCGATACTACTGTCCTTGACGAGATGTCCGGCCAGTTGGGCGCCAAACTCCGTCAACTGGAACACGAGTGTTGGGATTTGGCCGGGGTAGAATTCAACGTAGGGTCGCCCTCGCAGGTTGGCGAAGTGCTCTTCGAACGCCTGAAGATTGACCCAAAGGCAAAGCGTACCAAGACCGGCGCTTGGTCGACAACAGAGGAGATACTCGAGGGATATCGAAACACCAACCCGATAGTAGGTCTTATTCTGGAGATACGCGGGTTGAAAAAACTGTTGGCAACATACATTGACGCGCTGCCTAAGCTGGTCAATCCAAATACCGGTAAGATACACACGACATTTAACCAGACTGTGACCGCAACAGGACGTATATCGTCGACCAATCCAAATTTGCAGAACATACCTATCCGCACCGATGAAGGTCGCGAAATACGACGCGCTTTTATACCTGATTCGGGTAATTTGCTGATGAGCGCGGATTACAGTCAGATAGAGTTGCGGCTGATGGCCGATATGAGCGGAGATCCGACAATGGTTGAGGCTTTCCTGTCCGGCGAGGATATCCACCGTTCGACAGCCGCCAAAATATATCATAAGAGCCTATCGGAAGTCAGCGACAACGAACGCCGCAACGCCAAAACAGCTAATTTCGGCATTATATACGGCATATCGGCATTCGGACTGAGCCAGCGTCTGGGCATACCGCGCGGTGAAGCCAAGGAGCTGATAAACGGTTATCTTTCCACCTATCCTCGTGTTAAGGAATATATGGACGAGTCTATCGCCACAGCGCGCGATCACGGTTTCGTGAGTACAGTGATGGGACGACGCCGTTTCCTGCCGGAGATAAATTCTCGTAACGCCGTTGTGCGCGGCTATGCTGAGCGCAATGCTATCAACGCTCCGTTGCAGGGGTCAGCCGCCGATATCATAAAGAAAGCAATGATTGATATCTCGCGAGAGATGCACCGCAACAACATGCGTTCGGCTATGATACTGCAAGTGCACGACGAACTTGTGTTTGATGTGGTTCCTGACGAGCTTCCGACCCTCACGGATTTGGTTACGTCGTGCATGGAGAAAGCCTACCGCGGGCGAGTGCCTCTCAGTGTGGGAGTAGGTGTTGGTGCCAACTGGCTTGAGGCTCATTGAACTCAATACCATGAATTGAATAAACGTAAATACGCCGGCCAATGATTGACTTTACCCCCATAGCGCGCCTCGCCATGAAGCATCGAGTGAAAGCGGCTCGACGTTGGCGCGGAAGCGGTATCGAGGCAACGCAACGCAAAGAACTCGAACGACTCACTCGTGCCGGGTCACGTACACGCTATGGAGCTAAAGACGGGGTGGAACGTGAAGGCGGTCGTTTGCCGATTACCGACGATTACGTTGTTTTCAGCCACGCTTTGCCTCTCTCTCCCTATCCTACTATCCGCGAAGCAGCCATGCGCATGGTAAGAGGAGAAAGAGATGTTTTATGGCCCGGGCAATGTCGCCGTTTCGCCCAGTCGTCGGGTACCTCTGACGGTAAAAGCAAATACATCCCAGTCACCAACGATTCGCTCAAGTTTAATCATTATGTGGGTGCCGGTGACGCTGTGGCTCATTATCTGTGTCAGTATCCCGACTCGAGGATGTTTGGGGGCAAAGGTTTTATTCTGGGAGGCTCTTTCGCCAACGAACTGACCCTTCCGCCCGGGGTGTGTGTGGGCGATTTGTCCGCCAATCTTATAGACGCTGTAAATCCGTTGGTCAATCTGTTCCGAGTGCCGTCGAAAAAAGTTGCGCTCATGGAATCGTGGGACGCGAAACTGCCAGCCCTTGTAGAGGGTTCGCGACGAGTCAACGTTACCAATATATCAGGAGTTCCATCATGGTTCATGACCGTTCTACGCCGCGTCATAGAAGCGGAGGGAGCTCGCACTATACACGATGTGTGGCCTAACCTGGAGGTGTTTTTTCATGGCGGCATAGCCATGGATCCTTATCGACACGCATACGCAGAGCTCACAGACCCGGGACGGCCGATGCGTTATCGCGAGACATACAATGCCAGTGAAGGGTTCTTTGCCGTGCAGGACACTATAGAGCCGGAGGGAATGCTTTTATTGCTTGATGCCGGGGTTTTTTACGAATTTATTCCCTTGGAAAGTTATGACGAGGGGGAAGTGTGGCCAGAGGCTGTTCCTGCGTGGCAGGTCGAGAAGGGAAAGATTTACGCGTTGGTTATCACAGCGATGAACGGGCTGTGGCGTTATCCTATAGGGGATACGGTGCGCATAGAGAGCACAGATCCTCTCCGTATCACCATAGCGGGGCGCACAAAGCATTTCATCAATGCGTTCGGCGAGGAAGTGATGGTGTATAATACCGACCGGGCTGTGATGAAGGCATGCGAGAAGACAGGCGCCCGGGTTGACAACTATACCGTAGCTCCGGTGTTCGCCGAGGGCAAGCGCCACGGACGCCATCAGTGGTTGATAGAGTGGGGAGTAGCCCCCAATGACAGTGAATATTTCGCCGATATACTCGACGCGGCGTTACAGAGCGAAAACAGCGACTATCAGGCCAAACGCGCCGGTTCGATATTTCTTGACCGACTGGAGATAGTAACGGCCAAAAAAGGGCTGTTCGACCGCTGGCTTGCCACTACTGGCAAACTTGGAGGCCAGCGTAAGGTTCCTCGCCTTGCCAACAACCGTGACAATATGGACAGCCTTCTGTCCATGAATGGGTGACATGAGAGAAGTGACCGGCAAGAGGAAGACGACGGTCTGTGATTAGGTCGATTTAGAGCCGGTTCGACAATAAATGTTAAATGCAGGGACGCATATCGCGGAGAGATTTTTGCGGTGGAGCGAAGGAGCAATGCCGAGCCATTGTGACTGAGCGACAGCGCGAAAAGCTCCCGCGAGATGCGGAAGGTCGGTAACTCATACAGCATTTGTAATAGAAATGAAAATATTGACAATCCTTTGTGTTATAATAAAATAACGACTCTAATATTAGAAAAGATGACTATAAGGTTTAACAAAATCAACGCCATAAGATACGGAAGTTTCTTGCCTCGTTTCACGGCAAGGAACATACCGACCTTTATGATGTCTTTCGTGCGATTGCCTACCTTGTCTACACCGGTTGTCAGTTGTTGAATGTGTTAAGTCAAATTCCGGCACATCAGAGTTTCGACCAATCTCGGGACGTTGGGTTGTTGAACGCACCAATGCATGGCTTGAATGTTACCGTCGTCTATGCCGAAATTATGAACGTTATCTCTCTACAGCTCGAGCGATGACTTATTTTGCTTCGATACTCTTTATGCTTCGTTATGGATAAACTCTCTTACCCTCACATTATGCAAAAATACACTAACAATAACCAACTTCTAAACGAGCAATCTACGGTTGCTCGGCCACTCGTCGGTGCTTTTCTTCGTCCTTTTCGGTCACGATGGAGTCCCCATCGCTCCCTCAAAGGCCAAAGAAAATCCCTCGACGATTGACAGCCCTGCAATTAACATTTATTGTCGAACCGGCTCTTAAGGAGACGGAAAGTGAGACGGTGGTAGGGAGACGGGCCATGCTCGGCTATGGCTTGGCGGTGATCGCGCGTAGGATAGCCTTTATTGACGGCCCAATTATATTGAGGATATTCTTCGGCTATTTTACGCATGAATTCGTCCCTGTGAGTCTTTGCGAGTACGGAAGCTGCAGCAATGTTGCCGTATTTGCTGTCTCCCTTAATGACAGTGCGGTGTTCGACGCCGTTCCAAGGAAAGAAACGGTTACCGTCGACAAGAACGGCGCCGGGTACCGGTGACAAAGCGTCAAGGGCGCGATGCATGGCCAGTATTGAGGCTCGAAGGATATTAATGCTGTCAATTTCGGCTGCCGTCACAATGCCAACGCCCCAAGCAACAGCTTCAGCCTCGATGACCGGACGGAGCATATCGCGGTTGCGCTCGGTCATTTGTTTGGAATCATTTAACAGCGGATGGTGGAAATCGTCGGGAAGAATGACGGCCGCAGCAAATACGGGTCCAGCCAGACATCCGCGGCCTGCTTCGTCGGTACCGGCTTCATTACGCCCGGTGATAAAGCATGTGGGAAGGCTGACGGCTGTTGAGGGTTTCATTGATGACGCTTTTGACTGTTTGCGCAGGTCAAGGCAGTTTAATCCTGAATAGCGTATCCGAGGCCGGATTTGTTGATGATGATGGACGAATCATCGCCGAGTTTTTTGCGGAGACGGCTTATGTTGGTGTCGACTATGCGGTCATTGTCGTTGCGTTCACCTTCTGCCCAAACTTCGTGGTATATTTGTCGGCGGCTGAAAAACGTGTTCTTGTTCTTTGCCAACAGGGCAAGAATGGCAAATTCGGTCTTTGTAAGTGGCAACGGCGATGTGAGAGTGCGTACAGTTCGGGTGCTCAGGTCGATATCAAGGTTACCGGCTTTGATGATTGCAGTGTGTGCACCCCCGGCGGCCACTATTGGATTTCGCCGCAACACGCTGCGTACTCGAGCAATGAGTTCTCGAAGCGAAAAGGGTTTGAGAATATAGTCGTCGGCTCCGTCGTTAAAGGCCGCGATGATGTCGTCTTCGCTGTCCGAGTACGACAGTATAATGACGGGGATATGGGCTGTTAGTGGGTTGGCTTTTACGGCTTTAAGTAAATCACGTCCTGTAAACGCCCGATTCATAGCATCGGCGAGTATTATACGAAATTTAGGCAGGTCGGCGTGAGAGGCTGCCGCGGCATCGTTCATAGTTTCGACACAATAGCCTTCGTTTTCGAGATTGTATTTAAGCAGAGAACTTATATGTTCCTCTTCATCGACAACAAGTATTGAACCTATGCCGTCGTTGCTGCTTGAAGTAATTCCGTTCGACATCATAGCGTAATGTCAATTAAAGAAATATAATCTATGCCAAAAGATGCTGAATTCGATTGGTTGGTGATGAATTTATCCTAAAATCGCTTAACGCATTGTCAAGTGTTCAGCAAAACAAAAGTATTAAATAAAACATTTTCATGCAATAAAGTAACACCATTGTAGTGTATTTGCAATAAAAAATTAACTTAAAATGTTAAAGGGATGGTGATGGACAACAGATTACAAGATTTATTGTCGAAGCGGCTTTATGAAAGTAGACAAAGAATGAGGCAGGTAGAGGCGACGAATAACTTTATTAGACTGCTAATCCGCGTGTGGCCAAAGCAAGGCGTTGACGAGCGACAGCCGGTGAGAGGGGACAGTCCGGCATATACAACGAAGTGTCGACCAACCGCATTCCAAACTCCGAGGTAGCGTATTTATCAACTTTACCGGCAATGCACACGCATGGAATGTTGTGTGAAGCAGCGGTTCGACCGAGCGTGTACACTGCCTTGCCCAGAGCAGAGAGACGGTCGTAACAGCCTTCGCCGGTTATTATCATTGTGATGTCGTTCCAGGGGATTACAGCGCGGTCGAGCATCCATTGCGCACCGAGAAAACAGCGTGCGCCAATGACGCTTGCGAGTGCATATCCTATGCCACCACCAGCTCCGTCAAAAAGGCTTTTAGGGGCACCGTAACGCTTAATAACGCGTGCGAAGGTCTCTTTTATGATTTCTATGTCAGATACGGAGAAGCCTTTCTGAGGACAGAAAGATAAGGCGGAGAGTTGGCCTGCATAGGTAGGCAACAACGGAGCCTGTACATCAATCAATCCGATAATCAGCGAGTTCCACGGAATGTTAGGGTTCAAGGCGTCAAGCATGCCTCGGCCGGCATCGCAGGTAGCTGTTCCTCCAACACCAAGGTATATCTCGCGAGGATTGAAACGGGAGACAATATCGTTAAGAGAAAAGCCCAAAGCAGCTGACGACCGATCGAGAGGACTCATTGAGTCGGGGAAACAGCCGTAGCCTATTATCGAAGAGGAATCCAACGCCATTTGACGTGTAATAGGATTGAAATAGCACCCTTTGGCAACGTATTCCCACCCGACTGCATTAGCGATGCAATGGGCTGTCCCTTCACCACCGTCAGCCATGGGGAGAGAAATAGACGGGGAATGGATGTTGTCAGCTATTATGCGCGTCGCTTCGATTGACGACATGGTGCCACGATATTTGTCGGGAGCGATAAGTATCATGTTTCGGCGAATAATACGGGTATGCTTTCGGGAATATATGACGAGCGGATTCGACGTGAAGGCGGCACGAGGTTGTTGGCACGAGAACCCACATTTTTGACCCAACCCAATCGATGACCGTTGTTTGAAACGAGGATATAGCCACGAGGCGTGTCTGTCTCAAGACGCAGAGCCTCGCCGCGTAAAAAAGCCATAGCCGTACGATAATCGACATCGATGACCGGAAAAGAGCCATCCTTGAGTAATAATGAAGAAGCAAGAGCAGGCGCCGGTCTGAAGTCTGAGCCCTTAGAGGAGAAAATATGGACACCGGGCGTAACAATGTTTATTTTGGATGCGAGAAGAGATAGCATGTCCAGATGAGACCGGTTAAGTGCGTATATATCGCCGTTTTTGTCAGTGACGCCAACGTATCCTTCAGCAAGGATTGGAGGAATGGCTACCGTTTTTAACGGCCGATGTTTTGGTGAAGAAACGGCCGGAGAGTCCGAAGGTTTGCGAAACACAGCTACAAATTGACCTTCGCCGCGTATATTTCCGGGCACGAAGCGAGCGCAAGGGATAGTAGTGTCAACACCGGGGGTAACACCTGGTAAGTCGCTTAAACCTAAATCGACAGGTATGGCGTCGAGGCTGTCACGAATCCATTCGGCGTTCAGTTCGTTTTCTATGCGGTTGAAGGTGCAAGTCGAATAAATGAGGTACCCACCCGGGCGCAACGTTTGCCACACGGCTTCCACAATGTTGCGTTGCAATTCGGCGCAACTTTCAACCAATCCCGGCGACCATTGAGAAAGGGCGATAGAGTTTTTGCGCATCATCCCTTCACCCGAACACGGTACATCGGCGGATACAATGTCGAAAACAGATCCGAGGCAAGCAAGATCTCGTGCATCGGCGCGGCTCACCGCATAGCCCGGGATGCCCCAACGTTCGAGATTCTCGATGAGCGCTGTCACACGGTCGAGGGCATATTCGTTTGCAAGGACGAACGATCCCGGAGGCAACACAGCCATCGCCGAGGTGGTTTTACCGCCCGGAGCAGCGCAGGCGTCAAGATAGTTGACGGGAACAGTACTATCGCCGACAATGCGCCGCAATACTTCGCCGGTAATCATTGCCGACGGATCCTGGACATAGAAACTGCCGTCGTACAGCCCGGGGTGAAATGTAAACCGTGGTCTTTGCGGCAGATAATAGCCGTTAGGTTCCCAAGGTACCTTAGTCGAAAAGGAGTCCGGAGTAAGGAGCGGTTTATAGGGGTTGAGCCTGATAGCCACGGGCGACTCTTCGTCGGCCAGCGCCTTAAGGACAACAGCGTGACCCGGGAGGCTCATCATCATGTCTGCGAACTGCGTGGGGAATTCCATAGGACGAGGTCAGACGGGTCAAGGCATATTATCGTTGTGGCGACGTAAGATGATAGCTGTTCGAGAAGGTATATAGAGTTTGAGCCACTCTACGCCGGCCGGAGCATAAAGGCGGTCGGGCATGGTGAGGTGTGGTACGGAGTGGTAGACGTTGCCGAAACCGCCGAAACGTAAATCGTCGGATGACAGTACAACGTCATAACGCCCGGCAGGGATAAGGATGCCGTAATCGGTGAACGAGTGTGTGGGATTGAAATTGAACACAAATACCAAGTCACCACGCATGAAGGCTAATATCTGATCGTCGTCTTTCTCCCAAAGTTTTCTGATGGGTAAAGCCTGAAAATCGTATTGATGGCTGACGACTTCAATCATAGCGTTGTCGAAGGCGTTAAGATACTGATACTTTAAGTCGGGGTTGTCGACAAGGCTCCATTGTCTGCGTGCGTATTTGTGGCTCCAACCATTGCCCTCGCGCGGAAAGTCTATCCATTCGGGGTGACCGAACTCGTTTCCCATGAAATTGAGATAACCACCGTTGATGGTTGCGAGAGTAACCAGACGTATCATTTTATGGAGGGCAATGCCTCGATTGACAACGTCGTCGTTGTCGTCTCGCGACATGTGCCAATACATGTGGTCGTCGATGAGCCGGAAAATGACTGTTTTGTCGCCAACGAGTGCCTGGTCGTGACTCTCGACGTACGAGATAGTTTTTTCGTCAGCGCGTCGGTTTGTAAGTTCCCAAAATATCGAGGTGGGATGCCAGTCCTCGTCTTTCTTTTCCTTTAGAGTCTTTATCCAATAGTCCGGAATGCCCATGGCCATACGGTAATCAAATCCCATACCGCCGTCTTTGATGGGAGTGGCCAACCCCGGCATTCCGCTCATCTCTTCGGCTATAGTTATGGCATTAGGATTGATGGAATGAATGAGTTTGTTGGCCAGTGTGAGATAAACTATGGCGTCGGTATCCTGATTGCCGTTGTAATAGTCCTCATAGCCGCCGAATGCCTGACCGAGGCCGTGATTATAATATAACATCGAGGTGACACCGTCAAACCTGAACCCGTCGAAGCGGAATTCCTCCAGCCAATACTTGCAGTTCGAGAGTAGGAAGTGTAGGACTTCCGTTTTGCCGTAATCGAAGCACAACGAATCCCAAGCGGGATGTTCGCGACGCGATGGGTCTTTATGAAAATACAGGTCGCAAGAGCCGTCAAGACGCGCAATGCCTTCGGCTTCGTTTTTGACGGCGTGACTGTGCACTATATCCATAATGACGGCAATGCCCAGACCATGTGCCTCGTCGATAAGTCTTTTGAGTTCGTTGGCAGTACCAAATCGGCTTGAAGGAGCAAAGAAATTGGACACATGATAGCCGAACGAACCGTAATAAGGATGCTCCTGTATGGCCATTATCTGAATGGCGTTGTAACCGTCGGCGGCGATACGCGGTAACACGTTTGTTCGGAATTCGTCGTAAGTGCCGACATCTTCTCTGTCCTGTGCCATGCCGATATGGCATTCGTATATAAGCAATGGTTTGGTATCTGGAATGAAACCTGTCGATTGCCACTTATATTCATGGTCGTCGGGTACCTGGGCTGAGAAGATATGGGTTATGTTATCCTGGACAACGCGTGTGGCATAAGCCGGGATGCGTTCACCGCTTCCTCCGTCCCACTCCACAAACATTTTATAAAGATTGTTTGGGTGTATAGCATCATGCGGAAACGTACCTTGCCATACACCACCGTCCAGACGCTGAAGCTTGAAAGCATCGGTGCGCTGCCATCCGCTGAAATCTCCGATAAGCCATATTGCGCGCGCACCGGGAGCCCACTCCCTAAACACCCATTCGCCGTTTTCGTTGCGGTGCAACCCGAAATATAGATGGGCGTTGGCGAATTCGGACAGTGAACGATTGGATTCACCAAGGATTTGTTTTTCGCGGCTGATGGCATCCTGATGGCGCCCTTCGATAGCCTCGGCAAATGGCATCAGCCACGGGTCGTTACGCAGGATGTTGAGACGCGGCTTACGCGGTCGACGTGTAGTTTTACGCTCTGCCGAGGTGCTACTTCTTGTTGTCGGCTTTGTGGTTGGAGTCTGTGTCTTTAGTTTTTTTGAGGACGCAGATTTATTGTCTGATTTCTTTGACCCCTTATTCATGATTCTTCGGGTATTTTATAACTTAAGTTTGAGGTGCCGGATAAAATCGGCGAGAGTGGGATTTGCTTTTATCATATTGGCGACGAGTTCTCTTTCGTTCCATACAAGAGGGCTTTCCTCGCTTACTTCTTCGAGAGTGAAAGTGACTTTTGAGTTTCGTATCTGACTATGTATGAAGGAAGTGATACGGCTCAGATTTTCGCTGATATAGTCAAGATGCACTTTGCTTTGTGCTATACGAAAGACATCGTCGCTGACGCGTACCGGGGTTGCCATGCGCATTGCGTTGACCAGGACATGTTCGGAAGCGAACTGTTGGATAAAAGCGTTCCACGCTTTCATAATATCCGCGTCGGTGTATGGCTCGTTGAGATTGTCAGAGTGTTTTGATGTTGAAGAGAATGTTGTGGACGATGGCTGACCGGTTGCTCCGGGTTTTTTACCGGAAAGGCTTATGCCCGGAGTGTTTAAGCCGGTAGGTTTGAAAGAACCGCGTGGTGGTTGGGGTGCTGTTTGATTGTGACTTGACGAGACGGTATCACGACTTGGGACGGAAGGAGGTTGCGTGTAGACTGCGGTTGAGTTGGCAGGTTGACGAGTATCACCGCCGGCAACCTGTCCGGTGACGGGCTGAGTGAATGCGGCGATTGGTTTAAGCGGCCCCCCGGCAATATCACCTATACTGTCTTCGTCGAGGGGCTGAGTAGTTGGCACAGCCTGATTAGGGTGAGTTCGGTAAGGAACTGCTTGTTCGAGGCCGTTCGGAAATTGAGGTCGGCATCGTTTATGATGCGCATTGCCTTATAGAAAAAATCCGGAGGCAGACCGGCGGCACGTTCGGCTTTAGCTCTTCGTACATCGTCGGGAGCCTCAAGCAATGATACCGTAGCGGGGTTTTGAGCCACCATGAGGTCGCGTAAGTATCCACCCAGGCCGTTGATGAAAAACAGAGCATCGAAACCTTTATCGCGAACCTCTTTATATACGTTTAGAGCGGCTGGAACGTCCTCCTGTCTGAAAGCGTCCAAGAGGCGGTCGAAATAGCTGTCGTCAAGAACGTTAAGATTGTCAATTGTCGACTGATAGGTGATGTTACCACGCGAAGAAGCGGCCACCTGATCGAAGATGGAGAGGGCGTCGCGCATGGCACCGTCGGCATGGCGTGCAATGACGCCAAGAGAGGATTTTTCGGCTGTTATACCCTCGCTGTCAGCCACATACTGCAGGTGATCAATCATATCGTTGATGGTGATACGGTTGAAATCGTAAATCTGGCAGCGAGACAGAATGGTGGGAATGATTTTATGTTTTTCGGTGGTGGCAAGGATAAACACTACGTACGAAGGCGGTTCTTCGAGCGTCTTAAGGAAAGCGTTGAATGCCTGTGCGGACAGCATGTGAACCTCGTCTATGATAAACACGCGGTACTTTCCGTCAGTTGGAGGGATAAGAACCTGGTCGATTAGACCCTTTATGTCGTCGACACCGTTATGGGATGCGGCGTCGAGTTCTATGATGTTCATCGACCTGTTGTCGTTGAACGCTTTGCACGAATCACACTCGTTACATGCCTCACCGTCGGGTGTCGGGTTGGTACAGTTTATTGTTTTTGCGAAAATACGGGCACATGATGTTTTGCCTACACCACGGCTACCACAAAACAGATACGCGTGAGCGAGGCGGTCGGAGGCGATAGCGTTTTTGAGAGTCGCTGTTAGGGCTTTCTGACCAACGACGGTATTGAATGTCGAGGGTCTGTATTTTCGGGCGGAGACTATATATTGGTCCATCACATTTCAAGATCGGCGTTGATTACTTCGTGCCATGGCAATCCTTGGACGGGAAGTTGCTCCATGAACGGATCGGGGTCAAACTCTTCTACGTTGTGTACTCCTGGTTTCACCCATTTACCGGTCAGGAACATCATGGCTCCTATCATAGCAGGCACCCCTGTGGTGAAACTTACAGCCTGCGTGCCGGTCTGGCGGTACGCTTCCTGGTGGCTGCAGTTGTTATAGATATAATAAGTCAGGGGGTTGCCTTCTTTGTCTTTACCGGCTATACGGCAACCTATCGATGTTTCGCCAACATAGTTTTCTCCCAGATCGCCGGGGTTAGGCAGAACGGCTTTGAGGAACTGTAGCGGGACGATTTTTTGTCCATTGAAGTCGACCTCGTCTATACGCGCCATGCCAATGTTCTGTATGACACGAAGATGGGTGAGATACTCCTGGCCGAAAGTCATCCAGAAACGCGCGCGTTTTATAGAAGGGAAGTTCAGGACGAGAGACTCCAGTTCCTCATGGTACAGGAGATAGCTTTCGCGCGGCCCTATGTTGGGATAAGTCAGGGTGCGGTGTATTTCAAGAGGACCGGTTGTTATCCAATTGCCTTCCTTATAATAGCGGCCGTTCTGAGTTATTTCGCGGATATTTATTTCAGGATTGAAGTTTGTTGCAAATGCTTTGCCGTGATCACCACCGTTACAATCAACGATATCGAGGGTCTCCATGTCGCTGAAATAGTGTTTGGCTGCGTAAGCGGTGAACACTCCTGATACACCCGGGTCGAAACCGCATCCCAGGATTGCCGTCAGACCGGCTTTCTCAAAGCGTTCACGGTAAGCCCACTGCCATGAATATTCGAAATGAGCGACATCCTTAGGCTCGTAATTGGCCGTATCAAGATAGTTTACCCCTGTTTTGAGGCATGCCTCCATGATGGTGAGATCCTGATAAGGGAGGGCGACGTTGATTACCAACTGCGGCTTGTGTCGATTGAATAACTCTACCAACTGGTCTACATCGTCGGCATCTACACTGTCGGTCGTGAACCAGGGTTTATTGATGCGAGCCGCTATGGCGTCGCATTTCGATTTGGTGCGGGATGCAAGAACGACTTCGCTAAAAACATCATGGTTTTCGGCACATTTACAGGCCACTACAGTTCCGACGCCACCAGCGCCGATGATAATAACTTTTGCCATCTTAGGATTTATCTTGTTTTGGAAAGTTAATTGATTAGCAGTTTATTAACCTATAGAACGGGAGGAAGTCCCCTTCGAGGAAGCCTTCTATCCCAATTTTCAACCGCTAATTTCGGCAAAAATCCCATTATATCCAAACAATATGTCCAAAAAGGGAGTAACTCCGGTTCCAATCGGTTTAAACGAGAAGGAAACGGAGTTGCATTTTGTCTCGACCGAGGGAAATGGTTAGGTTCGGGACAGAAATGAGTGGAAGAGAAAAAGAATGAGTAGTGTGTGCGGATGGTTATAGTGATACAACGAACTTTTATATCATGACTTCAAATTTTTACGTCATGACTTGGTGGTTTTTCTGTCATGGGTTGATGTTGTTAAAGCCATGACCACCAGTTGTCGCACGATTTGCGGATTGTGGCTGCGGTTGGTGTGTCGGGGTAACGTTTTATTACTGTTTTCACGTTGCCGAAGATATATTCGGCTATTGCTTTGGCCTCATCGGTGACAAGCATGGCCATACCTTTCTCTACCTCTTCATCGAAAATACGTTGAGTATTTTGATAGTCTTCGTAGGAAGAATAGTCATAGAGGAAGTCGTATTTGTCAAAACCGTCCGTGGGCCAGATATAGTAAAGGTGCGGGTAAAAGAGGTTACAATTCTCACCTCGCCAATACTGGGTGAGAGCCCAACAGTTCTCATAAGAGTTCCAGCGACCGATGGCATACATAATGCGGGCTAATCCGCGCTCGTCGGCGGTTTTTCCGTATATCATGGCTGTCTTGTATTGTTGCATGCGTTTGGCAAAGTTGTATTTTGCGTTGTCGGGCGATTCGTAATACTGTTGGGGTGATGTAAAATCAAACTTATATTTGGTTGGGACGATGTCATCCGAGGGAAATTCCCACAGGCATGGATGATAGTAGAAAGGATCTTTTTTGAGGTAGTCGTAGATGTTGGTGGTTTGTTGATAATGGACAGGAACCTTTTCAAGGTATTTCATGGCGAGGGAATAGTTCTCTTCGCGCAAAGCGAGGGTGCCAATAAGTTCGTCAAAATAAGGCTCGTCGGTTCGCGCGTATTTACGCAAGATGGTGTATAGAGGAGTGTTGGCTTTCAGTTCTCTTTGCACCTTGATGAGCTGTGACGCGGTCAGGGTGTTCATCAGTTGGAAAGACAGGGAACCGTAGTCGATAAAGTTAGATGCTTTCTTTACACTGCGCACCTCGTCCAGCGAAAGATGCTCAAAAAAACTTGGATCAGGCAAATTCGGGTCGTAGGAAAACCACCCGGTGTTAAAATATTGGGATGAACGGAGAAAATTTTCTACGTATCCGCACAAAAGAATGGCTGTTGTGTATTGTCGTTTTTCCCATAATGTCGGTATCCAGTTTTCGTAGACAATATTTTGAAGGCGGCGAGACCATTTATCAGCATCAGGGTTGAGTAGATCCATTTTTTTCTCAAACCATTGTAAATCCCTTACCAGATGAGACATGTTCCCGTTGATGGCGTCTATTTTGGTTTGATAGGCACGCGCAAGTTCAAGGGTATATGGGTCGGAGAATTTTGATTGCATTGCGCGGCGAATATGCTTGGCGGCAGCCTTATAGTCTTTATGATATTTCCCTTTCATATAAGCCAAGGCGTACTCCCATTCACCGCGACATTTCACATTTTTATTGTTAAGAATCTGTTCGACAGCTGGTTGAAGTCTACAGAAGATAAGCGAGTCCTTGGAGCAATACCGGACGTAGTCCCACAACAGAGGGCTATCGGGGTATCTATCCGCAATATGTTGAAAAGCGTTGGGAGACGAAGTTTCCCAAAAATAGCCGGCTCTTATATATAGCTCGTCCGCTTTTTCTTTCTCTCCGAGTCGTTCCCAGCAGCCGGCGACGTACTTCATGGACATGCGTTTGAAAAGATTCGTGTCCGGGAAGTTGACAAAATACTCATCGAAAAATTTGATGCATTTGTCGTAATTCCTGTTGGCGAAATGTGCGCGAACTGCCTGAAGACCGTAGCGGTCTTTCAGCCTTGCACCCCTGTATGATTTACACCAGTTAAAGACATATTGGAAGTTGTTGTCGCTATTGTCGTAGTTGTATTTTTCAGGATAGTACCACGGTGAAGCGATAGTCTTGCGGTGATTCTCAAGTCTTTTTGCCAGAAGCAGGAAGTCTTTTATCTCATCATCGCGTTTGTTAAGGATATAAGTGTAAAAAAGATTGTCGGTCGGTATGCCCGGCCATTCAAGAATGGAATAAACTTTATCAAGAGAGTTAGTGTATACGGCTTCTTCAATATCTGACAAAGGGATATCCGGCGATGTCAGTTGTTGCCACAAGAGGAGGTTCTCTTCCCTATCGTAATCGCGTTCAGGAAAAACTCGGTCGAACGATGATGGAGTGAAGAAATCGGGCGTTGGAATCAACGGCCGGAACGGCCCACACGCTTTAGAGGTGCAAGGAGTGAGAAAGAAAGAGAAGAGAAAGCTAATCGCGGCGATTGAGGATACTGTAGATTTGCCCATTGGTGTATGTTGAGAAGTTGTTTAAGTCAAAATGGTAAAGAATGTTGCTGTGAGGTTCCGATCCAAGAATTTGTTCAATCTTATCTTGAATGGAGCGGATATCGTCGATTGATGAGTTTTCTTGTCGAATCATGTCACCTTTGTAAATCAAGGTGTTGTTGTAGGGAACGGTCTTTTTAGCGATATAGACGGAGTTGTCCTTTTTTGTGAAACACTCTTCATCGCTCAAATCAACACCATTCATGAGACCGACAAATGTGCGGTCGCGGAAAAGAAGTTGCCAAGAATAAGTCGGGTAGGCGATGTCAAGATGTAAGGGGTAAGAGGCAAGGTGTCTGAGGTATGGAGCGACGTTTTTTTCGCTGATTATGGAGTTTGGTTCGTCAGGGTCGTTGAATTTGCCGGTGTTATAGACCATGAGGACACCGTAATCAACAGGCGGCGGAGAGGAACTCAACTGATGAAGTCGGATGGTCGAGCTCAGATTCCATGGAAGATTATATCTGCCAAACTGAGCTTTCACCGAATCGCACAAGGCGAAAAACGATTTACGCGTAGACGGTGTCCAGTCGCAGTCAAGTTGCAAGCCTTCCACATTGGGTATCTCGTTATATGACACCATGTTTTTTACTCGTTCAACAATTCTCGAGGCAAGTATACCCTCTTTACCACGGGATTCTCTAATTGCTTCCAGCGTGATATATACCACTGGAACAAAAACGGTTGTGGCCAACTTTTCTTCCATGAGATATCGCGGATGGCTGCCAAAAGACAATGTAGCGTTAGGTATGACCCGGTAATCATAGTCGTTGGTCATGTTATCGACCGACACATCGAACATGCGCAGAAAGATTTTTTTGATGCTGAATTTCTTCAAGAAATCAAGATCTGCCGAATCGGGCTCGAAGGTTGTTTTCCAGAAATAAACGGAGTTGGCTTCGGTATGGCGATCGTCCGTGCTTTTGTTTGTATGACAACAGATTAGTGAGAATGTCGTCAAGAGGGCTGTAAGTATTACGGTGAGCTTTTTCATACCGCAAAGATGTGAGAAAAAAAACACCCAACCAAGTGTTTTGGCGGGTGTTGTATGAAATATGGGGTAGGTTGTACGAAATGAGGGTACAGGTCAAAAACGATAAAACTTCAAGTAGGTTCTTAAAACCGGTTCGACAACTATCATGGATTGTATAATCGTTTCTTATTTCCAGACTAAATAATTTACATTGGCGAAATTATTATCTGTCTCGCGGCCGAACTCCAATTTATTGCCTTCTTCATCGACGGCAAAACCATGTGATGTAGACCCAACAAGATAGATGGCGTTAGACACGCCCAGGTCGGCCAGCACGTCGGCAAACTCGTTGAGTGTCATCTTCCTGTGACCCAAGATGACAACTATGTCGCCGTTTAATTCGGCCAGTGCCTTACGCAATGAAGCCGATTTCAGTTTGTTTTCCACAACCTGACCACCTACCACCAAAGGATATTGTCGAAAAAAGTAACCGCCGTTTTCAATTGCCTGTTCAAAATAGGGTGTTGAGTCGGCGACGCCAACAGTCATTTTGCCGTTAATTATGGCGCAGAATCCCGATTTAGAGGAGCCACGGCTCACCAATTCACCATCGATGACACAAGCTCCTACAATACCACCATTGTCACGGCGTACGTCGGCGGCTTGAACCACAAGTGTGGCTGTGGTGTCTTTAAGAGCGTCAGCGCCAATTTGTAAGCGAGGTGTAGCGTTTTGCGGTTTAAGTATGGTTAGAGCACAGTCGTTGATAACGGTATCGGTGAAAATAGTATGTGAAATAATAGGTACTTCCTGTAGAGGCGGTATGCTGTCGTGATTTTTATTTGTATCGTAAGCTAACCTTGAAACGCGGTTTGTCATAAAGTTATCCGAGTCTATGTCGGCGTTTGATACCGGCCATACCAAATAAACAATCAAACCGATTAATAATAAAACGAAAAAAACAAGACAAAATGTGACGATTTGTCTTATGCGGCGCCTCCTCTTGAGATACTTCGCCCTGCCGATATCGAGAGATTTGGCTTCGGAGCCAATTATGCGGATTTCGTCGTCGTTGATATCGTGGAACATATTATTCATTTGTGAACCTCCTTTTTTCTATATATTCTTTCAGAGTCTTCAACGCCTCTTTCGATGCTGAAAGCTCATAACGAAAAGTGCTTCCGTCGGACAAAATGATTTTTTGTTTGGCCGGGTTTATATATGATATGAAATCGTTATTGACAATGAGGCTTTTACCGATTCGTATAAAACTATTAGCCTCAAGTCCGGGCGTTTCGGCTATAAGATTCTCTACGTGTCCTAACTGTAAGGTCTGGATATACTCTGTGCCATTCACAAGCTTGAAAGTGGAGTAATTGCCGCCGGCGGCAACATAAACCAACGCTTTCGGGCTTATCCGGATCAGCTCGGATGCTGTGCTAAAAATGAGTAAATTGTCCATATACGATGCAAAAATACAATTTTTCAGACATATAACCTTCCTCCTACCTCTTTTATGTACGAAATGTTTGTCCGGTTGTACAAGTTACCATCAATTAGTATGATTTATTTTTCATAATAACTGAAAATACAGTTTATGCGAAAAAATTTGTACATTTGGGTCGTAACTAAAAGAAACAGTCGTGAAAGAGATAAAGGCAAACGAAATGCGCCGTCGCGTATTTGTGACCGGAGGCGCACATGGTATTGGAAAAAGTATAGTGGAAGGTTTTATCAGCCGGGGTGACTTGGTGGCTTTTTGTGATATAGATAGTGACAACGGGACGAAGTTGTCCAAAAATACCGGTGCCGTCTACCATGAGGTAGATGTAACTGATGCAGGAAAGCTCGAAGAGTGCATAGGCAGTGTTTTCGAGGCGTGGGGAGATATTGATGTGCTGATCAATAACATCGGTATAGGTGTTTTTAAGCCTTTGACAGAGTTGACGTTGGCTGAGTTTGACCGCGTCATCGACACTAATTTGCGTTCTGTTTTTGTGACGGCGCGAATGTTGGCGCGCCATAGACAGGCGAACGGCAATAATGGCTATGGCCGCATTGTCAATCTGTGTTCCACACGCTATTTGCAAAGCGAGGCCGGAACGGAAGCGTATTCAGCTTCGAAAGGCGGAGTTTATTCGATGACACACTCGCTCGCCATGTCATTGGCTCCTATGGGTGTGACGGTGAACGCAATTGCTCCGGGATGGATTCACGTTCGTGAAGAGGAGGATTTAAGAGCCATTGACCACGAGTTTCACCCCTCGCGTCGTGTTGGCACTCCCGACGATGTGGCGCGGCTTGCTTTGTTTCTTTGTGAACCCGAAAATAACTTTATTAATGGTCAGACTCTGGTTGTGGACGGCGGAGCTACCATTAAGATGATATACCCGGAATAAATTGGCAAATAAAGCAACTTTAGAGATTTTTTAATCCGTCACATTGTTAAACACCCCAGCCCGTATTGAATCGATTTCAAAAGCCAGCAATTTTAAATTTCCAACAAGATGGTGTGAAAGAAAAAGTGCTAAATGTTTGGTAGTTTGGAAGTTTATTGCTAATTTTGTGGCGAAAAATAGTGGGTGCTTGCGGCATTGCTGTGTTAACATTCTGTCTGTCAGGGTGTTGGCTGGCAATGTGAGGGTGTCTGAAAGCCTGAACAAAAGTGTGCTTTTGAGGCGGTAGGATGGCCTGCGAGGGTTAATGACCCTCGAATTTGACAAGGTGCGAAGCTATTTTTCACTAAAACGAGATTAAATTTTCAACAGGAAAATATTTTTAATAAAAAGTTATAATTAAAGTTAAGTTAAACCAAACAAACTAAGATGCCTACAATTCAGCAATTAGTAAGAAAGGGACGCGTAGCGCTCGAAGACAAGAGCAAATCGCCTGCACTTGATTCGTGCCCTCAGCGCCGAGGTGTCTGTGTTCGCGTATACACGACCACACCCAAGAAGCCTAATTCGGCCATCCGTAAAGTGGCACGTGTACGACTCACCAACGGTAAGGAAGTTAACAGCTACATACCCGGTGAAGGTCACAACCTGCAGGAACACTCGATAGTTCTTGTACGTGGCGGTCGTGTAAAAGACCTGCCCGGTGTACGTTACCACATTGTACGCGGCACTCTCGACACAAGCGGTGTTAAAGACCGTACGCAGCGTCGCAGCAAATATGGCGCAAAACGTCCTAAAGCCGGTGCAAAGAAATAAGAGAGCACCGCGAGATTAAATCAAACCAATTAATTTAAACTCGTTTTTGAATTCTTGAAAAGCTGAAGCCGGAACACAATATATAATATATGTAAAGGCCGGCTACCACGATAAACCGCGGTATGGTTGAGTAAGAGGCGAAGAGACGCCTCTGAAGAGCAAAGCAGCAAGCAACCAAGCAGTCAAAAACACATTTTTGTAAAACAATGAGAAAGGCAAAGCCAAAAAAACGGATTGTACTACCCGATCCTGTTTTTCATGATGTTCGCGTTTCGAAATTCGTGAATCATCTGATGTATGACGGCAAGAAAAACACGTCGTACACAATTTTCTACAGCGCTCTTGACATTGTGAAGACTAAACTCCCCAACGAGGAGATGAGCGCGCTCGACATCTGGAAAAAAGCGTTGGATAACGTAACCCCCCAGGTCGAGGTTAAATCGCGTCGTGTAGGTGGTGCCACATTCCAGGTTCCCACTGAGATACGCGCAGACCGTAAAGAGTCTATATCCATGAAGAATCTTATACTTTACGCACGCAAGCGCGGCGGCAAGACAATGGCCGACAAGCTGGCTGCTGAAATAGTTGACGCATTCAACGATCAGGGCGGCGCTTTCAAGCGTAAAGAGGATATGCATAAAATGGCAGAAGCTAACCGTGCATTCGCACACTTCCGTTTTTGATATCCAGTCCGTAAAATCATATAGCGTAGCAAGTAAGAAACTCATCGCAAATAAGGTTTTACAGGTCGTGGCGGCCTGATGGCACCGCGGTTGTTGGATACAAACAAGACGCGTGTCGAAACGCCAGGACAAAAACAGGTTCTTAATGCATATAAGCTCAAACTGATGACAACTAAAGACGAACAGTTAAAGTACACACGTAATATCGGCATCATGGCTCACATCGATGCCGGCAAGACCACTACGTCCGAACGTATCCTTTTCTATACGGGTCTTACCCATAAGATAGGCGAGGTTCATGACGGAGCAGCCACTATGGACTGGATGGAACAAGAGCAGGAACGCGGTATCACTATCACGTCGGCTGCCACCACGACATATTGGAAATATGATGATGAAAAATATAAAATCAACCTGATAGACACTCCGGGACACGTTGACTTTACCGTTGAGGTAGAGCGTTCGTTACGTGTTCTTGACGGCGCCGTAGCCACATTCTGTGCTGTTGGCGGTGTCGAGCCCCAGTCGGAAACAGTGTGGCGTCAGGCTGACAAATACAATGTTCCCCGTATAGGCTATGTGAACAAGATGGACCGCTCGGGCGCCAACTTCTTTGAGGTTGTCCGCCAGTTGCGTGACGTTCTTGGCGCCAATCCGTGCCCCATACAGATACCTATCGGTGCCGAAGAAACCTTCAAGGGGGTTGTCGATCTGATAACCATGAAGGCTATATTCTGGCACGACGAAACGATGGGTGCCGATTATTCGATAGAGGATATCCCGGCCAATCTGCTCGACGAGGCGCAGGAATATCGCGACAAGATGCTTGAGAAGATAGCCGAATACGATGACACCCTGATGGAGAAATACTTCGATGACCCGTCCAAAATCGAGGTTCCGGAAATAAAACGCGCGTTGCGCAAAGCCACGCTGTCGATGGATTTGGTACCTATGATTTGTGGTTCGTCGTTCAAAAACAAAGGTGTTCAGTGTCTTCTTGACGCAGTATGCGCCTATCTTCCCAGTCCCCTTGACAGTGGCGCAGTGGAAGGTCACGCCGTGGGTAACCCCGACGAGATACTTTTCCGCGAGCCGTCGTCCGAGGCTCCGATGTGCGCGTTGGCGTTTAAGATAGCCACCGACCCCTATGTCGGTCGTCTGTGCTTCTTCCGTGTCTATTCGGGCGAGGTTAATGCCGGCAGTTATGTTCTGAACAGCCGTTCGGGCAAGAAGGAGCGTATCTCGCGTCTTTTCCAGATGCACTCAAACAAACAGAATGCCAAGGAACAGATAGGTTGCGGCGATATAGGCGCAGGTGTCGGATTTAAGGATATCCGTACCGGTGATACTCTGTGTGCCGAAGACGCTCCCATAGTCCTCGAAGCCATGGACTTCCCCGATCCCGTTATCGGTATAGCTGTCGAACCTTTGACACAGAAAGATCTCGACAAGCTGGGAGTAGGTCTGCAGAAACTGGCCGAAGAGGATCCCACATTCCGTGTCCAGACAAACGAAGAGACCGGCCAGACCGTCATTTCTGGTATGGGCGAGCTTCACCTCGACATCATTATCGACCGACTCAAACGCGAGTTCAAGGTTGAATGCAAGCAGGGTCGTCCTCAGGTTACATACAAAGAAGCCATCACCCAACCCGTCGAACTTCGCGAAGTATTCAAGAAGCAGACCGGTGGCCGTGGTAAGTTTGCGGACATCATCGTTCGTGTCGAACCCGCCGACGAAGGCTTCGAAGGCAATCTTCAGTTTGTGGACGAGGTCAAGGGCGGTAATATTCCCAAGGAATATATCCCGGCCATACAGAAAGGTTTCCTGACGGCGATGAAGAATGGCGTACTTGCCGGATTCCCCGTCGAACAGCTTAAGGTTACTGTTATTGACGGTAGCTACCACCCCGTTGACTCTGACCAGCTTTCGTTCGAACTGTGTGCTATCCAGGCCTTTAAGAAAGCGTCCGAGAAAGCGCGTCCAGTGCTGTTGGAACCTATCATGAAGATAGAGGTTGTTACCCCCGAGGAAAGTATGGGTGACGTCATATCCGACCTTAACAAACGTCGCGGACAAGTTGAAGGCATGGAGTCGAGCCGTTCCGGCGCACGTGTAGTCAAAGCCAAGGCACCGCTGGCCGAAATGTTCGGTTATGTAACCGCATTGCGTACCATAACATCTGGTCGTGCCACATCGACCATGTCGTTCAGCCACTATAACGAAGTGTCCAGCTCCATAGCACGCAACGTACTCACAGAGTGCCAGGGTCGCGTTGACCTTATCAAATAAGATTAATAATAAACAAACAATATCATGAGCCAAAAAATTCGCATCAAACTTAAATCTTACGACCATAATCTGGTCGATAAGTCGGCGGAGAAAATCGTGAAGACGGTCAAGGCTACCGGTGCCAGCATAAGCGGTCCCATACCTCTGCCCACACACAAACGCATCTTCACCGTCAACCGTTCGACTTTTGTCAACAAAAAGTCGCGCGAACAGTTCCAACTGTCGTCTTACAAACGTCTCATCGACATCTACAACAGCACAGCCAAGACTGTAGACGCATTGATGAAACTCGAACTGCCCAGCGGCGTTGAAGTTGAAATCAAGGTGTAAGACTACCGTAAACAGAAAAACAATTTTTTAGTTATTTAATTATAAACCAACACAGAAATGCCAGGATTATTAGGAAAAAAAATCGGAATGACATCCGTTTTC
>JAFLTY010000026.1 GCA_022509065.1 Muribaculaceae bacterium
TCTATTTTCTCTCGTGCAATCTGCTCTGGTGTCATCATATTACTTCCGATAAGTTAATATTATGGGAATATGCAAAGTTACGAAAACTATTACAATGCCTATTCATAATTCGAGATGATTTTTGATTGGCAGGTACAACTGTGTAGAGTTGATTTTTGATTAATCCTCTTTTTTTCGCACCTCTGTATTAAAACAATAACCCTTGTTATGGATGAATTTGATGAAAGTTATTAAACAATATTAGATTTCGATGATGGCTGAGGAATTTAAATAATGATTTTCTTAGTGAACGATATAGTCTAAGTTATTCCTGTCTTTATCTTTTCAATTGTCTTGTTGAAGTTAAGACGGCAATGACCGTAAATCGGCGTTCATTATTTGAGGTGGGTTTCTTGAGACTATGGGAAATCCGTTTTTTTTGATTATATTTGCAGGTGATTTGTTAGGATGGTTTTGAAAACTTTTTCTATGAAAACGATAACATTCTGCACTTTACTCTTGACAGTAATTATAACGGGATGCAGTCCTACCCCCGAAAGTCTGGCTCGTCAAAGTCGCTCTTTGCATGAACAATTGTCGAATGCTACCACTGAAGCTGACAGTGACTCTATTTTTCGAGAAATTTCATATATAGAGACTCGCGCCCGTAGAGAACTCGACAAAAAACAATTCAAAGAATACGCGCGCCAAGCGCATGGCGATGGTACGCTTGATGTCGCTCATTGATTTTTAGCTTTTTGCATGGCTATTGTAAAGCGTCTATATACATTTATGCTACAGCAGTTTCTGCCGGTGTTCGCGATGACTTTTTTCATCACGCTCTTCATCGTGTTGATGCAGTTTTTGTATAAATATATAGATGACATGGTCGGCAAAGGTCTCGACTTAAGCGTAATAGCCGAGCTATTCTTCTACGCGGCAGTGACAATGGTACCCACAGCTCTTCCGTTGTCCATTTTATTGGCATCGCTTATGACATTCGGAAACCTTGGCGAACGCGTCGAACTTACGGCAATGAAGGCTTCGGGCATCAGCCTTTTCAAGATAATGCGTCCGCTTATCATTCTTATCGTTGCCGTAGCCACAGGCGCTTTTTTCTTCCAAAATGACATATTGCCTGTCGCACAAACAAAGATGTGGACTCTGATGTTTTCCATACGCCAGAAAAGTCCTGAAGTGGAAATCCCCGAGAAATCTTTCTACAATCAACTGAACGGAATGAACCTTTATGTGGCACATAAAGACAGGGAGAGCGGACGTCTTGACAGCGTTATTGTTTATGACACTTCACGCGGTATGGACAAAGCCCGTATCATTATGGCAGATTCGGGTCGCATCAGTTTCACCGAAGACAAAAGTCGTGTCCGCATCCAACTATATCAAGGCGAAATGTATGAAGATTTTCGCGACAACTTCATGGGGAGTTCAACGTCAAGATACTTACCTTTCAGGAGAGAAAACTTCGAGGAGAAAATCGCCTATATAGCTTATGACGCCAATTTTAACCGAATGGATGACAGTTTGATGCGACAACAATACATCGGCAAAAATATCGCCGAACTCAGGTCTTCCATCGATTCGATTAACCATCGCGTCGATTCAATACGAAACATCACCAGTACAGAGATTAAAGAACGTATGTATGTTGATGTGCCTTATTACGAAACTCGTTATGTGGATCATCAACCGATTCGTGTTGCACGTACAGAGGTCAATCATGCTCCTTACGATCTTGATTCTGTTTTCAACTCGCCTCGTCCCGACTCTTATCGCTCATACGTCAATGGGGCATTAAACAAAGCTCGAAGAGCTAAAAACGAGTTTGAATTTAAAAGTCTGGCTCTTGACGAAGACCAAAAAAATCTACGTCGCCATCAAATAGAAATGCATAAAAAGTTCACGCTGTCTTTGGCATGCCTTGTATTCTTTTTCATAGGTGCCCCTCTTGGAGCTATTATTAAGAAAGGAGGTCTTGGGATGCCACTTATCATCTCGGTAATGCTTTTTATCGTTTATTTCATTTTTGATAATTCGGGGTACAAGATGGCTCGAGATGGTAAGACAGATGTCATAGCCGGAATATGGTTAAGCACTTTTGTCATGCTTCCTCTCGGTATATTTTTCACATACAAGGCTGTTGGAGACACGACCATGTTTGACTTCGATGCCTATCGTCGCGCTTGGCGCAATTTACGACGTCGTCTTGGACATCATTATGATGACGAACGAACTTTTGTTCTTAAAGAAGTAGTTATGGACGATGTTGTTCCGGAAGAAGCTATTGAAATTATTGATACAACAAGAAACAAACTTAACGATTATAAAAAACTGCGTGGTAAACTATTTAATGTGGCCGGCGTATTGAAAGCTTACACGGAGAAAAAACGGCTTAGACAAATGCTTGCCGAGTTAACATCCTATCTTTCAAACACCCGTTCCCACCATGTCATAGCGATGTTAAACGCGTTGCCCACCCTAATCTATCCCAAAACTGTGGGCTCACTTGACAACATCTTGACACAATTACGTAGTTTTTACGAAACAGAGCAACAGAAATGAACCAAACCCAGGACAACCCTAAATCTGAAATAAAGCTAAACACTATTGATGAAGCCATTGCGGATTTCCGCGAAGGCAAAATGATAATTGTCGTTGACGATGAAGATCGTGAAAACGAAGGTGATATAATAGTTGCAGCCGAGAAGATCACACCCGAACAAGTAAATTTCATGTTGAAAAACGCTCGTGGTGTATTATGTGCTCCTATGCCTGTCTCAAGATGCAAGGAACTTGGACTACATAAACAAGTTGAAGACAACACCTCCGTCTTAGGCACTCCTTTCACTATCACTGTTGATAAACTTGAGGGGTGTACAACAGGGGTATCCATCCACGATCGTGCCGCTACATTGCGAGCACTCGCCGATCCGGCCTCTACGGCTGCCACCTTCGGCCGTCCCGGTCATATAAATCCATTGTATGCGCGCGATAATGGTGTCCTGGAACGAGCAGGCCACACTGAGGCAGCTGTCGATTTAGCCAGGCTTTCCGGGCTTCAGCCGGTAGGTGTGCTTATGGAGATTATGAATGAAGACGGCACAATGGCGCGTTTGCCACAACTGCACACTATGGCCAAGGAATGGGACATGAAGCTTATTTCGATACGCGACCTCATCAAGTATCGTCTTGCAACAGAAAGCCTCGTTGAAAAAGGCGTCGAAGTGGATATGCCTACCAAATACGGTCATTTCAGACTCATTCCCTTCAGGCAACGTAGCAACGGACTCGAGCATATAGCAATCATCAAAGGGGATGTCGCTTCGAATCCCGAGATACCCGTTCTTACACGGGTTCACTCTTCATGCGCTACTGGCGACATTTTCGCTTCTTGTCGCTGCGATTGTGGAGAACAGCTTCACAGGGCAATGCAGATGATAGAGAAGGAAGGTCGTGGTGTTGTTCTGTATCTCAGTCAGGAGGGACGTGGAATAGGTCTGATGGATAAAATAAAAGCCTACAAACTGCAGGAACAGGGAATGGACACAGTAGACGCAAACCTTCATCTGGGGCATAAAGCCGATGAAAGGGACTATGGTGTGGGAGCTCAGATTCTTAACCTTCTTGGCATTCAGCGAATGCGACTGATGACCAATAATCCCGTCAAACGTATTGGACTGGAAGGTTACGGTCTGGAAATAGTCGAGAACGTACCTATCGAGATTACACCTAACGAATATAACCGTTTCTACATGCATACCAAAAAAGAACGCATGGGACACAATCTTCATAAGGCTTGAGAAGCTTATCTCATGCCTAACTGTACATTATATCCTTATTGCATCTTACCTCGCAAGTAAGCTATTGCCTCTTTTTGAATGCGTGATTTGAACAAATAATTCATGCCGAGGTAGCCGCCTAAACCAAAAAGAGTTTCTATCACCAAAGCGAGCCAAGGATGTTGGCACATACTCCCAATAAACCACATTACAGCGCCAAGCACTACAGATAATAACGCATAAGGCAAATAGTCGATAAGCAGCAATTTAATTGAAAGTTTGCACTTGCGTTTCACCGCCATCAACGTCAGCAACCAAGCCACGAAAGCCGCCACTATCTGACCCCAAAGCATGATAGAAACTCCCCAGACAGGATTTGAAGCCGTTGAAACATCCATTACAGGAAAGGTAATGACTAAACCTACTACGGCAATAATATCACGCCAAATTTCTAACCGCGCAATTGCCGAGGCGTAGCCCAGCGACAACAGATAGTTTGAATATAGACCAGTTAGCACAGTAAATATTCCTCGGAATAATAATAATTGAAACAGAAGAATCGACGCATCCCATTTCTCGCCGAAAAGGCAATGGAATATTGGCTTTGCCTCAACAATCAGACCGATAAATATGGGTAAAGTAATATATGCAGTCATTCTGTTCATTCTATGTGCCAATCTATTATATCGCGGCATATCATCCTGAACGTGACTTAGAACAGGAATAAACGAAGATGTTAACACCTGACTGAGCGAACTCACAAACATTTTAGACCATTTGTCACCTTGGGTGTAATATCCCAGGGCTACAAGACCCACTCTGTTTCCCACAAAAAATGAATAAATATTCAAAAACACAGTGTTAAGGAATGAGGTGAACATCATGGCTCCTCCCACATGAAAAAAGCCACATAACCTCTTCCAAGAAAAAGTCATTGAAGGTAACCATCGAGCCGATATCCATAGAAAGACACTTTTAATCGTCCCGAATGTTAACGTTTGCCATACGATAGCCCATGCACCCCACCCCGTTACTGCAAGCCAAATGCCGACGACACCTCCAAAAAAAAGCGATGCGAGATTAGCAATAGCAACCGGGCGAACATCCATTTGTTTCATATAACGGTTGGTTTGAACTATTGCCGTCCCGTTAATTATGAAACTTAAAAACATGACACGAGACAAAGGAACAAGTGCTTCATTATTGTCGAACAGCGAAGAGATAAAAGGTGCACTGACATAAAGTAACCCATATAAGATAACCGACACTATGATATTGAACCATAATACTGTAGAGTAATCTTGTTGTGTGGGATCCTTGCGCTGGAGCAATGCATAGCTGAAACCACTGTCAACCAAAAGTGAGGCAAACGCTTGAAAAATTAGTATGGCACCAACCATACCAAATGCTTCCTGACTGAGTTCTCGCGCTAACACGATACCTGTTATCGCATATAGAACCTGAGAACCGAAGCGATCTATAAGATTCCACTTTAAGGTTCTTGCTGTCTTCAATTTCAGCGATGGTTGATTGGCAGTCATCCGCAAAAGGGTATTTTTATCAACGATATATAATAAATCAATGATACTTTTGAACACTATAATTGTGTATATTTACATAAACTCCCTTATTATGATATATAGCAATGAATCTATATATTATACGGAAAAATCTGAGGTATATTAACCTGGAATCAATTCTCTTCAATGAATCTAAGATTCGCACTTTTTATGAGAGCTTATAACGACTATGTCAAAATTTCATTGATGGTTGAAACATTGATGATTGAATGGTTATTGGACATTTATAATCTCTATAGAACCTAAAGTCCGTTTTTTCATTTTAGGGTTCCCTTTGACATAAACTTTACCAGTCCCCATTCCGCTGACGTTCAGTTCATCAGTAACGTAACAATCCACGGGACCTGTACCCAAGATTTTAACCGACCCGGTTTCCGCCTTTAGTCCTCCGGCCTCGATACGTCCCGTACCGATATTTTTTAGATTAACCGAACGAGTCACGCCATTAAACACAATGTGCCCTTTCCCCGTGTCCAGACTGCCTTCAGTTTGTGTTGCGTGTATGTCATTTGCGATTATCGAACCGTTACCAATCACTCTTGCCTTGAAATTTGATTCGGGAGTCGGTCTTTCGACTACAATGGTTGAGTCCCCAGAGTTTTCTACTTTCGAGATAAAATTCGAATAAACAGTTACGACAGGCAAACTGGGAGTTTGCATCTCTATGTCTGAATTCTTTTCGATTTTGAGTTTGTTCTTATTGTTAGAAAATATAAAGACTGACGCCAACTCCGAAGGAGCTGTAAACACAGCAATACCTGCACTATCAGAAACACATTTATGTATGACATTGATGTCATCTATAACTTGAAGCTCGGTAAAATCTCCAACTTGAAGACGATAAACTTCCGGGTCGGCGGCTTTCAGTCCAAGTGACAGAAGAAAAAGCGCGCTTAGTAAAAAACAATATTTCTTTATCATAACTATCTATTTTATTTTGAATGGTTTAATAAATCTTCTACTTTTTCAAGGATTTCAAAAAGTTCATTTTGACTTGTGGCTCTTAACATAGCTATTCGCGTAGGCCTGAAATCTGGAATACCCTTAAAAAGGGGTGACGCTGCTAAATGGCGCCTAACATGAAGAATACCTCGATATGGATCCGATCTGTCTATACTCTCGCTTATCTGTCGCCTTACTAACTCGAACTTGTTGTGAAGGCTCAATTCGGCATAGTTACCTTTGCCTTTGACCAAAGTCTGTTTCATATCATAAAATATCCAGGGTGCGCCTATTGCAGCCCGGCCAATCATCACTCCATCGACGCCATAACGGTTAAATTTCTCCACTGCTTGATCCGGAGTCGTAACATCGCCATTACCTATAACAGGAATCTTCATCCGAGGATTGTTTTTCACCGCTCCTATAAGTTCCCAGTCTGCATCGCCTGTATACATCTGTGAGCGCGTTCTTCCATGGATGGTTATGGCTTGTATCCCCTCATCTTGGAGCTGCTCGGCAAGCTCAACAATTATTTTTGAGTTATGATCCCAGCCCAGACGTGTTTTTACAGTTACAGGTACATTGACACTACTGACAATTCCGCGAACTATTTCGAGCATACGCGGCACATCACGCAGCAAACCGGCACCGGCTCCTTTACCTGCAATTTTTTTTACAGGACAGCCAAAATTTATATCTATTATATCGGGGTTTGCAGTCTCTGCTATTTTAGCGGCTTCTACCATCGATTCAACATCCCGTCCATATAATTGTATGGCAGTTGGACGCTCTTGCGGATTGATTGTCAGTTTTCGCGTTGTTGAAGCTATATTACGAATAAGCGCATCGGCTGAAACAAATTCGGAATATGTCATATCTGCTCCCATTTCCTTGCAGATAAGACGGAAAGACTCATCTGTGACGTCCTCCATCGGAGCCAACAAAATAGGTTTTTCGCCTAAATCTATATTTTGTATCTTCATTGATCGAGTTCAGTTTTAGACGATTACCGAAGATGGCCGGATACTGACAGGCAAAGTAATAATGAATCGCGCTCCGTGCCTGTGATTCAAGTCAACAACGATATCTCCTTCAAGGAGTCTTGCCAATAGCCGACTGATATACAACCCAAGACCGAGTCCGTTGCTGTATTGGCCTAATTTTTCGAATCTCTCAAAAATCATATCTGCCTTCTCCGGAGGTATGCCGGGACCTTGATCGGTCACAGCCACTGTTAGTTCTTTTTTATTGTAATTGATTGAAGGAGTGATTGTTATAGTGCCGTGCTCACAAAATTTCACGGCATTGTTCACAACATTAATAAGGATCTGTTCCAGCCTGTCCGCATCAGTATCCACTGCAGGATCATCATCAGGAGACTCCCCAACGATTTGTAATGGTTCTACTACAATGGTCTGATCTTTGGTAAGACGAGGTTTGAAATTCTCGGCTACTCTTTCGCATAAATTTTCCAGCCTGAAATGGGAAACGTTGACGTTTGTCACCGCATCTTCAGCTTCAGCGGTATCCATAATATCCCCGACAAGTCTCTGTAAAATTCTGCTATTGTCATTGATGAGATCTATAAACCCTGCAAGATATCTACGACGTTCCTCGGGAATACTATCAACCACCAACTGCGTAAAACCTACGATAGCCTTGACCGGCTCGGATATCTCATGACTCACGTTATAAATAAAGTCGTTCTTCTGTCTGACAGCTTTTGCAGCGCGATCACGAGCAGCCATCAACTCGCTTTGCGTTCGCCGTAACGAATCGCGTTCTGTCATCAAGTCTTCGTTTTTATGCCTTAGCTGTTCGGCCATTTCATGAGAACGCCGGTTTGCCACTCTTTGTGTAAGTATGATTATCAACAAAAAAACCGCCAATGCTATAGTTCCGAATATCCATATATCCTTATTGAGGTCACGTGTCTTAATATTAGCTTCATCGATTTCTAACCTCGCCTCCTCAGCCAAATTAATTGCCTGATTACGGCTGGTTTCAAGAGTATCCATCTCGTATGCTATGCGCAATCGGGCATACTCTGTATCAGCAGCATCCTGAGCGCGTTTTTTTAGCAGTTCTATGTATTTCTTTTGACCTTTTTCTAAGTCCTCCAAAGAATTTTCGGCAGCGGCAGCCTTTATATATGACAGAAGATATATCGGTTTTTGTGAAAACGAGTTGGAGCTCAAGACCGTGCGCAAATCTTCTAAAGCATTCTTGTAATCTTTACGATACATCTCCCACATGGCTTTCACAGCCAACTTGTCAATATGAGTGAGGTGGTCGGGAGGCAATTCATTCATTAGCTTCTTTAATCTGGAGTAAACTATTTCGGGTTCTCCAGGTTCAAGATAATCGAAATGACTCAATAACCGTCGATTAGCCACAAACTCAAATCTGTCATATTTTTTGTATATACGCCCGGATTGCTCATTTTGGGCTTTCAACTGATTTAGGACATCAAGCATCTTTCGATCCATCACTACCGCTTTAGCCCAGTCTTCATTATCATCATATAGCACCGGAGCTATTGTGTAATATAAACTTTTGATTGGGAAACGTTGGCTACGAGTTCTATCTACCAGTCGTGTTAAATCGCGAAGATATTTGTCCATCATTTCCGACTGAATCAGGCTACCTCCGTACAGCACAAGAGCCAACTCTGTTGTCAGTCTATCGTATAAAGATTTAGAAGAGGAGTGTTGGGATTCCAGTTGCTCACGAATGCTATGAAAATTTTTTCTACGTTGGGCTTCTGTCATAGCTGTGTCTCGAGCCATCCATATATGCCGTTGGAGGCGGAGGTAGGTTTCGGTCTCTGTTTTCTCTATCGATGGCCCGAAATTCTCAATGCGCTTGAGCTCATAATCTATATTAGGCAAATCGTATCGATCCACAGTAACAATATTGCGCACCACATCCAAGGCAGTCACAGTGTCACCGGCTCTGAGAGCCACATCATACATCTGATTCAGCAATGCAGAATTCTTATTTTTGGCCGCATCAAAAGTCATTGTCGCTGTATTAATATCAAAGATATTATACATTATTTTTAAAGAATCAGTCGGATTATGGGTAGCAGCCAAAACATTCCAAAGACTGTCTACGGTGTTTTCGCTGATGACAGTCCCTTGCGCGCCTTCTGCCGCAAACAATATTGCAATTATATACAAAAGGATTTTACGCATAACGTTCAATGAAATTTTCAATTTGGCATTATTTTCTAAATGATTGACTCAGTCATGTATTCCTTATCAAGAATAAGGTTATCTGCTCATGTTTATAGCCGCAGTCTCCATTATGTGGCAAATTTACGCAAAAATCAGTTTGTATAAATCCTATTGCGCATAAAATATGTTAAATCACTTAGCAGGATTTTGAAAAGAAATGTAGGTGAATCAGAATATTTTCAAAACTTAGATAGGTCAGAATTATACGCCAATTTTAAATTGTCGGATTGTGTTTTTTTTCGTAAATTTGTAGGCTATTAGAAATTAAAAGCTTATCAACAGACTTTCATTTGATTAAAATCATGACCAATATAGGTTTATATATCCGAGTTTGTGTGGTTATTGTTCTATGCAGTATTATTGCACCTCAAGTTCTCGGTGAAGAACAAAGTATAACCGAAAGATTAAGTGCAAATCCTGCTATTACCATTATACAACCTGAGGCATTGACTTCTCGGATAAACAAAAAAGACTCTTTCTCAAATAATTCTGAGGCAGGTACTAATATTAATTCTTCAACACGTCAAGCATCAAAAACAGCAATTTATCGTGTAGAAGTCTATGCTGACAATTCCCGAGAGGCAAAAGCTCAGGCTACAGCACGGATGAACAATGTTCAAAGTTATTTTACTCATTATAACGTTTTTTTAACTTTCGATTCTCCTTTCTGGCGTGTAAAGGTAGGAGATTTCCGTAGCCGAAGTGACGCGGAGAACGCTTTAGCCGAAATAGAAGAGGCCTTTCCAGCTTACTCTCCTTACCTCAGAATAGTTCGTAATTAATTTAACTTAAATACAATGAACGACTTAAAAGTCGAACACAAAGATTCTCCAGAACAAGGGCAGTTAGACCGCGTTGAGGCTATTGCCGGCCATATTACCGAAATAATTAAACTGCTTGGCGAAGATCCGTCTCGCGAAGGGTTACTCAAGACTCCCATAAGGGCTGCCAAGGCCTTGCTGTTTTCCACCTCTGGATATAGTCAGGACGCCGACAGCGTCCTACGGCAGGCAATCTTCGAACATGCCGGATCCAGAATGATAATTGTGCGTGATATAGAGTTCTACTCTATGTGCGAACATCATATACTCCCATTTTTAGGAAAAGTTTCAATCGGATATATCCCTGACGGGAAAATGGCGGGACTAAGTAAACTTGCACGTTTGGTAAATGTTTACGCACGTCGTTTGCAGGTACAGGAACGTATGACCGCCCAAATATGCGATGCAGTGCGCCGAACCTTGAACGCCAAAGGCGTAATGGTGCTCGTCGAAGCCGGTCACTTGTGTATGAAGATGCGTGGGGTTGAAAAACAGGAATCGGCTACCGCTACCGTCGATTATTCAGGACTCTTCGCCGAAGACGCATCGCTACGTAAAGAATTCTTTGAAGCCTTGGGGGATAAATAAAAAAGTTATCACATGCAGGGTTTAGTCATCCGTAACACAGGAATGCATTATATTGTGAAGGCTGACGACGGTCGTAATGTCGATTGTCGTGTTAAAGGCAATTTTCGCATTAAAGGCATTCGCACCACCAATCCTGTTGCCGTCGGAGACCGGGTGATTTTTACCGAAGGAGCGCCGGGCGAACCGGGCTGGATAACAAAAATTGAGCCTCGAAGGAATTATATTATACGCCGAGCCTCGAATCTTTCGAAAGAGTCGCATATCATAGGAGCCAATATCGACTTAGCCGTTTTGGTTGTCAGCCTTTTTCATCCTGTAACTGCTACCACATTTATTGACCGGTTTCTGGCTACCGCCGAAGCCTATTCAGTAGAAGCTATTATAGTTATCAACAAGACTGACCTTTTAGACACCGAAGAAGAAAAAGAATATCTCGACGCTGTCACCTATTTGTATACCTCTATTGGTTATAAAGTTCTTCCGGTGTCGGCTAAAAACGGCACGGGCATCGATGAGCTACACAAAATACTCCATGGCAAGACATCATTGTTCAGCGGCAATTCGGGTGTGGGTAAGTCGAGCCTAATAAATGCATTAATCCCCGGACTGGAACTGCGAACCGCAGATATATCACGTTCGCACGATACAGGGATGCATACTACCACTTTCAGCGAACTTTTTTCTCTACCACCCTCATATCCTGGAGATCATGACCCGGGAAGTATTATTGACACCCCCGGTATCCGTGGTTTCGGCACCATTGATTTCAATAAATACGAAACAGCGCATTATTTCCGAGAAATTTTTGAAGCGTCAAAGAATTGCCGTTTCAATAACTGCACCCATACTCACGAACCGGGATGCGCAGTAAGGCAGGCTCTTGAAGAAAACCGTATTGCGCAAAGCCGCTACGCTTCTTATCTTAGCGTTCTGGAAGATGCCGATGCAGATAAATACAGACAACCATATTAATAATCCATAACGAGGCTCCAATAACACATATAACATCATGGAACATTTGTTTTACCCCGATTTACTTGCTTTCTCTCTTTTCGACGCTCACCAATTCTTTTTATGGTTTTGTGAGCATGCAGGTTATTGGTTCGTTTTCATTTTCATGATCATAGAAAGTTCATTTATTCCTTTTCCAAGCGAACTCATAGTACCTCCAGCTGCTTATTTGGCTGTGAGTCGCGGAGACATGAATATCTTCATGATAATTATTGTCGCAACTGCCGGAGCTCTTGTCGGGGCTTTGTTCAATTACTATATTTCGCTCTGGATTGGACGTCCTATCGTGTATCGTTTCGCTGATTCGCGTTTCGGTCACGCTTGTCTCATAACTCGAGAAAAAGTCAATAAGGCAGAAGAATATTTTGACCGACACGGAGCAATGTCCACTTTAATTGGACGTCTTATTCCTGTGGTTCGCCAACTCATTTCCATACCGGCTGGTCTCGCCAAAATGAATATATATAAGTTTATCATCTTCACTACTATAGGTGCCTTGATATGGAATATCATCTTGGGTATTTTGGGTTATACACTTGGTCACATGGTTCCTTTCGACCAATTGGAGACACAGATAGAAAAATATAACTCCTATCTTAGTTGGGCCGGCTTTCTGTTGCTTGTCGGAGTAGCTGCATTCCTGGCTTATAATGCCGCAAAAAACAAGAACAGCAAAGATCATAACTAAAGCATTACCTCTAAAAATAAAACTATTTAAATTATATTGGTTTCTAATATTCTTCTTTGAAACATGATAATTGCTCCCTCCTTACTCTCTGCCGATTTCGGAAACTTGAACAAAGACATCGAAATGGTCAACAGGTCTGAAGCCGATTGGTTTCATCTTGATGTTATGGACGGTGTGTTCGTACCTAACATCTCATTCGGGTTCCCTATTATTGAGGCTATTTCTCGAAAAGCGACCAAGCCTCTCGACGTTCATCTAATGATAGTCCAACCCGAAAGATATATTTCGCAAGTTAGGGATACAGGCGCGTTCATAATGAACATCCATCAAGAAGCCACTACACATCTGCATCGCACCGTTCAAGCAATAAAAAGTGCAGGTATGAAAGCTGCTGTCACACTGAATCCGGCAACCCCGGTCGTTATGTTGGAAGATGTTATAACAGACTTATACATGGTTCTTCTCATGGGCGTTAATCCCGGGTTTGGCGGCCAAAAATTCATAGACCAAACTGTTGCCAAAACCCGTGCTCTACACGAGCTTATACAACGAAGCGGTTCCAAGGCTATCATTGAGGTAGACGGTGGTGTTAATATCAATACAGGTGCTTTACTGGCTCAAGCCGGCGCATCGGCTTTAGTGGCCGGTAGCGCAATATTCAAAGCTGATAACCCTTCCCAATATATATCAGATTTAAAGCGATTGTAAATCATTTTCTTTTTGGACGAAAGATAATCCCCTCTAAAAACTTCAAATACGATATATGTCTGATAACGAATTTGTTATTAATCCCGATAATGTGCGCCATCAACGTAGCCATGCCAATGGTTATCCCAATGATTATCGTTCACCTGATAAAAATGAAAACAACAACTTCTTTGATGACGCAACTGAATCTTCTTTAAACGACATTGGCGCCTCTGTCAAATCGGAGGCTGAGTCGTCATCAAAAGAAGATTCTGCCAACCCACGCAACAGAGATATAAAACACACTCATCAAAATGAACGAAAACGGCGACGTACCGATAAAGAAAAACAGCAGTCTGACGATGCTGATGAGGAAACCCCGGCAATAGTCAATTTCCTGCTTAGTCGTCGCGTGGGCATTTGGCTCGGGATGGTTCTTCTTATTCTAAGTGTCGCAATATTCATTACGCTTTTAAGTTTTCTCAAAAACGGAGCCTCGGATCAAGCCTTGATATTGAATATGTCAACCGACGAACTACGACACTCCGGCTTATCGCTTGACAGTGAAGTGGGGATTTTTGGAGCAAGGTTCGGACAGTATCTTTTTGCCGACAGTTTTGGACTCGGAGCCTTCGTTCTGGCTATATATCTTGCAATAGTAGGATTTAATCTACTTTTTAACCGTCCGTTCAATTTCTGGGGGCTAACATTCCGGTCTATATTACTCACTGTATCCATTTCTATAGTTCTCGGTTTGATTACGTATCCTCTGGCATCATCTACATTCTGGGGTGGTATTCATGGACATTACGCAAACAGATGGCTTTTGGAAATGACCGGTATACCCGGTGCTCTTGCCGTCTCGGCCATCTTGATATGCACTATAATCGCTGTGTACTTCAATGAACTTCGCAACGCTTATATTAAGTGGCGCAATAAAATCGAAGAACGCAGAGCTGAACATAATGCACGCCTGGAAGAAAAACGTAAACATCACATATCATCTCCTGAGACGGATAAACCCAGTGAGAAGACAGACGAAACAAAAGACGACACCTCGGTTTCAAAGGCCGCTTCCGAGGACAATGATATTATTGAGGTAACTCTTCAGGAAGATTCCAAAGATAATACACCTTCAGACATTGATGACCAAGCCAAGACTTCTACTATTGGAGGTTTCGATATAGATGCACCATCTGAGGAATCTTTATCAACAGATACGCCAAGGAAACATGACTCCAATAAACCTGTAGCAAGTGATGACGTCGATGCCGGTTTTGAGATTGATGTTCCGATAACCGAGATGGGAAAGAAAACAGGTAGTGTAGCTGAGCGTTTGGTGGCGGAACAAGGCGAATATGATCCGCGTGCCGACCTTTCCCGTTTTAAGTTTCCTGCACTTGACATGCTCGCTGATCACCCCGTTAAAATAACAGCCGATATAGAGGAACAACAGGCCAATAAGGATCGCATCATAAAGACGCTTGGAAATTACGGAATCACTATATCGACAATTAAAGCGACTGTAGGTCCAACTGTTACCCTATATGAGATTGTACCTACGGAGGGAACTCGTATTGCCCAGATAAAACGTCTCGAAGATGATATTGCACTTAGCCTGGCGGCTAAAGGCATTCGTATTATAGCTCCCATGCCGGGAAAGGGAACTGTCGGTATAGAGGTGCCCAACGGAGAACCTCAGACAGTCGCCATGCGAACCATTTTGGCTTCCAAAAAATTCCGTGAAAGCAAAGGCGCTCTACCTATAGCTATTGGCGCTACAATTTCGAACGATATCTTCGTTACCGATTTGGCCGCTATGCCCCATGCTCTTGTCGCAGGCGCTACCGGTCAAGGTAAATCAGTAGGTTTGAATGTACTTATTACCTCTTTGCTTTATCGCAAACACCCCTCGGAACTTAAGTTTGTGTTAATCGATCCAAAGATGGTAGAATTTTCAGTCTACGAACGGCTTAAAAAGCACTACCTCGCAACTCTTCCTGGAGAAGAGGATGCCGTTGTTACAGATCCGGGGAAAGTTCTTACTGTCTTGAACTCTCTTTGCACAGAGATGGATAACCGTTACAACTTACTTCGTCTGGCAGCTGTTAATAAAATAGAAGATTACAACCGCAAATTCTGTCAAAGAAGACTGAACATCGAAAAAGGACATCGCTACCTACCTTATATTGTCGTCATTATCGATGAGTTTGCCGACCTTATCATGACCGGCGGCAAGGAGATAGAAATGCCTGTGATGCGCATCACCCAGAAGGCAAGAGCTGTTGGTATACACATGATTATTGCCACTCAACGACCTTCAACCAACGTGCTGACGGGTATAATAAAAGCTAACTGTCCCTCCCGAATAGCATTCAGGACGCTCCAGAATGTTGACTCGCGCACCATCCTTGACCGCACAGGTGCCGAGCGTCTGATCGGGCGAGGTGATATGTTATACAGTCAGGGTGGCGACATGGAACGTATGCAGTGCGCCTTTGTCACAAGTGATGAGATAGAAGCAATCTGTAACTTCATTGAGCAGCAGCCCGGGTATGCTACTCCCTACGAACTTCCCGAACCGGCCACTGACGGAACAGGTATGCCTTTAGGTAGCGGCACTCTGCCTGCGGGAGGCTTGGATCGAGACCCCCTTTTTGCAGACGCAGCTCGCTTCATTGTCATGTCCTCGACTGCTTCCACATCATCTTTGCAACGTAGGTTTGAGATAGGATATAATCGCGCCGGCAAATTAATGGATCAAATGGAAGCATCAGGCATTGTAGGCCCCGCCTCCGGAGCTAAACCTCGCGCAGTACTTATCGATCCGGCTACACTTGAACAAATCCTATCGAACCGTTAAACTTTTTAGTTTGTTATTATAGTATGACGAAATACCTCCTTGCTTTTGGCTTGATAGTATTAACGACTCTATCATGTGCAGCTAAAGACAAAATTTCTGCAACCGGAATATTGGATAATTCCGTGAAAGCATTTGACTCTGCCAAATCGATTAACATGACTATGTCGATTCGTAGCGGCTCGGATGCTTTTGAGGCACGTTTGCTTATGTCAAAAGAAAAATTTCGTTACGTTGCCGGGGCTTTAACCGTTTTTTATGACGGCAAAACACAGTGGACTGTAGATAATGAGACTAAAGAGGTATCGATAACACAACCAACTGCTGATGAGATCGCGGAAACTAACCCATTGGCTTTTGTCAAATCATACAAAACGAAATACAAGGTCAATCTCGTATCAGAGTCAGGCGGCACATATTCTGTTAGACTGGAGGCTATCAACAAAACAAGTTATGTTAGGTCGGCTCTTGTCATAATTAGCGCCACAACCTGGTTACCGACCCATATCACTGCAACACTTGCCAACGGACAGAACCTTACAATCAGTGTCACAAATACATTAACTAACGGAAGTTTACCTGAGTCGCCATTCAAATATAATTCTACATCTTATCCTGGATACGAAGTGTTTGACTTGCGTTAATTTTTAAACTAGAATACAATATAACAACTATGTCAGAAAACGTAATAAAAACCCGTAATGTCATCATCGGTTCGGGGCCGGCCGGATATACTGCTGCCATTTACGCCTCACGTGCCGCTTTGGAACCGGTACTTATAGAGGGCCCACAATTAGGCGGTCAGTTGACCACAACCAGCGAAGTAGAAAATTTCCCAGGTTATCCTGAAGGTGTCGACGGTAATCAACTTATGGATGATTTGCGCAAACAAGCTCTTCGGTTCGGTACCAAAATGATTTCAGGCAAAGTCACTTCCGTCAATTTTGCAAATAGACCTTTCGAGCTTGTCATTGACAATGGAAACGCTTGCGTACTTGCTGACAGCGTGATAATTGCGACTGGCGCAGCAGCCCGTTATCTCGGATTGGCCGATGAACAGAAATTCATGGGTATGGGAGTGTCTGCGTGCGCGGTTTGTGACGGTTTCTTCTACCGCAAAAAAACTGTTGCTGTTGTCGGTGGCGGAGATACTGCATGCGAGGAGGCTCTATATCTTTCCAAACTTGCTGAGAAAGTATATCTAATTGTGCGTAAAAACTACTTACGCGCATCAAAGGTAATGCAAAAAAGGGTTCTTGATAATCCTCAAATCACCGTGCTTTTCAACACAAATACCACTGGACTCTTCGGCGAAGAAGTTCTTGAGGGAGCGCATCTTATTGAGTTTGTGGGTACTCCTGAGGAACGGACTTACGATATTGCCATCGATGGATTCTTTCTGGCAATTGGACGCCAACCAAACAGCGGTGTATTCGCATCGTATATTGAAACGGACGAAGCCGGATTTATAAAAACCAAACCCCACTCCACCGCCACCAATATTCCCGGCGTATTTGCCGCAGGAGATGTAAGTGATCCATTGTTTCAACAGGCCATTGCGGCTGCTGGATCAGGTTGCCGGGCAGCACTCGAAGCAGAACGCTTCTTGCTTAACAACGATTGATCTTACCTCTGTTTGGATAGGTTGTTGATTGTCCAGTAAATTTACATTTTCATTTCCTACCACTTCCAGATTAGGAAGCTTGTCTTCCTTGAGCAATTTCTCGGTTCCCATCATTGGATTTATGATGCACCAATTTTGCTCTTTATTTTATATAGTATCTCACCATTTATAGAGAACATTTCAATCATCAAAACAATAGAGGTTGCCGAGAAAAAAATCGGCAACCTCTATTGTTTTGATTCTGTTTAAATTTATTCTTTTACTAATGTGACTATGAGTTCTTTTGAATCTTCCGGGTCAACATCGATAGTAATTTTGTTTTCACGTGCAAGCCATCCAAGTGCTGTATACACTTCTTTTTCTTTGAGTTTGGTCATTTTTTTAAGCTGTTTTACACCGACGGCGTCAGCTGTGTTAAGAGCCACCCAAATTGTACCTGCATTGTAACCTATTGTTTCTGTGTTCATTGTAAAAAAATTATTAAAATGTTAGTTATTAAAAATAATGTATGATAGATAACTTATATTATTAACGTAACTACTTACTATTTTGTTGTTTTTAGTATTATATTTTTTTGTTTTTTAATCAATATTTATCCGGTTTTGGTAACTTTTTTTAAATTAACGAAATAATTATCTCCAACCATTACCTCGTAATATTATCATAATAAGAGCCTGTTCGACAATTCATCGTCAAAGATTGCAAATCAACATCTCATAGAATTTTCTAAATCCACGATGACTAATCAATGCACATAGTATTCTTAAATGGTTGGCAATCAATGATACGCTGATTCGAGCTTCCTCTAAACAACAATGTCTCGTCTCGCAGACTTTCAATAAAAGGTCCGTCCACTATCGCGTCGACCAAACTTATAATTGGTCGTAAAGTGGCGGAAGCCTTGATTTCCTCAAAGGTAAAACCTGTATAGAGCCAAATATTCTTACCAAATGTTTTTATGCGCTTCGCCAGCTCTATAAGCCCCGGAACTTGATACAACGGATCGCCTCCACTGAATGTAACATTAAAATCGTTATATTCGACAATTTTCATTATCTCGTCTATCGTCATCTCTGTTCCGGAATCCATTGGCCATGATTGAGGATTCTGACATCCGGGACACTGATGTAAGCAACCGGCGAAATAGATTGATGTTCGTAAGCCGGGGCCATCTACCGATGTCCCTTCAATGATATCAATTATCCGGACAGTATGTGAGTCGCCTCTATTCATTACCTATATGAAGAACATGGGCATAAGTATCGATAGAGTCATACGGCTAACTTATTTGTGCACGACTCGATCTTTAAGCTCAGCCAACTTGGCTTTGTTCCATCGGTCTGTAGTACCAACCAAATAACCTGTGATACGCTGCAAACGGTCAATATTATGACTACCGCATTTAGGACATGCTTCAAGATTATCGATAGCGTTCTCGTGTCCACAATCCATACATCTGTTACGATTGTGATTGACGGAACCGTAACCAATGTTGTATTTGTCCATCAAATCAACGATGTCAGATATCGCCTCAGGATTATGGGTCGCGTCTCCGTCTATTTCGACATAGAAAATATGTCCACCTCTGGTCAAATCATGGTAAGGTGCCTCCACTTCTGCCTTATGGCGAGGTGAACAATGGTAATAAACCGGAACATGGTTGGAGTTGGTGTAATAATCTTTATCTGTTATTCCTTTTATTACACCGAAAGTTTTCCTATCCATCCGCGTGAAACGGCCTGCAAGACCTTCTGCGGGAGTAGCGAGTATAGAAAAATTGTGTTTATATTTTTCACTGAATTCATTGGCTCTGTCACGCATGCGTGTCACTATCTCAAGTCCCAGTTTCTGAGCTTCAGCATCTTCTCCATGATGTTTACCTGTCAATGCTATCAAACACTCGGCCAAACCTATAAACCCGATACCAAGAGTGCCCTGGTTGATAACGCTCTCTATACTGTCATTTGGCCCCAAACGTTCAGAGTCATTCCACAGTCGTGACATTACCAAAGGGAACTGTTTGGCGTATGCGGTGCGTTGAAAACTAAAGCGTTCGTTAAGCTGGTCAGCAGCTATCTGTAAGATGTCTTCGAGTTTTTGGAAGAATGCTTCTTTGCGTTCCTCCGGATTTTCGATGGACATACACTCAATTCCCAAACGAGGGAGATTGATTGTTGTGAAACTCAGGTTTCCGCGACCAATAGAAGTCTTTTTCCCATATCGGTTTTCGAAAACTCTCGTGCGACATCCCATTGTTGCAACTTCGTATTCATATCGTTTGGGATCGTCCGCTCTCCAGTCCTCATGATAATTATAGGTGGCGTCCAGATTGACAAAATTGGGGAAAAATCTCCGGGCAGTCACTTTGCATGCCAATTTGTACAAATCGTAATTTGGATCTTCAGGCAAATAACTCACACCTCGTTTCTTTTTCCATATTTGGATAGGAAATATGGCTGTAGCACCGTTACCAACCCCTTCATAGGTCGAATTAAGGAGTTCGCGAATGATACATCGTCCCTCTGCCGATGTGTCCGTACCGTAATTAATCGAAGAAAAAACGACCTGATTGCCACCACGACTGTGGATAGTGTTCATATTATGAATAAACGCCTCCATAGCTTGGTGAACCCTACCAACAGTGCGATTGACAGCGTGCTGCAGTAAACGTTCTCTCCCAGTGAGGTTTTCGACTGACTGATAAAGATAGTCTTTTAATTTCATATCATAAAACTCGCTCAGGTCTTCGCCACTTAGAGTTTCGAGGTTTTTGATTTCTTCTTTGAAAGACGAGCGGACAAAAGGAGCCAGATAAAAATCGAAAGCAGGTATAGCTTGTCCACCATGCATTTCGTTCTGAGCTGTTTCAAGGGATATACACGCCATAACGCTTGCGGTCTCAATCCTTTTGGCGGGACGCGATTCGGCGTGCCCGGTAGTAAAGCCGTCCTTTAAAATTTTGTCAAGTGGGTGTTGTACACACGTCAGGCTTTTGGTAAGATAATAATCTTTGTCATGAATGTGAATATAACCGTTTCGAACTGCATCTTTAGTGCGTTCCGAAAGCAGGTAGTCATCTACATAAGGTTTTGTGGATTCACTTGAGAATTTCATCATCATACCGGCCGGAGAATCGGCGTTCATATTTGCGTTCTCGCGTGTTATATCAGTATTTTTCGCCTCAATAATTTCAAGGAAGATGTCACGAGTTTTGGCTCGACGCGCTATTGACCGTTTGTCTCGGTAAGCGATGTATTTTTTCGCGACCTCTTTACGCGGTGATTTCATCAGCTCGAGTTCTACTCTATCCTGAATTTCCTCGACAGTCATTTGTTCATTTCCTGTCTGTGCAATCCTGACTGCGATTTTTTGTATTAGAGATTCATCCTCGCCCAACTCGGTGGTGAGCATTGCCTTGCGTATAGCGGATTTGATTTTTTCTTCGTTGAAGCCTACAACGCGTCCATCGCGTTTAAGTACGGTTTGTATCATGGCAGTGTTTTAACTAAAAATATATCCTTGTTTTCGGTTATGAAATTTACCGACAACAAAAGTACAATCAATAATCAAAAACACCAAATAAAGACGTAATTTTTTTAATAAAAAAACTTTTTGGACAACTTTTACATATTGGGCGGTCAAATTAACCCCTGATTATATGATGTTTAGCTTTTAGTTTTGGAAAACTCATAATAAATTATTCATAGTCAATGTTCCTTTTTTTGAAAACTTCTATATCTTGTTGATGAATACCACTTTTTGTTAACGGTACACTTTCATTGTAGTCATTCAGATATTTTCGCGGACGAGGAGTAAATTTAGGCGATGCCACCGAATATGTTGCATCGTAATAAGGGGAACGCACTCCTGTAATGTCAAGGATAGTATGAAAGAGACTGCTTGTCGAAGCAATATTTTTATCCTTGTTGTTTCTGAGAGCATTGACTATATCGGGATGAATATCTTCAAATTCCTTTGACAACCATATCACCATGGGTACATGAATCTGATGAGCAGTCGGCGTAGGGGATGAATGCAAGAAACGTTCACGTTCATCGTCAAAAATATCTTCTCCATGATCGGAAACAAAAATCATAGTCGCGGGAATATCCAAGTTATCCAAACTCTCGATAACCCCATCAAGCAGCGCATCGGTATAACGTATGGTGTTATCATAGGCGTTTAACAGTTGCTCTCGGTTAAATCTCGTTGCTCCCGAATTAATGTCAGGAGTAAAATAAGCCATATCGGAAGGATATCGTTTACGATACTCGAAATGTGAACCGTAAGTATGCAACACAATAAACACTTTGTGGGAGGGAGATTTGTCAATTATTTCGTTCATCGCTCCTATTAGATTGATATCACGCATTGTTCCTCCTCGGTCAGAAATAAATTCTGCAAGCTGTGCCTCCTCTCCGTAGTTATCTAAATAGGAATGATTGCGTTTCTGGTTTGAAAGGAAAGCGGTGCGGTAACCAACATTATTAAAAGCTGAGAAGATCGACTTGGTATATGCCACTGAGTCACCGAAGTTCTCGGGAAGTAAATAAGACAACAGCATAGGGACTGCTTTGTGTGTGGTGTTTATCTCAGTCAGCACTTTTGGGAAAGCGTAAACGCCTTCCCGTTGTTTCAACCGAGGATTGGTAGGACGGTCATAACCGAACAGTTCCCAATTTTCAGCGCGCGAAGTCTCGCCTATCACTATGACAAACACTTCCGGCATATCTTTATCACGAGTCATCACCGGAGAATAATTAAATTCGCGAGAAGTCGTATGATAATGCATGGACATATTAGTCCGACGTATGGCAGTGACAAGGTTTTCTGCTACATTATAAGGAAAAAGTTCTCGACGTGGCATAAACCCTTCGGTAAACAAAACGGTAATGAAGAAAAGAATTGTCCCTATAATCAACAGGACATACGATGCCACTCGCATGTGACGCCGCCTTTTTACCCCGACATACCTTTTATTAATGTACATTATGATAGCAGCCACTAACAAGGGCAGGTAAAGTATCACAATGACAGATATTGCTCCGAGAAGGTTTCCGAGCAACTCTTTCGCTTCCGACGCACTGGTCGTAAGTAAGTTGACATACATGTCTATGGCTATGATACTCTCGCCATACAATACAAGTAATACTATTTGAAAACCAGACAGTATAATAATCGGTAGGAAAAACAATATAGTACGCCCAATCTTTTTAGACAAAGAAAACAACAACATATATAAACCCAAAGGGAGTATAATATTGGTGATTTTAGCCAAAACGGAATTATATTCGGTTATCGCCAGCCATATATTAGGCGCTATCAAAAGTAACGGTGCGGCCCACAACCAAAATACGGGGTGTGCGAACCAATTCAATACACCAGAAATTGTTCTTTTTGTTTTGTGCATCATAGTAAATTAAGTGTTAAAAGGCCTCGTTAATCGAGAAGTTAAAACCGTATTCATCTTTACCAATACCGAAATCCAAACGCACATTGACACGTTGTTTAAACTCCCAACGATACCCTACTCCGGCGTTTGGCAAAACATGGTGAATATCAAAGTCCGAAAACTTGGGGAAGATGGTTCCCGCTCCTATCCATACCACTATGCCGTTACGACGCCAAATATGTTGTCTGAGTTCGACGGTAATATCCATTTCGCATTTATCACGGAAACGACCTTCGTAATAGCCTCGCATCCTTTCTGATCCGCCGAATGTAGGCAACATGCCCCAAGGAGTATTGCCATAAGTGATATCAGCATGATACATGGCTGCTAAAACTCCGGACTTCCATACTTTTTTGTACACCGATGCAGTAAGCTCGGATTGCGAAAAAGCATATTTATTACCCATAAAACGAGGGTTAAATACCTGGTTATAACGAAGGAAAATTCCACGATATGCATTAAAAGGCACATCACGGCTGTCATAATATGCAGTGATGCCTACACCCGTAGTCAATGTCTCGCGCGGTTCACCGGCAAATAATTCAGGTCGGTCAACACGCGTGGCTTTGTTGTAACTGAAAGAAGCTATTGGCCCAATGAAAAATCGTTTCCCGAACCGCATTACGAAGTCGGCTTTGACAACTCCTTGAATTCTTTTGAATATACTTTCGTTGTTGTCGTTTTTATCCATCTCATAGCCAATCCCCCAAAATTTATCTTTAAAGGTATATACATACGCGCTATAATTAATTCTAAAGCGGTCTTTGGGAAATATATGATAACCTTCTCCTTCAATTTTATACAATTGCCCCAGCGTCACTTTCCCTTTTAACGACAGTTGGGACGGAGGCGTGTCAATCATAGGGACACCCATAGCATCTCTATGGGTATAATAACGTGCCGAACTGACGAGTCCCAACCCGAGTCCCGCCTCCGAAGAATAAAACGGCGCTCCGATAAAACTGATATCAAATTTCTTGTCTGGATGAGGCTTGTTTGCTTCGCCGAAATAATTGATGACTCGCCGGACAAAATTAGGGTTTTCTTCTTGTGCATACACACAAAACATCTTCCCCGAGATGGCAACCATCAATATAAGTATAGCGATCTTTATGCGTTTTATCATGGTAGCTCTTTCATTTATAAAGTATCAATCAAAACGCAACGTTGCTGCCGGAGACATTCGCGTGGCGATACGACCCGGCAACAGAAGTATTAACCATGAAAACGCAAGTATGCCTACATTAAGCAATACAATACTTGGAACAGAAATATTTATTGGCACAGTGTCAATATAATACATACTGGGATCAAGGCTGATAGCGCCTGTATATTTCTGAAGCAACAAAGCACTCAGTCCGATTATATTGCCAATCAAAACACCCCAAAGCGTCAGTTTCAGTGAAAGATAAATAAAAATATCGCTGATAAATTTGTTAGGGGCACCAATAGCACGTAACAACCCGATGGCATTGACCTTATCGAGAACCTGTATAAAGAGTGACGAAATCAGAGTGGAAGCCGCAATAAGAATCATTAAGATAAAAATTACCACAACATTAGTGTTCAAAAGCTCCAACCAGTTCAGAAAAACGGCTCCTTGTCTGACAATAGTGTCAACTTGGTACGCTGTGGCCGGATTACGTGTCACATTGTAATTATAGATAAATTTATTTTCAAGTTGATTGGCCTTCTCTTCAACTTCTTTCAAATCTATGTTACGTATTTCCACTCCGGTTGCTTCTCCATCTTTTATGCCGGCAATCTTACGTAAATCAGCACTTCGGCTAAAAGCTATTATATCATCATAATCCGAAAACCCCGTGTCGTAAATACCTACAACAGTAAAGGGACGCGCACGAAGTCTGCCGTTCGACACAAAGCAGATGTTTATTTTATCGTCTGCATCAATTCCCAACTTGTCAGCAAGCGTTTGCGATATCGCAATTTCTCGTGGTCTCTCTCCGTCAGGCCATTTTCCTTGCCGTATTTTCTTTTTTTCGAACTCGGCTTTATAATCATCTTCAAAACCTTTGATTGAAATAGCCGCAAAATCATTTTCTGTTTTTATAATGCCGTTCAACATGACCACGGGGGTGACTGTGGCGTCTTTATCTACTTGCGCTATATCTTGATATAATTCCCCGTTGAGTTCGATTGTAGATACTTCGGTATTTGTGCTGACCGCTGATGGCAAGACAGTGATATCCGCGACAAAACCTTTTAGATTCGCCGTAATCTCATTCTTGAATCCTACCGATATAGCCAGTGTCAACTCGAGAACGGCTACAGCAAAAGCCACGCCTAACACCGCAATTACATTGCCGGTGCGAGGCGTAGCCTTTTTATTGAACCCGAGATTTCGGGCAACCCAGATTGCTGTTTCGGTCATGTCGAAGGACAAGGCAACCGTTATTTACCGGCGCCGTGACAATTCTTATACTTCTTGCCTGAACCGCAAGGGCACGGATCGTTTCGACCGATACGCGGGGCGTTAACCTTGAACGGTTGTGCCGGAGCCTGTGGACCACGTGGCGCTGCAGCGGCCTGTGCCTGGGCTCTTGCTTGCTCTTCGCTGGGAAGCGTGGCTTTAGATGTCTTGTAATCCGAGTCGGGTCGACGACGTGGCATGGGTCGATCCAAACTGGGAGAAGATGTTGTCTGTGTCTGAGTGCTTGTTTGTCCGTCAGGTGCCACACGTGGACTTTGTGGCGCCACAAACACTTTTGCGCGCATGAGTGACTGGACGGTGCGTTCGTTAAGGGTAGCTAACATACGCTGGAACATATGGAATGACTCCTGCTTATATATTACCAGGGGATCTTTTTGCTCGTATGAGGCGTTGCGTACAGATTGACGCAGGTCGTCGTTTTCACGAAGATGTTCTTTCCATAGTTCGTCGATAGTGAGCAGGATGAGTCGTTTCTGCCATTCCTTTATTAGTGAACGGCCTTCGGTGTTGACGGCTTCCTCTATGTCGAAGACAATACGGAACACTCTTTTGCCGTCAGTTATCGGTAAGGCTCGCAGGCCGGTCTGTCCCTCGCTAACCATCATTTGAACCATCGGCATCATGGTCTGAAGTATCTGACTGTTGCTTCGTTCCATGCGCTGCATGGCTAATTGATGTAATGTGTCTACTTTATCATCATGGGAAAGAGACTCAAATTCCTTGCGAGACATCTCTGGTTCGACGGCGAACAGGCGCATCATCTCAAGCTTAAGGTCATCAAACAAAGCTCCGTCCGGATAGTTTTTCACAAGGTTGTCTACCGCGTCATAGATGGTATTGGATATATCAATACCTATGCGCTCGCCTTTCAAGGCATGGTTACGTCGGTGGTAGATGAAAGTACGCTGCTTGTTCATGACATCGTCATAGTCAAGCAAATGTTTTCGTATGCCGAAGTTGTTTTCTTCCACGCGTTTCTGCGCTTTGGCAATAGAATTCGAAATCATTCTGTGTTCAAGCACCTCTCCCTCTTTGAATCCAAGTCTGTCAAGGAGCTTGACGACAGTATCGCTGGCATAGACGCGCATCAACGGGTCTTCGAAAGACACATAGAATACTGAGCTACCGGGGTCTCCCTGTCGGCCTGAACGTCCGCGCAACTGATTGTCCACGCGGCGAGACTCATGCCTTTCGGTACCTATGATGGCAAGACCACCTGCGGCTTTAACCTCGGGGGTGATCTTAATGTCGGTACCACGACCTGCCATGTTGGTGGCAATCGTCACTGTGCCGGGACGTCCTGCTTGAGCGACAATTTCCGCTTCTTTTTGATGCAACTTGGCGTTGAGCACCTGATGGGGAATACGACGCATATCAAGCATGCGGCTGATGAGCTGTGATATTTCGACCGATGTTGTACCCACAAGAACGGGTCGCCCGGCTTTCACCATATTCTCGATTTCATCTATTACGGCAGCATATTTCTCGCGTTTAGTGCGGTATACCAAGTCGTTACGGTCAATTCGCTGTATGGGTCGGTTGGTGGGAATACGTACCACATCAAGTTTGTATATATCCCAGAACTCGCCCGCTTCAGTATCAGCTGTACCTGTCATACCGGCCAGCTTGTAATACATGCGGAAATAATTCTGCAATGTTATGGTGGCGAAGGTCTGGGTGGCAGCTTCCACTTTCACGCCTTCCTTGGCTTCGATAGCCTGGTGCAGACCGTCGCTGTAGCGTCGTCCTTCCATGATACGACCTGTCTGTTCGTCGACAATCTTGATTTTGTTGTCATCAATGACATATTCGACGTCTTTTTCAAACAAGGTATAGGCCTTAAGCAACTGTGTCACTGTATGCACACGTTCTGCTTTTATTGCATAATCCTGCAGGATAGCGTCTTTCTTAGCTGCGCGTTCCTCAATGTCTTCGATGTGGTCGAGTTGTGAAAGGAGTTCAGCTATGTTGGGCAGCACAAAGAACTGTGAGTCGGAAATACGGCCAGTCAGGGCGTCAAGTCCTTTGTCGGTAAGCTCGACGGAACGATTCTTCTCGTCGATGACAAAATAAAGTGGATCGGTCACCTCTGGCATTTCACGGGCGTTGTCCTGTAGGTAATGAGCTTCGGTTTTGAGCAACAGGGTCTTGTTACCTTCCTGGCTAAGGAATTTTATCAAGGCTCCGTTTTTAGGCAGACCTTTGTAGGCTCTGAATAGTAACAAAGCGCCTTCCTTCTTATCTTCGGGGTTTTCGCTTGCAAGTTTTGTTTTGGCATCGGATAATATCTGTGTCACCAGCCTTTTCTGAGCCTGAACCACGTTTTCAACGTTGCCTTTGAACTCATTGAAAAATTGGTCGTCGCCTTTCGGTACGGGACCCGATATAATCAGTGGGGTACGGGCATCGTCGATAAGCACCGAGTCGACCTCGTCCACAATAGCGTAATAGTGTTTGCGCTGAACCATGTCCTCCGGATCCATGGCCATGTTGTCACGAAGATAGTCGAAACCGAATTCGTTGTTTGTGCCGTATGTTATGTCACAATTATATGCGGCACGGCGTTCAGGCGTGTTGGGTTGGTGCTTGTCAATACAGTCGACGGTCGCTCCATGGAACATGTAAAGCGGTCCCATCCATTCACAGTCACGTTTTGCCAGATAGTCATTGACTGTCACGACATGGACGCCTTTCTTGGCCATTGAACGCAGGAAAACAGGAAGTGTAGCAACCAGGGTCTTACCCTCACCGGTAGCCATTTCAGCTATCTTGCCTTGGAAAAGGACTATGCCGCCTTTAAGCTGTACTTCATAATGGGTCATATCCCATTTTATCGTATTGCCGCCGGCCATCCAGCTGTTTTTCCAAATAGATTTGTCACCGTCTATGGTGATAAAGTCTTTCCCTTGGGCTGCCAGCTCACGGTCAAGGTCAGTGGCCTGTACTGTGATAGTCTCGTTGGCTGCAAAGCGGGCTGCGGTTTCGCGCAATACGGCGAAAACTATTGGCAGATGTTTTTCGAGTTGCTCGTCAAGTATCTCGAGTATCTTCTTTTCATGACGGTCGATGGCGTCCCATTGCGACTGACGCTCGTCAATAGGAAGGTCTTCTATTTTGTCACGTATGTTGTCTATCGCCTGATAGTGTTCGGCCGTGGCACCGGCTATCTCGGCGCGTACCTCATCGATGCGCGAACGCAATTGGTCGTTGTTGAGTTTCTCAACTTCCGGCGTCAGAGCGAGTATTTTATCAACTATGGGTTGAAGCGCTTTTTGGTCGCGGGTGAACTTGTCGCCAAAAATTTTGCTTATTGAGTCAAAAAAAGACATTTTTACTTATATATTATTATGTTATGCTCTATTATATTCAGTTCTCTGGGGTGTCATTTCAGTGACACGGAAGGTGTATCGGCACCGTTGGGCGACCGTATGTGCAACATGCCGGCCAATGTCGGAGCGATGGCTCGGGCGTCGACGGGTGTATCGATACGTTTCGGCTCTATATCCGGCGCCGTTATCATGAACATTGCCGTGGTCGGTGCCACCGAATAGGCGTTCTGCGGGATATGGTCTATAAAGTTATAATCATCGACAAGAGTCCATCCCGGTATCAGATTGATAAATACGTCGCCCGACTGCGATATTATCGTGTTGCGTGCCTGTCCGGATGCATTGGGCACTATGATATCGCCCCGTACTATGTCATCAATGGTGTATGCATGCCCTATGCCGGCCATGCGAACCAAGAAATCGGCCGTCTGTCTGCGCAAGGTCGACACCTCTATGTTGCGCTCGTTGGCAAGTATCGCATTGAGGTAAAAATTGCCGTTATTGAAGGCTGTCACCCATTCGCCGTTGCCATACAACGCGATGAGATAAAGATTGAGTAACGAAACGGCTTTGCGAGAAGAAAATTCTCCTCCCGGAATATTATATCTGCCGTCATCCCGGCGCCTACTGTCTCGCGGCGGTGTGCCGGCAATGTATATCAGCGTGTTGTCTCTGCCAATAGTGTTGTCTATTGTCGTAAACAGCTGCGCCAGGTCGTTGTCAAGCTTTATATAACTGTCATACAGTTCGTAACGGTTATCCACGTTCTGCGACCATTCGTATGGCTGCAGGTTGTAGGTCAAATTCAGTATATCGAATCCCTCGTGTCGGCCCAGCTCAAGAGTGGCGAGGTAATCCAAGGCAAGACGTGTTATCTCGCTGTTGACAAAGGGCGAGTTGGCAAACTTGTCGTATTTGTCGGCTGAATTTCCTCCAAAAGTGTATTTAAAAGAGCTGTCGGTCAGCCGCGCAGGCAGTCCGGAAGCTGATACAGTCACTTCCGATGGTACCCATTGCATCGTGTCGATGCGTGCCGACAGCGGATAATTCTTGTTGGCGTTGTTGGCCGGTATCGGAAACTCGGGATAGAACGATGTCGACGCCCATGTGCCGGTGTATGTGTCCAGCCATACGGCGCTGTTACCGGCATGGCCGCCCCATATAAGGGCTTGTGTAGCGTCGGGAGCTATCGAGTGGACACTGGTGGTGCCTGCGCCGGCTATACGCGATTCGTCGCTGAGCGTGCTTACCCTGAGGGCGCGTGGCGAGAATGGTTCTTTAGTATTGATGCCGTTCTCTTCACGGTCGGCAAATATATACTCGCGTCGGTGAGTAATGGGGTCATAAAGCATGCCGCCACCTATGCCGTTGACCTTGGGGGCGGCTCCTGTGGCAAGGATGGCCGATGCCGTGGCTGCGTTGACATTGGTGCCGAAGTCTATGTTGTCAAGGACAGCTCCGTGGTTGAAGAAACGATTGAACCCGTTCCTGTCCATGAAGGGACGTAACTTCTCGAGTGTCTCGCCCGTGAGCCCGTCGACAACTATGCCTACAACCAGGCGAGGCTGTTGCGCGGTAAGACTGACAGCTGAAACTACCGACGCCAATACCAACGCCATGAGGCGTGGCGTCAGCGATACCGATGTATTATGGTTATTTTGCTTGCTTCTTGACAAGATTGTTGATATTCAGGTATATATATAGGGCGCTTAGTGTCATGTCGGCCATCACCAAAGGTATAAAAGCCGGATTGGGACTTTGAATGCCCAATAGCCAGACACTTAAAAGGCTAATTAACAACACAAAGTTAAGAAAAAAATATGTTATGACTGCTATTTTAGCTTTTTTTATCCATAAGCATATTGCCGGTATCACGCACAACGGATTAAGCCATAACAGATTATAATTGGGCGATGTCGCCTCGTGCACCGAAACGAAGACCAGAAATGTCACCACAAGACCGGCAAGGGTGAAACACGTGAATAGCACAGTCACCAAACCACGAGGATAGCGTCCGTATCGCAAACACTTCACCAGCGCGTAAATGATGACAAATAACGACAGTACCCATGACACCGTTATCGGCCTGAGATACCAGTGTGTTGGCGCCAGTACTCGGCCATCAGGGTCGGTGTCGTTTAGCACTACTGTCTCGATGGTCAAAGGAGTTCCGTCTGTCAAACGAGCCTCATCCAATTGCATGTCCAGAATGACCGGAGCGAAAGATTTCTCCCGTACCGTTATTTGTCGGTCTATGCCGGTGCCCAGAGCCAAGTCTATGCCGAACTGATACCAAGGATAATTGCGATGATAATACCGCATGTAATCGCGAAAGGTCTGCAGGTCGGGGATATCGTCGGGCTGACTCAACAAAATGCTGTCCCCTGTAGCCAGTTCAACGGTGCGCAACGGTCTCGTAGCGCAATTGTCCAACACATAGTTGTAACGATACACTCTGTTCTCGGGCAAAAGATTGTTGGCCACGATAGTCAGTAAACGTTGTTTCTGTTCCGATGTGAGATTGAGTTTATGAGCTACCATACGCCTGCCTGCATCGATATACTCCCTCTCGAAATAACCCCAAGGAATGGCACCGGCCATATAATCGGTCTCACCCTTCACAAAACGATACACGAAATTGGGGGCGTCGAAACTGAACATTCCGTAGTTGATGGCCAGATCGTTACCCGGCATGCGGATACGAAGCGCCGAATGTCCCTCAAGTTCGTATATGTCGCTGCCGGGATACATGTTCACAAACCACACCGTGGTGTCGCCGTCTACACCATAACCCTCGTTGGCTCGGGCTGTTCGGAACGACACGCCTATCACTGTCACAGCCAGTAACAGCCTGATAACCGTTGTTTTTATTTTCATCGATACATTCATGGGCGGCATAAAACAAAACCCGCCAGGTCAGCGGGTTGTCTCTTTGTTTTGAGGTTCCTAGCAGAATCGAACTGCTGTAAACGGTTTTGCAGACCGGCGCC
>JAFLTY010000027.1 GCA_022509065.1 Muribaculaceae bacterium
CTGAGCCGCGAGTGGGACTCGAACCCACGACCTTTTCGTTACGAATGAAATGCTCTACCGACTGAGCTATTGCGGCGTTGGGTGTTGGAGTTTCGGGTTGGAAACCGTCTGCAAATTTACTAAAAATTTGTTGTTTGACGGCTATAAATAAAATAAATTTTTGCTTTGTCAATCAAAACCTGTGTCATTCTGGGTTCGAAAACATAGGGGGTGATTGCGGTAAGTGTGGTTGTCGACGAACCGTAATATGAGTTATTGTTAGTCTCAGTTGTGGCGAGTACAGGGACAAGACGGAATGTGATGTCATCGTCTTCGACTGTGTCTTTTGCCATCAAATCAAGGATGTATTGACGCATTTCCGGGAAGGAATAACCTATAGAACCGTCTTCGAGTGCAGAGAGGGTGGCGCGGAACGATGTGACATCGTCAGGCAATTTGTTTTGCAGGAAGAATTCGTCACAATCTTTTTTGAGGACGAGGAGTACATCTGTCGGAGACGTGATGTTGTATTTATTGTCTATGGCCTCGACCGGGAGCTGGAAAGACAATTTGTTGACAACACCTATTCCGTCGGCAGTTCCTGTTTTATAAGCAGCGATTATTTCGCGCGCCGGGAACTTGATTTCGACATCCATTCCGGCCGGGGCAATGATGATGGCTTGGCCTTCTTCGACTCGCTTCTTGATGACTGATGATATATCGAATGTAATGTCGTTGTTGGTGATTATCTCGGGCGTCACTGCAAAATAGCTGCCTACTCTGTAGATTGTGGTGTCATTGCCGTTATCGTTGACGTACGACCGGTGGTAATAAAGTCTCATCGTGGTGTTAGCGATGCGAGTGACGCGACCCGAACCGTAAGAGTTCTTAAGATATAATCCGGGGAAGAACTTAGCGAAGGCCGACGGGTTGTTGTACGTGGCCGGGTTGTTACGGTATTCGGCGAAAAATTTCTGACCGAGTTCTCGAGGCAGTTTGGCGCTGATGGTGACATAAGCGTTTTTTTGTAAAGAATCCGGTTCCATGCCTTTAGTCAGATTATACACCGTGCTTCCGAGCTTTTGCGACGGGTCGTAATAGCCCTCAGGGTCGAAGTTGCTGTACATCGGGATTTGAAGCTGTCGGGTCAGCGGATATACATCGAGTCCCATGATAGCCAGGGAGTCTCCGACAAATCCATCGGCGTTGACCAGCATGACCAGGCGGAGTGAGTCTATGTCTTCGACTGTTACGCCGACGGTATCCATGTTGTTTGTGGGCATGAACTGGGTGACGACGTCAGATTTGAAGTAACCGAAATCTTCGGTGTCTATTATGCCCATCAACTGAACGACAGTGCGCGAAAGCACCGCATTGTTGACAACAGAATGTCCCGAAACGGTAAATGTAGAGTCGACTGTCAGAGTTATCTCTTCACTAACGAGGTCGGTGCCAATGGTCGAAGCCTTGTCACACGATGGAAGAGTGGTAGACAAACTCATCGCAAGACATGCGAGTGTCGCGGAAAGTATGTGTCTGATATTGAGGTTCTTTTTCACTGTGGGGATATTTATTGCCCGAATGGGCTATAAAACAGGTCTTGGTTATAATAATGAATGGAAAAACTCGATATAGGCTTCTTTGAACTCCTTGTCTGTGGGGAAGGGCATAAAAGGTTTGCCGCTGTTGCGGGCGTACTCTATAAGCTCCGGGTCGACTTCGGGCACCGACTGAACGACAGCGTCAGCATGGTCGATGGCAAGTTTGTTCAAAGCTTTGAAGTCGGCAGGTGTTTCGATAACGGCTTTAAGAAGCGCATCGTCGAAGCCATCGTTGCGGAGTTTTTGGACGAAACCGTCTCCAAGATCTCCGTCAAAAGCGGTGTTTTGAAGGCTATAGATGATTTTTGATTCGCGAACCGTCGGGTCATCGGCATACATGAAACGCATGTACAGAGGAGTAAGCGCTGTAACCCATCCGGAGCACTGGACAAACTGAGGTATCCAACGCAAGCGTTTTACCGTCTCGATTACGCCACGGACAAAAAATATGATGCGTTCGTCATTATCTTCGGGCAGATCGTTTATTTCGAGTTGACCCGGTTTAGCGTTACCGAAAAAGTCCTCGTTGTCAATGAAGTAGACCTGCATGCGTGTCGGTTGCATGGTGGCTACCTTAATGACTAAAGGATGGTCGTTGTCGTCAATGACTATATTGAGTCCCGACAGACGAATAACTTCGTGCAACTGATTGCGGCGCTCGTTAATCATGCCGTATTTGGGCATGAATGTTCGAACTTCGACCCCCGATTCCACAACACTTTGCGCCATTTTGCGGTTATGATCGCGAATATCCGTAGACGGAAGATAAGGGGATAACTCCTGGGTTATAAAGAGCGCTTTCTTGATGTCCATTCTTAAACTTTTTCGATTGTCGGCCTAAAGATTGGCGGTTTAATAATGAGCGTGGGATAAACACGCTTTTATCGGGCGCGCTGACAAACGGCGCACCATATCACGCAAAGTTACGAATTTTTTGCGAGATAAAGGATATATCACCCCTTATTTTGTAAATTTTAGCATTTTAGAATCTCATTTTTTTGAGCTTCAGCGATGCCACATTTTATAGTCTCTAGGAATATAAGTTACCGCACCTCCGCTTCCAAAAGGGAAATCTGAAACATCTTTGTTAAGGTATTTTGAATCTTCAAGAAGTTTACCAATACAACCATATCTAATTTTTTTAAACTTCGTACCATCCTCTGAAAACTCAAATGCTTTCCATTTGGTTGGTTTAATAACCGCTCTAACAATACCCTTGTATACACCCAATACATAGTCAATATGGCGTAATCTATTAGGGCTAATACTCCAGTACTTACGAGTGCTCTCGTAAAGGTTGGGTCTGCAATATATACGACTTGTGTGGGATTGATTGTATGTCTTATTTAAACTTACTAATAGCAAATGATCCCCGTCTGAAATATTTATTTTTTCGCAATCATACAGAACATTAATATCATGAATGGTTTTTATTCCTTCATTCCATTGATGATGTCCGCATACTATATTAGTTAAAATTGACTCTTTGTTAAATCGGTCATAGCTGAGTAGATCAATCAATGTTGACTCCACGATATAAGCTGTAGGTTCATCAAGATTATGACGCAATATATAGTACCCAACTTCCAACCCGGCTTTATGTATCGAACGTATGGTATCGAGTTTTAAATTTTCATCTTTTTCCTTAATAGAATCTTGGACATGTTGAAATATTCGGTCTCCTTTTCCTTTGCCTATATAAAATATTCGATTATCCCTCGGGTCAGTTAGTGCATAGACATAAAAACCTAATGCCTCTTTTACACTTTGTTTAAACATGCGCAATAACATTAAAGCAAAGATTCTGAATTAGCCCGTTATTAAAGAATACATTAGAATATTGATAATTAATGTAATGCATAAGCGTGGTTGACGTTAAAAATAAGATAAGTTACTTGTTTTTCACAACTTTCAAACATTATAATCCTTGTCAATGCCTCTACCTTTTGTAAATATATCTACTTTTTGTTGAGGGAGTTGAAAGCGAGGGCGTAGAGGCGCATTTGTTTGATCATTGCCAGCAAACCGTTTGAGCGTGTCGGAGAGAGGTTCTCGGCAAGGCCAATATCGTTGATGAAATGCAGGTCGGCATCGAGTACTTCCTGAGGAGTGTGTTCGTTCAGTACGCTGATTAGCATCGATATGATGCCTTTTACGATAATGGCATCCGAATCGGCCGTAAAATGCATCTTGCCGTCGTTGTCAATGGTGGCATCCAGCCATACACGGCTTTGGCACCCTTCGATGAGGTGTTCGGGAGTCTTCAGGCTATCGTCAATGGGGGGTAGGGCGTTACCAAGATCTATTATATAGCTGTAACGGTCCATCCAGTCGTCGATGTCGGCGAATTCGTCTATGATTTGTTGCTGTTTATCCTCAATTGTCATATTGTGATTGGATTACATGGGTAATAACCTCGCCGACGGCTCGTATTGTGGCGGGGTCTATATTGTCTATGTTGTCTTCGGTGGTGTGCCAGGTGGAGTTAAAGCCTCCGTTTGCCCGATTCGTCTCTATAATGTCGATAGTGGGTATGCCGGCACGCAGTAGCGGGATATGGTCGTCGTTGATAGCGCCTCCTATTTCATCGACGAACCTCGCTCCGTGACCTATCGTCTTGGCGGCGTTCCATACGATGTCGTTGATGGGAGCGGCGTATGCTTGGCTAAAGTACTCGCGGCGAAAGACGGCATCTTTTCCGCCTACCATGTCAAGGAGAATAGCAAAGCGAGGCTGTTGCGACCCTGTGTAGGGCAGGTTCTCGGCCCACAAACGGCTGCCTATGCACCAGCTGTCATCATCGTTATATGTGCCGCTGTCTTCCTGATCGACAAGAAGAATGTCGAGACCTTTGTCTTTGGGAAGCTGTCCTATGCTTCGGGCTATCTCAAGAGCTACGGCAACGCCACTGGCTCCGTCGTTGGCTCCGTCAATAGGAAGGGTGTGCTTTGAGGGGTCAGCGTCATGGTCTGCCCATGGGCGCGTGTCGTAATGGGCAAGAATGATTACACGGTCGGTGGCATCGGGGTTACTTTGTGCAAAGATATTACGTACTTTTATCGGGTGGCCGTCAACAGGGTGAGGGGTGGCGATTTCGTGGTCGGTGACGACATACCCCATGCCCTTAAGAGTGCCGGCAAGCCAATCAGCGCATTGCCTGTGTGACAGACTGCCCGGAACGCGCGGTCCGAAATCGACCTGACGCTTGAGATATGTCATGGCCGTGTCGACATCGAAGGATATGTTTGTATGTTGTCGCACGAGCTTGACATTTTCGTTATCGTCACGTTGAGCGGAAGCCGCTTTTCCAGCGGACGAAGTACACCCCGCTGAGGCGATCAATCCTACGCTTAACAGGATGGCACACAATGAGTTTAAACGAGATATAGGAAAACGAAATACTGACATATCTAAATGGAAAAGGGTAAGCTGACTACATCGCGCCGCTACAACCTCCTGCCCTTGCTTCGGTCAAGACCTGGGGGAGTTGGGAGGGAGCTGGCCGTGTAGGACTTACCCGATGCAAAAGTACGTACAATTTTTTTAACGGCCAAAAAATTGTGACTTACTCAGTCAAAAATGCCGAAGAATTCATCAAAAAAATTACGATGGAGAGTTCCGGAGTTTTTTTGAACTTTTAATATAAAATTTTGGTAGCTAAAAAATTATTTGTATTTTTGCGACGCAAATACAAGGACGCGCCGCTTCCATAAAAGGACGTTGTGCTGTTTTTTGTGTCTATACAACTTTTAATCAGTATATTACAAAAATAATTATAATCAAACCAAAATTCTAACTAATGATCATCGTACAAGTAAAAGAAGGCGAAAATATTGAACGCGCCCTTAAAAAATTCAAACGTAAATTCGAAAAAACCGGCATAACTAAAGAGTTACGCGCCCGTCAGGCTTTCCAGAAACCTTCGGTTACCAATCGCAAGAAAATGATGAAGGCCGTTTACGTTCAGAAACTGCGTTCAGTAGAAGATTAATATTGCAATCATTCCCTTCAGGAAACGGACAGTACGTTTAGACAGACTAATGTCCGTGCGGCCTAAGACGATAGCCGCGTAACGGTGCCCTGCAACCAACGGTTGCGGGGCACGTTGTGTTTAAGAGCTGAACCGGCTTTAGAGCCGGCTCTAAGAGATATGCGACAAAAAGGGACGCGGTTTTCCGCGCCCCTTTTGGCAAAGTTATCTAATGAGATATGTTGTGTCTTATTTCACGACAACCTTTGAGGTGTTGTTGCCCTGAACGCGTACATATACACCGGGAGCCAGGTTGGCATCGTGCATTTCAACGCCCTGCAGGTTATAGTAACGTACGGGTGCGTTAACATTGTTGTCGGTACCGATAGCTTCGACGCTGTTTTCGTCACCAACGAGTATGTCGGCAACCTTGGCGGGAGTAACGGCTTGGGCAGCTTGACGCGGAAGTGCGAAAGCGCGGAACGACGAGCGGTTGGCGATATATATGTTGCCGGCCGGGTCGAATGCACACTGGAAGCTGTTGACACTGCTGCCGCCGGTTTCAAGAACGTTGAATGAATAGAGCTGTTTGAGGCTGAATTCGGGTTCCCATGACAGTTCGCAGACAGTGATTGTAGAACCGGAGTTCTGGAACAGGAATGTAGAAGCGTCTTCAGACAGACCGATGAGACCTACGCCACCGTCGAGTTCGGGCATGTCTTCGCCTGAGTTAAAGACGATGTTGCCTTCAGCGTCAGTGAGAAGGAATACGGGAACGCCGGGAGTGTTGTTGCCCGAACCGCGTACCTGACCGAATGCCCAACCTTTTTCACGGATGTTGAGGTCGACGTTGCCGTTAGCCAAATATCTGGTGATGTTGGCGAATACTTCTGACTGTGTGGGCTGGAAGTTGATTTGGTCGGTAGTTCCGATGGCATACTCAACGAGGTTGAGTTTATAGTCGGATGGCCAGTCTTCCTGGAATGATACGAGGCGTGTTTCTTCGCCTGTGCCGAGAGCTTGCATCGAAGCTGTCGAGCCACCTATAACCTGACCGTCGTATGTCCATTCGCCTGATGCGGGATTACATGTTCCGGCAAAGAAGTTTGAACGGCCTGCTTCGGGATTGGCGGGATCAAAGAGGTAAAGACCACCTTGCTTGTCACCCCAGTCACTGATGAGGAGTTTGCTGGTGGGCAGTACGGCAAGACGCCAGGGAGATGCACCTACCGAAGTGTCCCAGAAGTTGCCGTTGGCATTCGACATCATGGGGGAGATAGCGAGCGTGGAGAAGTCTGCTGCATAACCTTCGACATGACGGGGAGCATCGTAGCACGATACATAAATGTTACCGAACAAATCGCTTTCGGTATTGAGGTCGATGGCAACGCCTGAGCTTGCGAAACCGCCATCGAAAATCTTGTTGACTGTGGGAACGACAGGATTGTCGACAACAACGCGCCAGTTGTAGGAGCCTTCGAATGTGGCCGGGTCAACTGTTACAGTGTTTTCGCCTTGTTCGTAGCTGCCTGCTGCCAGTTCGACTACAGTGCCGTCTTCGACCGATACGAGCTGTACACAAGCGTCAGCATCGCCGGTGAGAGAGAAGGTGAGGGCGTACATGTCGCCGTCTTTTTCAGATTTGAGTCCGTAAGCGAAGTTACCGCGTACAATATCTTGCTGAGTGCCGACGGTAGTGAAGCGGCTAACCTTATTATCACGGAAGGTGTAAAGGTCAATATTACCTGCTACGATATTGTCGTCGCTGTCATAGGAAACCAAAGTACGGCCAGCTGCCGCGAACGAACCGGTAGTCACGCCTTCGAGTGCTGTGTTGGCGGTCTGTACATCTGTGGCTTTATGAATGCCTTTGGTGATGTCGTACAGAATGACACCTCCGTGTTCGCCGTTTTCATCCATGTCGGCTGTAGCCATCAAAGAATGTCCCGCAAACTTGAAGTAACCTTCGCGACCGGCATAATTGACGTCGGAAGTGCCTTCGAATTCGTACGACATGGTGTTGAACTGCATCGGAGCTACATTAGAGCTGTTGACAATGAACGAAGCGCTGTTGAGGGGCGAAATAGAGAAAGTAACGTCATCGCCGAGAGTATCCATGTTGAGAATGGGCTGGATGGTCGAGTCGTAACGTGATGAAGTCACTTTACCGTCGGCAATGTCCAGGACGTTGAGACGAAGCTTGCGGTCGTAATATGTAGAGTATGAGGGCAGATACATGATACCTTCGGTAAGGTTACCGGTGTATGCGAATGTGAAACCTGTCATACCGCGATAATAGTTACCGCAAACTGCAGTAGCGAATACAACTTCGGGTTTGCCGGTGGGTACACCCTTGTCGTCGTTGGCCCATTTATAGAAGTTCATGGCACCCATAACTTCATCACCTTCAAGCTGACCTTCGTCCGAGAAGTTGAGCTGAACGGCTGTTGCAACGAGAACGCCGTCGTTGGTAACTTGCATGTCACCCATCTTGCCGTATGTTCCTTCCATGCCTTCGGTGCTTACTTCAGTGACTACATCAAGGCTGACGGGGTCAAGGATATAAACGTAGGGTTCGGCATCGGCGTCCTTGGCCATTACATATATGTAATTGTTTTTGGCGATGACGCGGCGGATGGTTTTGCCTTCGAGCTGGCTGATTTCTTTGTCTGCGACAGCCTGGGTGAAGTTGTATGATTCGCCCATGAGAATAGCCGGGGTGTTGATTTCGTCAACGTAGTCGGCGGCTTCGGCTGTGGGAGGCACGTAATCGACATTTTCAATCCATACAACAGGATAGATGGCATCGGCAGCTACTACTTCGAAAGGTCCGCAGTAAATCTCGTCGGCGGGTTTGTAACCTTCGGCTTCAACTTCGATATAATATTTGCCGGGCTGCAGTTTACGGAAAACGAAAGCTCCGTTATACTCATCGTCGGTCAGGTAAGTTGCTACGACATTACCTGTGGCGTCCTTGAGTTTGACGGTCGCGTTGTTTATCGGCAGATAAGCGTCGGGGCTGTTCGAGGGAGCTTTATAATATGTGTGCGAGAAACGTTCGTGCTGGTCGCGGACAATGCCGTAAAGATCTCCGGTGGTTTCTTTTTCGATACCGAAATAGTCTGCGATACCATGTGCGTAAGCTTCACCTTCGATAGCGCAAACATCGGGGTTCATGGCGCGGTGGCGTGCGGGCTGGTAGGTGTGGAAATAGCCTTCCATCAGATAGCCGGGCACATTGTGGCGCAGAACGGCGTAGTAACCCTTGACTATATTACCGTTGCCATGGTCGGTGAGTGCGTAGTCACCGCTCCAGAAGTCGATGTCATAATAGTATCCGGGGTTTGTCATCGAGTAGTTGGTCCATTGGCTGTGAGTGTTGGCAAAAGCGTAAGGCCAGCATTTCAAAGCGAAGTCGAGAGAGCCGGGGACAGATTCCTGTCTGTTCTCACCGCGAATAAACATGCCGGGATAGTTAGTTGAAGCTCCTTCGCTGGCTGCATTCGAGTGGATGGAGAGGAAAAGGTCAAAGTTATTGGCTTCCACTTCTTTGGCAATCTCGTTGATGTTACGGCTGAAACCGGTCTTTACATGGCTCATTACGACACCCTGGCTGAGGTCGCGGGCTGCGCCGTAAAGGAAATTCTCATCGCCGTTTGTCTGTATGCCGTTGGGATTGACGTAACCCTTGAAATCGGCGGGGAAGGGGTTCAACGAAGGGTCGAATTTGAAACCGTAGTCGATGAGACGTTGAACACATGCCAAACCTTTCCAAAGGTTTGTGTTGGTTTCATAGAAACCGCAGGTGTCAGTATAAGTTGCCGCACCGTGTTTGACGGTACCCAAATGGCGGTCGCCGCTTTCAAAACCGCCGTGACCGGGGTTTATGTATATTCGAAGATCTTGAAGGTCTTTTGCCTGCGTGGCGAAAGTTGCGCCGATGGCTGCTATGGCAACCATGATGCGTTTTAATGTCTTGGTTTTCATAGAGCCGGAAGTTATTTGAGGTTAACGATATACAGTTCGCCTTCGGGAGTTGTGAAGGCAACTTTGTTTTGAGCGACGCTGGGGAAAACTGCCACAACATTATTGTCAGTGAGAGCGGCTTTTTCCTTGCCGTCGGCGCTTATTGCCATCAGGGTCGATTGTGTGGTGACCACGCCGTTGTCATAGTCATCCATGGCAATAACTGTTTGGTTGTTGAACCATACTGGAGCGCGGAACATACCGAGCAGTTGAACGTTGTTGCCTGCAAGATCGCAAACAAAAGCGCCCGTACCTACGCCAAACGCAAGAATCTTGGTTCCATCGGGGCTGACCGAGGGCCACAGATAACTGTTGCATTTGTTACCGAGGGGACGTATTTCAGATGTGACCCCGTTAGGAGCGGTAACAAATAATTTGCCGTATTGAATAGAAAGAGTAGGACGTCCTACGGCATTTCCAGAAGTAGTGTTGAGTTTGGAAGCTTTTTTCACTCCGTTTTCAACCGCAACGACTTCGTTGCCGTCGACGCTGAAACCGTTAAGGTTGCGTGACTTGTTCACCAAAACTGTTTCTTTGCCGGTGTTGATGTTGTAGGATTTGAGAGAGACAAAGCGACGGTGGTCGTTGTCGTAGGTGCTTTCGCGATAAATAACGTCAGTGCCGTCGGGTGTAATTTCAAGCGACATGGCGCTGCCATTTTTCGAGATTTCGAATGCTTTTCCGCTGTTCAGATTGAGACAGCTCAATCCATTGCCTGATAGAGGCGAAACAACGGCATAAGAGCCGTCGGGGCTAAGTACGGCCATACCTGCTGTCATATTGTCGGGCATGGTGACCTTTTCGACAGACGTTACTGTCGGAAGGGCGGCATGACAAATAACAGAAAGGCAGAGCGCGAAGCCTGCTAATACAGTTTTTCTCATGGTTAAAATGATTGAAAATAAATATTGGGATTATTGGTAAAAATAGTTTTTTGGCATTAGTTGATGCTTTCAATTGCAAATTTAATCAATTTTGCTGAAATAACTGAAAATTTTAGAGAATTTTAGATTTCAAAGATATGTCCCCGTTGACCATGAATTGTCGAACCGGCTCTAAAAACAATTTGGCAAACCCTGCGTACTTTTGTTAAAGATTAATAAAATCATTTGTGTTATGTCACTTTTTGGTATTCGTTTCGTCTAAATATGTGTATCTTTGCGCAAATTTTTAGTAAATACTAAAACCAATAAATAACCGTACAATGAAACGAAATTTTTTCAAAACGATGTTGGCTGTTATGATGACAGTCACGTCATGTTTAGTCATGTCGGCACAAATGCAACCGGTTCCTGCCGATCCTGCGGTACGCATCGGAAAGCTGGACAACGGACTGACCTATTATATCCGTCATAACGAGACGCCGAAAGGACAAGCCGACTTTTTTATCGCACAGAGTGTCGGTTCAATTCTCGAAAATGACGACCAGCGCGGTCTGGCTCATTTCCTTGAGCACATGTGCTTTAACGGCACGGAAAATTTCCCCGGCAACAGTCTGATAGACTGGCTCGAAACCGTTGGTGTGAAGTTTGGTCAGAACCTTAATGCCTACACCGGCATGGATGAAACCGTATATAATATATCGTCAGTACCGGTTGACCGCACAGGTGTCCAGGATTCTTGTCTTCTTATCCTTCATGACTGGGCAGACGGTTTGTTGCTCGACCCGGAGGAAATAGATAAGGAACGCGGTGTCATCCATCAAGAGTGGCGTCGTTCAAACGTAGGATCGATGCGTATTTTGGAAGAGATAGCACCCAAGATTTATCCTAATAACCCTTATGGAGAACGCCTCCCCATAGGTACTATGGAAGTCGTTGACAACTTCCCTCCCCAAGTTCTTCGTGACTACTACGAAACATGGTATCGTCCCGATAACCAGGCTGTTATAGTGGTCGGAGACATCGATCCCGATTACATCGAAAGTAAAATAAAAGAGATTTTCTCACCTATCAAGATGCCCGAAAATGCCCCGGTACGTTTCCGTCCCGAAGTGGCCGACAACCAAGGTACAATATACGCCATAGGTAAGGATAAGGAACAGAATGAACCCGATCTTATCCTCGCTTTCAAACAGAGCGAGCGCATCCTTCCCGATGAGATGAAGAGCACCATGATGTATTATCCCGTCCATTATATGACCAACATGGTGAACCGCATGCTTAACGACCGTATCAATGAGATAGCCAAACAACCGGACGCATCGTTCTCGAAAGGAAACGCTTATATTGGTGAATTCTTGTTCTCGCCTACTAAAGACGCCTTTATGATTGATGTTACAGCAAAAGGCAACGAAACACTGACCGCACTTAAAGATGTATATGCTGAAGCCTTACGTGCTGCTCGTTATGGCTTTACAGTGACTGAGTATGAACGCGCCAAAGCTGACTACCTGTCAAGCATGGAACGTCTTTACAACCAACGCGAAAAGACACAAAACACATCGTACGCCCGCGAATATGCCCGTAACTTTACCCAGAAAGAACCGGCTCCCGGCATCGAATTCGAATATCAGATGGCACAGCAGTTGACTCAGATGATTCCTCTCGAAGCTATTAACGCCCTTCTGCCTGAACTGTTAGCAAGTCAGGACAACCGTGTTGTTATTGGCATGTTCCCTGACAACGACACTTTCTCAATTCCCACCGAAGAACAAATCGCCCAGACAATAGCGGACACTGAAAATCTCGAACTCGAGGCATATAAAGACGAGATGAAAGACACTCCGCTCATCCCCGAGCTTCCCACTCCCGTCAAAGCTGAAAAGACATCGGTTAACGAAGCTAACGGCGTAACAACTTTAGTCTATCCCAATGGTCTGACAGTCAAAGTTAAACCTACCGATTTCAAATCCAACCAGATAGTGTTCGAAGGCATAGCTAAGGGTGGTTTGTCAGTAACATCGCCCGAAGATGCCGAGTCTGTATTGTTCATACCTTATGCTATGAGTAACCATGGTTTTGGCGATTACACCAATACCGACATGAAGAAATATCTCAACGGCAAACAGGTTAGCCTTGACATTTCGTTCGACGCATATACAACCGACATGAGCGGCGAGACCACTCCCAAGGATCTTTCCACCCTCATGGAGCTTATCTATATGGCCTTCAAGGATATAACCATTACAGAGGATGATTTCGCAACTACAAAGAACCGCTTGACAACACAACTTGCCAATCAGGAGAAAGATCCCAATTTCGTATTCTCAAAAGAATTGCTGCACAGTCTGTACAAATCGCAGGCAATGCAACTGCCCACCACCGAAACTCTCGACAAAGTGAACCGTGAGACTATCCTCAACATTGTGCATGAAATGATGGCACATCCCGGCCGCTTTACCCTTGTGTTTGTCGGTGATATCGATATGGAAACCTTCGTTCCTCTTGCCGATCAATATCTTGGCAGTCTGACTGCTCCTCGCAGCATGCCCGTCCAATATGTGATAAATCCCGATTTTGAATTCACTAAAGGCGATTCTAAAATCGAGACCACAACACAGATGCAGACACCGCAGACCTATGTGGCTGTCACCGCGTCGGCAAATATGCCGTACACCGCTAAGTCCAAACTCGAGACATCGATGGCCGGCCAGATCCTGTCTAACCGTCTTTTGAAAAAAATACGTGAAGAGATGGGCGCCGTTTACTCCATAGGCGCAGGCTCAAGAATGGATCGTGTAAGCGACCAGAATGTCATTCTTCAGATACCTTTCCCGATGGATCCCGCACAGCGCGAAGCAGTGCTTGCTGAAATAGCAAACATCCTCAATGACATGGCCACTTCTGTTTCGGCCGAAGAACTCGATCCTATCAAGGAGTACATGGTGAAAAACGCTAAGGAAAGCATTGTCAAGAACGAAGACTGGGCAGGCTTCCTTGCCGCAGAAACACTCAATGGTGTGGACACTTTCACAAATACAGTTGAGACTGTGCAGTCAATCACACCTGAGGACATCAGCGCTTTCATGAAGCAACTTATAAACGCCGGCAACTTGCGCTATTTCATACTTGACCCCGCTGAATAAACCTTAATAAGGCTCATTATAAACAGTCCCGTCCCGCCTTTTATTCTTGCGGGTCGGGACTGCGTCATTTCTTACTTTTCTAAACCTCAATCCGGTTTCATCGAACAAAAGATGAACCGCTTCTAGGGAGATTGAATCCTGACAGCTCAACTCACAAATTCGCACAACTTTGCATAAACAAAAAAGATGACGAAGTTTACAAAAAAAGTATTATCTTTGCAAAATATGTTAATCCAATGATTTATGCATAAGTTTTCTAAGATAATAGCCCTAATTTTTGTTGTTTTGTTAGCGGTATGTGTCCGGCTTAATGCACAGACTAACAACGACACCGCGCATTTTGAATCTGAACCTGTTCTTACCGCAAGTCCGGCTGACAGCTCCTATGTCTCGATGCTTCAGGACTCATTGCGAGCAGCACAAATAAATGAGGCCAATGTGCGTATGGAGCTGGAACAACTCCGTTTCGAAATGGCCTCAGCCGATTCTATACAACGATCCGAGCAAATGCATCGCATTGATTCTTTGCGACGGTTCACCCCCGGTATCCCTGTGATTGTAAACAGCGATACTCTTTTTTATTTCTACAGTAATCGTGGCGGCTACACGGCACAACAAAGAGCCCTTCTTGCTGTCGAAGCCATAGAACTTCTTGGCGGCAAGTTTAATACCATGCCCGACTCGGTGTTTATTGATAATTCGGACAATATCTCCGATATTATGTATGGCAAGACTGTCATTACATCTTTTACCGACCGTGACGCCATGTGGGCCGGTATCCCACAGGATTCTCTCGCGCAAGAGGTACGAGCCAAAATAGTGTGGGAATTGACTAAACTTAAAGAGGAACATGGTTTATGGCAACTTGTCAAACGCATTTTCTTCCTTATACTTATTGTCGTTGCCCAGTTCTTCCTTATAAAACTGACAAATTGGCTCTTCAGAAAACTAAGACAATATATAGAGCAAGTACGGGGGACGAAACTGAAGCCGCTTATGATTCAGAACTACGAGCTGCTCGACACACGTAAAGAGGTGCGTCTATTACTGTCCTTCGCCAATATTTTGCGATATGTGGTCATAATATTGCAGTTGCTTATATCTCTGCCGCTTATTTTTGTTATATTTCCACAGACAGAAAGTTTCGCGTACACTATCCTTGGATATATATGGTATCCGGTCAAAGCCATATTAAAAGGCATTGTGGAATATGTGCCCAATCTTTTCACTATTGCCATTATTTGGTTCGCGATACGTTATCTTGTCAAACTGATTCATTATCTTAGCAAAGAAATCGAGTCGGAACGTCTCAAGATAAATGGATTTTATCCAGACTGGGCTCGCCCCACATACAATATCATCCGATTCTTACTTTATGCTTTCATGGTCGCTATGATTTACCCCTATCTTCCGGGGTCGGACACCGGAGTCTTCCAGGGTATATCGGTATTTGTCGGTCTTATAGTATCTTTGGGCTCAAGTACAGTCATTGGTAACATCATAGCCGGGATGGTGATAACTTACATGCGGCCTTTCCACAGGGGCGACCGTATCAAATTCAATGATACTGTGGGTGATATTATCGAAAAGACTCCCTTGGTGACTCGCCTTCGTACTCCAAAGAACGAGATTGTCACCGTGCCAAATTCTTTCATAATGTCCTCCCAAAGCATCAACTACTCGACCTCGGCTCGCGACTACGGACTGATTTTGCATTCCGAAGTCACTATCGGTTACGATGTGCCCTGGCGTCTTGTACATAAATTACTTATTGAGGCCGCACTTGACACCAAGGGTGTATTACACGACCCAAAACCCTTTGTCCTTGAGACCGGGCTCAACGATTGGTATCCTGTTTATCAAATCAATGCCTACACCCGCGAGGCTCAGCGTATGTCGGCGATTTATTCCGAACTTTTTCAAAACATCCAAGATCACTTCAACGAAGCCGGCGTTGAAATCATGTCGCCGACATATATAGCGACACGCGACGGCAATGCTTCGACCGTAGTGACCAATCCCAACGAGGGTCTTTAACAATCGAATTATTTGATTTAACCGGAATTTGACACAAGAAAAAACATGTTGAAGTCAGTTCAAATCGTTTTAGCTTTGCTATTATCTGTTACTGTTTTCGCAAGTCGTCCCATCGTAAGCACTCCGGCCTATGAGTGGCGTGGCGACACGGTTTTTCAAGGAGAGTTTTTTGCTACGGCACCCTCCGGACAGCGGATAATATCTACATATTCGGCTTCGCCCGGATATTTCATGCCTGTGGAAAAGACCTGGGAACTTCGTAACGACATATCCCAATATCCGACATTGAAAACAAACAACCGACTTTTGGAGGCTGTTTATAACATGGGGCTTGACGAAATGATAAACAACGTTGAGCCTGATACAACCCTGCGCACAGGAAAGGAATGGGCCGGGGTATGGACACGCGATGTCAGTTACTCTATAATATTGTCTATGGCGGCCATGCAACCCGAAGCCGCCAGGATATCTTTGATGCGCAAGGTCAATAGCGATGGTCAAATCATTCAGGATACCGGAAGCGGAGGCGCATGGCCAATAAGCACCGACCGTATGATTTGGGCGGTCGCCGCTTATGAGTTATATAAAGTTACAGGTGATAAAGACTGGTTGAGGTACCTCTATGACGTTGTTAAGGCCTCTCTCGAAAAAGATGCTCTCACAGTGATGAGCCCGAACGGTTTAGTGCAAGGTGAGACCTCGTTTATAGACTGGCGTGAACAAAGTTATCCCAAATGGATGCAGACAGCCGATATCTATGACAGCGAATCGTTGAGCACCTCTGTGGTACATGCAGCAGCCATGCAGGTATTGGCGAAGGCCGCTCTTGAGTTAGGCCATGCCGATGTGTCCCAGCAGTGGCAACAACGTGCCGATAGTCTTATAAAATCTATCAACGAGCACTTCTGGCTCGAAGATAAAGGCCATTATGGAATGTACCGCTACGGACGTGATTACAAGATTATGAATCCTCGTTCCGAAACACTGGGTCAGTCGCTTGCCGTACTTTTTGATGTGGCGACAGAAGAACAGGCCGCCGAGCTGACGCGAAACTCTCCCGTCACAAAGTGGGGTGTCCCTGTTTTCAATCCCCAAATTGCTGACATGCCTTCCTATCACAATAATGCTCTATGGCCTTTTGTGGCCGCTTACTGGACACTGGCCAATGCTAAGGCCGGTAACGAGGAAGGCGTCTTGCAAGGTATGGGCTCCATAATTCGTCCGGCTGCTCTTTTCGCTACGAACAAAGAGAATCTGACTTTGGATAACGGGGACATAACGACCGAGCTTAACTCATCTAATATGCTCTGGTCTCTGGCGGGAAATTTAGCTTTGGTTCAAAAACTGCTTTTCGGCATAAATTATGAAACCAACGGTATACGTTTTGCACCTTTCGTGCCCGAGGCTCTTGCCGATACTCGGACACTTAGCGGGCTGCACTATCGCGATGCCGTGCTTAATATCACAGTGGAAGGGTACGGAAACGAAATCGCCAAGTTTTATATCAATGGCAAGCAGCATAAACAGCCGTTCTTGAGCGCGTCGTCAAAGGGGGTACAGGACATACGCATTGTCATGGCTGATAATAAACCGGCATTATCAACGGTTAATTTGATAGATAACGCCAAGTCTCCTCTTACTCCTATAGTGCGTTGGGCTTTCACTCCCGAACATCCTTTTACGGTACTTGAATGGAGTCCCATCGAATATATAGCGTCCTACGATATTATTCGAGACGGGCAAGTGATTGATAACGTACGTACAACCACATATAATGCCGATGTTCCGGGAGAGTACATGGTTGTCGGTGTCTCGGAGGATGGACTTCGCGGCTTCGCTTCCGAACCGCTCAGCAATCGTCCCGTTACGGTGATAGAAATGCCTCGTGAAACTGATGTTATGACGTCGACCGAAATATCCTACCCTGCCACACAGCATGTTCAAGGCATGTCAGGAGGTTTTGTCGAAATTGACCAGACAACTGATCCAGTAAGCGTGGCCTTCGATGCTCCGACTGAAGGAACGTATGCCGTGGTCATTCGTTACGCAAACGGTAATGGCCCCGTAAATACCGAAAACAAGGCTGCCATACGCACTCTCACTGTCGATGGAAATCCAGTTGCCACAATAGTTATGCCACAACGTGGGGTAGGGAATTGGAATGATTGGGGAGAATCAAACCACATGCCAATCATACTGTCCGAAGGCAAACACATCATGTCGATTGAAATGTTGCCGCAAAATCGCAATATGAATCTTCATACCAATCATGCTCTTATTGACAACATAAAGATATATAGATTAAACTAATTTATAAACCGGCGGTCAAATATATATCTCTGTCTATGACATGGATTTTTGCTTGACACTTTTTTAAGTAGAAATTTTAACTTGCGCAGTTATGAAAAAAATATTTTTAGTCGCATTATTCGCTCTGGTAACCATCGGTTCAACAGTATTCGGACAATTGAATATCAGCAAAATTGATAAGATATCGTCTTCCGACGAAATGTTTATTGACATGGCCGTACTTGCGGCTAAAAAATCGGTTGCCGACGGTGGAACACCTAACGGTGCAGTAGTCATCGTAAGCGGCACATGGAAATCGACCGGCGTACCCGCCGACGATAAGACAGCCGAGATAGTGGCTTTCGAAAAATCAAGAAAGCCCAGTCTTGAACATGCCACGATTTATACTGTTAATGAACCCACTACAGCAACACTCAATTTGCTGAACAAGGCTGGAGTGGAATCCATATATTTCGTCAACCCACGCAATCAGGTTGTGGCCGCCGGTATTTACCCGGCATCGGCATACGACGACACAAAACTTGATAGCAGTGTAAAAACCGCTCCTCTAATTCTTTTGCCATATCCTGACGGCCAGGCTCTTTTGACAAAATGACCCGGAAAAAGCAAACGATAGCTCTTATAACCACTACACGCGCCGATTGGGGAATACTTTCCCGAACGGCGCATATGCTGCATGAGCATCCGTCGGTACACCTTGTGATAGGAGCCGGCAATATGCATCTGTCACACAAATTCGGCCATACCGTTGATGAGATACTTGCCGCCGGTTTCTCCGACATCTTCGAAATGCCATGTCCTGAAGTCGGTACGACAGCATCGTCTCGAACAAAAATAGTTGCTGCCATGGCGACGAATACGGCTGCATTAATAGACAAGGTTAACCCCGATGCTATCATAATACTTGGTGACCGTTACGAGATGATGGGTGTTGCCACTGCCGCGCTAATTGCTGGCGTCCCTATTGTGCACCTGCATGGAGGCGAAATAAGCGAGGGAGCTATCGATGGTGCCATTCGTGACGCAATATCAAAAATGGCTACGCTACATCTGACATCCACCCCTATGGCGGCCAAACGGTTAATTACCATGGGAGAGGAGCCTAAACGTGTTGTAGTGACTGGTTCGTTAGGCGTCGAAAATGCCCTTTCCACTCCTTTATTATCACGTGATGATCTTCTTGTTCGTCTCGATGGATTCGATATCAATCCCGAAAAAACTTTACTCATAACTTTCCATCCTGTTACCAACCATCCCGACAAATTATCTACAAAAAAACAGATAGACAACCTTACGGGAGCATTGAGTGATGTCGAAGGCTGGAATGCTATAATAACGTACCCCAATAATGACACTGACAGTGATATTATTCTGGATGCGTTAAAACAGTTTGCCGGCGACAATCCAGGCCGCGTTTTTCTGACACCTTCCTTAGGTATGAGGTGTTACCTCTCGGCTATGCATCTCTCTAAAGCGGTGGTGGGAAATACCTCTTCGGGTATCATTGAGGCTCCGTCTACGCCCGCTTATACAATCAATATCGGCCCCCGTCAACAAGGGCGCGAGTGTGCCACTGATATCATACATGTAGCTGATGACCGAGCCGAAATCGGCAAAGCTGTCAAAAATGTTCTTGCTATGCCATCACGGGAAGCGATACCCGAACGCAATCCTTATTATAAGCCGGGCTCCTCGCAGACAGTTGTCGATGCAATAGTTGGATTGTTGCCCAAACTCTCGCGTGTAAAAAAGTTTTATTGGTCAGACAAATCATGAATATTGCCAAATATCTTATTTCCCGTAACGCTTCGCTACGTATAGCTTTACAAAAACTTAATGAATTATCGGGTGGCGAAATGACCCTCTTCGTTCTTGAGGATGACAAATCGCGTCATTTATCTGGCACTCTGACCAACGGCGATGTGCGTCGAGCATTGTTAGCCGGTGCGACACTTGACAGTGAGGTCTCTATAGCGATGCATAAAGATTATAAACGGCTTTATGCACACGTTCCTGACAATGTCAATAATATCCGGTTTATACGTAGCTTGGGCATAACGCTTGTTCCGATTGTTGACACCGATGACAATCTTGTCGATATTGTCGATTTGAATTCATGTCCGACTGTACTGCCATTGCGAGCCATCCTTATGGCGGGTGGTAAGGGTGAGCGTCTCCGACCCATGACCTTAACAGTGCCTAAACCTTTATTAGAGATAGATGGCAAAGCTATCATCGATTATAATATAGAAGCACTTGCGCGATGCGGTATTAATGACATTACGGTCTGTGCAGGCTATATGGCTGAAAGTATTCAGCGCCATTTTACGAAACCGGTAGCCGGAGTACAGGTAAAATGCGTGGTCGAAGACCAATCTCTTGGCACAATCGGAGCCGCATCGTTGATATCTCATCCCTCAAATGGTTGCACTTTGGTGATGAATAGCGATTTGCTGACGACAATCAGTTTCGAGGATATGTATATGAAACATCGCGACACTAAGGCTGATATCACTGTAGGTGTCATCCCCTACCAAGTGTCTGTGCCGTATGCCATACTGACAACTGATGGCGATAATGTTGTCAGTATAAAAGAAAAACCTGCTTATTCGCATTATGCAAACGCCGGCATATATATCTTCTCGAACGAGATTCTCAACAGTCTAAATCACTCAGAGCGCATCGATGCAACTGACGTTATCGAGCGGGCAATTGAAGATGGTTTGCAAGTCGGATACTATGTAATTAATGGAACATGGATTGATATTGGCTCGCCGGTCGATTTCCGTCAGGCGCAGGAGTTGATGCGTCATCATCGCAATCTTTCCAAAAGTTAATCAGTCGATTCAGCCGGTAAGAGTAAGACGGTTATACGCCCGACATATTTCTTACAAACAAAATTTTATGTCACGTTGTTAAAAATAAAAGAAAATCTATGTCTGTCATTAATCTTTGTTGGGTTAATTGGACAGTAACCACTAAAATAAGCTAAACATTCACAATGGCCGACTCAAATTTTATAGATTACGTTAAGATATTATGCCGAAGCGGTAAAGGCGGTGCCGGTTCACGACATTTTTACCGAGCAAAATATGTTCCCAAAGGAGGACCCGACGGCGGTGACGGTGGTCGTGGAGGTCACATAATACTTCGGGGAAATAAAAATATGTGGACATTACTTCCTCTAAAGTATCGACGCCATATCTTCGCCGGAAACGGACAAAGTGGTTCCGGCGGCCGTAGCTTTGGTAAAGACGGAGATGACGTGGTTATCGATGTTCCCTGTGGGACTGTGGTGTTCGATGCCGAGACAGGCGAATATCTCACCGAAGTGAAATATGACGGTGAAGAAGTCAATCTTTTGCGAGGAGGCCGCGGTGGTCTGGGCAACTGGCACTTCAAGAGTGCAACTAACCGTACACCACGCTATGCGCAGCCCGGCGAACCGGCTATCGAGAAAAGTATCATTCTCGAACTTAAACTGTTGGCCGATGTCGGTCTTGTCGGCTTCCCGAACGCCGGAAAATCAACTCTTGTTTCAGCCATTTCGGCCGCGCGCCCCAAAATAGCCGATTATCCTTTCACGACAATGGAACCACAATTGGGTATTGTCTCTTATCGTGATAACAGGTCTTTTGTAATGGCCGACATCCCCGGTATAATTGAAGGTGCAAGCGAAGGGAAAGGGCTTGGGTTGCGTTTTCTCCGTCATATAGAGCGCAATGCAGTCTTACTGTTTATGGTGCCTGCCGATGCTGACGATATTGTCGAGCAATACAATATTTTGAAGCACGAGCTTGAACAATTCAATCCCCAACTCGCCGATAAACCGCGTTTGCTCGCCATCTCCAAAGCTGACATGCTCGACGATGAGCTTATGACCGAGATAGAGAAAACTCTTCCGGAAGATGTACGCCACATATTCATCTCTGCCGTCACCGGCTATCACCTTACCGAACTGAAGGACATGCTTTGGGGTGAAATTACCGATGAGTCAAACCGGCTGGCTACTCCTGACATAATTCATCGACCTCTTGACGGCCATCATCGAGTGCGCGAGGAAGACGAGTTCATATTCGAGTATGAACCGACTCCGGAAGAGGAGGAGCAGGAAGACGAAGACCTCCAGTCAATCAACCCCGATGAGTGGGGCGCCGATTTCGACTGGGATGAAGACGTCGATTATGAGGATAACCCCGAATGACCTACGGTCAACCCAGGTGTTTCTTTCCGGCCAGTTTCTCGTTTACCAATTTTACGAATTCAATGATATCGCGGCGCACAGGTGTGTCGTCGATGTCGGCTTGTATGCGTCTTAATGCGTTATAAGTCGAAGTGTCCGTCTGATAAATATGGCGATAGGCCTTTGCGACATCTTCGATGTCTTTCTCGCTGTATTTTCCGTCCTTTTGCATCAAGACTGAGTTAACTCCGTAATAATTGACGGGATTGTGCGCCATGATGACAAAAGGCGGAACGTTGCTACTGATGCGACATCCTCCCTTGACAAACACCCATTTGGACACGCGAGTGTTTTCGTGGAGTACTACGTTACTCGACAATATGGTGCATGTGTCTATAAACACGTTGCCGGCAATCTTTACACCGTTACCAAGCACAACGCGACCCATAATCTGTGTGTCATGTCCGATATGAGTTTCAGCCATGATAAAACAATTGTCTCCGATGCGTGTGCCACCTTCGGTGCGAATGCCGCGGTTGATGATTACTTGCTCCCGGATAACGTTATTATCGCCTATATAACAATAGGTAGGCTGACCTTTCCAGCGAAAATCCTGTGGGTCGGCTCCTATGACAGCGCCTTGATACACTTTATTGTTTTTGCCCATACGGGTTCCGTGCATTATCGAGGCATAGGGGTAAATTTCACATCCAGAGTCAATCTCGACATCCTTGTCGATGTACGCGAAGGGTTGAACAATGACATTGTCGGCAATCTTTGCCGATGGGTCAACGTAGGCAAGTTTGCTAATCATGGCCGTCAGATATTTGGTGTTAATGTATTTTATTTCTTTACTCTTCTGAATGGGATACGTTAAAGTCGTGTCATCGGCCTCCGCCCATTGCCTGATACAGATTGATGACAGCTTGTACCTGGGTTAGTTGACATGTGAGCCGGTTCATCTGAGCCTGCAGCAACGATTGCTGAGCTGTCAACACTTCAAGGTACGTGCCGTTTGAATACAGTAAAAGGTCATTGGTGTATTCTACTGATTTTTCCAAATCTTGTACCTGCGCGTCAAGATACCCCAGACGCTCCACTGCTTTTTCGTATGTCGTGAGTGCGTCCGAAACTTCGGCTGCTGCCGACATTACAGTGGCTTCGAATTTGTTCATAGCCTGGTTCTGCGCCACTTTTGCTGCTTTTAGTCTGGCGATGTTCTGACCACGAGAAAAGAGAGGAGCTGCAAGCGAACCGGCCAGTTGAACGAACCAGTCGCCCGGGTTGCGAATTATAGAACCCAGCAAGTTGGTAAAACCACCGTTAGCAGTGATGGTAAGACCCGGATAGAAAGCCGCGCGGGCACTGTTGGTGGCATAGAAAGCGGTAGCCAATCCGCGTTCGGCTACATTGACATCGGGTCGGTTAGCCAGATAGTACATCGGCACACCCGGAACAAACATAGTCGGAACGGTCAAAGTTGCATCGGCTGAGACGTACCAGTGTTGAGGCAGTGTACCAAGCAATATCGACATGGTGTTGTCCAGTTGGTTGCGAGTAACCTCAAGTGTGGTTATCGAGGCCAATACACTCTGATAGTTAGCGTCGAATTGCACTACGGCAGCTTGATTTGTACGCCCGGCATCAAAAAGGTCCTTCATTGTCTGCACGCTCTTTTGCCAGAGTCGAGCTGTGTTTCGAGATAAGGCTAATTGGCTTTCTACCGAGGCGATGGCGTAATATGTGTTGGCAACTGACGATATAATCTGAGAGCGTACTGCCTGGGCATAAATTTCGGCCGATTCGACAGATACTTTGGCCGAACGTTTGTTGTTGAGCATCTTAGCGAAAATATCCACTTCCCACGAGACGGTCAGAGGAATAGAGTAGGACCAACTGAATGCATTGCCCGAGTACGAGGCTCCTGCGCCGTTGGGTCCGAGAGCCACCGATGGGAAGAAAGCCAGTTTGGCTCCTTGCAACTGAGCTTGAGCGGCCTCAATGTTTAACCGGGCATCTTTCAATGTCAGGTTGTTGTTGAGAGCACGGTTGATATAGTCCACGAGTGTCGGGTCGGTGAATATTGTCTCCCATTGCAAGTTCCCGAAAATCGTAGTATCGTTAGCTGCATCTCCGCGAGCCTCTACGTATGCTTTCGTAATGGCTGTGTTGGTGGGAGTTTCATATTTTGTATATATGCCGCACGATGTAGCCAGACTCAATATAAGGGTCAGTACCGCAGCTTTAATTATTGGGTGAGTTTTCATTGTTCTCTATATTTTGTTGGCCGGTCACTGTCAACGGGACATTTCGGCCACGGGTTGTTTTCAATCAGTCGTCTTCGCTACCGGGTCTGAATTGTTCTATCTCATTGCCGATAGTGCCACCGGGTTCCTGGTGTTCCCAGCGTATAGGCGTGATTTTTTCCTGAAGATGCTGGAAGACGATAAACATGGCAGGCACAAATATTACCTGAAGTATCATGCCGATAAGCATACCGCCTATCGAACCTGCACCCAGAGCGCGGTTACCGTTGGCGCCGACTCCATGGGCAAACATCAGGGGCATAAGACCAATGATGAGTGCAAGCGATGTCATGAGGATGGGACGCAGACGTGCCACAGCTCCCGATATGCTCGCCTTTACGATGGACATGCCCGTGTGACGGCGTTCAAGCGCGAATTCCACAATAAGAATCGCGTTCTTGGCCAACAGACCGATGAGCATAATCATGGCAATCTGCAAATAGATGTTATTGCTAAGACCCTCTATGCCGGCAAATATGAATGTGCCCATCAGACCAAACGGTATCGAAAGAATAACTGCGAATGGCAGTACATAGCTTTCGTACTGGGCTGACAATAACAGATAGACAAACAGCAGACATAGACCGAAGATTACAGCAGTTGAGTTACCTGCGCTGTTTTTACCTTCTTCGCGTGTCATACCGGCATATTCAAATCCATAGCCCGGAGGTAGCGCCTTGGCTGCCACTCGTTCGATGGCCGATATGGCCTGACCTGACGAGTAACCTGAGGCAGGTGCGCCTGTTACCGATATCGAGGTGTACATGTTGAAACGGTTCAGCAAGTCGGGACCGTAGATTTTTCTCATACTCATAAAATTGGTTACCGGTGCCATCTCGCCCGAAGCGTTACGTACCTTTATTTGATTAAGGGTTTCCTCGTTTGCTCGCGAGTCTGTCTGGGCTTGCATCATGACACGGTATATCTTGCCGAAACGGTTAAAGTTCGATACATACATCGATCCATAATATCCCTGCAAGGTGGAAAGTATGGTACTTGGCGATATGCCGGCTTGTTTTGCTTTCGGGACATCGATATCAATTTCGTACATCGGGAAAGTCGGGTTGAAAGTGGTGTATGCTTGACCTATTTCGGGTTCTTTGAGGAGTTCACCCAGGAATTTCTGAACCACGGCGAAGAAATCGTTGATATTGCCGCCGGTTTTATCCTGCATCTTTATCTCGAAGCCGTTAGTCGCTGAATAACCGGTTATCATAGGAGGAGCGAAAATTGCCACATACCCTGACTTAACTTGAGCGCACGCTTCAGTAAGTTGTTTGACGACATTGTCCGAGGACATAGATTCGTCGCGTTCCTCCCACGGCAACAAACGGACGATGAATGTCCCGTATGTAGCGCCCTGACCAGCTATAAAGCTATAACCGTTAATCATCTGGCATTGGTTGACAGCCGGATTGGCCATGATAATCTTTTCAACCTGATCGAGGGTTTCGGCAGTGCGCTGCTGGGTGGCACCCGCAGGCAGGTTGACCATACAGAAAAGGGTGCCGGTATCCTCGTTAGGCACCAGACCCGAGGGAGTGACGCTCATTAACCATACAAGAATGGCTATCGAGCCTCCAACGGCGCTAAACGTTATGATACGTCCTGTGATGTTTTTACAGAAAACGCCTATCGTCGATTGGTAGATGCGTACAAGAGCGCCGAAGCCTTTCTCGAACCCCTTGTGGAAGCGCGGTGAGAAGATACCCATAATGGTAATGATGGCGCATGCCCATGAAAGGATAGTTTTCCAGATAACCACGCCACTGTACCAACCGCCGTCAATAAGGAAGAATATTGTGGCCACGAGGAAGAGGCTGGTAAGAGCGGGATGCAGATTGATGGTGAAGCGGCGTTTTGCCTGTCCGACAACCGCTTTACCGGCTTCGGAATATGCTGTGCCCAGTCGTTCTTTTAGCGTTGATTTGTCATCATGCCCTTTCAGGAAGACGGCGCAAAGTGCCGGAGATAAAGTCAGAGCGTTAATGGCCGAGAAGAAAATAGCTATTGCCATTGTGAGACCGAATTGTCTGTAAAAGACACCGGCAGTGCCCGACATGAACGATACAGGAATGAACACCAGCATCATTACAAGCGTAATTGAGATAAGTGCTCCCGAGATCTCACGCATGGCGTCTATAGAGGCGCGGCGTGCCGAAGCATACCCTTCGTCAAGTTTGGCGTGAACCGCTTCGACGACCACTATGGCGTCGTCCACAACAATGGCTATGGCAAGAACAAGAGCGGACAGTGTGATGAGGTTGATGGAGAAGCCAATCAGGTTCATCACAAAGAATGTACCGATAAGCGCCACGGGTATGGCTACCGCGGGTATAATGGTGGAACGTATGTCCTGAAGGAAAACATACACCACGAAGAACACCAATATGAAAGCTTCGAGAAGAGTTTTCAATACTTCGTTTATCGAAGCGTAAAGGAAGTCGTTGTTGTTTAGAGGTACCGCTACCTGGAGACCAGCGGGAAGCTCCTTTTCGAGAGTCTCGACATACGATAGACAGTCCTCGATAATTTTCGTTGCGTTAGAACCCGGGGTCTGGAAGACGATTGACATTACAGACGGATGTCCGTTGTATTTCGAGTGGAAACCGTATGTCACACGTCCCATTTCAACCTCGGCTACATCTCCAAGACGCAGGACATCACCATTTGGCTGTGCGCGTATTATAATGTCGCTGAATTGTTCGGGCGAGCTCAGACGGCCTTTGTATCGCAGTGTGTACTGGAAAGCATTGTCGCTTTGTTCGCCGAACGCACCGGGAGCAGCCTCGACGTTTTGTTCTGCAAGAGCAGCTGCCACATCACTGGGCATAAGGGAATATTGAGCCATTACGTCAGGCTTTAGCCACACTCGCATAGAGTAGTCAGCACCCATAACCATGACATCGCCAACACCCGAGATGCGTTGTAGCTGTGGTACCAGGTTGATTTTGGCGTAATTCTCGATAAATTCTTCGCTATAGGTGCCTGTTGGGTCATAAAGTGCAATACCCACAAGCATCGATGTCTGGCGTTTTTGGGTAATCACACCTACTTGAGTAACCTCGGCTGGTAGAAGACTCTGGGCTTTGGCCACACGGTTCTGAACGTCGACAGCCGCCATGTTGGGGTCGTGACCTTGTTCGAAGTAAACATTGATTGTGGCGCTTCCGGTGTTGGTGGCAGTAGACTCCATGTAAGTCATGCCTTCGGCACCGTTTATTGATTCTTCCAGGGGTGCTATCACTGAGTTGAGCACCGCCTGCGCGTTTGCTCCGTAATAGTTCGTGGTTACAGAGATTGTCGGAGGCGCTATGTCGGGATATTGTGTTACCGGCAACGATACCAGGCCGATTAAACCGAGTAAAACGATAAATATAGAGATTACCGTCGAAAGTACAGGCCGGTTGATAAATCTGTCAAGTTTCATTGTGTGTTATTGTCTCGTGATTGGTCGGTTGGACTTTGAAAGGACGACGGCTTATTCGGCCGGTGTAACGTTAGCTGCGGGTTGGGTTGTTTCAACGGGCTGAATAGGCATGACACCGCGAACAACAGTGTTGACACCATCGACAACTATACGCTGACCCGGGGCAAGACCTCCGGTGACAACAAAATTCTTGCCGTCGTTGAGTTTTGCGACCTGTATGGGAGTAGGCATCGTCATATTACTGTCATTGACTACATAAACCAACCGCATATCCTGGTTCTCGAAAGTTGCTGTTTGAGGGACAATGACCACATCGGAGTAATTCTGGGGTACCAGAACAGTTCCGCTTGCTCCGGACAACAGCATGCCGCTTGGGTTTGGGAACAGGGCGCGCACACTTGCCGCTCCGGTATTGGAGTCTATGACACCGCTTACGGTGGCTATCTTACCCGTTAGGGGATACATGGCTCCGTTGCTTAGTTGCAATTGTACGGGCGGCATGCTTTCAAGAGCCGACTCCAGACTGCGGGTGCCGTTGTCTGTCATCGAAATGATGTCGTTTTCATTCAATGAAAAATATGCGTACATCTCGCTGTTGTCACTTATCGTAGTAAGTTGATTGGAGGGAGAGACATAAGAACCTTCGCGGAAAGGAATCGTACCCACTACGCCGTCACTCGGTGCGGTAACTACTGTGTATGACAGGTTTTTTTGTGCTGCCGTAAGTGCTGCGTTAGCCTGTGAGAGTGCTGCCTTGGCCTGGGACAACTGGTCGGCGGTCTGTTGCCATACTATCTTACTGACTATGCCTTTGTCGTATAGTATCTTTTGGCTGGCTTCGTTGGTCGAAGCGGTATTAACTGCCGCTTGCGCCGAATTGACCGCAGCCTGAGCTTGTTCGACGGCCGAGAGGTATGTTATTCTGTCTATTGTGAACAATGTCTGGCCTTTGCGGACGCGCTGACCTTCATCGACACAAACCTCAGTTATTGCGCCGGAAACCTGAGGACGGATTCCGATATCTGTTTTGCCTCGAAGGGTAGTTGGGTAGGAGGATGCAAGTTCAATTTGTCCTAACTCGACGGTTTCTACCGATACCTGGGGCGCTTGTTGCTGTGAAGTCTGTTGTGAGGCTTCGTCGCTTTTGGAACACGATGACGCTGTAAGCGCCACTATGGTTAGTGCGGCGTAAAGAGGTGTACTCTTGCTTGCTTTCTTTTTGGTCATTGCTAATAGGATTATACTGTTAGTATCTTTTTTATTACACATTCTTCTTTCCTGTCCGGTGGCAGAAAAGTCTAATTATGAAGTTAAGGAAACCTCCTATTGGAAAAATCGTTGCAAAGTTACAAATTTTTTTAGGACTTAAAAGTGAGGCCTATTTGTAATATTGGAAAAAACGTCCCCGATATTGGACGTTTTGCCAATATTTTTCATCGAGACGGCTCGTATTCATATAGGTATGAGAATTGTTAAGCTTAATCCTAAGGTCAACATAAACCCTCCTTGTTGTCAAGCTGTGTCCCGAAATCATTATTCGGAAAATCGTAAATCATTTTATAATAACCTTACGTCCTTCGTGGATAAAAATTCCATGAGTCGGATTTTTTATCTCCTTCCCTTGAAGGTCATAGTATTTTGCGGCTTGCAAAGAATCACATTCGGTATCGTCAAAACGTATGTTGTTGACGGCATCCGTTTCTGCGTTGTCGTAAAGTGATGTCCAATTAAATACTCTATAGAAGTATGGACGATAAAAATCGGCTGATCCAACAGCATTGAAATTGTCACTGAAATCATCGGGATCGGTGTTGGTCGAGAATACAAGTTCGCCGTGCCTTGACAACGCCGGATGTAGATTTACCATATAAAGCCAATGATATTTGGTGTTGCCTAACTTATCCAAAGAGTCGGGGAGCATGAGGACAAGCCTCTTTTCATCGAAAGGACCAACCGGACTGAGACTACGGTAAATGTGTACCTCGCGGCTGAAGAAAGGGGCTTGCATCGTCATATAATAATAATCCCCTTCTTTGAATACCCATGGCAGACTTCCTCCATAACCGTTTGCCATGATTGACGACCGTTCCATTTGGGCTTGGGTGGGATAGGTGTCTTGCCAGCGCCAAGTGTCTCCAACCTCATCTTTTATGTAATATTCCCAATCGCTGTAAAGGTCAGCGGTTTTGCTTCTGGCGACCAAAGGAGTGTATCCATAGGTGGCATACAGATAATTGTGACCATCCTCGTCCTCCCATAAAGTCGAACCATATGAAACCTCATTTGAGTTTATCTGATGTTTTACACTTTCTCGATACAGGTAGTCTCCTTCTTGCGGTAGGTAATCGGGAATAGAAGTTTTGTAATATCCTGTCGGCGTGCTTCCATCCAAACTGTAAGTTGCCAGACTCGTGCTCAGATTACGCAATTCGGTCGATTCTACTCCGAACCAAATCATTTGTAACTTGCCATTATAAATTCGGCCGTCTCCCGACCAGTAAACCTTCCCTTGGTCAATATCTCCAGCGGCAATCTCGGCGTCTGTTTTCTCGCCGGCAGGATGACGAAGATGAGTGCGTGCGTTCATATATCGAGAGTCGGAAGGCTTATCCCAGTTCACATAATCCACAAGCCATATAAAATCTTCGGGGTTTTCGCCCGGTACACCGTTATGCGCTTTCTGTACCATGATAGTGTTTCGTGGGAAATTACAATTGGTGCGTATACGGTTGCGCTGACTTACACTCCCATAGAAACTGTCGTTAAAAGTCCAGAAAACATCGCCATTGGGAAGACCCACAGTAAATACTCCGTCTCCACCGTTCCATCCCGAGGTGCGTGTAAACAGGCGGTCATATTTTTTATCCTTGTAAGCGTAAGCTGTTCCCGGACGGACATCGCCATAGATACGCTCCAGTTCCCATTCTTCGTTAATGACAGGGTCTGAGGGCGAATCAGCGTTAAGACTTCCGTCAGGATTGGTGACTATAATACGCGTGTCGGCATTTGTCACATTCCCTATTCTGTCAGAACGGAACGTGGCCGATTTTGTATTCCATTCATCCGAGAAGGTGCCAAGACGCTCAAGATCTTCCTTGGCGATATGGCCGGCCATGTAATCAAGATAGAAAACACCTGTTTTATCATTGGTGCGAATTGAAAAATCAACATATATACTGTCTACCTCTATCTGGGGAGATGAAGAGTTGAAAAGGCTTTTGAAAGAGCGGTCTGTAACAAAACCCAACCACGTATACCCCTTTTTGGGATAATCTCGATTGAGCATGTCGCTGTAAGTTGCGCTTGGAGTCAGATTGCGTGTGAAGGTTCGGTTATATTCATCGTCACCCAAATCGGTACCTGGCTTGGCTACCTGTGTCATTACAAAGTCGCCGTCAGCTTCCCAACCTTTAGGTACGCAAATTCCGAACAAACCGTATACATCTACGACATAACCTTGATCTGTCGATCCATCACGCTTTACAACCAGTTTACCATGAAAAGTTGAATTTGTAACAGCCTCATGATCTTGTTCAAGTAAACTAATTTGATAACAAGACGCAAATAATAACATCGCTGAAACACAAGCTACCCAAATAATATTAAGCGATTTGTTCATTTTCTTTATTCTTTTTAATGTAAAGTGCTACAAATATACATTCTTTTATTGAATATCACAATCGATAAAATTTTGGATGAAAAAAATTGTTATCGGGCTGTTATTTGGTGTATTTAAAAAATTTTTTGTAATTTTGCAACGCTTAAGCAGGAAAAGCATGTTTCATCGCGTGTCTGTTTCCCGGCTGAGCAACCGGATAGTCTTATGGTGTAATGGTAGCACTACAGTTTTTGGTTCTGTCTGTCTAGG
>JAFLTY010000028.1:0-20919 GCA_022509065.1 Muribaculaceae bacterium
ACGGAATGTCGCAGTTACTTAAAGGCGTGTTCTATCCGATTACGGATTAGAACCCCTTGCCTTTGGTGTGATGATAGACAACATCTCTCTGACTATCACAATTTAAGATTGTGAATTGTACTGAACTGCCTACGGCTAAATCCGAGGGCAGTTTTTTTACAAGTGCTGATATTACCATATCGACGTTTTTGAAGCCAATATCGGTTATTTCAGCAAGGAGTTTCCCCATAAAATGAGCTCGTCCGTTAATCATCATTTTGGACGTTATGCGAAACAGCTTCTCTTCGGGTTCTTCAATATCTTTAGCTTTCCCTTGTTTACTCGGCTTGTCAGAGTAGAAAATGAAATCTATTACCTTTGCATTTAGTCTCCAAGCAGGGGAGAAATCGACCTTTACATAGGTTCGTGTAATTCTCAATCCGTGGCTATGGTTCATACCAAAAGCAACGTCATGTAAATTCGCATCGCAATCATTCTGCGCTATTGTGCCCCACGTGTGGCGAAATGTATATACACAATAATAGTTATCGGGCTTCATTCCCATATCCTTACATATCTTCTTTATGCCATTATTAACATTGGCACAGAAGCTGTCAGAGTCGCAATAGCGTTCATGGAAATTAAACAGGAAATCATCGTCTGCTCCTGAAAAGTATTTTTCTAATATCGGACGTATGAAAGGCTCTACGCGCATTTCAATATAGGCTTCATCGGTACGATGGTTTCGGGTCTTTGCTCTTTTATAGCAGAGGACCCCACGCTTATAGTTGGCTTTCTTCATATTATATAGGTCCACCGTATTTATGCCACCAAGACACAACACCATCATAGCAACGTCTCTCCCAAGTTCGGGGAGGGGAGAAATCATTTTTGTTTGGGGTAACGGACGAAAGAAAAACTCTCGACACGCTTCTGCACTTATGGCGCGTTGTGTGGATTTATCCGCTTTCGGGATTTTGATTTTTAGCCAAGGATTGAATTTTATGCGTACTATTCCTTTTTCTTCGTCATTAAGATTCAGTATTGCCGCTCTGAAAATTTGACGTACACATACAGGGTACATTTCTTTGGCTCTGTTAGTTTTTGCCAAACTCTCAATCCATTTTTTTAGAACAGCTGACGACAACTGCGAAAACTTCAGTTGGTCGCTTCCGAGATACCGTTCCAAATGTTGAACTGATAATTTATAATTCCGCGCATTACGTATATGTCCGTCAGCTTCCATTTTAGCGATATGGGCTTTTGCATAGTCGCTAAAACTTACATCTTCATCTACCGTTGTCAGATGTTCAATTACTTCCTTTACTTCCCAAGAAGAAGCATCTACACGATTGAGTCTGTCCGAGTATGTCAAGACCAAACGTGAGCAGAACTCATTAACAACAGGGTCGGTAATTTCACCTTTTTTAGAAATGTGAGTACCGTCCACAATTTTGTCGGTCTTAATGTAACCAGGCTTCCGATTATGCACAATACGAATGTACACAGGATAGAAACCGTCGGTTCGTGCTTTTCGCACAACAGGCTTTAATGTTGTCATCAGTTTTCTCCTTTCTTGAGGTGGTAGCTCATAGTAAGCAATTTAGTTGGTGTAAGCAAGGTGTAAGCGGCCTCGAATTTAGTGTAAGCAGGGTGTAAGCAAAACTGATTATTTGGCTCATTTTTTGCGGTCAAGTGAACGAACCCCTTAAGCGTAGTTCAGGCTGTAATCACCTTTTAATCGGTGTATTACAGCCTGAATAAGAGAGTTACTATTTTAAGGTCTTAGTCTTCTAAACTTGCCTGGGCGGCAGCTACGCGAGCGATGGGTACGCGGAAGGGTGAGCAACTTACGTAGTTCATGCCGAGTTTGGCACAGAATTTAACTGAGCTGGGCTCGCCTCCATGTTCACCGCAGATACCGACTTTCAGTTCGGGTTTAACGGAGCGTCCTTTCTTAACGCCCATTTCCACTAACTGTCCAACACCTTCCTGGTCGAGTACTTCAAACGGATCAACCTTAATGATGCCGTGTTCTTTATAGAACTTGAGGAACTTAGGAGCATCGTCTCTTGAGAATCCGAATGTCATCTGGGTAAGGTCGTTTGTTCCAAAGGAGAAGAAGTCTGCAACTTGAGCTATTTCGTTGGCGGTAAGTGCCGCACGCGGAACTTCAATCATTGTACCGACAAGATAGGGTATGCTGTCACCAGTCTCATCAAATACTTTAGCGGCGGTTTCGTTGATTACATTAGCTTGATGTTGGATTTCTTTCAGCGAACCAACAAGAGGTATCATGATTTCGGGATGTACGCTTATGCCGCGATGTTTGCAAGCAAGTGCTGCTTCTATTATCGCACGAGTTTGCATTTCGGTGATTTCGGGGTAGGTGATACCAAGTCGACAGCCGCGGTGACCCAGCATCGGGTTGAACTCTTCGAGGCTATCTACCTTAGCTTTAACTTCGGCAAGGGTGATACCCATCTCGTCAGCGAGTTCCTTCTGAGTGGCAGTCTGGTGAGGTACAAATTCGTGCAACGGGGGATCAAGAAGTCGAATTGTAACTCCGAAACCGTCCATAGCCTCAAAGATACCTTCGAAATCGCCTCTTTGCATGGGCAACAGTTTTGCCAACGCATGACGGCGTCCTTCTTCATCGCTTGCAAGAATCATTTCGCGTACTGCTTTGATGCGATCACCTTCAAAGAACATGTGTTCTGTACGGCACAAGCCAATACCTTGAGCCCCGAAGTTACGCGCTTGTTTTGCATCGCGCGGGCTGTCGGCGTTGGTGCGTACAAGGGTCTTTGTATATTTGGCTGCAAGATTCATAATTGCGCCGAAATCGCCACCCAATTCTGGTTCGGTAGTGGGCACCTGTCCATCGTAGACTTCGCCGGTCGATCCGTTTAGTGAAATCCAGTCACCTTCTTTATAGGTTTTACCGCTCATCTCAACGGTTTTCTCTTTATAATCGACTTTAATTTCGCCGGCGCCTGAAACGCAGCATTTACCCATGCCTCGTGCTACTACGGCTGCGTGGCTGGTCATACCACCACGCATGGTAAGTATACCTTGTGCTACAGCCATACCGCGAAGATCTTCGGGAGATGTCTCAATGCGTACCAGAACTACTTTCTTCTTCTTCTCCGCCCAAGCTTCTGCTTCGTCGGCCGAGAACACTATCTGACCGGCAGCTGCTCCGGGAGATGCGGGAAGACCTTTAGCTACCACTTGTGCGCGTTTCAGTGCACTCTTGTCAAAGACGGGGTGGAGGAGTTCGTCCAATTTTTGAGGTTCCATACGCAAAAGCGCTGTTTTCTCATCAATTTCGCCTGCACGTAACAGATCCATTGCTATTTTCACCATAGCGGCTCCTGTACGTTTGCCGTTGCGGGTCTGCAACATCCACAGCTTACCGTCCTGAATGGTAAACTCCATGTCCTGCATATCCTTATAATAGTCCTCAAGACGATGAGCTATCGCTATGAGCTCGGCTGCGCAAGCAGGCATTGATTCTTCAAGAGAAGGATATACTTTAGCGCGTTCTTCTTCGCTGATACCTTGCAGGGCTGCCCAACGACGGCTACCTTCCACGGTTATTTGTTGAGGTGTGCGAATACCTGCTACCACATCTTCGCCCTGTGCGTTAATGAGGTACTCGCCGTTAAATATGTTTTCACCAGTAGCTGCATCGCGGCTGAAGGCAACGCCGGTAGCTGAGTTATTACCCATGTTACCGTAAACCATAGCTTGTACGTTTACAGCAGTACCCCATTCTTCGGGAATCTGGTTCATGCGGCGATAAAGAATGGCGCGTTCATTCATCCAGCTGTCGAAAACAGCGCAAATGCCGCCCCACAGCTGTTCCCATGCTGAATCGGGGAAGTCTTTACCGGTAAAATCCTTAACGGCAGCTTTAAACAACTTGACAAGTTTCTGCAAATCTTCAACTTCGAGTTGAGTGTCAAGTGTTACGCCTTTTTCTTCTTTTACTTTATCCATTATCTCCTCAAAGGGGTCGATGTCATTCTTTGATTTGGGTTTCATGCCCAAAACGACATCTCCGTACATCTGGACGAAGCGACGGTAGCTATCCCATGCAAAACGCGGATTGCCACTTTTTTTAGCAAGTGCTTCGACTGTGGCGTCATTCATACCCAGATTGAGAACAGTATCCATCATGCCAGGCATCGACGCACGAGCTCCCGATCTCACCGAGACGAGTAGGGGATTGGTGGGATCGTCGAATTTTTTACCTGTCAGTTGTTCGACATGTTCGATAGCTTTTTCTACATCTTTTTGCAGTCGTTTTACCACTTCTGCTTTGCCATACTGAGTATATTCAGTACAAACTTCGGTAGTGATAGTAAAACCGGGAGGAACCGGCATGCCAAGAAGATTCATTTCGGCAAGGTTGGCGCCTTTACCACCGAGAAGGTTGCGCATCGAGGCGTTGCCTTCTGCTTTACCGTCACCAAATGTATAAACTCTTTTCATTGTTAAAAATGATAATGGGTTATTAAAAGGTTTATGTTATATGTTGTTATTTTTTTTTGACTGAGATGCTTCGGAATAAAAAAATAATCCTTTGCAGGCGCAAATTTAAGCATTTGCTGTGAAATAATGAAAAATAAAGTCTTTTTTTAATATAGGTCAGTTCCATATTGTTCCATATTTTTAAGATTTTAGAAAAATGTTTTGAAAAGAAAAAAATAATTTGTACTTTTGCACCTCGAATTGTGAGCCCAACTCAACTTAAGTTAGTAACATCAAATTTTTGACATAAAAATGAAGAGAACTTACCAACCCTCAAACCGTAAGAGAGTGAACAAGCACGGTTTCCGCGAACGCATGTCTACAGCAGACGGCCGTAAAGTACTTGCCCGTCGCCGTGCTAAAGGACGTGTTCGTCTTACAGTCAGCAGCTCGATTGCTTCCAAGTAAGTTTGAAGTTGCTCAGTCGGGTTTGACTTATCTCGACAACCTTATTGAGGATTGTCCGCCTTCAGGCCGGCTTTCCTCTTTTGTTATATTATTCGGTTTCATGGACAAGTAATTAATATATTGATTGTGACACCGTGAAATATTGCCTAATGAATTAACCTTAAGAACAAAACTGATATGGCTTTTTGGAATATTTTCTCCAGAGATAAAAAAGAAAAAGAGCAGGATTTAAATAAAGGTCTTGAGAAAACCAAAGAAGGTTTGTTCGCCAAAATAAAGCGCGTTGTAGCTGCTAAATCGTCAATAGACGATGATTTCCTTGACGAGCTCGAAGAAATTCTTGTCACATCTGATATCGGTGCCGAAACTTCAATGACAATCATTGAACGTTTGCGCGATCGTGTTGCCAGAGATAAATATCTCGATAGTTCCGAACTCAACGATATGCTTTACGAAGAAGTAAGCAATTTGTTAAGTGAAAAGACATCGACACAACCTGATGCCGATTTTGTTCTATCCGATGGTAAGCGTCCTTATATCATCTTGGTCGTTGGAGTTAACGGAGCCGGCAAAACGACAACAATTGGCAAACTTGCATATAACTTTAAAGCCGCAGGCAATAAAGTTCTTCTGGGAGCAGCGGACACTTTTCGTGCAGCTGCAATTGAGCAGCTTGAAGAGTGGGCGCGAAGAGCCGATGTACCCCTTGTGAAACAAGCGCAGGGGGCTGATCCGGCGGCGGTAGCCTACGATACAGTGGCATCCGGTTTGGCTCAAGGTGCCGATGTAGTCATCATTGATACTGCCGGACGTTTGCACAATAAGGTCGGCCTTATGAATGAACTGACTAAAATTCAACGCTCCATATCTAAACTTGTGCCAGATGGTCCAAACGAGGTGTTGCTTGTACTGGATGGTTCAACCGGCCAGAATGCCATTGAGCAAGCTCGTCAGTTCTCAGCTGCTACGCATGTCACCGGTCTTGTGGTGACAAAGCTGGACGGTACAGCTAAAGGTGGTGTTGTCATTGGCATAAGCAATGAGCATAATTTGCCGGTGAGATACATTGGTATAGGTGAAAAAATAACAGATATTCAACCATTTGACAAGCTTCAATTTGTTAAATCCCTATTCGGTAAACTTGAACAATAATACAAATTAAGCGATGCCTCGGCGCACAATCGATATCATAACGATGGGCTGTTCGAAAAATCTTGTTGATAGCGAACGGCTAATACAGATGTTGAACACGGCTGGTTTTGAGGCACGTCATGATCCAGATACCCTACAAGCCGATTATGTCGTCATCAATACTTGTGGCTTTATTGGAGATGCCAAAGAAGAGTCAATTAACACCATTCTACAGTGTTGCGAGGCAAAAAATAAAGGAAGAGTAGGTAAGGTGTTTGTTATGGGTTGCCTATCCGAACGATATCGCAACGAACTTCCTGCCGAGATTCCCGAAGTGGATAGATGGTATGGTAAGTTTGACTGGACATCGCTTGTACGCGATATTTCGAATGATTATAGTGTTGATGCTACCTATGAGCGTCATATTACCTCACCGGGTCACCATGCTTATATCAAGATTTCTGAAGGTTGTAATCGGTTTTGTGCATTTTGTGCCATTCCTCTTATAACCGGCAGACATCACTCACGTACCATTGAGGATATTGTTGGAGAAGTCACATCTTTGGTTCAAAAAGGTGTGACAGAATTTAACATTATTGCTCAGGATCTGTCAAGTTACGGACTTGATATCTATGGCGAAAAACGTCTGGCACAACTCGTTGAAAATTTAGCGCAAATCAACGGGATTAAAAGAATTAGACTGCATTACGCCTATCCGTCGGATTTTCCTTATGAGGTACTTGATGTCATGAACAAATATCCGAATGTATGTAAATACCTCGATATCGCTCTTCAGCACATCAGTGACCCGGTGTTGAAAAATATGAGAAGACACATCTCATCAGCCGAGACACTCTCTTTGCTTCAACATATTAGACAAGTTGTCCCCGGCATTCACATTCGAACTACACTTATGGTTGGTTTCCCGGGAGAGGGCGAAAAAGAATTCGAAGAATTATTGGAGTTTGTTAAAACACAAAGATTCGAGCGCATGGGAGCATTTGCATACTGCGAAGAGGATGATACTTACGCTGCCAAAAATTTCAAAGACGAAATTACAGCAGAAACTAAGAAAAACCGACTTGACCGCGTGATGGCTCTCCAAGAATCAATAGCACTGGAACATAATCAGTCAAAAGTGGGGAAAGTTTTTGAGGTAGTTATTGATTCTGCCGATGAAAAATACTTTATAGGTCGCACAGAGTTCGATTCTCCGGAGGTTGATCCTGAAGTGCTTATCGAGCGTAATACCACTGACAGTGAACTTCTGATTGGAAAATATTATAATGTGCGCATTACTCGAGCTTTTCCCTTTGAATTGTTTGGGATTGTCGAGAACAATTTGTAAATTTGTTATCAAATTTGACATAATTATTATGAAATCTTTAAAATACTTTAGGATTTTTATCGCTACTATTTTTTATTTAGCGTTAGTCTTCCTTTTTATAGACACAAGTGGTTGGGCTGCTTCAAATCTCGATTTTTTAGCTCGGGTACAGTTAGTGCCGGCTTTCTTGGCATTGAACGTCATTGCTATAGCAATTTTGGTTGTTATGACATTTCTGTTTGGACGCATTTATTGCTCAATAATTTGTCCCTTGGGAGTATGTCAGGATTTAGCCACTTGGTTAAGGAAAATCCTTGCCGGGAAAAAAAAGCGCAAAATAGGTCTTTTCAGATATTCGCAACCAAAGACCAAAATGCGGACAATAATATTTAGTTGTTTCATATTGGTAGTTTTATTAAGCCTATTGAACATAATGGCTTTGTCAATAGGAGCGCTTATTGAACCCTACAGCGCTTTCGGGCGGATGATAACAGCTTTGGTCGCACCGATTTATGATGCAGGTAATAACTATCTTGCAGCAAAATCGGCGGCAACCGGCGAATATGACATAGAGTTCGTTTCACGATCTGTCACGGGCGTGTTATTCGCTATTGCCACTATAACCTTTCTGGTGGTAGGATGGCTGGCTTTCCGTGGAGGACGAACGTATTGCAACACTATCTGTCCTGTCGGAACTCTATTGGGGTATTCATCACGTTTTTCTTGGTTGAAGGTCAAAATAAACGAGAATAAATGCAACGGCTGTAAAAGCTGTGAGCGTCATTGTAAATCGCATTGCATTGACGCCGGAAAACATTTTATTGATTATACCCGGTGTGTCAATTGTTTTGATTGTATAAATTCTTGCCGACAGAACGCCATACAGTATCTCCCTGGCGACCGTGTCATTCAAAATCGCGTTGAAAATCCCGGTAAAGAATCACAGAGTCAACATGTCGAAAATAAAAATATTGATAATAGTCGACGATTCTTTCTTGCATCTCTCGGCGCTATGACCGGAACTGTCATAGCTAAAAGCGCCGGTGAAACCCTCGAAAAAATAACTGACGGCGGACTTACCCCTCTGAAGGAAAGACAGACACCAGCACGAAAGGTGCGCATAGTGCCTCCCGGTGCAATTTCACAAGCTCATATAAATGCACATTGCGTTGGTTGTCAGCTGTGTATACAAGCTTGTCCGGACGGATTGCTAACTGCATCTACTGAGTTCGCCACTCTGATGCAGCCTGTTCTTAATTACGATAAAGACTATTGTAAACCGGAATGTACCCGTTGTTCCGAGGTTTGTCCGGCGGGAGTTTTCAAGCCGCTTAATGAAACAATGAAGACTTCATGGAAAATCGGAACTGCCACAATTGATTATGACGCTTGTCTATCTGCAAACGGAACAGATTCATGCGGCAATTGTGCACGCCATTGTCCTGCTGGTGCAATTGAAATGGTCGAGAAAGATAACGGCAGATTGATGCCGGTCGTTTTTGAAAACACATGTATCGGATGTGGCGCATGTGAGGTGCATTGTCCTGTCGGTACTGTCGCTTACATGTCTGCTAACTCCCCGGCCATACATGTCGAGGGTATAGCTCCCCAACGTTTCATTTAATAATAGCAATATGTCCAAAACAAATATAAACAATTCACGACGCGATTTCCTTAAATTCATGGGTGTTGGAGCTATCGGTACAGCGGTAGCCTCAGCATGTGGGCGAAATGACTCTGTCGATGCTACGGCCGATGACGGTCTGGCAGCGGTCAGCTCTGAACCCTCTGGGACAATGACTTATCGTATAAATCATAATACGGGAGATAAAGTATCCTTGTTAGGTTATGGTTGTATGAGACTTCCTACTGTGCAGGGAGCCAGTTCGATACGCTCAGATGATGCAATTGACCAAGATAAGGTTAATGCCCAAGTTGACCACTCGTTGAAACATGGTATAAATTATTTCGATACGTCTCCCGCTTATTGCCGCGGTCTTTCCGAAGCAGCTATGGGAATTGCGCTTTCCAGACATCCGCGTGACTCTTATTTCATTGCTACAAAACTCTCTAATTTTAATTCTTCGACATGGCCGCGCGAAAAGTCCATTGAGATGTTCGAGAATTCTCTGCGCAACCTTCAAACCGACTATATCGATTATTTGTTGCTTCACTCTATTGGTGGAAGCAGTGATGGTTTGAATAGCATGGAAACATACAAGGCTCGTTATGAAGATAACGGAATCCTCGATTGGCTTGTCGAACAAAAAGAAAAGGGTCGTATCCGCAACCTTGGCTTTTCATATCACGGCGATATAGCCATTTTTGACCATTTACTTGATAAAATGGACAGAGGTGAGATACATTGGGATTTTGTCCAGATACAACACAATTATGTCGATTGGTCTTTTGCGCGCGATATCAACCCCCGAAACACTAACTCCGAATATCTTTATGAGCAACTCGCAAAGAGAAATATCCCGGCGGTCGTAATGGAACCGTTGTTAGGAGGACGGTTGGCCGAAGTACCTCGTCGTGTTGCTACAGAAATGAAAAAACGTCGTCCTGCCGATTCGGTCGCTTCATGGGCTTTTCGCTTTGCCGGTACTCAACCCGGTATCTTGACCGTTTTGAGCGGCATGACCTACGATGAACATCTCAATGACAACCTTAAGACTTTCTCGCCTCTTGAGCCTTTAACAGATGAAGAAAAGGAATTTCTCAATGAGGCTGCAAAAAAGATTGTCTTCAATGAGAGCATACCTTGTACAGCATGTTCCTACTGTATGCCTTGTCCTTATGGAGTTGATATTCCCGGTGTATTTGAGCACTATAATAAATGTATCAACGATGACAACGTGCCACGGAGTATGCGCGACGCCAACTATGCTAAAGCCAGACGCGTATTTCTTGGAAGTTATGCCGAAGCTGTCGCTCCGGGACGTAACGCCTCAAGATGTATCGGTTGCAATCATTGCGTTAGTCATTGTCCTCAAGGTATAGACATCCCTGACAAAATGCATCAGATAGACGGATATATCACAGATCTTCGAGCCGACAAGATATAATGTTGTGATCCGCTATTGATCTGAATAGAGTAGGAGGTAAACAGCTGAATTCAGTGTTTACCTCCTACCTGATTATTAGAATTTCATCTTAATCAAATCCACTTGACGAAGGCGAAATCCTGTCTATGGGGCAGATTCGGGTTTTTGGGATAAATGCGATATCCGTATCTGAATACCCCTGCTTCCTTTGCTTTTGTGTCGAGAGCATAGGTAAAAATGTTGCCGTCTTCCTTCACAACGTTAAGTTGCGATGTGCCGACAAACTTCTCTTGTCCGTCTTCTACTCGGTACACAACCTCTTCGACTCCGAGGTCACGACCAAGTCCATTAGTGTCTACCACAACCTCTACCTTGAGATGCTCTCCAGCATTTATATGCGCCGCGTCACCGAATAACTGGATATCGATTGCGTGCACCCCTGACCAAAGATTTGACACATGTTCCTTCCACGAAGCTATTTGACGAGCCAGTTTGAAACTGTCAGCAGTCAATTTTTCAAATCTCTTTGCCTCGGGATCATAGAAACGTGCCACATAATCGTCAAGTTGGCGTTTCATTGTGAAATGAGGAGCGATATCGCCTATCGAACCTTTTATGTATTGAATCCACTCTGGTGAGTAGCCAGCCGAATTTTTCTTGAAATACAAGGGAATGATTTCGTTTTCGAGCATCGAGTAAATGGTAGCTGCGTCAAGACGGTCCTGCAACGCTTGCTGATCGGGTGCAAAGGTGCGTTTATCTGTGAGCGCCCAACCGGCATTCTCATTGAAACGGTATCCCTCATACCACCAGCCGTCGAGTACGGAAAAATTCAGTACACCGTTCATCTCTGCTTTTTCGCCCGATGTGCCGGATGCCTCAAGAGGACGGGTAGGGGTGTTGAGCCATATATCGACTCCCGATACAAGACGTTTTGCAACTATCATATTATAGTCTTCGAGGAAAATTATCTTGCCGAGGAACTGTGGCATGCGCGATATTTCCATGATACGCTTGATCAGGCCTTGTCCGGCACCGTCTGCGGGGTGAGCTTTGCCGGAAAAGATGAACTGAACGGGGAACTGCTCGTTGTTTACTATCTTATCCAGGCGCTCCAGGTCGCTAAAGAGAAGATGAGCACGCTTATAGGTGGCAAAACGACGGGCAAAACCTATTATCAAGGCATTCGGATTTATTTTATCCACAACTTTCATGACAGCCGATGGATCGCCTTGATTTTTCAGCCATTTTTCTTTGAAATCGCGTTTGACAAAATTTATAAATTTGTTCTTCAACGTCATGCGCATTTCCCATATCTCTTCGTCGGTGCAATCAAAGATGCCTTTCCATGCCTCCGGGTTGCTCTGATCGGTAAATACTTGTGGGCCAAGCTTATTGTAGTAGAACTCTTTCCATTCGCTTGCTGCCCATGTTGGCATGTGCACACCGTTGGTAACGTAGCCCACATGGCTTTCTTCCCATGAATATCCTTTCCAAATGCCGGCGAACATTTTTTTAGACACTTCGCCGTGCAGCCAGCTTACTCCGTTGGCTTCTTGACAGGTGTTCAACGCAAAAACGCTCATAGAGAAACGTTCTCCACTGTCAGGATTTTCGCGTCCCATGTTCATAAGTTCCTGCCATGATATGCCAAGTTTGTCGGGATATTCCCCAAGATATTTACCAAACAGACCTTCTTCGAAATAGTCGTGACCGGCTGGTACCGGGGTGTGAACGGTATAAAGCGACGAAGCACGTACCAATTCAAGAGCTACATTAAAGTCAAGATGTTTTTCTTGAACATAATCCACAAGACGTTGCAAATTGAGTAATGCTGCGTGGCCTTCGTTACAATGGTATATCTGGCTTTCAATGCCAAGTTTCTTTAACATGAGTATTCCACCTATGCCAAGAAGATATTCCTGCTTGATACGATTCTCCCAGTCTCCGCCATACAGTTGGTGGGTGATTTGACGGTCATATTCGCTGTTCATATCGAAATCGGTATCCATCAGATATAGCTTCATACGGCCAACATTAACTCTCCAAACATGGCTGTACACTATGCGTCCTGGAAATGGCACTTCTACAATCATCGGGTTGCCGTTATCGTCCAAAACCTGGTCAATAGGCAGCTGATTGAAGTTCTGAGGTTCATAATTGGCTATCTGTTGTCCGTCAATACTCAACGTTTGGGTAAAATAACCGTATCGATACAGGAATCCCACCGCAGTCATATTTATTCGGCTGTCTGAAGCTTCTTTGATATAGTCGCCGGCAAGAACTCCCAGGCCTCCGGAATAAATCTTCAGGCAATTGCACAGTCCGTACTCCATAGAGAAATAGGACACTGAAGGAACATCACTCCGGAACTTCTCTTTCATATAGGCTTGAAAATCTGCGTAGACTTTCTCAATGCGCTCCATCATTTTTTTGTCAGCGATGATAGAGGCTATTCTTTCAGAACCTAATTTCTGTAACAGCATGATGGGATTCTCTCCGGTAGACCTCCATAAATCGGGATTGAGATCTTTAAATAGATTCTTACCCTCACTGTTCCATACCCACCAAAGGTTACGGGCAAGTTCATCAAGGTGCTTAAGTTCCTTAGGAAGCTCGCTTTTTACAGTGAGATCACGCCAAATCGGTGTGTTTGTATTACTTACTGGAAGTTTCATAGTTCTTTATCAATATTTCGTTATTATATTCTTTTTAAGTAAGTTATCTTTTTTCTTATTCATGTTCTTCGTTGCGAAGCGAAGCGTTTTGAATAGCTATATCAAACGCTTTTTCATAATATTCCACAAACGTATCCCATGTTATCTTCGACGCCGTTGCTTGGGCGTTATGTTTCAGTTCTATTATTTGTTCAGCGGACATGGAACGGACATGCTCAATTGTTCGCGCTATCTTTTCACAAGTTCCTTCGTAATGATCGTCTTCGCGCTCTATCACCTTTACGCCTGTTAACTCGAGGCTGTCGGAAAAATGACTGAGAATCCAGCGACCGAAGCCGGAATATTTTGTCGTGATGGTCGGAACACCAAAAGCTATACTCTCAAGTGGGGTATAACCCCAGGGTTCATAATAACTTGCGAAAACCGTTACGTCGATACCTGCAAGTAACTCGTAATATGTCTTGTTAAAGATACCGTCATGCCCATCCAGATAACATGGTACATAAATAATATCGACATATTGCTTTATAGTGTTCAGCTCATGACTGTCGCGTAATCTGGCGACTATCATGTCCTCATCGAAATTAACTATATTGTGCGTTACGAAATCGTAATCGAGACGTCTCGGTCTTTTAAGTCGCATATTATGCGATAAATCTTTTCTTGCGCCATCCGACCATGCCGGCACCATAAGGAAGGCCACTGCTTGTTGATCCTTTTGCTGGAAGTGTGTTCCAAATTTCTTAACAGAGTCAATGAACATATCCAAACCCTTGTTGCGATACTCGAAACGTCCCGATGTAGCAATAATAAAGGTGTCCTCTTCATACTGCTTCCCGGTTAATGCGCGAGCTACAGCTAAGAGTGTTTTGCGGGATTCCGATCTTATCGATGCTAAAGCTTTGACTTTCGGTACAATGCTGGTCTCAAAGCCGTTCGGTGTAACAACATCGGGTCTGCGTCCTAAAAGTTGCTCGCACTCATCAGCCGTAATCTCACTCACCGTAGTAAAACAGTCAGCGTTTAATGCTGCGGCTTTTTCAAGGCTGTGCTTCGACTCCATATTGAGTTCACGCGACATTTGGTCGCCGTTATACCCCTTGAAATATTTATATAAGTCTTTACCGTTGCCGCATATCGACCGTCCGATACTGGTGGCGTGGGTAGTGAAGACTGTTGCTATAGACCGAGCGTGAGCTTTAACATACAAGAGCCCCATGCCGGTAGTCCATTCGTCAAAGTGCGCTATCACACCTGCCCTGTCATCGCCCATAAGATGGCTACTCAGGCTGTCGATGACTATTCCTGCGGCGCGGGCAAAAGCACATGCTTCGTCATAATCTCCATAGGCGTGCAACGAATCAACGCCAAATCGGTGCCACATCTCGCCGTAAAAATTGTCTTTATCGGCATAGAGGCCTTCAAAGCTTACCAATATAGCAATCGGGCGCCCGGGCACTTCCCATCGACCTATACGTGTCTTTATCCCAAACGGAAGCTCAACGTCGTTCTTCCATGTCTTGAATAATGTCTTCAATTCTGTAAAATCAGAATGAGACGTGTCTCCTGAATGTATATCTGGCCCGATAAATATTACCTTGTCCTTATATATTTTTTGCAAGTTTTTTGCCTTTGTAGAAAGGACAGTATAAATGCCGCCAACTTTATTGCAAACTTCCCAGCTTGTCTCAAACAACAATTGCACCTCGGAATGTCTGGTCGTCATATAAAAATAAGTATCTCTATTTCGCAAATTTCGCACAAATTTACAAAGAAATCGCCGAAATAAGAAATAGATTAATAAAACTTAACAAGCATCTCCAAACAATATCTCTTTTCTTAATCGTTTTTCTCTTTGTATCCTCAATCTCTCATTTCTCAAACAAATAATAGAATGTACCTCCCACAAATATTTTATAGCTTTATTTTTTCGCTTACATAATAAATACTCCGCCTTTTCCACTAAACAAAGAAAAGACGGAGTATATTTCAATCTATAGCGTGAGATCAATCGTGTTGATTGAGATCGGCAGGAGTGATGGGGCGGCTGTTCATCTTTTTCCAGACATAAACGATATAGAACAGCACTACGGGGATTATCAACGATGCGTATGACATTGCAGTTAATGTAAACGGTGTCGATGATGAGTTCACTATTGTCAACGAACTGTCTGTATCTGTAATAGAGGGATAATACGCCGTATCATTAAAACCTGCAAGCCAGAAAAGTATTATGACTACAACGACGGTTCCGACTCCCGCATACCAGATGCCTTTGGTAAATGTCGAAGAGAAGGCTGTTCGATAAATACCGTATAATACCGCGATGACGGCAAGTAAAAGAACCGGTATTAACCACCACATGGCCAGTAGGTTATGCCAATAGCAATTTGGCTCTAACACAAATCCGCTGTATGTCATTCTTAGCCCGGGAGACAGCATGAGTACTATGACGAAACTGACAAACAGCAACGCGAATATGGTTCCGTTTATTAATGTCTGGGTACGCATTGTCACGCCGAAGTCTTTCTGGTCGCGGATATTGTTGATAAAATATAAAGCCCCGAGTGTTCGCGCAAGGAAAAAGACAGTAAAGCCCAGCAACAGATTACGCCAGTTGAAGATGGCCTCTATGCCATGTGAAGGCGCCCACTGGCTTATAACAGGCGACGCAGTGTCAAGTATATTGGTCTTAACGATAGTGAAATGACCGCCGAAAAACATCATGCCGACGGCCACGCCCAATAGTACGCAACCGAACAATCCGTTGAACACAAGGCAGATGTCATAAGTGCGGGTACTGAAAAGATTGCCTTTTCGCGTGCGGAACTCATAACTGACTGCCTGAACGACAAAACTAAAAAGTATCAACATCCAAAGCCAATATGCGCCTCCGAAACTCGTCGAATAAAAAAGTGGAAAAGCTGCGAAAAAAGCGCCGCCGAAGACAACAAGGGTGGTGAATGTTAATTCCCATTTGCGTCCCAGCGAGGTCACCATCAATGCCTGACTTTGTTTGTTGCTGTTGGTGAGAAATAGTGTCTGACCTCCTTGAACGAATAGTAGGAATACAAGCAATCCGCCAAGGATCGATATAACTATCCACCAATATGTCTGTAAAAATGTAGGTTCCATAATGATATATTGTTTTTAGTGGTTCAAAAAGGTTCTTAATCGTTAAGTATGCCTTTGCGGGAGACTTTGTTGATATATCTTAACATTATCGAGATTTCGGCCAGCAACATCAATGTGAACAGGACGGCGAATATCCAGAATGTCAACTGCACTCCGCTTGACGATATATCGCTTATGGCGGCGTTAACAGGCAATAGGTTCTGTATAGTCCACGGTTGTCTGCCCACTTCGGCTACTATCCATCCGGCTTGACTGCATACCCATGCGGCAGGCAATCCCAGCATCATCAGCCAGCAAACCCATGTAGCGGGTTTGGCTGTCTGTTTCCGTCTGTACATCACCAGTAATGTGATTAAGTACACCAAAAGCATATAGCATCCCAATCCTACCATGACACGGAACGAATAGAATGTCATTGCAACGGGAGGTATTGCGTCTTCGGGTGCCGACAGGAAACCGTAACCGAAATACTGATAGTTATCGTTCAACACTTTCAACGCCGAATCCGCCATCGCTTCATTGCCGGATTTTTTTGCATCTTCGTAGGCTCGTAACGCTGCGTGTGCTTCTTTACCCATTTCGATGCGTTTATCGTATCCTACTGTAAAAACAGTGTCACCGGTTGTCGTTATTTCGTAGCCGTCCAAAAGGTTGTTGATACCCGGAACGAAGGCGTCCATGTCATGTTGAGCCAATAAGGACAGTCCTTTGGGAATTTTCACGGCGTACGAGGCTTCGGGCTGTTCTTCGTGTCTGTCTTCTCTCACATTGACAACGCCTATGGCTATAAGGTCGGTTCCGGGTTTGCCTTCATACAAGCCTTCCATGGCGGCGAGCTTCATCGGCTGAACCTTAGCTACCTGGATGGCGCTTCCGTCACCGGTCCACATGGTCAATAGTATGCCGACAAGTCCTACCCATGCTCCTACCTTAAGCGACATCTTGGATGCCTCCAGGCTGCGGTTACGCCATATCATCCATGCGCTGATGCCGATAACAAATGCGCCACCGAGTGCCCATGCGCTGAATACCGTATGGAAAAACTTGTTCATCGAGACGGCGTTAAACGCCAGTCCCCAGAAATCGGTCATCACATTGCGCATCTGATCGGGGTCAAAATCCATGCCTACAGGATTTTGCATCCATGCGTTTGCAACCAGTATCCACAGTGCCGACAGGCATACTCCAACTGCGGTTAGCCAGGTTGAAGCAAGATGAAATCGTTTGCTCACTCTGTTCCATCCAAAAAACATTACGGCCACAAAGGTTGCCTCAAGGAAAAAAGCAAAGAGGCCTTCTATAGCAAGCGGAGCTCCGAATATGTCGCCCACAAACCAACTGTAATTGGACCAGTTGGTTCCAAACTCGAACTCAAGGATGATACCGGTAGCCACGCCGCACGCAAAGTTGATGCCGAAAAGTGTCATCCAGAAACGTGTCACCTTTTTCCATCTGTCGTCGCCGGTTCGACAATAAACTGTCTCCATGATTGCCACAATAAGCGAAAGACCTATTGTAAGCGGTACAAACAGCCAATGATACATGGCCGTCAACGCGAATTGCGCGCGTGACCAGTCAATGGTCGATAACAAGTCATTCATGATAAGTTATGTGTTTGGTTATTTGATTGTTAATTTGTCGGTTAGGATCTGTCGATTGTATTGTTAATTCGGAGAGCGGTCGAGCATTTCCTGACGTACTACGTCTTGCGGTGCAAGTCCGTTGTTCGCGCTTTCGTCCTTTATATGGTTTGGAAAGAAAAACAGCTTGAGAACCAAAAACAAGATGGCTACTTTGATGATTATCAGTAGCCACAGGCTTTTACCTATGGTCATCCCGGCAAAACCGTCTCTATAGAAATAAAATATGCGTTTTATAATCTCCATGGTAAGCTCTAAGATCCACTTTTATCTCTTTGTGCCGAATATTGTCGCTAAGTTAGGCATATTCAACGAAATCTCCAAATCACGGAAATTTCACACTTGACATGGCCTTATATAGCGATTCGAGCCACGTTCAGGATTTTGGCACTGAAGGTGGCTCGAAAAGTCAGTGTGTAGTGAAGTCGTTAATCTTTTGTTAAGATATATGAGGTCAACGGTTGCAGTGTTCCTTGTATTTGTCCTTTGCTCACAGTGAATGTGTTGTTATATAGCCCGTCTTGATAAGTTCCGTCGGGTAGGGTTGTGTCCATTTTGATTTTAGCTTCTTTGTCAGATATATTTACTAACGAAACACCTTTGTCTCCGCGTGCCACTTCCAGTACACGGCCGTCTTTGCTTATATATATATTTTCAGGTTGTCCGGCCATTTCTTTACGGAAATTATTGACAGCCACTACCTCGGGATGAAAGAACTCATCGTTGCCACGCTCTCCAACACGATTGTTACCCCAGTAGTTTTCCGGTGTGCGTCCTGCCGGTCTGCTGAAAAAAAGCGGTCGTCCGCCATTCCGGGAGGCGAGGAACACCCAACCCATTCTTATCTGGTCGTCGTTCAGCCCCGCCGACTCGTGTTCGTTAGCGTATGTGTCGTGACTTTCGACCCACGTAACAAGATATCGCGGATCGACCGGATGATGCCAGTTAAATAAATCTACATCTTTAGCGCTTCCCGCTTCCAGTGCTTCTCTTAACACATGTCCGTAATTGCTTGCTGTCTGGTCTATATATTCCGCATACCCGGTTTCGTTAACATTTCTGTCCTGTAGTACCTCGCCGTAAATATATAGGCTGTCAGGCATCAACAGGGTCAATCCCTTGACCGACTCACGTCCTGTGGCTACATCCCAAAAATTGTTGCGTGGTGATTTTGCGTCCAGTGGCTCCCCGGGTAAACCTATGTGTTTAGCCGTGTCGTAACGGAAACCGCGAGCTCCCAGATTTATCAGATCGTTTACATATTGCAGATAATATTTCTGAAAATCAGGATTCTCCGTATTCACATCCGGAAGTCCGCCCATCTCGCCTGTCGTGGCTTGATAGCGATCGTTGTAGTCTGTGATAGGAGTAAAACCGTTGGCGTGAAAAAGATTCTCATGGCCTCCTACGGCGTTGTCAAGTCCGGGTAATACAGCCGTGTGATCAACCGCGGTATGGTTGGGCAAAACATCGACTATGATATTTACCCCGTAGCGATAAGCACTGTCACACATGGCGCGAAAATCTTCTCTGCTTCCAAGCATATAATTACCTATCGTCCAGTCTGTAGGTTGATAATAATAATACCATTTACCCATCACGGAATCACCGGGTTGACTGTACAAGGCCAGTTCGCCTCCATCACCTATGAAACACGCCTGTGCTGGCGAAGTTTGTACCCAGTCGTATCCCGACTCGGCTATTTTTTTCATATTGTCCGCTATTGTCTTGAACGACCAGGACCAGGCGTGAAGTATGGCGTCGTCAACAGTGTTGGCTCGGGGGCTCGTGGCGTAGGCTCCCGGTTGTACAAAAAGGCTTGCCGTGAACAGCAAAACGGTCTTGATTGCGCTTGACGGCGTAATGTAAGAGGTTTTTAAGATCATTTCTATTAGATTTATGTTTTGGTTTATAATAAGTAAGTCGATATGTCAGGACAGCGCAACTTTACTCTGGGATTGTTGGTCACTGTCTGTTTTTGCCGTTTCCGGCTGTCCGGATTGTTTTTTATCTTCTGATGGGTCGTCCACGCTGTTATTGTCGGGAGTGCCTGCTACAGCATGCGTTATATAAACGGTAAAGACGGGGAAGAGAATCAGGCCACCGCCTGACAGTATCACCGACAGTATCTTACCTGTTATCGTGTATTCGCCAACATAGCTTCCGGCTGTCGTCATACACATTATCGACCACCATAAAGCCTGTGCATAGGAGGTGCAGTCGGGATTGATTTTATGTTCTTCCACAAAAAACATCATCGAGGAGAAATACACTATTGTCAACAACAGAGCGATGTAGGCTATAAACATCGACGAGACGCGGTTCGATGACAGCGCACCGGTTATTATGGCTAACACATAGGCCGCCCTTAGCATCGGGATGAAGCGCAAAGTGTATTGCAGCTCTCCGGTAAGATTTATACCGTAATATTTCAGTATGTTGATATAGGGTATGGCTATCAGAAAGAAAAAAATGTGAGTCACCAAATAATGCCATTTTTTTGGTGAAAGAAAAAACTCAAATATTATATCGGCGATGAAGAGCATACAAATCCAGAACTGGGCTTGTAGATAGCGTTGATTCTCAAGGAACGACACATTACGGAACGTGTCATACGATATAAAGGTAATCAGCGCTATCGACCCTGCCAGTACCGATAAATGTAACACCAGCAATGCTTTTTTCTGCCATTGTGGCACCTGCTCTTTTGTCGTTACGGTAATCATAGTCAATGCATAGTGTGATTCACGCACAGTTGTATATGAAAAATGCCTTCAAATATAATAACAAAAACCCATTCCAAAAGTTGTATCTCCACTTTTTTCTCCTCATCTCCTCCCAAAATTGTTTATAACTTACTTATAATCAAATAAATATTATGCGTTCAATTACTGAAATTTTTCCCTCTCTCTTGGATTTAATTTTTTATTAATGAATTACCATCTTTCGCTTTAAGCGTCTAATCTTCAGAATCTTATCTTGAAAAGGGAGGAGAAATTTATCAATATTGTGGCTTTCCGGTTGCTTGATTTTAA
>JAFLTY010000028.1:21019-31615 GCA_022509065.1 Muribaculaceae bacterium
CATTGACAGTAAAAGATATTTAGTGCGCGTCATTCCTATAAAAATGCCGTCCCATGTAAATGCTGAAAAACCTGTGAAGGGTATTAGGATTGCCCAATAGCGGTAGTCTTCTGCTTTCGTTAACACTCCGGAGTCGTTTGTCAGTAATGAGAGGAAGACATCTCCGACAGCAAAATAGAGTAGGGTGAAAATCAAAGCCGTAGCCAATCCCCATCTGAAAAGTGCAGTCACCGTACGTCGTAGCATGTCTTTGTCGCAGGCTCCTGAATAGCGGCCTGCAAGAGCCTCTCCACCAAAAGCAAAACCATCCATGAAATAAGAAAACAGCAGGAACAACTGCATTAGTATGGTGTTGGCAGAAAGGATATCTTCTCCGAGTGTTGATCCTTGATGAGTGAACCACAGGGTGACCGATGCCAGGCAAAGTGTGCGTAATAGTATATCGCGGTTGATACTGAAGAACCTCTTCCACGTCAAAACTATCGGATGGGTACACTCCTTGTCCGTTTGTTGTTTTCGCAGTTTCGACAATACGGTGAGGCCTCCTATAATGGCTCCGACTGTCTGTGAAACTGCTGTCCCGAGTCCCAAACCTTCGACTCCCAAATGCATGACATACACGAAGACAACACTCAAAGCAATGTTCAGGACATTTGTCACAAGCGCTATCCACATTATAGGTTTTGTGGTCTGCATGCCTAACAGCCATCCCGAAAAAACATAGCTCGCAAGAACGCCCGGAGCTCCGCAAATGGCAACTCGGAAGTATTTCTCCGCATCGATATTAATACCGCTCTGTGAACCGTCAACCCATCCTATAACAGCGTTTGACATTAAGGGTGTCAGTATGAGGAGGACAACGGAAGCCACGCAACCGATTGTCAGGCCTCTCTTTAATATTTTTATTTGAGCCTCACTGTCTGCGGCTCCATAGGCCTGTGCCGTCAGACCGGATGTCCCCATGCGAAGAAATGCAAACAACCAATAAAGGATATTGAATACAGTCGAACCAACCGCCACAGCGGCAATGAGGTTACCACCCAAGTGACCTACTATAGCTATATCGGCCAACGAAAGCAACGGTGTGGTGATATTGGTTGCTATCGCCGGCCATGCAAGGTTCAGTATCTGTCTGTTTATATCTTTCATCTGTCTGAACTCTTGATTGAGTGGGTTGAGTAGGGGTTTTAGGTACGATTATCGTGTGATATATAGAACGTTTAGATTCGAGTAGAACCGGCTCTAAATAGAACCTCTCTTTCTTCCTTACGATGAAAGACGAAAGAGAGGTTACGTTGTATGTATTGATTTTTTAGTCGACTTTGGCCTCTTTGACTTGTTTCAAAACCTTTTTGTCAATCTTGACCGGATACTTTGCGTGGAGCTCGTCAATCCACTCTTTTTCGAGGGCGTTCTGATAGTCGGATATCACGCGACTACGCACATCGTCAACTTCGACGGGCTGGTCGATTATTTGGCCGTTGAAAGCAAAGTAGTTCGTCCATGTGAGGGCTTTGTTGTCTGGCTTTGAGCCACCGAAGGCGAGATAGTCAGTAATAGGATTCTCTCCTTTCTTAGCTATGACGCGTTCAACACGGACATGCTTGCCGAACTTATCGCGCAGTGAGGTGGGGAATGTAGTGGGATCAATGGTCTTGGTGTCCACTCCGGCCAGATAATTCTTTACCTCATTCTCAAGTGAGTCGCTGGTCGTGAAAACAATGTATGCCTTGAACCGAGGTTCGTCGAAAGTGTACTCTTGACGGTGTCCCTCAAAATACTTTTCGAGTCCGTGACGGTCGTTGGCAGCTTTCTGCCATACTTTGTCCTGACTGATATTGAACAATAGGATGCCGTCCGTGTATTCGTTGATAAGATTGCGATATTCGGCATTTGTGTCGGCCAGATCTACTTGTGCTTTCTGACGTGTGCGGTTCTCCATGAGGCGTGTAGCGCTCTGGCTAATCAGATTGCGGGCGTTACGTGCGTCTTTCGAAGCTGTGATAGCAACCATGGGCATTACTTCGCGTAGAGCTATCTCTTCACCGGCGACTACTGCGACAGGCATGTCACTTTGTTTCAGGGTAGCTATCATCGTTGAGTCATAGCCGTTGGCACTTTCGGCGATGGTCTGCTGGAGTTTGTCAAGATTGTCCTCGAGTAGGTGACTGTTATATTTAACTTTCATCGTCTCGAGATATTTACGTGCCGGAATATTTCCTTTCTCGCTGCTATTGAGGATGTTGCGTAACTGATCGTCCATTTCTTCGCGCGATTTCATGGGACGATGACCGGTCACTTCAATGATGTGCCATCCGTAAGCAGTCTCTACGGGACGCGAAATCTCACCCTCGGGCAATGTAAAGGCTGCTGAGTCAAAAGGTGCAACCATCATTCCTGCACCGAACCAATCCAGTTCACCGCCGTTGGCTTTGCTACCGGGATCTTCACTTTCTCTGCGGGCAACGTCACCAAAATCGGCTCCTGTCATCAGCACCTCGTATATCGAGTCGATCTGCTGCTTGGCTTTGGCTGCCTCTTCGGGACTTTTACGGGCTGTGAGTTTTAAAATATGTCTTGCTTTGACTTCACCGGGATTGGGTTTCTCGGCATTGACTTTCACAATATGATAACCGTAACCCGAGAACACCGGCTGCGATATCTCACCGACAGCGGTGGAATAGGCTGCATCCTCAAAAGCTGCAGGGTAACGGCCGCTGACAAGCCATCCCATATTGCCGCCTCTCTGGCTGGTTCCACGGTCTATCGAGAAACGAGCTGCGGCGTCAGCCCAGTCCAGTCTTCCGGCCAGAATCTCGGTGCGGATACTGTCGGCGAGGGCTACGGCTTTCGGGTCTTCGGGAGCAGCTGCCTGCAACATGATATGCGAAACGTTTACAAGACGTTTGTAATGGTTATACGCTTCGTCCATTAGTTCTTTTTCTGCTTCCTTGTCAAGCATATAAGGTGCGGCAAGCTCCGCGCGGTACTGTGAAAGCTCGGTTTGGAAACTTGACGTAGTGTCATAATGATTGGCAAGAGCGTCTGCAACCTTCAGTTTATAGTTGACAAACATATCGACGTACTCATCGAGGGTCTGATGCTCGATTTGTTGTCCCGCATTTTTATTATAGAGATACTCAAATTCGCTTTTATTGACCGGACGGCCGTTCACTGTCATAATTACCGGGTCTTTATCCGATTTGGCTGAAATGACGCCTGCCGCGACGGCCAGAAGTCCCAAGGAGAACAGTATCTTTTTCATTGATAATATATTAATTAATGTTATTAAAAGCTCTTTTTTTCTATTTTTTTGTTGCCGAAACACACTTCTAATATAACGTGAGTGAACCGTTTTTATTGTCAGATTACTTCCATATTGGCTTCAAGCCGTTGTCTTACAACTTCGTACATCATAATACCGGCGGCCACGGACACGTTCAGCGAACCAATATGTCCGAACATAGGAATTGAGACGCGAGTTGAGCACGCCTTAAAGATATGTGGTGAGATGCCTTTGTCTTCGGCTCCCATGATTAATGCGGTCGGCACCGTGTAATCGCCCTGAGTGTAATTGTGGTCTGCTTTTTCGCTGACAGCGACCAAACTGAATCCTTTCTCTTCAAGATAGGTCACTGCATGCGCCATGTTGCGAACGCGACACACCGGTACGCGGAGAAGCGCTCCTGCGGATGTCTTCACAGCGTCAGCCCCAACGGTGACACTACCGGCGCTGGGGATGATTAACGCGTCGACACCGGCACATTCGGCAGTACGGGCTATCGCGCCGAAATTTCTCACATCGGTGATACCGTCAAGGATGACCACGAAGGGGAGTCTGCCGTCAGCGACAAGCTCCGGTATGAGATCCTCGATATTGTAATAAGACACCGCCGAAAGCAGCGCTACCACCCCCTGATGATTGTTACGAGTTATACGGTTTAGTTTTTCGAGGGGTACTCTCTGTACAACGATACCGTTAGATGTTATTTTGTCCATCAGTTCTGACACAAGATTTCCACCAAGATCTCTCTTGATGAGTACCTTGTCAATGCGACGACCGGCATCGATAGCTTCTATAACAGCCCTTACGCCGTATATATAATCTGCATCTGTCATTTTAGAATGTCATTTAATGTTTCACGTTCCCGGTTTCAAGCAAAGTCCTTGCGGTGTTCAAAGCCGCCTCATTCTCAGTCTTACCCGATATCATTGCGGCCAGTTCGTGCACTCGCTCGTCCTCGTTCAGTTTGTGGATATATGTGTGAGTGGAGTCACCCTTGTCTTCCTTATAGACCTTGAAATGATGTCGACCATGCGCTGCTACCGCCGCTATATGGGTTATGGTGATAACCTGTGTATAACGGCTTATGTCAAGCATTAGTTGAGCCATTCGATTGGCTATATCGCCGGAAACACCGGTATCAACCTCGTCAAAGATGATTGTCGGAAGATGAGTTTTCTCGACAAGTAATGATTTGAGAGCAAGAATTACACGAGATATTTCGCCGCCGGAAGCTGTTTTACCTACCGGCATGAGAGATTGGTTTTTGTTGAAGGCAAACAGAAACTCGACATTATCCATTCCGGTGGAGGATAGTTTGGCCGGAGACACTCTAATTTCACACCTCATGTTAGGCATGCCCAAAGATTCTGTCCTTTTCTTAATTTCGACAGCCAGTTCGGTGGCGACAGACGAACGACGTGCCGTAATGTCGCGTGCCGTCAAAACGGCGGCTTTTTTAGCAGCTTTGGCACGGTCTTCAAGCAGGGAGAGTTTTTCATCGCCGTTTTCTACATCCTCCAGTTTTTGTCTCAGTTCTTTTCTAAGGTCGATGAGTTGTTGGTCGCTGGTGACATGGTGTCTGGCCTGAAGTGCATAGATTTTTTCAAGGCGTGATTCGATGGCTTCCAGGTCATTCTCCGAAGATGTAATCGAATGGTCATACTCTTCGAGAGTGTCAACAATATCAGCAATTTCAATACGGGCACTCTCAAGCCGTTCGACAAGACTTTGCGAGTTATGCACATAGTCGGTGATATGTGAGAGCTCGTTGGTGGCGTGAAGAATCGTACCGAGAACGTCGTCGTTAGACCGAGACAAGGCATTAAGGGCTGAAGAGATATGCTGCTTGATACGGGTGGAGTTAGTCAGTAAATCCCTTTCATGTTCGAGACTCTCCTGTTCGCCTTCGCGAAGATCCAAAGCATCGAGCTGTTCAAGCTGATAAGTGTTGTATTCGGTCTCTGCCTTGTTTCTTTGAAGATTGTCTCGGAAAGACACGTAATCTTTCAGCGATTTGCGATAATCAGTATACTCCCTTTCATATTTTTTTAACAGGTCCTTGTTGTCAGCCAAGACATCGAGCACTTCGGTCTGGAAGGTTGAGTCTGACAGCAAGAGATTCTCGTGTTGAGTATGAATATCGAGCAAACGCATTGATACCTCTCTCATGAGCGAAAGATTGACCGGTGTATCATTGATGAAGGCACGTGAAGTCCCCTTTGCGGTTAATTCTCGTCTCAAAATACATTCGTCTCCCATGCCATCGATATCAAGGTCGGATAAGAACTTATTGAACCCTTCAAACTTTGACACATCGAATTTTGCCTCGACAACGGTTTTCTTTTCGGGATTGCTTATCGTTTTGGAATCGGCGCGTTCGCCCATGACAAGAGCCAAAGCACCGAGGACGATAGACTTGCCCGAACCCGTTTCGCCCGTCACGATATTGAGACCGTCGCCCAAAGAGAGGTCGAGAGACTCAATGAGGGCATAGTTCGATATGTGCAATGATGTAAGCATCTTCGTGAATCGATTAGCGTTACGGCGTAGAGCAGGGGTCTTGGAAGGTTAGCGGTTTTCTTTTCCTTTTTTTATTTTTTCAAGTCTTTCGCGTTCGGTGGGATAGATAGGTTCGAGCAGATCATACACCTTGGTACGTTCGTCAGAAGGAGCTTGCGAATAGATATTCACCAGTTCGTCGAGCTTGGCGTCCTTGAACATCGACAAGGCGACACTCATTGGGGCAGCGTCATAAACCGCCTTGATATTTTCGAGTGCCTTCGTTATGTTGGCACGACCTTTGTCAGGCGATGTCGCCATCTCGTCGAGACCTGTGCGGTGGTAACGATATAACAAATCCCTTATAGGCGAAGTTGACGCATCGGTATAAGCGCTTAACACGGCGCTTCGGTTCTTGGTATCCTCGAAAGCACGCCATCCTGTCTCGCCCGACGACTGCGCCATCTGCACAATGTCTTTCAGCCTGTCCCAATAGGGTTCGCCGCCTTTAGGCGAAAAGCTGTCAAAATCTATCGCAAGAATAAGATAGGCGTAGAAATTGAGAATGGCAGTAAGTTGGCTCTCCATCGAGTTGACAGAGAAAACAAGCGGTTCGTTTTCCTGATAGGTGAATTCGATTTTCGAATCTTTGAAATTTATCAGTGTGGATGTCAACGACGCGTTATAGACAGGACGCGTGGATTGCACCTGTAAATCGCCGGTAAATACATTGTCGTTGACCTCTTTTATTGTGAGGAAAAGACGACAGTCGATTTTTTCGTTGGGCGAAAACTGGGTGTTGGTGAATACCGTCGTGTTCATATAATCGTTGATGGCCGATTGCAGAGTCTCGAACACCGATTTGTTGGTGCCCTGAACCTGGTCGCTGTTTACCTCGACCTGACAGTTCAACTCCTGAGCCGATAGAGTCGGGGAGAGAGCCAAAGCTACCACCGCAACGATTGTCTTGAATATGCTTGAACGTAAGACTTTCATTTATAAAAAGGAGAGATGAGAGTTACAAAATTATTAACGTGATAACATTGATTTAATCATGTCAACAACATCACGTGCCACTTCGATCTTCGGTTTGATATCAAAACGAGTGACAGTTCCGTCATTGGCAATGAAATCTACCCGATTAGTGTCTGTTCCGAAACCGGTGCCCTTCTCGGCGAGCGAGTTCAGGACGATTGCATCGAGATTCTTCCGTTTGAGTTTCGCCATGGCGTTTTCCGCCTCGTGGTCTGTTTCGAGAGCAAAGCCCACAACATATTGTCCGTCAGATTTCATCTTACCCAGTGTTGCGGCAATATCAGGGTTTTTGACCAGCGCAATATTGTCTATACCGTTCTCCTCACGCTTAATCTTACGAGACGCCACTTCGGCCGGACGGTAATCGGCTACGGCAGCCGTCATGACAGCAATATCGGTATTGTCAAACACCTTGAGACAAGCATCCAACATTTCGCGGGCGGACTCCACTCCGATGACCTTAACCCCATCGACAGCCTTGACAGCCTCCACAGGACCGGAAACCAGAGTTACTTCGGCACCCCTGCGGCGGCATTCGTTGGCAATGGCATATCCCATCTTGCCCGTCGAATAATTGCCGATGAACCTCACCGGGTCAATAGCCTCCCTTGTCGGTCCTGCGGTGACAAGCACACGCTTGCCGGCAAGATCGTGGGAAGAAGCGAAGAAGCTATCCAAAGTGTCGACTATAGACTGTGGCTCCGCCATTCTGCCCTTACCCACAAGGTGACTGGCAAGCTCGCCGGACTCACTGTCAATGATATGATTACCATAGCTTCGCAACAGTTCCAAGTTGCGTGATGTCGAGGGATGCGCCATCATATCCAAGTCCATGGCAGGAGTCACGAACACCGGTGCCTTTGCCGAAAGATAAGTGGTGACCAACATATTATCGGCCACGCCGTTGGCCATCTTGCCTATAGTCGAAGCAGTAGCGGGAGCTATCACCATGGCGTCGGCCCATAATCCGAGGTCGACATGCGAATGCCACTCGCCGGTATTGGCGGTGAAAAACTCTGATATGACAGGTTTGCCGCTGAGTGACGACAGAGTGACGGGAGTTATGAACTCCTTGGCGTTGGGCGTCATTACGACCTGAACCTCTGCTCCGCTTTTAATCAACAGACGCAAAAGATAGACCGACTTATAGGCGGCGATACCCCCTGTTATGCCGAGAACGATGTGTTTGCCGGATAGATTTGTGCTCACAATGCTGATAATAACACTTGTTTTAGAAAAAGAAGGCCATGTGAAAAATAACCTTAACAGACTATTTGTTGGCTTTTTGGTTCTGGCGCATCCTCATATACACTCTGGTGAAAGCGCGCTTGGTGTTTCCGGCGAAGTCACCTTGCAGAATCCAGCTGTAAAAACCGGGATCTCTGGCAAGGACATCCTCCGCTATCTGACCCTTGTACTTACCGAAGTTTATTACCTCGCGACCCTTGTCATCGAACACCAAACGACCCATCAAATCGACATTGTTGCCATAACCCGAGAATTTGGACAATGATTGCACATCGCCCGACAGGTCGGAGTAACGCTCGAGTTGAGCCATGAGAACCTCGTAAGTGGCTCGAGTGTCGGCATCGGCGCTGTGGGCGCCCTCCAGATCCTTGTCGCAGTAAAAACGGTAGGCCGCTGTCAGTGTTCGAGGTTCCTTTTTATGGAAGATATTCTGCACATCGATAAAATTGGCGCGACTGAAATCGAAGTCAACCCCTGCGCGGTGAAATTCCTCGTCAAGCATAGGGATGTCGAAACGATTGGAGTTAAACCCCGCAATATCACAACCTTTGAAAATCTCGGCAAGCGATTTGGCCACCTGTTTGAAAGTGGGTTCGCCAGCGACCATTTCGTCAGTGATATGGTGAACGGCAGTGGCTTCGGCCGGAATAGGCATTTCGGGGTTGATGCGACGCGTCTTGCATACCTCCATACCGTCCGGCATGACTTTGATGAAAGAAAGTTCGACGATACGGTCCTTCGTTATATTCACACCGGTAGTCTCCAGATCGAAAAAGATGAGGGGACGGGACAGAATCAGAGCCATAAAGAAGAGTGGTGATGATTAGAATTCGCCAACAGTCATCGGCATCAAAAGGATAAGTATTGAAGTGTCGGCCTCGTTTTCAGACGGTTCGAAAATGCCGGGACGCGATGCATCGCCCAATTTGACGATAACGTCCTCGGTGCGAATCACATTGAGAATTTCGTATAAATGCGTGCTTGAGAAGCCTATGATGAGATTGTCACCGGTGAACGAACAAGGAATAACCTCGCGGCTGTGAGTCATAAGATTGGGGTCGTCGGCCTTGATAGTCATCTTGTCCGGCTCTATTTTGAATTTTTCGAGATTGTAACCCTTTTCGCAGAACAATCCGACACGGCGTACCGTATTGGCCAGCAATGTCTTGTCCACAGTCAGCGTGAAATTGTTGTTTCGAGGAATAACACGAGTGTAGTCGGGGAAGTTGCCCAGAATGAAACGACAATTGAAAGTGAACTTGGAGTTGCTGAATTCGGCGCTTCTTGAAGTCATGCGCACATCGATGGTCTCATCGCCGCCAAAAACATTCTTGAGGATAGCGGCAGGTTTAGGAGGCAGTATGCAGTGTGCGGAGACGCCCGGACGATGACGGTTGTCGCAATAACGCACGAGTTTACGGGTGTCGGTAGCCACGAAAGTGATGCCGTCCGGCTTGATATCGGTATATATACCCATCATTGCGGCGCGGTAGTCATCATCGCTTGTGGCAAAGAGGGTGTTTTCGATACCCTGGATGAACTGCGAGGCCAAGGCTTGGAACACAACAGGTTCCTCGTTGTTTTCCTCGGCCGATTTTTCGTAGCGCGGGTATTCCATGCCGGGCAGAGCAGTAAAGTCACCCTCGCCCGATCCGAAAGAGATATGAACATTGAGACGCTCGTCGACGCTAACCTCGACACCCATTTCGGGAATCTCCTTGAAAATTTCAATAAGTCTGGAGGCATTGAGACATACCGAACCCTCGCCTTCCCATTCGGTAACCTCTATTTTGGCGCACAGATAGTTTTCGACATCCATACCTGCGACAGTGAGCACGCCATCTTTAAGCGTGACCAAAAAATTGTCGAGAATCTGGAGCGCGTTTTTTGAGTTAATGACTTTGCCAACGGCAGCTATCGTGCTGTAAAAGGATTTACTGGGAACTTTGAATTTCATATCTAAACGGATTTTAATTAATTCGAAAAACGAGTGGAAATCTTATGATTCCATCACATTGTAATATAAGCACAAAAGTACGCATTTTTTTTAAAAGTTCAAAACCGGCACTTAGAGCAGTTTAAACGGCTAAGGAGACCTTGCGCTACAATTAAAACCAGCGACGCAGGGACTGCGAGGCAATACGTTGACATCCAATAAGTCAGACACGGATGAAGCCGGGATTTTGAGATTAACGACCGGAGACGGACGAGCCATATCTGACACCCTGAGACGGCGCGAGGTTATCGAGGATGTTGACGCGTGTTTTGAAGTTAGCGTCCTTTTTGAGGTTGGAGCGTTCCCTGATATTGACGCGCACCCTTTCGGTTTTTGTGGCTGCGCATCCAACACCGTTGCCGCCACCTCCATGAGAACGGCGCAACTGCGCTGTCCGCGAAAGAAGACCCGTCTGTCACGCACTACCAGACAGAGTTCGTCGATGGTGTGTACACAATAAGCGACCTTATCGAAGATTTCGTCTATGATACCGGTTGCCTGAGTCGGAAAATTGTCGGAAGACAAATTGTTA